>CANMTP010000007.1 GCA_947500845.1 uncultured Aquimarina sp.
GTTAGATACTTAAATATACTAATTCTCTGCTTTTTCTACAATAAATTATTAAAGTTTCTTATCCCGAACTCACGTTAGTTACAGAAATATACACCATGGCAAAGGCTATGCCGTTCCCAGTTTTATTATTCGTTCATTTTCTAACGATTGAGATTAAATTTTAACTTTAGAATTTAAGAAATCATCATAAAAAAACCCGCTTGAATTATTAAAAGCGGGTTAGATTTCTATTTTTACCTGAGTTTAATCATTCAAGTAATGAAGGTGAATAATTGGTGTTATAGGCTGAAACATCTACCAAATTTCCAGATGCTTCGAAGTTTGAACCATAAGTAGCATCAATAGCTTTTAGCATCTCATTAGCAATTAATGCATAACCTCTTGAAGTAGGATGAACCCCGTCTAATGAAAAAGCACCACCAGTTACTAAATCTGATGTTATAATTACCCCACTTGTTTCGACACCAGTTGAAGCTACTTGATCTAACAAAGTATTGGCGTTAAAGAGTGCAAAGCCATTTGCTGATGCAGCAGTTTCTATAACAGTATTAAAAGCGATGGTTGCGGTCTCTATTTCCTCTTGCTCTGAAGGTAAAAGCACCCACTTATCTTCTAAAGGGAAAGTAACACCATTTACAGCCAATTGACCAGCAGTTTCAACAGGAAGACCTAAACCAGTAAGAGTTGCCTCCGCATTGGTGTTTACTTGTCCAATTATTGACGAACTTGGTAAGACTAACAAATCGTTTTTATTAGCTTGTCTTGCCTGTCCATATAAGAAACCAAAAACAGCAGCGGTTCCTGCATCTAGTCCACCAGCTTGTAGCGCTCCAGATATTTGCATAGACAAGTCATCTAAAGATTCATCTTTTATAACAACTGCACTGGCAGCTCCGGCATTAAAGGTAATTGATCTTTCGGGAACACCCAGAGCAGTAAATACTTGATTAAGCGCGGCAAATTGTGCATTTAACGTTGGAATAAGTGGACCAAAGCTTGGATTAGTTGGATCTAATGGAGCGAAGGGAACCGTTGTAAAATGAGGTATCGCGGTTACGTTAGGAATATTGCCTAGTATACCTTGAACTCCTGAAATATTAGTAGTTAACGATCCTACAAGCGCTTGGTAGGTAGCTTCAAAACCAACACCAGGACCTCCAGCCAGTGGCGTTATTGGGTCAGTACCATCACCGCCAGAGAGCGCATAGCCCAAAACATCATTATTGCCTATCCATAATGAAATAAATGAGGGTTGCTGCGCAATGGCCAATTCTAATACGCTTGAGTTAGGCGTTGTACCGGTCATTCTTACAAAATATGGGTTAGCAGTAGGTGGATCTGCAAAAATACCGTTTAAATTTCCATAGCCAGAAGCCAATAAATGAAAACTTTTGGCACCAGGCACTCCTAGATTGTTGAATGGCCCAGTGGGGTTGTTTAAAACAATATCTGTAGTTGACACTGCAGAAGGTGCTAATGCTTGTAAAGGAACGGGAGTCGGTCTTGGCAGATTTGGATCCAGATTTAGAGCTAATCTTGGACCAAAACCAGAGAGCTGAGTTCCTCCGGCTAATAAACCACCAACATTGTCATTCATTAGTGGTTGTGTAAACGTTCCTCCGTTTCCTAAAGCTGCAAATTGTCGTGCCACTATAGCAGGTGTAGAATTTTCTTGAGCAATTTTATAAAGTGCGCCGTCTGCAAAACCTGCAGTTAATGAGTTTCCTATGGATACAAACGTAGAAAAATCTGCGCTTCCCTGTGCAAAAGCTTCAAGCACTATAGGCTCTTCCTGACCTCTGGCTCTTAAGTCGTCTAAAGTGTCGTTCTCACAGGAAATAAATCCAACAATAAGAAGAGATAAAGTTATATATTTAAAATTTTTCATGATAATTTCTAATTTCGATATTATAAGTTATTGATGGTCCAGGATAAATAATACTGGGAACCAATGAATCCCGTACCAAATGCTGTAAAGTATTCGTCCTGCAATAAGTTGGTAGCACCTAACTTAAATGAAGATTTCAAACTAGGAATCGTATAATTAATCTGTGCATCAACTACATGATAAGCAGGAACTTCGCCATCACCAAAGGAAGCTTCCCAGAAGAAGTTATCGCTCCATCTCCAAGATGTATTAAATCCAAAATTTTCAAATAGATCTGTCTTACCAAAAGAGACTTTCACTTTATGTTCTGGTGTGTTAAACTGAGTTCTAAAATCCGGATTTTCATTAACGTCAAAATCCAATCTCGCCCAAGTGTAGTTGGCATCCAGATCAAAACCGTTGAATATTTTTGTGGACACTTGAACAGCTGCTCCATACGAATTTATGTCCGCATCTGAATTTGTATAGGTCTGATAGGGCTGAAAATCATCGTTTGCCAAAGCTGCTAATGAAAGAGAATTGTCTCCTGCGGTACCATAAAACGGTGCAACTACGGTTTCGTTAGCCAAGAAGTCTTGATACTGATTATAATAGGCAGATGCATCAATAATAAACTGTTCTACTTTACCACGGTAACCAACTTCGAAAGAGGTAACCTGCTCTGGTTTTGCTAGAGAAGAGTTTCCTATTTGTAAATCTGCAGGATTTTCAGACTCGGCAAAAGCTCGAACAGAACTTAACAAATAAGAATTAGAATAAGCAGCAGCACCTGTCTGAGTTATTTGTGAAGGCTGCCCTAATCCTTGCCCGTCATCACTTACATCATAAGTTCTAGAAAACCTATCCGGATTATCAGAAGCACTACCAATTAATATAGCTCGACCAACATCTAAGCCAATGTATAAATCTTGGGTTGTTGGGTTTCTAAATCCTGTTTGGAAAGACGCTCTAAAGTTGTGGTTTTCGTTAAATGTAAAACCAGCTGAAATTCTCGGAGAGAAAAATCCATCAAACAATTCAGACTTGTCGTATCGTATAGATCCTGTTAATTTTAATTCTACATTATCATTTAATTCTAATTGTTTTTGAGCTTGAGTATACACCCCAAATTCTGAATAGTCAATAGGACCATCGAAATCGGTGAAAATAGTTCCGAATGAATTTAGACGGTACGTTCTGAAAGAGCTACCAACTTGTATCTCTACAGCATCCCATAGATGACTAAAGTTATAATTTGCATCTGCATGATAAATTTTAGAATTATCTTGAAAACGTGAACCTGTAGATAAATCAGGGTCATTTACAATTCTATTAAATGTTTGCTGAAATTCTGGAGTACCTGGAATCAAACGTCCGGTATCTGCTGCTGCTCTTGCCGCATCATGTTTTTCCTGCGTTGTTAAGCCTTGTGGATTACCAGAAAACTCTATACCGGCATACGTTGCTATATAATCTCCAAACCAATCTTCATCGCTTTTCCAGGCCCGGTTAATATTAATTCCTGTAAAAACCATGTCATAAGAATCACCTGCTTTGCCTTCGGTAAGGTAACCTCTTACAAAAAAGTTATCATTTCTTACTTCCAATTTATGCTGCTGTTGAAAGAAGTTTTTAATATTGTATCTGTTAGCTCCTTGATAAATGGTATTACCAGAGCCAACTTTTCCTACGTACTGAATTTCGAAATCTGTAGCCCAAGGACGGAAATATAATCCCCAGTCTGCTTTAACACTCTCTGCATTGTAATTGGTTAAATCAACCTCATTATACCCTGTTCTACTTACCTCTACATCTGGAATAATTCCTAAACCTGAAGCTTCTCTAATATTGGTCGAAACCTCATCTCCATAAACATTGATACCATCATAATCTGTATTTGCTCTCGTGAGACCTCTATTAAATCTATCCTCTTCGTTTGTTGCAAACCAATCAGTCCCTTTTAGATAGCTAAAATTAACCTTGGCTGCAAACTTATCACTGAATTTATGAGCGGCACGTATCCCAAAATCTCTATAGTCATTGTCACCGGCAGCTTCTTGAGAGGTTACACCTCCTTTGATATAAGCGCTTATACCTTGATGATCAAAAGGATTTTTACTACGCATAAATAAAATACCGTTGAACGCATTCGCTCCGTATAGCGCTGATGCAGCTCCTGGAAGAATCTCTACACTTTGTACATCTGTCTCGACCATACCCAAAAGATTACCTAAAGGAAAGTTTAGGGAAGGCGCAGAGTTGTCCATTCCATCAATAAGTTGCATGAATCTTGTGTTTGCAAAGCTAGCAAAACCTCTGGTGTTTATAGATTTGAATGTTAGACTGTTAGTATTAATATCTACTCCTTTAAGGTTTTCTAAACCACCATAAAAATCTGCAGAAGGTGTGTTTTTGATCTGTTTTATCCCAAAACGCTCTACTGTAACCGGAGATTCAAATATTCTTTCTGGTGTTCTGGAAGCTGAAATAATTACCTCATCCAGTTCTGTACCTTCCTTAAGTGTAATTGTCACCTCTTCAGATTGTGAAGTAATCACAGTAGAGTTTTCTTCAAAACCTACGCTACTTACTATTATAGTAAAAGGCGGAGATTGTTCTACGGTAAGTGTAAAGAATCCATCAAAATCTGTTACTGTACCTACAGCCGAACCCTGAAGTTTAATATTAGCCCCGGGGATCGGTTGATCATTGTCGTCTAAGACCGTTCCCTTAATTGTTGTTTGCGCAGTAGCAACGATGCTTAACATCAGCATTATTGCTAAAGTAATTGTTCTCATACCCCTGAAATTTTATAGTTACAAGAACAATATACGTTTTTTTAGGAATTTTTTAATAAAATCGTTAAAGCTTTGTTTATTTCTTTGAAAAAAACTTTTATTTGCACTATCTGTAAAATTACTTTGCGCTAATTCTTAATCCTAAAAAAACTAAAAACTCATCTGAAAAAAATCAGATGAGTTTTTTAATATAAATTTACTTTTCTTAAGTAATAATACCTTTTCTAAAGGTTATTTATCGTCAATCCTACATAATATTGAGCACCGATAAAACCAGAACCAATTGCAGTATAGTATTCATCTCCTGTAATATTGTTTGCTCCTATTTGCAATCTAGATTTTAGAGCCGGAATCGTATAATTAATCTGTGCATTAATCACTGTATATGAAGGAATCTCTCCTGTACCAAAATCTGATTCCCATAAATAGTCATCGCTCCATATTGCATTGGCATTGAATCCAAAGTTTTTAAATACATCGTTCTTACCAATAGTAGCTTTTACCTTATGTTTTGGTGTGTTGAAGTTACTTCTAAAATCTGGATCTTTCTCTTGATCAAAATCTTGTTCTGCAAATGTATAGTTTACACCAAGATCAAAACCTTTTACTTGGGCCGTAATACCTCCTACAAAACCATAAGAGTTGATATCAACATCAGAGTTTGTAGAAGCCGTAAAGATTTTTCTTCTTTGAATATCTTGAGCAGCTTCTCTAGCTAATTGTTGTTCTGCAGGTGTACCATTTACATTACCTTCTCCCGGAACTATTACTTCTTCGTTAGCAATAAAGTCTTCGTATTGGTTATAATATATACTACCATCTAAAATAACAGAACCAAATTGCGCACGGTATCCTATTTCATAAGCAGTAATTTTCTCTGGTTTTACGATATCAATATTTGCCACTGTGGGATTACCTTCAGCCACAGAACGAGCAGAATATGAATTTTCATAAGCATCTCTACCTGTAATTGTATTACCCGATGGGTCTGTTATTACATATCTATCAAGGTTATCAGGAGCAGAACCGATTAAAGCATTTGCTCCCACATCTAAGCCGATATATAAATCTTGGGTAGTAGGATTTCTAAATCCTGTTTGTATAGAAGCACGAACATTACGATTTCTATTTGCTCCCAAAGTATATCCTACAGAAAATCGTGGAGAGAAGTTACCGTCAAATAACTGTGATTTGTCATAACGCACAGATCCTGTAATTTTTAATCTGTCATCTAATAATTTCTTTTGAACTTGAGAATAAACTCCATATTCAGAATATGTTATAGGACCATCGAAATCTGTAAATATAGTTCCTGAAGAGTTTAACTCATATTCTCTAAAAGATCCACCCACTTGGATATCTGCAAAATTTCCTGTTAAATGGCTGAAGTTATAATTTGCATCAGCATGCCTGAATTCTGATTTATCTGTAAATTTAGATCCTTCTGCAAGATCTGGATTACTTGTTACAGCATTAAATGCCTGTTGGAATTCTGGAGTACCAGAAATTAATCTACCTGTATCTGCAACTTGTCTTGCTACTATGTGAGATTGTTCCTCGGATCCAGTTTGTCCGAATGCTGCTAGGTAAGCTCCAGCGTATTCAGCAAACCATTGGTTGTCACTTTTCCAAGCTCTATTAACATTGATACCCGTAAATCGTATATCATAAGAATCTCCGGCATCCTCTGCTGTTACGTATCCTCTTACGAAAAAATTATCATTTTTTATTTCTAATTTATGCTGCTGCAAAAAGAAGTTTCTTAAAGAAGTTCTGTTTGCATCTTGTGTAAGCGTAGTACCTCTTCCTAATTTGCTATTCAAAATGATCTCAAAATCATTTTCAAATGGCCTGTAATGTAATGATGCATCAAATTTTAAACTTTCAGCTCTATTATCAACAAGATCTGCCTCAGCATATCCAGTCCTACTTACTAACGTATTTGGCAATAAACTAGCTTGTGCAGGAGTTAAAAACGGTTGTCCTGTCTCCGGATTGATGTTTGTCGCTAATTGAGTACCAACTCTATCTAAGGTTTGAGCCACCACATCACCATAAACATTCAATCCATTATATCCAGGGTCAGTTTCTCTAGTTGCGCCAGGATTCGATAAATCGCGCTTATCTGCAGCCAACCAATCCGTACCTCTTAAGAAAGAGAAATTAGCTTTTGCTGCAAATTTTTCAGAAAAAGCATGAGCCATTCTTATACCAACATCATAAAATTCGTTATCTCCCGCTGCTTCTTGAGATGTAATACCCCCTTTGGTATAAGCACTGATTCCTTGATAATCAAACGGACTTTTGCTGTTCATAAACAAAATACCATTAAAGGCATTCGCACCATATAAGGCAGAAGAAGCTCCTGGTAGAAGTTCTACACTTTGCACATCTAACTCACTAAGACCAACAAGATTTCCTAAAACAAAATTCAACGCCGGGGCGGTATTATCCATACCATCAATTAATTGCACAAAACGAGTATTAGCAAACGTAGCAAACCCCCTTGTATTTATTGATTTTAAAGTCAAACTATTGGTATTGATATCGACTCCTTTTAAAGTTTCAAGACCTCCATAAAAATCTGCCGCGGGGGTGTTTTTAATATCTTTAATACCAAAACGTTCAATACTAACAGGTGATTCGAATAATCTTTCTGGTGCTCTCGATGCAGAAATTACCAGCTCATCAAGAAAGGTAATATCTTCTAAGACAATTGTGATGTCTTTTGTCTCTGATGTAACCACAAATGTAGTGCTATCAAAACCGATACTGCTTGCCTCTAAAGTAAAGGGATAATTCTTGTCGGTGGTTAAGGAGAAGTTTCCATCAAAATCTGAAATGGTTGAAGTAGAGGTTCCTTTTACTGTAATACTAACACCAGGAATTGGTTGATCGAAACCATCAATTACCCTACCGTCGATTACATTTTGCGCGATGCTAATGGTACTTCCCAGAAGCATTAAAATTAGCGTAATTTTTTTCATAAGTAGTTAATTTATAATTAAGTTGTTTTTTTCCTATGCACACATAGGAAAATTTAATTTGGGACGCAAAAGTAAACTTTTTTGTTAGACAAAAAAGAAAAAAATGCTTTTTGTCGGGTTAAAATTGTTTTTCGGCGATGATATTTTTGTGAAAAATTGTTAATAAACTTAAAAAAATCTTAAATTATGAGTTTCTTCGGCCATTATATCTGAAGAGGAAAGAGTTATTTATTAAAAATTAAAAAAAGTAAACTCTCAATAACGTTATTCATATCAAAAAAAAGAGTCATTTTCAGAGGAACAATTAGAAAACGTGAAGATCTTTTAAAAATTCTTTAGATTTGATTGGATAAGTGTTCCCATATTTTTATAAAGGATTCATTCCTGAATATCTATATTTAAAAAGCAATAAAAAAGACCATTTTTAAAAATGGTCTTTTACTCTTATAAGGAAAAAATTATATCATTACTCTACTGTTACAGACTTGGCTAAATTTCTAGGCTGATCTACATTTTTATCTAGCATTACTGCAATATGATAAGACAATAATTGTAATGGTATTGTCGTGAGCAACGGCGTCAAGAATTCCTCAGTTTCTGGTATTTCTATAACATGATCTGCTAATTCTTTTACCGTAGAATCTCCTTCAGTAACTATTCCTATAATTTTTCCTTTTCTCGATTTGATTTCCTGAATATTACTTACTACTTTGTCATAATGACCCTTTTTTGTAGCAATAACAACAACTGGCATTTGATCATCAATTAAGGCTATTGGCCCATGCTTCATCTCTGCAGCGGGATATCCCTCTGCATGAATATAAGAAATCTCCTTAAGTTTTAATGCACCCTCTAGCGCAACCGGAAAGTTATATCCCCTACCTAAATAGAGAAAATTTCTCGCATTCTTATAGGTATCAGCTATATGCTTAATATGATTATCAGATTCTAATGCTACTTTTACTTTTTCCGGAATTCTTTCAAGCTCCTGTAAGTAGTAATGAAAGTCACTATTGGATATAGTCCCTTTTCGTTCTGCCAGTTTAAGTGCAATAAGAGAAAGGATGGTAATCTGTGTTGTAAATGCCTTGGTAGAAGCCACTCCAATCTCAGGTCCAGCATGGGTATATGCACCAGCATGTGTCTCTCTTGAAATAGAAGAACCAACAACATTACACACACCAAAAACAAAAGCTCCTTTTTCTTTAGCTAATTTAATAGCGGCCATTGTATCTGCTGTCTCACCACTTTGCGATATGGCGATTACCACATCATCCTGGTGGATTACCGGATTTCTATACCTAAATTCTGATGCGTATTCTACTTCAACAGGCAAACGAACCAATTCTTCAAAAATATATTCTGCTACCAAACCTGCGTGCCATGAAGTACCACATGCTATGATAATAATTCTTTTAGCGTTAAGAAGTTTAGCCAAATTATCATCAATACCTGCCATCTTAATGATTCCCTCAGAAACTCTCATTCTTCCTCTAAAAGTATCACTTATAGCACTAGGTTGTTCGTATATTTCTTTGAGCATAAAATGATCGTATCCTCCTTTTTCTATTTGTTCCAGATTAATTTGCAGTTCTTGAACATACGGATCAACTAATTCATCATCTTTTATCTTCCTTACTTTAACACCTTTATTTCTTCTTATGATTGCCATCTCACCATCTTCAAGGTAAATTGCATTGTTAGTATACTCTAGAAATGGAGAAGCATCTGAAGCTACAAAGAATTCATCTTCACCAACACCTATAGCCAAAGGACTACCTAATCTGGCGACTACAATCTCATCTGGTTTTTCTTTATCAAAAACTGCAATTGCATATGCACCAATAGTCTGGTTGAGGGCTATTTGAACTGCTTTTCCCAGCTTCACATTTTCTTTATTCTTAACATCTTCAATCAAATTTACCAGTACTTCGGTGTCTGTTTCAGAAGTAAACGTATATCCTCTTTTAAGCAATTCTTTTCTAAGAGATTCATAATTCTCGATGATTCCATTGTGTATAATAACCAGATTTCCAGAATTTGAATAATGTGGGTGAGAATTCACATCGTTAGGAATCCCGTGAGTAGCCCATCTTGTATGTCCTATACCTATATTTCCATTAGTAGGAATTTCGCTAATTAATCGTTCTTCAAGATCTGCAACTTTCCCTTTGGTTTTAGATAATTTGATATCAGTTCCATCATAAAGAGCAATCCCTGCAGAATCATACCCTCTGTATTCTAATCTTTTTAATCCTTTTAAGACAATTGGATAAGCTTCTCTATGCCCTATATATCCTACTATTCCACACATCGCTATAGTTTTATGTACGTTTATTAATTAGTTGTCTTTTGATTCTGTATAAAAAATCTCAAGTTTTAATCGCTTTGATTCGGGAACACTTGGTAAATTTCCATAAAGAATCGTCCCTTCATGGGAAATTATTGATGAGGTAGGGATAATCTCATCATTAGCAACTGAAGTATCTCCAAGAGCATTTGTTGTTATGTTAACATTTTGAGAAACAGACACTCCTAATTTAATATTGTCTATATCTCCATTAAGAAGATCGATTATATGTTGTGTTATTCTTATTCTATAGAACTCTCCCACATCATCTGAATCTCTAGTGATTCTTCCTAAGTGGTTTAGAATTGAATTTACAGGATTACTAGCATTATCTAATTGAAAGCTGACATCCAATCTATAATCTCCCAAAACTCCACCTGTTTCCATATTAAAGATATAAATTCTTTCAGGTTCTACATCTCCAGAAGTTATTAAATCCTGATTAATATAAAATTTAAGACTTGCGTCATTAATCAACCAGTTTTGTCTTTTTAAGAAATCAAGCTCACTCTCCTCTTCTCCATTTTCATTAATAACTAAACCATTAAATAGATCTATTACTGCAATTGAGCCATCTCCTCCTTTCAAATAAAGGTTTTCTTCACCATTAAGTTGATCTTGATTTTCATTTTTCAATTCTTCAGCAATGTCCAGGTTTAAATCAGTTTCGATTCCATTTATTATAGTATTACCAAAAGCCAATTCTAGATCGTCCTGATCTCGCACTATATCTTCTGTATCGTCGTCTCCATCTTCATCTTGTCCATCAATTTTATCAAAGCTGTAGTGTAACGTTATACTTGCTTCTCTTAAGTTTATGTATAATAAATTACCCAAATCATTAATTGGTTCAGCCTTGAGATAAATCCCTCTAAAATAATTATTGAAGTTACTTGCATTGCTCAGTTCAATGCTCCCCTCTTTATCTAAAAATAAGTTTTCAAATCTTTCTCTAATTTTTTCCCCTGGGTCATTTTCATTTGGGAGATTAGGGTCATCAAAAAAAACTAATCTTAATCTTGGGGATATTCTTTCTCTATCTCTAACTTCATTATTATCAGGTCCATCTGGTTTAATTAAAATGAACTCTTTGGGTGATGGAACAAAAGTATTATCGGAGTACAGTAGTGTATCTTCAACTTCTGCTCCAAAAGTTGTCTCAATATCGTTAGAATAATAAATTTGCCTTTCTGTGTTAGAAGGATCAAAATCCCTTAAAAAATAATTAGATTGGTAAATTGATAATCTAAACGGGGGACTCTGATAAGTTGAATCTAATCTATAAGATGTGGCCAACTCTGTGACAATAGTGTTATCATCCAATGCAACTTCAACTTGTTCAGTACCTATAGGTGTGCTCAAATAAGGTATGCTTAGAACCACACTATCCAAAACTGCATTGTCCCCAAAATCAGGATCAAATCGCTCTGGTTGTAACTGGGATAAAATACTATATACAGACTTCCCATATACTGGATCGTTATAAACACCTAGCAAATTAGCATGGAAAGTAAGTTGATTACCCTGCGAACCGCTAATCAAGTTATTGGTTTGGACTTTTTCAAACCTTTTACTATAAGCAACCGGTACAGATGTGTAAAGACTGTCTCGAAAATTAACATCTCCTATAATCTCGCTACCAACCGAGTTAAAATCATCGTCACAGGACAAAAAAGTAAAAATAACAACTAACAAAGTTGTTATTTTAGTCAAAATGTTCATCAATTTCATAAATAATTAGTTCTGCTTACACTAGTACCTCTGTTTGATAAAAGGCCTCATAGGCATCCGCAAATTCATCTGGTTTTTTATATTCTAATACTGGTTGATCTATAGTTTTTAAATGCTCTGTAAGCTCATCAGGAATGTTTTCTGATCCCACAATAATAGCATCAGAGTTATCTATTGCCACCTTCATGACATTACTGTAGGTTGGGGAAGCCAAATCACTAATTTTACCTTCATCAATCCCATCAAACTTCACTTTTTCCATCATTTTACTATCGAGCGTTCCCTCATATCCATGATCATATACCGAAGTAACAATTTTGCTATGACCAAAAAGTGGCTCATTAGCATAATAGTTTTTTAGATACAATGGCAAAAGAGAAGCTAACCAACCATGAACATGAATTACATCTGGCGACCAATTCAATTTTTTCACAGTTTCAATAACGCCTTTGGCAAAAAATATCGCTCGTTCATCATTATCAGGAAATAAATTTCCATCCTCATCTGTCAATGTCGCTTTTCTCTTAAAGTAATCCTCATTATCTATAAAATATACCTGCATACGTTCTTTTGGGATCGAAGCTACCTTAATAATAAGTGGCATATCTAAATCGTTAATAACTAGGTTCATACCCGACAGGCGAATCACTTCGTGCAACTGATGCCTTCTTTCATTAATATTGCCATATCTAGGCATAAAAATTCTAATTTGACCGCCTTTGCTATTCACCATTCTTGGTGCTTCAAAAGACATAGATGAGATTTCGGTCTCTGGCAGGTAAGGTATTACTTCTGATGATACATACAATATCCTCTTATCTTTCATATAATCGATACTTTTATCGTCTTCCTTTTTGGAATTAATTTTGCAAAATTACGAAAATTTATGCAGTCTGCCAGTAATATCTTATTTTTGCACCCCTTTAAGTTTTAGACCAATGCATGTATACGAAAAAAGACGAGACATAGTCTCTAGTGTTGCAACTCTTTTAAAAGAGCAAAAAACCATTGGGTTTGTACCCACCATGGGAGCTTTGCACCAGGGACATATTGCATTGGTAGAGCGCGCTGTAAAAGAAAATGAAGAAGTAATCGTTAGTATCTTCATTAATCCTACACAGTTTAACAATTCTGAAGATTTGGTAAATTACCCGCGCACTTTAGAATCTGATATCACGCTTTTATCCCAAGTGTCAACTAATATTATTGTGTTCACACCTACACCAAAAGAAGTTTACGGAGATAAAATGCAATCTACAAATTACAATTTTGAAGGACTGGAAAATGAGATGGAAGGTAAATTCAGACCAGGTCATTTTAATGGAGTAGGAACGGTATTAAAACATTTGTTTGATATCGTTTCTCCAACCAAAGCTTATTTTGGAGAGAAAGATTTTCAGCAATTGCAGATCGTTAAAAAACTGGTAGAAATTGAAAAAATGTCAGTACAGGTGGTAGGTTGTCCCATCTTTAGAGAAGAGAGCGGACTGGCATTAAGCTCAAGAAACAAAAGACTTGACAAAGAACAACTAGAAGCTTCTCCTTTGATCTACAATACATTAAGTCAAGTTAAGAAGAAATTTGGCACAAAAAGTGTTACAGAATTAAACGAATGGGTTTCAGTACAATTTAAAAACAATGAAATCTTAAAATTGGAATATTTCGAAATTGCCAAGACATCTGACTTGAAATCTGTAAAGCGAAAACAAAAAGACACTAAATATCGAGCATTTATTGCAGTATTTGCAGGTAAAATTAGACTTATTGATAACATTGCCCTAAACTAAAAATAACTAACTTTGTAACATGTTTGTACACGTAGTAAAATCAAAAATTCATCGCGTAAAAGTGACCGGAGCAGACCTAAATTATATAGGTAGCATAACTATCGACGAAGATTTAATGGACGCTGCCAATATCATTGAAGGAGAAAAAGTACAGATCGTTAATAATAATAACGGAGAAAGATTGGAAACGTATGCGATTCCTGGTCCGAGAAATAGTGGTGAAATCACTCTAAATGGCGCTGCAGCAAGAAAAGTAGCAAAAGGAGATGTTCTCATTCTAATTACTTATGCCATGATGGATATTGAAGCTGCTAAAAACTTTAAACCAAAACTCCTCTTCCCTAATGAGGAAAACAACTTATTACAGTAGAAGTGTGAACCCTAGGCTTGTCAAAATTTTAAAAATAATACTCCCACTTGCGTTGGGAGTTTTTTTAATTTGGTATTCTATAGCGTCTGCCACTCCAGAAGAGCGACAAAAAACCCTTGAGTATATTTCACAAGCAGATCCAAAATGGATTATTCTATCCTTGATCATGGGAATTTTATCGCACCTCTCCAGAGCTTACAGATGGAATTTTTTATTGCAGCCTATAGGATACTCTGCGAAACTATCAAATAGTTTTATGGCTGTTATGGTTGGATATTTAGCGAATTTAGGGATTCCAAGATCTGGAGAAATTCTTCGTGGAGGAACGATATCAACTTATGAAAATATACCGTTTAAAAAGGCTTTTGGCACCATTATATCAGAAAGAGTGATAGACCTCGTAATGCTTTTACTTATTATCGGCATTACCTTACTCTTTCAATCAAAAGACCTATTTTTCTATCTAGAAGAGAAAATTACAGGTAAATTTATTATTCTTGGAGCTTTTATAGTTTTAATTTTATTAGGAATTATCTTCTTAAAGATTCTAAAAACCACGCAAAATTCGTTTTTAATTAAAATACGTGATTTTGGATATGGCATTTTAGAAGGAATTAAAAGTATTTCTAAAATAAAACAGAAAGGAGCTTTTGTTTTTCACACTTTACTCATCTGGACGCTATATGTTGGAATGTTTTATGTTGTTAAGTTTACTGTTCCGGAAACAGCATCACTTACCATCGGACCGATTCTGGCAACATTTATAGCCGGATCAATTGCTATGTCTACCACCAATGGTGGTATAGGGGCATTTCCAATAGCAATAGCAGCTATTTTATTATTGTTCGATGTTGAAAAACCAGCCGGTGAAGCTTTTGGATGGATCTTATGGGGGTCGCAAACCGCAATAAATATTATTGTTGGTGCGTTATCCTTTTTGTTTCTGCCGATTGTAAACAGATAGAAATAAGGAAATAATTTATATATTGTCCCTTGCTTAACCGTAATCCTAATTACTTATGAAAAAAAGTATAACTCTTTTAATAGCTTGTATTTTTGTTGTCTCTTCTTACAGTCAGGTAATCTATGAGTCCTTCAGATCTATAAAATTAGATCAAAGCAGAGAATTAAAAATTCAACTGCCTCGTAACTATAAGAAAAATGAAAAGAAAACATATCCATTAATCATTGTATTAGATGGGGATTATTTATTCGAACCCGTTGCAGGAAATGTTGATTACTTCTCTTATTGGGAAGACATGCCAGAATCTATTGTTGTTGGAATAAACCAAAGAAAAACGAGAGAAGGCGATGGTGAGTATGATAGTGCAGAATTTTTACCTACCCTAAAGGGTGCAGAGTTTTTCGAATTCATTGGCCAGGAACTCGTTCCTTATCTTAATCAAACTTATCGCACGGCACAATTAAAAATTATCGTTGGTCATGATTACACAGCTAACTTTATAAATTATTTCTTATTTAAGGATAATCCTATTTTTCAAGGGTATATTTGTTTGAGTCCAGAATTAGCGCCTCCTATGGCAGATCGTATTACTAGCAAATTAGCTTCTTCTTCAGACATTTGGTATTATCTTGCTACTGCAACCAATGATGCCGAAGGTATTAAGAAGCAGGTTAGGGAGCTCAATGAAAAAATGCAAGCTGTAGATAATCCTAATATTCACTATTTCTTTGATGATTTTGATGAATCTTCTCATTATACCCTGGTGGGAAGAGGAATTCCTAAAGCTCTTGAAGCTATGTTCGAAATGTACCGACCAATAAGCAAAAAAACATATAAAGAAGTGCTATTACCTTTGGAGACATCAACCTACGACTATTTGGTGGATATGTATCGTACCACTGAAAAATTATATGGTATAAACAGACAAATAAGAGTTAATGATTTTATAGCAGTATCTACAGCAATAGAAAAAAATGAAAGATGGGAAGAATTAGAGCCATTAGGGAAACTGGCTATTAAAGAATATCCTGACACCATGTTGGGACATTACTATCTTGCAATGTTCTATGAGCAAACGGGAGAACCCAAAAAAGCTATGAGATCATATGAAAATGGTTTTCAACTTGCTGAAGTTGCTTTTTTAACCAAAGATTATATGCTTGATAAGGTAAATAAAATCAAAGAAGATTTTGGCTGGTAAGCGTTCTCAAAACCAAGAATATAAAAGATCCTTTCTAAGGGTCTTTTTTTATACATCTTATTATTCTAAATAACCTAAGTTAATTGATCATCCTTGCTATCAGAATTAGATTTTCCTATCCCTTTGGGAAGAGGATTAAGGTGAAGGTTTTAATGTAAAAATCCTCTCATCCTAGCCTTCTTGCCCTTGGAGAAGGAATCCAAAATGCTTACTAAAAAGTAACTAGGAACTTAAGCTAAATAATAGTATTTTTACCCCTCATCGTTATATCTATGGCCAAAACTAAAACTGTTTTTTTCTGTCAGAACTGCGGAGCTCAATATGCCAAGTGGCAAGGACAATGTACATCTTGTAAAGAATGGAATACGATCGCAGAAGAAGTGGTTCAAAAAGCCGAAAAAAGTGATTGGAAAAGTGCATCATCTACTGCAAAAACAAGAAAAACTGCCAAACCTTTACGAATATCAGAGATTGATACCAGTCAGGAAGCCAGATATAATACCGACGATAGAGAACTCAATAGAGTACTAGGTGGTGGATTAGTTCCTGGTTCTCTCACTTTATTGGGCGGCGAGCCGGGTATTGGTAAAAGCACACTGCTGCTTCAGATCAGCTTGAAATTACCTTACAAAACATTGTATGTTTCAGGAGAGGAAAGTCAGAAGCAAATCAAAATGAGGGCAGAACGCATACAATCAAAAACTGATAATTGCTTTATCCTTACAGAAACCAAGACTCAAAACATCTTCAGGCAAATTGAAGCAACAGCACCAGACATTGTCATTATAGATTCTATACAAACCTTACACAGCGATTATATCGAGAGCAGTGCAGGAAGCATCTCCCAGATTAGAGAATGTACTACAGAATTAATCAAGTTTGCCAAAGAAACTGCTACTCCGGTAGTTCTTATTGGTCATATCACCAAAGATGGTAACATCGCAGGACCCAAAATTTTGGAACACATGGTGGATACTGTGTTGCAATTTGAGGGTGATCGTAATCATGTATATCGAATCTTGCGTGCTTTAAAAAATCGATTTGGCTCGACTTCTGAACTGGGTATTTATGAGATGCAAGGGAGCGGACTACGAGAAGTGAATAACCCCAGCGAGATCCTAATCTCTAAAAAAGAGGAAGAATTAAGCGGTACTGCCATAGCTTCGACTCTTGAAGGTATGCGGCCTCTAATGATAGAAATACAAGCATTAGTAAGTACTGCGGTCTATGGCACACCACAACGTAGTGCCACAGGATACAATCTAAAGCGTCTTAACATGATCCTGGCAGTTCTTGAAAAGAGAGCAGGTTTCAGGCTAGGAGCAAAGGATGTTTTTCTAAACATTACCGGGGGAATATCAGTAGATGATCCAGCTATAGATCTTGCTGTGGTGGCTGCTATATTGTCCTCTAGCGAAGATATCCCGATACCAAAAGATTATTGTTTTGCAGCAGAAGTTGGACTTGCCGGTGAGATTCGTCCCGTAACCAAGGTAGAACAACGCATACAAGAGGCAGAGAAACTAGGGTTCTCTACCATCTTTGTTTCAAAATATAATAAGATATCGCTTCAAAACACTCAAATCAAAATTCAGCTCGTTGCCAAAATTGAAGATGTTGTGGAGTATCTCTTTGGATAATTTATGGCGCTGGATTAGGATTACCCTCGTGTACAGCTTCAATCTCTTTTAGAACCTCATCAGAAAGTGTAAGATGAATACTGTCGATATTCTCTGTAAGCTGTTCCAGGCTTGTAGCACCAATAATGTTGCTAGTCACAAACGGACGATCATTTACAAATGCCAGTGCCATTTGAGTTAAACTAATCCCATGTTTTTTGGCAATTTCGTTATAGGCTCTTGTGGCTTTAAATGAATTCTCATTATGATATCTCGCAAATTGAGGGAACAAAGTTACTCTCGCATTTTTAGGAGCATCGTCAAGATATTTACCCGTAAGCTGTCCAAAACCCAGTGGAGAATACGGTAAATGACCTACATTTTCGCGATGCAGTACTTCAGTAAGTCCAACCTCATCTTTTCGGTTCAACAAATTATATGGATTCTGTACAGTAATCATTTTGGGCGCGCCTTTTCGCGCTTCTTCAGTATAACGCATGACTCCGTAAGCAGTCTCATTTGACACCCCGATTTGTCTGATCTTTCCTTCTTTAATAAAACCCTGAAGGTACCTTAGCACCTCAGCAAAATTATCGTTCCATTTTTCAGCTTCATCATGTTGATATCCCCGCACACCAAAGAAATTGGTGTTACGCTCTGGCCAATGGAGTTGATATAGATCAATATAATCTGTTTGCAATCGCTGCAAACTTTTGTTAATCGCATCTGTAAATTCTGCTTTGGTAAATCCACCTGTACGAATATGTTTTACAAAGTCACGGGGCCCCACAATTTTTGTTGCTATCACTACCTCATCTCGTTTTCCTGATTTTTTAAGCCAGGTTCCTATAATTTTCTCAGTACTTCCCTGAGTATCCTTGTTAGCAGGAACCGAATATAGCTCTGCCGTATCAATAAAATTTATGCCTTGTGTTGTCGCATAATCTAATTGTTGGTGCCCTTCTGCTTCAGTATTTTGCTCTCCCCAGGTCATGGTCCCCAGACATATTTTGCTTACTTTGATATTGGTATTGGGTAGGGTAGTATACTTCATATTTTTGAACTCTGGGTTTTTAGTGGGTTAACGGTTTCAAAAGTAGAAACTATCCTTCTAAATCTTTGCAAAAATTATCATAATAAATCGCAATTGTGCACCAAGAAATGTGTATAATCTCTACAATCCAGAATGATTTATCTACAGTTACAAAGAAAATAGCATAGCGTAAAATTATTCAATTAATTGATAAACAGATACTTATTAAAGACTACATCTATGGAACGATTATTTCTATCAATACTAATAGTAAGTAAACCATATACTCTATGCTAGACGAGGATTGGTGTGATTTAGTAAGTAGGGGTACGACTGACTTTACCCTATTTAACCGAAAAGAGCTTCTACCAGAGGCTCTTTTTGTGTTTCAGGTTATAAAAAAGTAACGCTACTCATCAAAAAAAACGGACATAGCTACCCCATTGCCATGTCCGTTTCAAACAACTAACCAACCTAAAACTTAATTAACATGTTCATCCTTTCAGTTTTATAGGTACATGATAAAAGTAAGGTTAAAGGATATGCTATGAAATATGTAATGAGGGAATGGAAGTTTTGAGTGAGGGAAGTTGATTTTTTGGCTAATTTCAGATAGCGATAGCGATACTTTGTTACAGCAAAAAAGCTTCTAACCAGCTTTTAAAAATTTGAGCAGTATTTGAATTACTCATCAAGATATAAAATCAAACATAAATAGAATACTACGCTTTCTTTCGATACCAAAAACAAAATTAAGAACAGTAGCCCAAGAAGTCCTAATCCTATTGTCCAGTACTGCCATGTGGGATTATCAAAATGTATTGGAGCAGGATCTAATGCTATCTCTTTAGGAAAGTTAGTTCAAGGATATCAAGGGTTGCAACTTTCGATAAATTTTTGTTTAATTTTAGAATGTATACGCAGGTGCAGAGACGAGATTAAGTAATCGATAACTTTTTGAAACTTAACACTTGCTATTCCTTATTCATTTTATTGGAGATGCCGCATTTTCTACGCACCGTTCTTTCGGCAAGAGCGGCGGCGTTTCTGGCTGCATCCTCAGCGCCCCCGTTGTTTACAATCTCGTTATAAACCGTTTTGTTTTCTATAAGACCGCGTAGGATACACACAAATCCCGGGCTGTCTTTACCCTTGTAAGGATTTTTTTTATTAGGTTTTGCAATCAATTCTCTAAACAAGCGATCCTTCAATACAGCATCTTTTTGAACCTCTACTACCAATTTATTGAGTTCATCTTGTTCTTCAGGATACATATCACTTACCTTATCTGTAGCGTTAGCATACTCATCATTGGTAAAATTAAAATAGTTGTAAATATCAAAGTAATTGTTATCTCCTTGTTCTTCCTCTTGCACCTCTTCTTCACTTTGTATTTCTTCTTCGTTCTGGTACTCTTCTTCGCTTTCCTGGCTCATTCCTTTAAACACAGATACCAGTACTAGTATAAAAATGGATAGCTTCTTCATTTGTTCAATGGTTTTAAATTGATTGGGGTATATAAACGTCTTGCAACGTCCTTTTGTTATCTGTCTTCCTTATTTTTACGATTTTCACTTTACATAATTAAGAATTTTATTTTTGTTTACTAAATTCGTGGCACACTTTTTGGTTTTTATCAAATAAAATGCCTATTTTGAGGCGATTTTTAAGGTTATTTTAACAATAAAAAAAGTTTTATTACGTTGTGATAACCGGTGTAATTAACCTATAAACTTTTAATACATTTTTTAACACCCAAACATTATGAAAAAATTATTTCTACTTGCATTTGTGCTATGTGCAGGATTCTCAGGTCAAGCTCAGGTCACCTGGCAAGAAATGAGCAGAATTTATGACGAAGAATTATATCCTTTAGCAAAAGACGTCGCTGAAATGACAGACAAAGTTATTGCCAATGGAAATGTTGTTTCAATCATTAAAGATACAGGAACAACTTCTATTCAGAAAAAGAAAGATAATTCTGTACCTGTTGACTACTATGATTATTTTCTTTTGACTTCGGCAGGAAGAAAAATAGGTCCTTTAGAAGCCATGCAAGCCCATAAAGTGGTACATAAATTTTTAGATGTGCTGAAACGAGTTAAAGAGAATGCCTCAATTGATAATACAAAAGAAATCGAGAGTATTCTTAACAGTTTATAAATATTTGATTATATAGTAAAAATAGCGGCCATTTGGCCGCTATTTTTTTTACCTCCTGCTTCAAATTATATGTCGTTGAGCAGTTTTGAAATTTCGTCCAGTTTTGGAGTCAAAATCACCTCGATACGTCGGTTTTTGCTCTTTCCTTCGTTGGTGTCGTTACTCGCTACAGGAGCAAACTCTCCTCTACCTGCAGCAGTTAAATTCTGCGGATCAATTTGACTATTTTCTAACAAAATATTGACAATAGCCGTAGCCCTTTTGGTCGACAGATCCCAGTTACCGGATAACTGTGCATTGCCCAGGTAGGGATCGTCATCGGTATGACCTTCTATTAATACAGCGATATCAGGATTTTGAGCCAGTACTTTGCCTAATTGTTTTACGGCTTTACGGCCTTGTGTTCCTATGGCCCAGCTTCCAGATTCAAACAGCAACTTATTTTCCATAGAAATATATACTTTGCCATCGCGCTCTTCTACGGTAAGGCCCTTGCCTTCAAAATTACGTAAGGCTTTAGAAATTGCAGATTTTAACGCTTGCATCTTGGCATCTTTGGCGGCAATTAAGCCTTCTAATTCGTTAACTCGTTGCGAGCGTGCTTCTAAATCTCGTTGTAGTGTATCCAAACGCGTACGCTCTTGAGCCAATGCTCGCTCCTTATCCTCAAGTTGTGCCAATAATTCTCTGTTCTTTTTGCTATTAGCAGCAATGGCAGCAGAGCTGTTTTTTTCTAAAGCGTCATACGATCGTTTCAGGTTTTCATAATTGGCTTGAGCAGCTTCATAGTTACGTTGCAACTCGTCTCTTTCGGCCTTTGTTTTTTCGTACTGTGTGCTAAGCTCGTCTATTGACTTTTTATCGGCCCTGTTTTGTTTCTCCAGTGCCGCTAATTCGTCTTCCATTTTACGATTTTCTCGTTTCAGATTGGCATACTTATTTTCTAAATCTTTATAAACTTTAGACGTCACACACGAAGTCATAAGTAAACCAATGACGATAATGAATACAACTTTTTTAATCATTTTATGGGGTTTTATATACTACAAATAATTCTATACTTCTTTTTTTGACTCTCACTACTACTCTCCTGTAACATCGAGCGTAGTTGAGATGTTTTTTGTCTACCTTTCGACGTAAAGTAATAGAAAAGCGAAAAATTATAGTTCTAATTCTACTACAATCGGACAATGATCACTATGTTTTGCCTCTGATAAGATAACGGCTCTTTTCAATTTTTCTTGTAGAGGTTTGGCGACCATCCCATAATCTAAACGCCATCCTTTATTGTTTGCCCTGGCATTAGCCCGGTAGCTCCACCAGGAATAATGATGCGGTTCCTTATTAAAATGTCTAAACGAATCAATAAATCCACTATCCATAAAATTACCGATCCACTCGCGTTCTACCGGTAAAAATCCGGATACATTTTTATTACGTACAGGATCGTGAATATCGATGGCTTGGTGACATATATTATAATCCCCCAGAATGACGAGGTTTGGATGGTTCTTTTTTAAATGATTTATGTACGATTGAAAGTCAGCCATATATGTTAACTTATGTTCTAATCGATCCATATTAGTTCCACTGGGCAAATACAGGCTCATTATTGAAACTCCATTAAAATCTGCCCTAAGGTTACGTCCCTCATGGTCCATATATTCGATCCCGGTACCATATTCAATATGATCAGGAGCAGTTTTAGATAAAATTGCTACTCCGCTATATCCCTTTTTCTGGGCACTATACCAATAATTATGAGGATATCCAGCTTCGGCAAACACATCAAGATCCAATTGGTCTTTGTTGGCTTTTATTTCCTGAAGGCAAATCACATCGGGATCTGCTTGTTGTAACCACTCTAAAAATCCTTTATTAAGTGCCGCTCTAATTCCGTTTACGTTATAGGAAATAATTTTCATGAAGTATCAATTTAAATTTTTAGTAAAAATAAAATTTACTGTTATTCCATTGTCTAAATACATCATAAACTTTTGGGTGTTACAAACTAATTAGGCTAAAACCTCTATCTTTATAAAAACAACCACAAATCATGAAGATCATGCTTAAAATAGCGTACCTATTTACCATGCTTAGCCTGTATACCTGTGCCACAACAAAAGAAACAAAAACTACAAATACGGCTGAAGCAAAAGCTGATGTACAGCAAATAGATGAAAAAGAAATGATTGAAAAAGGATTTAGCAAAGGCACCATCACGATAAGCAAATCAAAAGATTGCCCTTACATTCTCACTGTCGAAGAATATCAAGACAAGCTGGACCCCATTAATCTTAGTGAATTTTTCAAAGACGGTCAGATACCTGAACAAGTTTGGGTAAAATTTTCCAGTCTTAGAATGCCCAGCAGGTGTAGCGAAGCCCGTCCTGTTTCCATTAATGAAATAAACAAACGTTCTAAATAAATCTATAGCACGCCAAACCCTACCACATTCCTTTTACTATTACCAAGTCTGGCAAAATAAATACCCGACCTGGCAAAAGACATGTCTAATTCGTAGGTGAAAGTATTATTCCCATCTTTTTTTATAAGATTAGAAGCTACAATTTGTCCCCTAATATTAAATATATAAATTCTTTCTTCAACAGGAGCGTTAGAATCTGTTTTGGTGATTACAAATTGATTGTTAGGTTGACTAACTACGATCAAATCAGTTACTATGTTGGGGTCTGGCCCTACGGGTTCATCGACTATTTCTACTGTATAATCATGTGTGGTTCCAAATTGCATTGAACCACATGGTTCATTAAGAAGAGCCCCATTATTTGTATTAGTATCACCCGCTCTAATTCTAAACAAGTGCGAACCCAGTGTAGCATCTCCGCTTAGTGATAATGTATAACTCTGATCTAGATTAATCTCTGTAATAACTTGACTGTTTAATACTAATTCTGATACTTCAAATATATTATCATCATCAAAATCTATCCAGACAGAAAATTGCTCAGACTCATTCTCATCTGCAAATCCAGATTGAACAGTTAGGGTATATTCCTCTGACCTGTTAAGCTGTATTATGAAATCATTTGTAAAATCTTCATATCCCGTATTACAGTTTATTGGTGAATTGGTAACATTTGCCAGTTGGAACGAAGTTATCCCGTCTCCAAACTGAGCACAATCAGATGTAGGTGCGCAAATTGCGTTTTCTATAGTTCTTGTTATAACATCATTGGTGGTATCCTCATCACTGGATAATAAGGTACCTATTTGAAAACTATACTCTCCAAACTCCAGAAGGTTTACTGTGGTCGTAAACGTGTATATCGCAGATTCTTGAGATGCCAACGTCCCGGTAAACACTTCATTAACACGAGTTCCTTCGTTAAGCGAATAAAAAACAGGAATATTTGATTGTGGTGAGCCTCCATAATTAAAAATGGTAATCGTTATTTCTTCTTCGGCAGTAAACTGACCATTGGCCTGTGGCGCAACCAGGTCGGTTACTCCAACATCATTAGAAAATAAATTTCTTACATCCCGAGATGAGCAATCATTTTCTGGAGTAGTATCTCCAGTCAAATTAGTTTCTGCAGTAATATTGTAAGATCTCTCTGCTGTAAGATCTGCTGGGGTAGCAAAAGAAAAAGAAGTCGTTCTTCCTGCACTCAAAGGCCCTGCGAATAACTCGGTAACCGGTGTTCCCCCATTAATTGAGTAACTCACAGGAATATCAGTTTGTGTAGAAGAGCCAAAATTTTTGATAGTTACCGTAATAGTTTCATCTGTAGTCAAAACTGCATCTATAGGAGTATCTATTTTAATTACGCCAACATCACTGGTAACATTACTGGCAATTTTAAAAACTCCAACAATGTTTCTTGCATTATCTCCTGTTTCTTCAAAATATTCTGCGATATGCCAAAAGGTTTGGTCATCTAACGGATCTACGCTCAACTGGGCATAATCACCATATCTATTTTGATCTGTATTATTGATTGCAGTACCAATGGCAATAGTCTCTTCGGGAAACGTCATAGTGCCTAAAGGGTCATCGACCAACCTACCCGTATAGCGAATCGACACAAAACTATCTTCTGTGGCTAAATTGGTCGTCGTGCCCATCGTAGAATAACCCATACCAATATTACCAAAAACGTCCATTGCCATACTGGCACACCATGCACTTTTGCCATCTGTAGAAGTATAGGTCCCTTCCTGAAAGACCGTCCAAGGTTGTCCATCTCCATTCTGTCGTAACTCGTACCATCTAATTCCAGAAACATTGTCAGAATCCTGTCTGTCATCAATATCTACCGGAAAATTAAGCACTACGGCATTGTAATCACAAAATCTTCTGTAATTAGTGGCATACATTACCGCTCCTTGTAACACATCAATATCCTGACCATCATTAGGCTGAGGAAGATTCCCAAAAGAACCTCCATCAAATGTAGAATCAAATGCATTGATAGCTCCACTGCTCACCGTTAATTCTTCAGATTCAGCGATGGTTGATTGACCTGGATTTATCCAATCTACATTAATAGTCCATAGTTTAAGAGCGTCTTCAGTAACTCCCTGCCATGCGTCATCCTGGTAATAGATTATTCTTGCATCGCCATCTGGAGGTAGTGTATTACCTATGGCATTAAATGATGCCGGACTGTAGAACCCTCCAATTCTTGCTCCTGGAAGTGGGAATCCCACCATTTTTACATTTTCTTCACCCACCAGCATTTTTTCTCTTTCTACTACAAATACAACTTCATCATTTTGTAATGAGTTTTGATCTTTATTTGCGGTTACATAATACCCATCTGACCATATTGAAAATTTTGTGTAATCAGGGAAACTCCCGGTATCAAATCGATACGTAAACCAACCATCATTTACAGGATCTGGACCTTGGCATACTGCTACCAAAAATCCATTAGGTGAATTAGAAAATTGAGTAACTACAAATCGATCTGCAAAACTATCATAAAATACGATAGGATCTCCCAGACTTTCTCCTGGAAAGATATTTTCTAATGACGCTGAAGCCATTAACTCGACTCCTGAGCGATCACGTATCGCAAATTCAAAGTTCTTGGCACTTACATAATGATTGGGACCTATAGCCCCTGTAGGATCCGATGGGGAAAATGTACTTGTATTGGCTTCAAAAATTAAAGTAGGGGCTTTACTAGCTCTTATGCTTTGAGCGCTCTTTTGCCTTTTCACCAATGGATCTGGTCCTTTAGATCCTTTTCCCGGTACTATTTTATTTCCGTCTGTTCTTCTGGGGTTTATCTTACCTTTTCTTGGTTTTCCAGGGATTAACTTCTTCCCTGCCATCGGTTCAACATTTTTCATATATGTTGCGGTAGAAATCAAACTGGCATTTTTTATTTCTTTCTTTTTCACTTGAGAAAAACCAAGTGCCATAGAGAATATAGAAACTAAAACTAAAATCTTTTTCAACAGCATAAAATGGGCATTTATTGAGTAATTAAACTCTGTACTTTTCGACTAAAATACAATTAAACTTCAAGATATGATAACAATAGAATAGTTATTCACCACGATCGATATCAAAGAATTTTATTTTTTCAAAAAAATCATAAATCTTTAATTAACTATTCTGTTCTTAT
Organism: uncultured Aquimarina sp.; assembly: GCA_947500845.1. GTDB lineage: Bacteria > Bacteroidota > Bacteroidia > Flavobacteriales > Flavobacteriaceae > Aquimarina > Aquimarina celericrescens. The sequence continues at coordinate 26,471 of CANMTP010000007.1, forward strand.
GAAAATACAAAACTGCCCATTTTTACAAGGCAGCTTTGTTCTTAAAACAGAAGGTTTTATATATTATTTTAACCAATATTCTGCATCAGTTTTTTCTGAAATGATAGTTTTCAAATCTGAAATAGGCACCCGTTTTTGTTCCATAGTGTCCCTATCCCTGATCGTTACTGTTTGATCTTTAAGAGTATCGTGATCTATGGTGATACAAAAAGGTGTACCGTTGGCATCTTGTCTTCTATATCGACGACCTATCGCATCTTTTTCATCATATATCACGTTAAACTTCCATTTAAGATCATCTACAATTTGTTGTGCTATTTCTGGCAAGCCGTCTTTCTTGACCAAAGGAAGAATTGCGGCTTTAACAGGAGCTACAACAGCTGGTAATTTTAGAACCACTCTACTACTCCCGTCTGCCAATTCTTCATCCTGTAAAGCGGTAGAGAAAACAGCCAGGAACATGCGATCCAACCCTACCGATGTTTCTACTACGTAAGGAACATAGCTTTCCTGTAGCTCTGGATCGAAAAATTGTAATTTTTTTCCTGAATATTCCTCATGTGCTTTAAGGTCAAAATCGGTTCTAGAATGAATACCTTCTAATTCTTTAAAGCCAAATGGAAAATTAAACTCTATATCTGCCGCCGCATTGGCATAATGTGCCAATTTATCATGATCATGGAAACGGTAATTCTCTTCTCCTAACCCCAGGGAATGGTGCCATTTTAGCCGTGTTTCTTTCCAATATTCGTACCATCTCATCTCATCTCCCGGTCGTACAAAAAACTGCATTTCCATTTGTTCGAACTCTCGCATTCTGAAGATAAACTGTCTTGCCACAATTTCATTTCTAAACGCTTTTCCGGTCTGGGCAATACCAAAGGGTATTTTCATACGACCTGTTTTCTGAACATTAAGAAAGTTTACAAAAATTCCCTGAGCCGTTTCGGGGCGTAAAAATAAATCTGTAGCAGTTTCTGCCGAAGCTCCCAATTTGGTACCAAACATCAGGTTAAATTGCCGTACTTCTGTCCAATTTTTTGATCCGGTCTCTGGATCAGCAATTCCTAGTTCTTCAATTAACGCTTTTACGTCTGCAAGATCTTCGTTTTCTAAAGACGAGCCCATACGTTTAAGCAATTCTTCTCTCTCAGACAGATACTTTACTACTCGAGGATTTGTTGATACGAATTGTGCTTCATCAAAATCATCACCAAAACGCTTTTTTGCTTTGACAATTTCTTTTTGAGCTTTTTGATTCAGTTTTTCGGCATAATCCTCGATAAGAACATCTGCCCTATATCTTTTTTTAGAATCTTTATTATCTATGAGAGGATCATTAAAAGCATCTACATGTCCAGATGCTTTCCACGTGGTAGGATGCATAAATATAGCAGCGTCTAAGCCTACAATATTTTGGTGCATATTTACCATGCTTTTCCACCAGTATTCTCTAATATTCTTTTTAAGTTCTACTCCGTTTTGACCATAGTCATATACCGCACTAAGTCCATCATAAATTTCGCTCGAACCAAAAATATACCCATACTCTTTTGCATGAGCTATCACCTTTTTAAATTTATCTTCTTGCTTTGCCATTGCGCAAAAATAATCGAATTTATCTAATTAGTGACCTTCAAAATTAATTTCTATTGAAAGCACAAAAAAACCGCCATATTACTAAAAATATGACGGTCTATATTGTAGTTGAAAGAATTATTTCAATTCGAATTGTGTATTAGAAATCATCCTTGGTCCAGAGAAAAGGTTTACAACATAGTTACCTTTTACTAATTCTCCTTGTGCGGCATCCACTAATACGCAAACATCAAGTGCATCATTCTCATAGAATACTTTATTACGACCACTATAAGTAAGGATGGCATCATCAAAGTTGATAGAAACTTTGTCTCCGATTAAGTTATTTTCAGGATTTATAACCTGTACAAAAAGTTCTTTATCACCTTTCTCTGTTAATTTATTTGGTGAAAGTGTAAAGCAAACTCTTACTTTTTCTGCTCTACTGGCTTTAGAAGAGCTTGATATTTTACCGCTGTTACGCACTCTCACTCCTTCTGCTTTGATATTCGCAGCAGTAAGAGCAGAACCTCTTTCTACGATTTCGGCGAGTTTTTGATTTTGAGTCTGTAAAGAATCTGATAAAATAATTCTTTGATTTAAAGCTACAGAAGTACTATCTAGATCTGTGGCCAATTGTGTATTTGCTACCGTCAGACTGTCTGCAAGCTTAAATAATCTTTCACGCTCCTTTTTAAGTTTTCCAACCTCTCTTCTATATCTAGAGATTAGTGCCAGGTTAGCATCGTTATCTTTTACGCTATCCAATAGAACCACAATACGTTCTTTAGCTTTTAGTAAATGGTCATCCATTACTTCATTAAGAGCGATAGCATTGTCATATTTTGTGATCAATTCTCCTAATTCACTTTCAATAAGATCCTTTTCTTGTTGCAAAATTGCTTTATTTTGCTTCTCTTCGTTGTAAAACTTATAGGTGAAAATCCCTAGAATTAGCAACAGTGCCCCTAGAACACCAATAAGAATTTTAAGGGTCAAGTTATTGTTTTGAGTTGTCATAATTAATTAATTTCTAATTTAGATGGTTATTTTCAATAGCTAAAATATAATATTTAATGGTAATCTCCCTAATAAAATGCTAAGAGACTTAGCTTATTTATTCTATCCTATATATTGTGCCTCCTGCAATGGCGCACTATATAAAAACGAAAAGTTGCTGTGCACTACATGCAGGCACGAACTCCCTTTGGGCAATTTCCATAACGTAAACGCAAAAAAAATTGAAAAAGTATTTTATGGTCGTGTCAAAATTGAAAACGCTGCCTCTTTATTCATCTTTCAAAAGGATAGTTTAATACAAAATTTGATTCACAATCTTAAATACAAGGGAAGAGAAGAAATTGGAGAAGAATTAGGGAAATGGCTCGGAGAAAAATTAGCTCAAAATCCTGATTATCAAAAAATTGACGTTGTTATACCAGTACCATTACACAAAAAAAGACTTCGAGAAAGAGGGTATAACCAAGTAAAAAAATTTGGAATTGAAATTGCTGAAAAATTGAATGCCAGCTATATTGATTCTGTTTTGAAAAAAAACTCTTACCACAAAAAACAATCAAAACATAATAAAGGTTCTAGATGGATTAATATTTCTGAAACATTTGGAATCCAAAATGAGTCTTTACTAGCAAACAAACACATTTTGTTGGTAGATGACATTATTACCACAGGAGCCACTATTGAAGCTTGTATTGAGGCACTAAAAGCTATTCCGAATATTAAAATTAGTATCGCTACTATGGCAATAACAGAATAGATTAGAATTATGTTTATGATACATTAAAATTTTGAGTTTGGTGTCCCGTTATAAAAACGGAATTAATTTAACTTACGATTTAAAAACCATTTAGAGTAGGGGTTCAAATAGAGTTTCATTAAGTTTTTTTGTTTTTCAATATAGTTGTTTCTTTGTGTCTTAAAATAGCGAAAGGAGATATGAACAAAAGATTAGAAATGTTATTGTTGACCTTGGTAATGCTGGCCTTTGTAGTTAGTTGTGCAAAAAAAGGATCAATAACTGGCGGAGAAAAAGATGAAACGCCGCCTGTTTTTGTAAAGGCTTTTCCTCCTAATTTTTCGACAAATTTTAACAAAGATGAGATTCGAATCTATTTTGATGAATATGTAAAGCTAAAGGATGCTCAAAAACAAATCATCATTTCACCTCCTATGGATCCAAAACCAACCATTACTCCTTTAGGAAGTGCCAGCAAGTATATAAAAATTAAGTTTGAAGATACTTTACTACAAAATACAACGTATAGCATCAATTTTGGAGAAAGTGTCGAAGATAATAACGAAGGGAATGCATATCCCTTTTTCAGATATGTTTTCTCTACCGGCGATTTTCTGGATTCATTAAGCATAAAAGGTTCGGTCAATAACGCCATTCAAAAAAAGATAGATCCTTACATGACAGTGGCATTATATGAAATAGATGAAAATTACTCTGATTCGTTGGTTTTTAATACGGTTCCAAAGTATATCACCAATACCCTGGATAGCACCTTTTTTGAATTTTATAATTTAAAAGCTGGAAAATACAAACTGATTGCAATTAAGGATGCAGCCTCGAACTATCTTTATGAGCCTAAACAAGATAAAATAGGTTTTTATGATGAAATTGTAACCCTTCCAGCTGATACTGCTAAGATATTTACTATTGAAATATTTAAGGAAGTTTCTGAGTTTAAAGCGCTCTTACCTAAACAGGTTTCCAAGAATGAATTTATATTCCCTTATCGAAGTGAAGTTGATAGTATGAAAATCAATTTATTAAGTGATACCCCAGAGAACTTTGAAACCCTTGTTTTTCAAGATAAAGAAAAAGACACTTTGCACTATTGGTTTAAACCGTTTTTTGAGGTAGACTCTTTAGTTTTTGAAGTGACAAATTCTAAAAATTATCGTGATACTTTGGTTCCCCGATTTAAGGACCAATATAAGGATTCTCTACAAATTTCTACAAAATTCAGGTCATTGTTGCCTTTAAATGAAAATTATGTTTTCTACTCTAATATCCCATTAGATAGTATTAATGAACAGCTTATCTCATTAAAAGATAAAGATACGCTGGATGTTCCTTTTTCAATGCAACTAGATTCAGTAAACAATGAAGCTCAGTTATTATTTGAAAAAACAGAAAGTAACTCTTATACGCTACAGATGCTACCTGAGGCACTCAAAGATTTTATTGGCAATGTTAATGATACCATTAGTATTAATTTCAGGACAAAAAAATTAACCGATTACGGTATCATTTTTCTTACGCTTCAAAATGTTGAAAATTATCCGGTTATCGTAGAACTCACCAATGAAAAAGATGAAGTCATCTCAGAACGAATTGCTACAAAAGAAGAACTGATTACTTTTGATTATTTAGATCCCGGCAAATATTACATGCGAGTCATCATAGATTCAAATAAAAATGGAATATGGGATACGGGCAATTTCTTAAAAGGTATTCAACCTGAAGAAATAAAGTATTTTCCAGATGTTATTGATGTTCGAGCCAATTGGGAACTAAAACAGACTTTTATCTTAGAGTAACTTAAAATGATCCCGATCCTTTAAAAATGCCAATTTTTCTCTAACATCAACTATATGAGATTTGTCTAATCTTGCATATAAAATTGTTTCTTTTTCGACAGGATTTTCTTCTAAAACCGAATTTCCTAAAACATCGTATACAGCAGAGTGCCCATTGTACTCATATGCTTTACCATCGATACCCACCCTGTTAACTCCTACACAATAACACATATTTTCGATCGCTCGTGCTTTTAACAAGGTATCCCAGGCATTGATTCTTGGTTTTGGCCAGCTTGCCACGTACAATAACAAATCATATTCAGAAGTGTTTCTTGCCCAAACGGGAAATCTAAGATCATAACAAATCTGTGGCTTGATTTTCCATCCTAAATATTCAATAATCACCTCTTTTTGCCCTGCCGTAAAAACTTCATGTTCTCTTGCCAGCGTAAATAACTGATGCTTATCATAGGTGTGATATTCACCATTGGGTAGCATAAAAATTAAGCGATTGTAATATTTTTTGTTCTCTTCTATAATTATACTTCCGGTTATCGCAGAATCTTTTGTTTTCGAAATAGTTGTCAGCCATTGGATTGTTTCTCCCTTCATGGTCTCAGCCACCCCAGTGGCATTCATAGTAAATCCTGTGGTGAACATTTCTGGTAGTATGATAAGATCGACATCCTGGGGGATAGTGTCAATTTTTTGCAAAAAAGCTTCTCGGTTTTTGGGCGCATTTTCCCAAACCAAATCAGGTTGAATCAATGCTATTTGTAATATTCCCTTCATAGGTTAAAAATACTAATATCATTTGTTGTTTGAATTTACTGAAAAGAAAATTAAGATTTTTTTAATTCAATGAAGGAGAAAAAAGAACATTTTATCCAGGTAAATTCAAATGATAAATAGTATAAGATCTTATGGCTAGCAAATCGTTTAAGACTACAAAGAATACCTTTCTATAATTACATTTAAATCTTTTTCTTCTTCAAGGTAAATGGGCAGATGAAACTCATCTAGTTTTTTTAATATTCGTAATAATGCAATCTTTTCACCAGTATCTAAACAACCACTAACTGTCTTTGCTGCTTTATGCGCTTCTGAGTAAGCTTTTATAACATTTTCTTCTCCACTTTTGGTCAACCTCAACAATTTACTTCTTTTATCATTTGGGTTTGGAAACTGTTCGATAATTCCATTTTTTAGTAGTCGTTTAATCACCTCCATTCCAGAAGATTTATCATAAGCCATCTTCCTGATCAAATCTGTTTTCCCTATAGGCCCAGCCCGATGCAGAATAGCGGTAAAAGCAAAATCCATATCGGTTGCAAAAGGTAAATCAACCAACGCAGATTTAATATATGTATTAGAATACCTACTCATTCTGCCAATATATGCTGCTATTTCAGCCTCTAAGCTATGCCCCGTGATCTCATAATCCTCAGTAGAAACCGTTTCATCCATGCGTTTGGGTAACCAATTCAAAAAAGATTTTATATGAATGTCCTTATCTATTCTACCTTTTGCAAACTCTCCAGTGAGATCTATCAATTGTCTTATTAACTCGTAAATCTTCATTAAAACTATTTTTTAACACTAAATTACAATAATTTATTATTATATAATACCTAATTGTTTAATATTTGCACAAACCAATTAAACAATTAACTCTAAAATACTTTAAAACCATTAAAAACCGTAGTTATGAATATTAAAAACACCGTTTTAGTACTTACCTTACTTCTCATCTCTAATCTGCATGCCCAGGTTTATGGTGAGCTATTTGGAAATGTAACAGATCAAACCGGCCAACCCGTTTTAGGAGCCTCTGTTTTTCTTGAAGGCACAGAAAAAGGGGCACAAACCGATTTTGATGGTAACTATCGCATCGAAAACATAACTCCGGGATCGTACAACTTAGTTGTAAGTTATGTTGGTTTTGAAACACAAACCAAATTTAATGTTATTGTACGATCAAAAGGAACTCCGGCTTATAATTTTATCCTAAAAGAGTCAGCTGAAGCGTTGGACGAAGTAGTCATAACTAATGCGAACAAAATTAGCAGGCCAAAAGAAACCCCCTTATCTACTCAAACCCTTTCGGCGGTAGAAATTGCCACCTACCCGGGAAGCAATAATGATGTGGTGCAAGTTGCACAAACACTCCCTGGGGTGTCTCCATCAATTGGTGGCTTTCGTAATGATTTAATCATTCGTGGTGGTGCTCCCAACGAGACTGTTTATTATCTAGATGGAATGGAAGTGCCTAATATCAATCATTTTAGTACACAAGGAAGTGCGGGAGGCCCGGTGGGACTGATCAATGTGTCATTTATTGATAACGTTACTTTATCAACTTCTGCCTTTGGGGCTCAATATGATAATCCGCTTTCGGGAGTTTTACAGTTTAGTCAACGTACCGGAAATCGTCGGGATTTTAGTGGTAACTTTCGTGTAAGTGCCAGTGAAGCCGCGCTAACATTAGAAGGACCTATTTTTAAAGGTGAAAATGAAGAAGCAAAAACTACTTTTTTAGTATCGGCAAGGCGTAGTTACCTACAATTTTTGTTTGAAGTGATCGGTCTTCCTTTTAGGCCCAACTACTGGGACTATCAATATAAAATAAACCATGAGATCGATGCTTACAATGACATAAGCTTTATTGGTCTAGGGTCTATTGATGATTTTTCTGTAGAAGCACCAGAAGATTTTGATGCAGAACAACAAGCACAGTTAGAACAAGCTCCTTTTATTAATCAGCGAACCAATGCAATAGGTCTATCCTGGAAACGCCGTTTTAAAGACGGGTCTGGTTTTATGGAAACTACAGTAAGCAACAATACGCTAATCAATGAATTTACCAGATATGAAGACCCAGAAAATGAAACCGGCGTCATTTTTAGCAATGATGCTACAGAGTCTGAAACCAAATTACGATATCAACTCACAAAATTTTTTGGTGATTGGAAGCTTACCACAGGTTTTAATACGCAATATTCTGATTATAGTAACGAAACAGTAAATCTCACCGACAATAATATCTTTAACACAGACATTGATTTTGCTAAATATGGGGTGTTCGCGAACATGACAAAATCATTCTTTGATGATCAATTAGATGTTTCTTTTGGTTTCAGAATAGATGATGACACCTTTACAGAAGAAGATAATTTACTGTCTACCTTCTCTCCAAGGCTCTCTCTATCTTACGAATTCAAAGAAAATTGGAGGTTGAACGGTTCTATAGGTAGATACTATAAGCTACCTCCTTATACCATTTTAGGGTTTAGAGACAATAACAATATCCTGGTAAATAAAGATGTAGATTATACGGTAAGTGATCACTATGTACTTGGTTTACAACATTATTTTGGTCCTTCTGCAAATATATCTGTAGAAGGTTTTTATAAACGTTATGATGATTATCCAGTTTCTATACTAGACGGTGTATCTCTGGCCAACAAAGGTGCTGACTTCGAAGTGTTAGGAAGCGAAGATGTCGCTACCGTTGGTCGAGGAAGAAGCTACGGAGCAGAACTTCAGTTTCAGCAAAAACTAACGAATAACTTCTACGGTATATTTGCATATACTTGGTTTTATAGCGAATTTACAGGCTTCGACAGGAACGAATATTTACCTTCTGTATGGGATAGCCGCCATCTGGTTTCATTTACAGGTGGATATAAGCTAAAACGCAATTGGGAAATAAGTGCCAGGTATCGTTTTGCAGGTAACACCCCTTTTGTTCCGACAGATCTCGATGCTACTCTTGCTAATTATCCAGAAGTTATTTTGGATTACGGCCGTTTGGGTGAAGAAGAGCTAGATACATTTAGCCAACTTGATGTGCGTATTGACAAAAAATGGAATTTTAAAAATCTTTCATTAGATGTATTTGTAGAGGCGCAGAATGTCCTGGGACAAGAAATTCCAGAACCCACTCAATTTGGACTTACTAGAGATGCAAACGGAGCGGTTGTAGAGCCGAGAAGCTTAACGGCCATAGAGACTGAAACAGGACAAATTATACCAAGTATAGGCATTGTAATGGATTTTTAAGAAGAACGCATATCTCAAAATCTGACCGCCCTTATCTCATTTTGTAAATAAGCTACTTTAATACATACTCATAGAATATGGCTTTAGAATCGATCTGTATGATTCTAAAGCCGTTTTTTGATAATTTTTTCAATAAAATCCTTATTTTCGCAGACTTAATAGAAAGAACGAGCAAATGAGCACTAAGTTTCCTGAATATAAAGGACTTGACTTACCAAAAGTAGCCGACGAAATACTTGATTTCTGGCAACAAAACGACATCTTTGAAAAAAGTGTTAGTGAGCGGGAAGGGGCAGCACCATATGTGTTTTTTGAAGGGCCTCCTTCTGCTAATGGGCTACCCGGTATTCATCATGTAATGGCTCGTGCAATAAAAGATATTTTCTGTCGATACAAAACCCAAAAGGGATACCAGGTAAAACGTAAAGCCGGATGGGATACTCATGGGCTTCCTATAGAACTTGGTGTTGAGAAAGAATTAGGGATTACCAAAGAGGATATTGGTAAAAAAATTACTATTGAAGAATATAACGAAGCCTGTAAAAAGGCCGTAATGCGATATACTGATATTTGGAATGATCTTACTCAAAAAATTGGATATTGGGTGGATATGGATGATCCCTACATCACTTATAAACCCAAATATATGGAAAGTGTTTGGTGGTTACTTTCTCAAATCTATAAAAAAGGGTTACTATATAAAGGGTATACCATCCAGCCATACTCTCCAAAAGCAGGTACCGGACTCAGTTCTCACGAGCTCAACCAGCCGGGAACGTATCAGGATGTTACCGACACTACGGTAGTAGCACAGTTTAAAGCACAAAAAGAAACATTACCTGACTTCTTGAAGAATATAGAAGGAGATCTTTTCTTTTTAGCATGGACCACAACACCTTGGACACTTCCATCTAATACAGCATTAACCGTAGGGCCTAAAATTGATTATGTTGTCGTAAAAACATACAATCAATATACATTTGAACCCATGACTGTAATTCTGGCCAAGAATTTAGTTGGAAAACAGTTTTCAGGAAAATTTGTTCAGTCAGAAACTGAAGCAGAAGTAGATGCTTTTAATAAAGGAGATAAAAAGATACCTTATTATATCTTGAAAGAATGCAAAGGAGCTGATTTGGTTGAAATTCGATACGACCAACTCATCGACTACGTTCAACCCTATCATCATCCGGAAAACGCTTTTAGAGTTATTGCAGGTGATTTTGTAACTACTGAAGATGGTACCGGTATAGTTCATACCTCACCGACCTTTGGTGCAGATGATGCGTTTGTAGCCAAACAAGCAAAACCTGAAGTTCCAGCTTTATTAGTTAAGGATGAAAATGATAATTTGGTTCCTACTGTCGATTTACAAGGAAGATTCATCAAAGAAATGGGTAATTTAGGTGGTAAATATGTGAAGAACGAGTATTATGATGATGGTACTGCCCCTGAGAAATCTGTCGATGTAGAAATTGCCATCAAACTTAAAATAGAAAACAGAGCCTTCAAGGTAGAAAAATATGTACACAGTTATCCTAACTGCTGGCGTACCGACAAGCCTGTATTATATTATCCATTAGATTCCTGGTTTATAAAAGTGACCGATTTTAAGGATCGTATGCATGAGCTCAATCTGGGCATTAATTGGAAACCAAAAGCTACCGGGGAAGGACGTTTTGGCAACTGGTTGGCCAATGCCAATGATTGGAACTTATCACGTTCTCGTTTCTGGGGGATACCATTACCGATCTGGAGAACAGAAGACGGTAAAGAAGAAATTATCATAGGCTCCCTCGAAGAATTAAAAGCAGAAATGAAAAAAGCAATAGAGGCCAAGGTACTCGAAGCCGATGTTTTTGCAGATTTTATAGTGGGTGATATGAGTGAAGAAAATTATTATAAAGTTGATCTTCACAAAAACGTAGTCGATCAAATCACCTTGGTATCTCCTTCAGGAAAGCCAATGAAACGTGAAAGTGATTTGATAGACGTATGGTTTGATTCCGGATCTATGCCCTATGCTCAATGGCACTATCCTTTTGAAAATAAAGAAAAAGTAGAAGGCGGAGAAAGAAAGGCAGATTTTATAGCAGAAGGTGTGGATCAAACCCGTGGATGGTTCTATACCCTTCATGCCATTGCAACTATGATATTTGACGATGTAGCTTATAAAAATGTAGTGTCGAATGGACTGGTTTTAAACAAAAATGGGCAAAAAATGTCAAAACGATTAGGTAATGCAGCTGATCCTTTTGAAACATTGAAAACCTATGGCCCAGATGCAACTCGTTGGTATATGATCAGTAATGCTAACCCTTGGGATAATCTAAAATTTGATATTGAAGGAATTGGCGAGGTACGTCGTAAATTTTTTGGCACATTATACAACACCTATTCATTCTTTACATTGTATGCTAATATCGATAAGTTCACCTATGCTGAAGACGACATGCCACTGGCAGAACGTCCAGAAATTGATAGATGGATTCTTAGCGAACTACACACATTGATCAAAAATGTAGACGAATATTATAATGACTATGAGCCAACCAAGGCTACTAGAGCAATATCAGATTTTGTACAAGAAAACTTAAGCAACTGGTTTGTACGACTAAGCAGAAGAAGATACTGGAAAGGCGATTATCAACAAGATAAAATATCGGCCTATCAAACCTTATACACTTGTTTACTTACCATTGCCAAGCTTGGAGCCCCTGTAGCACCATTTTTCATGGATCGATTGTACAAAGATTTGATTGCAGCAACAAATCAAGAAGATTTTGAAAGCGTTCATCTGGCACATTTTCCAAAATACGATAAAAGTTTTGTTGATAAAGGATTAGAGCAAAAAATGCAAAAGGCACAAACCATCTCTTCTTTGGTACTTTCTTTGCGCCAAAAAGAAAAGATTAAGGTACGCCAGCCGCTACAGCGAATTATGATTCCGGTACTCAATGAAGCCGAAAGATTTGAGATCAATGACATAGCCGATCTGATAAAAAGTGAGGTTAATGTTAAAGAAATAGAGCTGATTGATGATGCTTCCGGGATTTTGGTAAAACAAATTAAACCAAATTTCAAGACTTTAGGTCCTCGTTTTGGAAAAGACATGAAGTTGATAGCCAACAAGATACAAGGATTTGATCAAAAAAGCATCAAAATTCTCGAACAAACTGGCAGTTTTGATGTAGAAATTAATGATAAAATTATTACATTAGGAACCGATGACGTAGAAATTAGCTCTCAGGATATAGAGGGCTGGTTGGTTGCAAACTCTGGTCCCCTAACTGTGGCATTAGATGTAACAATCACTCCAGAGCTCAAAAAAGAAGGTATAGCCAGAGAGCTTGTAAATCGAATTCAAAATATGCGTAAGGACAGTGGACTTGAGGTGACTGATAAAATAGAGATTGTTTTCCAGGAAAATAAAACTATACAAGAAGCCGTTACAACCAATGAAACATATATTAAAAACGAAACCTTAACAGAGACAATTGAATTTGCAACAGATGTAATAAATGGTACAGAAATTGCGTTTGATGACATTGCAACCCAATTGACAATAAAAAAACATTAAAAGTATGGCAGAAGATGTAAAAGTAAGGTACAGCGACTCTGACTTGGAAAAATTCAGAAAAATTATCGTTGACAAGATGGAAAAAGCACAAAAAGATTTGGAATTACTTCGAAGTGCTTATAAGAATGATGGAAACAATGGTACAGATGACACTTCACCCACATTTAAAGCATTTGAGGAAGGAAGTGAAACCATGTCTAAAGAAGCTAACACGCAGCTTGCCATTAGGCAAGAAAAATTTGTGCGTGACTTAAAGAACGCCTTGTTGCGTATAGAAAACAAAACATACGGTATTTGTCGTGTAACCGGAAAGTTGATTAATCCAGAGCGATTAAAGCTAGTTCCGCATGCTACATTAAGTATCGAAGCAAAAAATATGCAGGGTTAACAAACAGCAAAATATTGTAAATTTAAAGTGCTTTCCAGATCTGGAAAGCACTTTTTTTATATCCTAGTGTAACCTTTTTAAAAAACTTAGGTATTACTAATAGAAACTAACCAAAAGAGTAACGTCTTGAAAAATGTAAGCGATGAAGAATTAATGATTCTGGTGTCTAATGGAAATCTAGATATGATGAGCATCTTATTTGATAGATATCATGTTCGCATCTATAATTTTTTATTAAAAATGACCAGAGATCAAGATGTAAGTCAGGATATTACTCAAGAGGTTTTTTATAAGGCTTTAAAGTATAGAACTTCATACAAAAAAGGAAAATTTTCATCATGGATCTATACCATCGCCAGAAATGTATTTTCAGATCATTATCAGAAAAAGAAAAATAAAGATCAACGTTTAGATGATATTCACTATAAAACTGTAGATAAGCAAACTAATACTGTAGACGATGAGGAGATCAAAGAGCAATTACATCTAGCATTAATGAAATTGAGTCACAGCGATAGAGAATTAATAATTATGAACCGGTATCAAGGAATCAAATACCGTGAAATAGCAGAAATTATGGACTCTACCGAAGGTGCGGTAAAAACGAAAGTACATCGGGCCATACATAAATTAAAAGAATGTTATTTACAAAAGATATAATATCATGAACTGTAAACAAATAGAAGAGCAACTTATCGACTTCATAGATCATAATGTAAGCCAAGAAGAACACAAAAAGTTTGAAGTACACCTTAAGGATTGCTCAAGCTGTAGTAAAGCGCTACATGAATTTCAACAAGTTTTTGATATAATAGGTAAAGACATTGGTGAGCAACCAAAAACAAGTATGAAACTTAATTTTGATCAGATGCTTGAGAAGGAAAAAGCAATACAAAATGATCCCAAAGTAGTTTCACTCAAAAACAATTCTAAAAGCTCATGGAAAATTGTCTTACAAATTGCTGCTACGGTTGTTTTAATAATCTCAGCATATTTTTATGGAAAACACCAAAATAATAAGTCATTCTCTGAAGAAATAGCCGTGCTGGAAAAAGAAAACAATAAAATGAAACAAACGATGACCATTTCGCTCATAGAGAACGAATCTGCGAGCAAGCGTTTACAAGCCGTGAACTATGCAGAAGAGTTTGAAAAACCAGGAAATGACATCTTAAAAGCTTTGATGGATAAAATGTCATATGATGATCATATTAATGTACGACTTGCTGCTGCAGAGGCACTCGTTAAGTTCTCAGATTCAGAGATGGTTCGTAAGGCGTTAATTAATGCCTTGGAAAAAGAACGAGATCCTAGTATGCAAATTGAATTAATTCAAATATTAGTTTCCATTCAGGAAAAACGCGCGATTCCTTCGATGGAAAAGTTACTTCAAAAAGAAGAAACACCAGATTATGTAAAAGATCAAGTAGTAGTTGGTCTACCAAGTTTAATTTAAAATTTCAATCAAAAACAAATAGTCATGAAAAAAATAATATTCATATTCTTAGCATTCTTCGCCATTGGTCAATCAAAGGCTCAGGATTATACACAATCCTTACAAGGAATCAAAAAAGTAAAAATCAGTTCAGAATCAGGAGTATCAATAAAAGTAAATGATCAAAACGAATTAAGAATAGTAGGCGACGGTCATGAGACACCTGAAAAGGCTAGAGGCTTGAAAGCAGTATATGCCGGCGGGAGCGATAATACCGGTCTAGGCATGTATGTGCAAAAAGAAGGTGAAATCCTGGTGATTAAAAACCTAAAAGGTATGTATGGGAAATTGCTAGAAATGTATCTTCCCAAAACAGTTAATATTGTCATAGAAAAAAGTAACCTGGGTAATGTAACTTTGAGTGGGTTTATTTCAGAAATTGAAGCCACTACCAATGTGGGATACATTAAGCTCGAAGATGTCACGGGACCCGTTGTTGCCAAAACGGCTACCGGAGAAATTAACGTAGTATTCACCAAGGTAAGCCAAAGTTCTCCTATTTCTTTGATTTCTGCAACTGGAGCCGTTGATGTAAGCTTACCATCAGCTACACCAGCCAACTTAGAACTAAAAACATCGATGGGCGAGATCTATACAGATTTTGATATCAAGTTTCCTGTAGAAGATAATAATATGAAAATAGTTGGGGGAAAAAGAGCTATCAAAACCAAATTAAATAACGGAGGAGTAGAGATTAGTTTAAGATCATCAACAGGTAATATTTACCTGAGAAAACAATAATGAGGTCATAACATTCATCAAAAATCGAACAACATGAAAAATTTAGTCATCTTAATTGTATTTTGTCTTGCTGCATTGCAAATACAAGCACAAAAAGTAATCGAAAAAGAGATCAGCACTTCTGCAAACGAAGTAAAGGTAGCGTTCAAATTTGCCGAAGATATTACCATAAAAACCTGGGATAAAAATACTATTTACATCAAGGCTGAAGTAAGCATCAGGAACGGAGAATTCGATGATTATTTTAATTTGAAAATAGATAATTCTTCAGTTTTAGATATAGCATCAGATTATGGAAAATTATTTGATATGTGGAAAGAAAAGCGGGGTTCAAACAAAGGAAACAATTGGGATTCCTGTAACAATCTCAATATTGATGCTTTCTACACTTTATATGTTCCTAGAAACATGCGATTACGTGTAAAAAGTATCTCAGGTAATGTCCAATCTGAAAATTATCAGGGAGAGTTAATTGTAGATATTATCAGCGGAAATATAGATATAAAACAATATAATGGAGATCTAAATCTTAAAACAATAAGCGGAGATATCGATATTAATGTGGCAAAATCTCGTTTAAAAGCTGAAACTATCTCTGGTATGATATACTCTGATAAGGACATGCAGTTTGACCAAGGCAAAAACCGAGTGGTAGGCAGTAAAGTAACTGGCACCTTTGGTGATGTCCAAAGCGAATTGCTTCTTAAAACCATAAGTGGCAATATATTTATTAGAAAGCAATAAGGGAAAACAGTAATTTTGAGTGTCATCAAGAGTTTAGTTACTTTAAAAACTAAGTAACTAAACTCTTTTTTTGCTTTTATTACAAAACTGAGACCATAAGCAAAAATATAAGTGTTTGTAAAACAAAATAAAATACTATTTTTGTCCGGTGCTTTTAATACCAAGGCAAACCCATACATTTATGTCCTTAAAGAAATCAATTTTAGTTATAATTTTAGTTTTATTGATTGACCAGATCACCAAGATTTACATTAAAACTCATTTTAGTCTTCATGAAGAGGTAAAAGTATTTGATTGGTTTCGAATTGTATTTGTAGAGAATAAAGGAATGGCATGGGGTTTTGAACTTCCGGGCAACTATGGGAAACTTGTTCTTACGCTATTTAGATTAGTAGCCATTACTGGTATTGGGTATTGGCTCTACGATTCTGTTCGTAAAAATAGTCCTGCAATACTCACATTTTGTATCGCTTTAATTTTTGCAGGTGCTTTTGGAAATATTATAGATTCTCTTTTCTATGGAATCTTTTTTGGAGAAAGCACTAACATAGATGTTGCTAGTTTCTTACCAGAAGAAGGAGGGTATGAAAGTATTTTTTATGGGAAAGTTGTAGATATGATTCAATTTACCTTTTATGATGATCTTTTACCAGAATGGATACCTTTTTGGGGAGGCCAGCATTTTTCTTTCTTCGACCCTGTTTTTAATATTGCCGATTCTGCTATTAGTATTGGGGTGTTCTTATTAATTATTTTCTATAAAAAAGCATTTCCAAAACAAAACGAAGCATAATACTTGAGGTCAAAACTATTCTAATATCCTTTCAAAATCATCAATTTTGATTGGTTTGGTGAGATAGTCAGAAACTACGTCTATTGATTTGGCTCTTTCTATATCTCTGGAATCTATAGAAGAACTGACCACATAAAGATTGATCTTGTCACTTAATTTATTTTTAATCTTCGAAAACTCCCTTAAAAATTCCCATCCATCCATTACCGGCATGTTGATATCCAGAAAAATTACCTGAGGCACCTCTGGTTTTTCGTTTTTTTCTAACGATTCCTGGAAAAAATCCATAGCTTCTTTACCATTATTGAATACAATCACAGTTTCAGACAACTTTCTTAATTCAATAATCTTACTCACTAAATTTATGTAAATACTATCATCATCAATGATACAGACACTTTCTATATTTTGGGACATTTTTGGGGGTAAAACGTTTATAGTTGTCGAAATATAATACAAACTATACTTGAATGCAAGAAATGTTAATTAATTCTTAAAATAGTACGTTTCTAACGGAGTAACACAAAGGTCAAGCCTTATATCTGAGGGAATTATTCCATTTATTTCTTCTTCTGCAGCAAAAAATGAAAGCCCAATTTTTATAGTTTCAGGATTACATTTTACTAAAAAATTATCATAAAAACCTTTGCCATAACCCACCCGATTTCCATTTTGATCAAAGGCGAGAAGCGGTATAAAGACAACTTCTATTTTATCCTCGGTTATTGCAATACCATCAACCGGTTCTGGAATACCCCAAGAGTTCACCTTTAATTTGGTACTATCAGTAAGTAAAATATGATCTAGTGTATGATCGTCAAAATTACTCTTGGGAACAAGCACATGTTTATCTTTTCCGTGTAAAATATGCATTATAAACTCTGTATTGATCTCTTTTTGTCTGGATATAGGCAAAAAAACATGATAATATGATTTATCCCATATTGATAATGGTAACAATCTATTGGCTATGTCCATACTCAGGTTATCAATTTCTTCCTGGCTTAATTGAGATCTTAGCTTTTTATATTTTTCTCGAAGTGCTTTTTTATTCATTATTCTTCTAACTCGGTGGTAATTCTAAAAATTGCATCCCCTTTATAAACAATGGGCGCCTCATTTACATTGATGATATATCCATCGTTTGAAGATTTTACAATATGCCGCATTTTCCCGTAAGGATCTGTTATAGTAGCTAGCATTTCTCCTTTTTCTACGTACTTACCGATAGGAATTTTAATGTGCAATAATCCACTGTATTTTGCACGCATCCAGAAACTTTTTTTGATAATGATAGTTTCTTTAAGGGTATCGGGCATTACAAAATCGGGTCTTAGCATTTCTAGATAATGTAATACCCGTATAGTACCATGCACGCCCTCTCTGGCTACATCCCTATTGTTATTTTGTGACTTCCCACCCTCGAACAATAAAATATCTATTCCTTTTTTGGCACATGTCGCTCTGTAGGATCCATCAAGATTTTTGGAAAGCAGTGTGAAAGGTGCATTAAAAATTTTGGCTAATACTACCGATTTTTCATTTTTAGGATCTACCCGAATATGAGCTGCATTAAATCTACTTCCTCCTCCTGTATGAAAATCAAGACAAAAATCTGCCACTGGTAAAATTTCATTGACAAACTGATATGCAAATCGACTTGCTAGAGAGCCATTTTTTGTACCAGGAAACACTCTATTTAGGTCTCTCCCATCTGGAAAAAACCTATTCATATTCAAAAACCCGAACACATTAAGAACAGGAATACAAATAATAGTGCCTTTGGCCGGTTTATTGATCTTTTTTGCTATAATCTGCCGTACTACTTCTACACCGTTAACCTCATCTCCGTGTATCCCTGCTGTGATCAGAATTGTAGGACCTGGTTTTCTAGACCTTTCTATAATTATGGGTATTTCTACTTTGGTAGAAGTATATAGTTTGGCAATATTAAAATTTATGGTTTTACTGGAGCCCAAAGGAATTTCTTCTCCTAATATATTAAGCAAATCTTTTTTTTCTGTTTTCGTCATATCATTTTACATATTTCTTTCGATATACTTGATAATTGACTTTGCAATATCCTTTCCAGTTGCATACTCTATACCTTCTAATCCAGGAGATGAATTAACTTCTAAAATAAGTGGCCCTCTTTTACTTTGTAACATATCTACACCAGCCACTCCCATTTTTAATGTCTTTGTTGCCATGATAGCTGCCTGTTCTTCATGCCGAGTTAAATTAATCACATTGGCGGTACCTCCCCGGTGCAGATTAGACCGAAACTCTCCATCTTTACCTTGTCTTTTCATAGCCCCAACCACTTGCCCATCTACTACCAAAGCTCTAATATCTGCTCCTTTGGCTTCTTTAATGAATTCTTGAACGATTACTCTGGCTTGTAATCCATTAAATGCCTCTAACACAGATTCTGCAGCTGTTTTAGTTTCGGCAAGTACAACTCCAAGTCCTTGGGTACCTTCTAGAAGCTTTATAATTAAAGGAGCTCCTCCAACATGTGATATAACCTCAGACACATCTTTGGAATAGTTTGTAAATACTGTTTTAGGAAGACCAAGACCCGCCTTAGATAAAACCTGTAAACTTCTCAATTTATCTCTCGATTGTATTAATGCTTGTGAACTTAGTGTTGTAAATACATTCATCATCTCAAATTGTCTCACCACTGCAGTTCCATAAAAAGTAGTAGACGCCCCTATTCTTGGTATTACAGCATCAACATGATCTAGCCTTCTACCTCGATAATAAATTTCTGGTTTTTGTCTTTCAATTACAATATCACAATTTAATGGATCAATTACCTGAACATTATGTTTACGCTTTACTGCAGCTTGAACAAGTGCATTAGTAGAATATAAATTCGCACTACGCGACAAGATTTTGATATTCATTATAACTTTTGATTGTAAGACTGATTTTCTAATTGAGGATCAATTAAAAATTTCCCGCTTAAGAATTTACGTCCTATCAATACAGGAAAACGCATATCATCACGAGGAGATAAGGTAAAAGTAATAGGATACGTTTTATTAAATACTAGTATTTGAGTTCTGATAGCAAAACGCATTTCGACTTTTCCATTACTGCTTTTTACTGCAGTCATATCATAATTTTTAAATGTAAATCTTTTGCCATTATATTCGGGATGTGTC
This sequence comes from uncultured Aquimarina sp., assembly GCA_947500845.1. Lineage (GTDB taxonomy): Bacteria > Bacteroidota > Bacteroidia > Flavobacteriales > Flavobacteriaceae > Aquimarina > Aquimarina celericrescens. The sequence continues at coordinate 46,577 of CANMTP010000007.1, forward strand.
GCATCAAGAAAGGTGCATTGTAGAGTCTTGTCAACTTCTCGTATACCAATACAATGTATCGAAGAGGCATATGCACCCGTATCGATTTTGGCATCGATATCTGATAGTTCTAAAAGCGGAAAATCCACTTTATCTATGCGACCAATTATTTCCTTCTTTTGTTCCAAAAGAATAACCTTTTATATTTAGGACTACTAATGTAGTAAAAATCAAAATGTATTATACAGTTAACGCTATTTTTAATAACAATTGATATTTTGCTACGGGTTTAACAAAATTTAAACTTCATATCATTATCCTTGAATTGGGTAAACCCTTAACTTTACCGTTAGAATATGCAAGAAGCCACATTAGACATACAACTTAAAACACTACCCTCAGGCCCTGGAGTATATCAGTATTATGATAAAGATGGTAAATTATTATATGTTGGTAAAGCAAAAAATCTTAAGAAAAGAGTAGCTTCTTATTTTACTAAGAATCATGAAAATTACAAGACGAAAATCCTTGTAAAAAAGATTCATTCGCTTAGGCATATCGTTGTGGATACTGAAACCGATGCATTATTGTTAGAGAACAATCTAATCAAAAAACATCAGCCTCGTTTTAATGTGATGCTTAAGGATGATAAAACCTACCCTTGGATTTGTATCAAGAAAGAGCGTTTCCCAAGAGTTTTTCCAACAAGAAACTTCATCCAGGATGGATCAGAATATTATGGCCCGTATACAAACTTTAAAACGGTAAATACCTTATTAGATCTAATAAAAGGACTCTATCAGCTTAGAACATGTAATTATGATTTGTCTCAGGAAAAAATAAATAATGGTAAATACAAAGTTTGCCTAGAGTATCATTTGGGAAATTGCAAGGGCCCCTGCGAAGGCTTGCAAGATGAAAAGGAATACAACGAAAACCTGAACGCCATTAGACAAATCGTCAAAGGAAACTTTAAAGATTCTTTACATCGATTTAAAAGGCAAATGGCAGATCACGCAAAAAAAATGGAGTTCGAAGACGCACAGAGAATTAAGGAAAAAATCGAAGTGCTTGAAAAATATCAAGCTAAATCTACCGTAGTTAATCCTAAAATAAGTAATGTAGATGTCTTTTCTATCATCTCAGATGAGTCTTTTGGCTACGTGAATTTTTTTCAACTTTCTTACGGATCGATTATCAGATCCCACACTACCGAAATTAAAAAAAAGCTCGAAGAATCAGATAAAGAGTTATTAGAATTAGCTATTATTGAGCTTCGTCAACGTTTTAATTCTAAGTCGAAAGAGATATTTGTTCCTTTTGAGGTAGAGGTAGGTGAAAATATAAAAATTACGGTTCCACAATTAGGTGACAAGAAGAAAATTGTTGACTTGTCTCTAAGAAATGCCAAATACTTTAGGCAAGAACGCTTTAAGCAGATCAAAATCATTGATCCCGATCGTCACGTCAAACGCCTAATGGCACAAATGAAAAAGGACCTTCGATTGCCTGAAGAGCCAAGACATATTGAATGTTTTGATAATTCAAATATCCAAGGAACAAACCCTGTAGCTGCCTGTGTTGTTTTTAAAAATGGAAAACCGAGCAAAAAAGACTATCGTAAATTTAATATCAAAACGGTAGAAGGCCCAAATGATTTTGCTTCTATGGAAGAAGTGGTATATCGCAGGTACAAACGATTGCTTGATGAAGAACAATCTTTACCTCAACTGGTGATAGTTGATGGTGGAAAAGGACAGCTTTCTTCTGGCTTAAAAGCTCTTGATGCCCTAGGTCTAAGGGGAAAAATTACAATTATTGGTATTGCAAAGAGATTAGAAGAAATCTATTATCCTGGTGATTCTATTCCTCTTTATCTTGACAAAAAATCTGAAACCCTAAAAGTAATACAACATCTAAGAAACGAAGCACATCGGTTTGGCATTACTTTTCACAGACAAAAACGAAGTAAATCTGCTTTAGACACCGAGTTGGATTCAATCCCGGGAATTGGAGAAAAAACAGTGGTAGAATTACTTAAGCATTTTCGATCTGTAAAAAGAATTAGTAAAGCCACTATGGAAGAGTTGACCCAAGTAGTAGGAAATTCACGCGCAACCAAAGTTTTTAATTACTATCTTTCTAAAAAGGATTAATTGTGAATACACCAAACATCTTATGGGTTTTTCTAATTAGGATATTAGTACTCACCATATTATTCTTGCCTCAAATACATTGGTCCCAGGAAAAAGACCTTATAGAAACTCATGATGACCCCGCACAGGAAGATTTGAAAGTAGGTTTAGTACTTAGTGGTGGTGGTGCAAAAGGTTTAGCACATATTGGTGCATTAAAGATCATTGAAGAAGCGGGTGTTCGAATAGACTATATCGGCGGAACAAGCATGGGGGCGATTGTTGGTGCGCTATACGCTTCGGGATACCGAGCGAAAGAGCTTGATTCTATCTTTAGATCAGTAGATTTTGATACTTTTATTCAAGATTTGTTACCCAGAGATGCAAAAACGTTTTATGAAAGAGAAGACTCTGAAAAGTATGCCCTAACATTGCCTTTCGATAATTTTAAAATAGGTCTCCCAAAGGGATTATCAAAAGGACAGAATTTTTATAATCAATTTTCCAGATTTACAGCTCACGTAAATGAAATTAATGATTTTGATGATCTCCCCATACCCTTTTTCTGTATGGCTACCAATATTGAAACCGGACAACAAGTGCTTCTCGACAAAGGGTATTTACCCGAAGCCGTGGCTGCCAGTGGAGCCTTACCTTCAATTTTTAGTCCTGTAGAATTAAACGGAGTTTTAATGACCGATGGAGGGGTGTCAAACAATTATCCTGTAAAAGAAATTAAAGAAAAAGGAGCTGAAATAGTAATTGGTATTGATGTTCAAGATAGTTTAATGCCCAAGGATGAATTAAATTCTGTAACGAACATCATGTTACAAATTAGTAATTTCAGAACTTTTAATGCTATGAAAGGCAAGGTTTCAGAGACTGATATATATATAAAACCGTCTATTATGGATTTTTCAGTGATGTCATTTAATAGAGCCGATGAAATCATAAAAAGTGGAGAAAACGCAGCCTTTTCCAATTTTGAAAAACTAAAGGATATTGCACAACGTCAAAAACCCACAGAACCCAGAGAAAAAGTTCCTGAAAATTCTGAAAACATTTTAATAAGCAATCTATATATTACCGGTAATAAACGATATACAAGGGCATATGTTAAAGGTAAACTGAAGCTAAAAACCCCTCGAGTTACAACTTATGAAAAACTTAATGAAGGTATTAATAACCTATCGGCTACCGGAAATTTTGATCGTGTAAATCACAGACTGATCGATGGTGATGAAGGTAAAGAACTTTCCCTTAATGTCAAAGAGAGTGAAAATAAAATGCTGTTGCGATTTGCCGTGCACTATGATGATTTGTATCAAACTGCAGCACTAGTAAATGTTACCAGAAAAAGTTTATTATTTAATAATGACGTTCTTTCGCTAGATGTCGCACTAGGAGATAACATTAGATATAATTTGGATTATTATATTGACAAAGGCTTTTATTGGAGCACAGGATTAAAATATGGGTATACTAATTTTAAAAAAGATTTTGATTTTGATTTTATAGGTCAATTTGGAGAAATTCCTGATCTAAATATTAATAGAATTGATGTTACCTATACCGATTATAATGTGCAGGCATATGCTGAAACATTGTTAAATCAAACTTTTTCGGTTGGGCTGGGTGCAGAGTATAAAAGATTACAAATCATATCGGACACCTTTGGGGAAGATGAAAATCAAATTCCAAGAACAGTTTTTGATGATAGTGATTATTGGAGTGCTTTTGGATACTTAAAATTTGATACTTACGACAATAAATATTTTCCAAAACGGGGAATATTATTTGAAGGAGATATACATACCTATCTCTTTTCATCAGATTTTACCGATAGTTTTGATGAGTTCTCTATCGCCAAGGCCCATTTGGGATATGCCAGACCCTTGTTTCACAATATTTCTATGAACTTAAGTCTTGAAGCAGGTACTAAAATCGGAAATAACGCAATTAACTCTCTTGATTTTCTACTTGGTGGTTTTGGAGCAAAAACTATAAACAACTTTGTTCCGTTCTATGGATATGATTTTTTGAGTATAGCAGGACAAAGTTTTATGAAAGGATTAATCACAGTGGATTATGAAATCTTCAAAAAAAACCATATTAATGCTTCAGCTAATTTTGCAAACGTTGGTAATAAATTATTCAGTACCGGAAGGTGGTTCGAAGACCCTGATTTTACAGGATACGCCCTAGGATATGGTCTAGAAACCTTCGCCGGACCCATACAGGTTAAATACTCGTACTCGCCAGAAATAGATGAAAGTACATGGTTCTTTAGTGTAGGCTTTTGGTTTTAAGAAAATAGAAACTATAAAAAATAGAAATATTTACGATATTTGTAATATCATGAGCATGTTTTGGCAGGATTTATTACTACTATTACACTACCTTATCAAACGCAATCCAGAATAAGGCAGATTTGTTATTTATCTTTTAGAAAAGTAGTTAATACCTTAAATTTAATAATCAATGCCTTTTTATCATACACTAGGAAAAATACCACATAAACGCCATACTATCTTTAAAAAACAAGATGGTAATTTATACTATGAACAATTATTTGGAACTATTGGTTTTGATGGAATGTCAACCAACATGTACCATTGTCATAGACCTACTCAAGTAAAAGAAATTAAAGGAAGTTATTCTGTTGCACCAAAAATTGCAATTGAAAATAATATAAAGTCTTATAGATTTCATGGTTTTAAAGTAAATCCGGAAAAAGACTATTTGCAGAGCAGAAAAAATGTATTGACCAATAGTGATGTTAGTATCCTCCTATCTGCACCACAAGAATCGACCTCTAATTATTTTTATAAAAATACAGATGCAGATGAATTGATTTTTGTACATCGTGGTAGTGGAAAATTTAGAAGTCATCTTGGTAATCTCGATTTTAAATATGGAGACTATATTGTAGTGCCTAGAGGAACTATTTATAAATTAGATTTTGATACCACAGATAATCGTTTGTTTATTGTAGAATCAAGAAGACCGATCTACACACCAAAGAGATATCGCAATTGGTTCGGCCAATTACTAGAGCATTCTCCATTTTGTGAACGTGACATTAGAACTCCATATGAATTAGAAACTAATGATGAAAAAGGCGATTTTTTAATAAAAGTAAAAAAGCAAGATGAAATTTTTGATATGATCTATGCTACACATCCCTTCGATGTAGTAGGCTATGATGGTTTTAATTTCCCCTATGCTTTTTCAATACACGATTTTGAACCCATCACAGGAAGGATTCATCAACCACCACCGGTACATCAAACTTTTGAGACTGACGCTTTTGTGGTGTGTTCATTTGTTCCGAGATTATATGATTATCATCCCGAAAGCATTCCTGCTCCATATAATCATAGTAATATTGATAGTGACGAAGTACTATACTATGTAGACGGGGATTTTATGAGTAGAAACGACATTGATGCAGGACATATTTCTTTGCATCCTGCCGGGATACCTCATGGGCCACATCCTGGAGCCGTAGAAAGAAGTATCGGCCAAACCAAAACAGATGAATTGGCTGTAATGGTAGATACTTTTAAACCTCTTAAGGTTACTGAGGAAGCTATGAAAATAGCCGATGAAGATTATCATAAATCATGGTTAGAATAGTCAATGAGAAAATGTGGTAATGAGAAAATTAGAAAATACTCAAAGTACACAAATGACCTTCAACGAAAAGTATAAAGACAATGTAATTCTAATAAAAAGCTTCGAGTTTGCAATTAAAATCGTAGAATATGCAGAACAACTAGAGTCTTTAAAGAAATTCGTGATAGCCAAACAACTTATGAAATCAGGGACTTCAATAGGGGCGAATATTAAAGAAGCTCAAAATGCAGAAAGCAAAAGGGATTTCATTCATAAAATGAAAATCGCCATAAAAGAAGCCGATGAAACTGAATATTGGTTGTATTTATGTAATTCAATTAAAGAATATCCTGATTGCCGACAATTAATGGCAAATTTAGAGGAGATAATAAAAATTCTAAACAAAATTATAAGCTCTTCGGTAAAATCAATACACAATCATAGAAATGTTAAATTATAAAGTCGATATAACACCTCATTTGAGGGCCATTTCATAATCTCTTATTCGAGACTATATCACAATTGATCTATAGAGAACATTTTCTCATTATCTAATTAACTTATTATCTAATTAACAATATTATGTCAACAAATATAACACCTCAGGATTTAGAAAAAGTGGTTCCACAGGCAGAAGATTTTTTGCCCCTGTTAGGAACCGATTATGTAGAACTTTATGTAGGCAATGCCAAACAAGCTGCTTATTATTATCAAACTGCATGGGGATTTCAACCTATTGCATATGCAGGGCTGGAAACCGGACGTAAAGACAGCGTTTCTTATGTACTTGAACAAGACAAAATACGATTGGTACTTACTTCCCCTCTGCAACCAGATGGAGAAATCAACAAACACATCAATGCACATGGCGATGGAGTAAAAGTGATTGCTTTATGGGTAGATGACGCCACCAAAAGTTATGAAGAAACCATAAAAAGAGGTGCCAAATCCTTTATGGAACCCAAAACTGAGAAAGACGAACATGGAAGCGTTGTTTTTTCAGGAATCCACACCTATGGAGAAACCGTACACATTTTTGTCGAACGAAAAAATTATCACGGTGCTTTCCTACCTGGATTTATAGCATGGAACAAACCCTACCAAACAAAATCTACCGGATTAAAATATATTGATCATATGGTGGGAAATGTAGGGTGGAACGAAATGAATAAATGGTGTGAGTTTTATGCAAAGGTTATGGGATTCGCACAGTTAGTATCATTTGATGATAAGGATATTTCTACAGAATATACGGCCCTAATGAGTAAAGTGATGAGTAATGGTAATGGGCGTATTAAGTTTCCAATTAATGAACCCGCAGAAGGAAGAAAAAAATCTCAGATCGAAGAATATATAGATTTTTATAATGGTGCAGGTGTACAACATATGGCATTAGCAACAGATAATATTATTGAAACTGTTTCTGAGCTTCGAAATAGAGGAGTAGAATTTCTAGCAGTACCCGCTAGTTATTACGAAACGGTATTAGACAGAGTAGGAGAAATCGACGAAGATCTTGCTCCGTTAAAAGAACTAGGCATTCTAATCGATAGAGATGACGAAGGGTACCTGCTTCAAATTTTTACTAAACCTATATTGGATCGTCCAACCATGTTTTTTGAAATCATACAACGCAAAGGTGCCCAATCCTTTGGAAAAGGTAATTTTAAAGCTTTATTTGAAGCTATTGAGCGTGAACAAGAACAGAGAGGGACTTTGTAAAATAAATTGTTTTACAGCTTTTGATAATTCATAATTAAAGTCGTTAATCCATTACTAAAATTGAACTATTGTAATTATTTATATAAGTTTTTGTTAAAATTCATAATAAAAAAACGTTTTCGATTGATAATTATTCAAAAAAAGTTCATATTTGCAAAGTAAGTGGAGTGGTTACCGCTTATATCTAAAACAATAATTATTCTCATAATTTAAGTTTTTAGTTGGTTAATAAAAGTAAAAAAAGAGAGCTGTGGTGGCTCTCTTTTTTGTTTTCATTTTTATATTTACTATGGTATTCATTTTTATCTCTTCGCTTTAAATAGTACTTTTGGAATAGATATTGTTACTACGCAATATAGTATTGCACCAAATAACATAATATCTCAAACCATGAAAAAGTTTTTTTTGATTATACTTTTAGTTGTATTTACAGCTCCTACTTATGCCCAAGATGCCCATAGTGCTTTTGATTCTGGAGAATGGTTTAGGTTTAGAATACACTATGGAATTTTTACCGCAAGTTATGCCACTATAGAAGTCAAAGATGAAGTGCTAAATGGTATGCCTGTTAGACATATTGCAGGAGAAGGTAAATCTTCAGGATTTTTAAGTTTATTTTTCAAGGTTGAAGATTACTACGAAACCTATATTGATAAAGACGAAGTAAAGCCATACAAGTTTATTAGAAAAATTAATGAGGGAGGTTATACGAAAGATATAGAAATCAAATTTAACCATGAAAAAAGTCAGGCATTGGTTCATGATAAAAAGCGTAATACTAAAAAGACTTTTACAACCCACGACAATATACAAGATATGATGTCTTCTTTTTATTATTTGAGAAATAACATCAAAACATCCTCATTAAAAAAAGGTGATGAGCAGTATGTAAATATGTTTTTTGACAGAGAAAACTATCGCTTTAAACTGAAATTTTTAGGTAGAGAGGTCATTAATACAAAGATGGGTAAAATTGCATGTCTAAAATTTAGACCTTATGTACAAGCGAATAGAATATTTAAGGAAGAAGAAAGTATGACTGTATGGGTAAGCGATGATGACAATCGTATGCCTGTAAGAATCAAAGCCGACATATTAGTAGGATCTATAAAAGCAGATTTAGATGCATTTAAAGGACTTAAGCATCCATTTAAAATTGTGGTAGATTAATGAACGAACCAATCAAACCAGAAATTGCAGAAAAAATAAAGCAATTAGAAAAAAAATTCAAAAACTCTGGGCAAGACCTGGGATCCTATCTAGACGGTCTACTTCATGATCGGTACTTAACATACTGGGATTACATACATCTTGATACTTTGTTGAGCTTACAAATACCCAGGACCCATTTCCCAGACGAAGAAATATTCATCACCTATCATCAAATAACAGAACTTTATTTCAAGCTTATTATACATGAGCTTAAACAGATTATAGATGACAAGTTGCAAACAGCAAAATTTTTTACATCAAAACTAGACCGTATAAATCGATATTTTAGAGTTTTAATCAACTCTTTTGATGTTATGATCAAGGGTATGGAGAGAGATCAGTTCCTAAAGTACAGAATGTCGCTTCTACCTGCAAGTGGATTCCAATCCGTGCAATTCAGATTAATAGAGATTTATGCTACACCCCTAACTAACTTAGTTAATACTAAAGAAAGAGATCAATTTTCAGAGAGGGATTCTTTAGAAGAGGTATTTGAGCACCTTTATTGGAAATCAGGTGCTACAGACATAGAAACAGGAGAAAAAACTCTTACTCTTAAGCAATTCGAGTATCGATATACCCCTAGAATGATGCGTATTGCAAAACAGATTCGACACAGTACAATTTTTCATAAATATCTAGAACTTCCAGAAAAAGAGCAAAATAATGTGCACCTTATCGAAGCATTACGTACTTTTGACACCAATGTGAATATTAACTGGTTATTAATGCACATGGGCGCTGCCTTTAGATATCTTAATAAAGAGAAAGGTGAAGTTTTGGCTTCCGGAGGAACTAATTGGAAGAAATTTTTACCTCCTAGTTTTCAAAGAGTTATGTTTTTTCCTAATCTTTGGAGTGAAGAAGAAAAAGAAAATTGGGGTCAGCAGTGGGTCGCTCATCAATTTAATACCGAAAAGTAAACTACCTTGGGGGCTAGCCCACGAGGCATTCGTTAGAAACAAATTTTTAATTTCGAGGCAAGCCTTAGGGGTATTATACCCTTTGGCGGTGCCAATAAAATAGTCGTCAGTTGAAGCAATTAGGTTACTTACTACTGCTTATGGTAGTATTATTTTCGTGTCAAAAAGAGAAAAAAGAAGCAAAAGTTATAGTTCCTGAAGTAGTTGAGGAAGAAAAAGCGCCTCCGGTAATTAAGGAATTTGGATATGTTCTGGATAATTTTAAAGTAGTAAAGGATACGATTAAACCTGGCGATAGCTTTGGTGCAATTATGGATACTCATGGTATCAGTAGGGCCAAAGTATTCGAAATCACCAACAAAATAAAAGACACGTTCAATGTAGCTCGAATTATGGCTGGTAAACCCTATATGCTACTCAAAACCAAAGACACTACAGAAAAAGCACAAGTATTTGTTTATCAGAATAACAAAATAGATTATACGGTAATTGATTTTAGAGACAGTATCATAGCCCAAAAACGAAAAAAACCTGTCAAATTAGTTGAAAAAACAGCATCAGGTACTATTCACAGTAGTTTAATGCAAACCTTTGATGACTTAGATCTCAATTTTTTGGTTGCCTACAAGATGGCAGATATTTATGCCTGGACTATAGATTTTACTAGACTTCAGGCAGGAGATCGATTTAAGGTAATGTATACCGAAAAGTTTATAGATGATACTATTCCCGCAGGAATAGATCAAATTAAGGCATCTTATTTTGAGCACGTTGGAAAACCTATTTACGCGTTTAGATTTGAGAATGATTCTATAAACGGATCTATCGATTATTTTGATGAAGAAGCCAATAACTTACGCAGAGCATTTCTTACAGCTCCGGTTAAATTCAGTAGGATTTCCTCGAGATATAATCTTAGGCGTAGAATTAAATATTATGGTAATAGAATAAGACCACATAGAGGTACCGACTTCGCAGCACCAATAGGAACCCCTATTTTAGCCACTGCAGATGGTATTGTAACAAAATCAGAACGCAAAGGAGGCAATGGTAAATATGTAAAAATACGCCATAACGCTACTTACGATACTCAATACCTTCATATGAGCAGGCAAGCTGTAAAAGTAGGACAGTTCGTAAAACAAGGAGATGTTATAGGATATATCGGTATGACTGGTAATACGGCAGGTCCTCATGTCTGTTATAGATTTTGGAAAAATGGAAGAGAAGTAGATCCTTTTAAACAAGATCTTCCTGCTTCAAAACCTTTATCCGACAGTCTTAGACCTCAATTTTTTAAGTATATAGAACCCATAAAAGCAACTTTAGATAGCATTCAATTTAAACCACAAGAAATTTTGTAAAATGACATTACCAACTATCAACCCCACCACCACAAAAGCCTGGGAAGCATTGAAATCCCATTATGAGCATATAAAAAATACACATCTCAAAGATCTTTTTGAGCGGTTTCCAAATCGTGCAAATGACTTTTCTATTTCTTGGAACGATTTCTATGTCGATTATTCAAAAAACAGAATTGATGAAACTACCAAAAAATTATTAATAGAACTAGCCAAAGAAGTGAAGCTTGATAAAGCTATACAACATTATTTTGGAGGAAGTAGTATTAATGAAACCGAGGAAAGAGCAGTACTACATACGGCGTTAAGAGCTCCTTCGAATCAAAACATAAAAGTTGACGGGAAAAATGTAATTCCCGAGGTTTATGCGGTAAAGGAAAAAATAAAGAACTTCAGCAATCAGGTAATTTCTGGTGAATTGAAGGGACATACAGGTAAAGCCTTCACAGATATTGTAAATATAGGTATTGGCGGATCTGACCTGGGTCCTGCCATGATAACAGAATCACTAGAATTCTATAAAAATCATCTTAAGGTACACTTTATCTCAAATGTAGATGGAGATCACGTACATCAAAATCTAAAAGGATTAGACCCGGAAACTACATTGTTTGTAGTGGTTTCTAAGACTTTTTCTACCCAGGAAACTTTATCGAACGCGACAACCGCCAGAAATTGGTTTACCAAAAAAGCACCAAAAGATGCTGTAGGCAACCATTTTGTAGCAGTATCCAGTAACATTACTAATGTAACAAATTTTGGCATTTCAGAAGAAAACATATTCCCTTTATGGGACTGGGTTGGTGGACGCTTCTCGCTATGGAGTGCAGTTGGACTATCAATAAGTCTTTCGGTAGGGTATGAAAACTATGAGGCATTACTAGAAGGTGCATACGAAATGGATGAGCATTTTAAGAATACCTCCTTCGAAGAAAACATACCTGTTATCCTAGGTATGCTAAGTATATGGTATAACAATTTCTTTAATGCAGAAAGTGAAGCGATTATCCCTTATTCTCAATATTTACATAGACTTCCTGCCTATTTACAACAAGGAATTATGGAGAGCAATGGAAAAAGTGTCGATCGCAATGGTAATCCTATTACTTACCAAACCGGAACCATTATCTGGGGGGAACCGGGAACCAATGCACAGCATGCATTCTTTCAGTTAATTCACCAGGGAACCAAATTAATTCCTGCAGAGTTTATAGGATTTAAATATTCTCTGTTTGAAGATCAGGATCACCAGGACAAATTAATGGCCAATTTCTTTGCTCAAACCGAAGCATTGATGAATGGTAAAACCAAAGCAGAAGTGCTTGATGAACTAAAATCAAAGAATTTATCCGAGGATAAACTAAAAAAACTTACTCCTTTCAAAATTTTTGAAGGAAATAAACCGACAACAACTTTACTAATTAATAAATTGACCCCAAAAAGCTTAGGGGCATTGGTATCAATGTATGAGCAACGTATCTTTGTTCAAGGAGTGGTATGGAATATTTTCAGTTATGACCAATGGGGAGTAGAATTAGGAAAGCAATTAGCTACAAAAATCTTATCAGAAATTAACAATGTCAAAGTTTATCAACATGATTCGTCTACACAAAAGCTTTTAGAGCGTTATCTGACTAAATAATCAACTGGTTTTAAAGTGAATTATAAAGCCAGATTTTTCAATTTTTGACTCGTTTTGGGTATAGCAGTTGCAGATTTTTGGCAAGAATAATTAACATTTTTTTAGTTAATAACTTTTGAATATCTTCAACTCATTGATTGCCAATATAATCCAAAAATACTTTTACCTTAATCATATACAAATTTTGTGAAAAACTCTTAACATTATGGTAAAGTTAGTTTGCATAAAGATTTGTTTTTTTGCACGGATTAATTAACTCAATTTTTTATGAAAAAGATTACATTTTTATTTGTTGTAATCCTTATAGCATTCGTTGGGGAAACGTATGCTCAAGGGGTAACTACTTCCGCTATAGGAGGTAAAGTAACAGACAATACAGGAGGTCCATTACCAGGAGCCAATGTTATAGCGGTTCATCAACCATCTGGTACCACATATGGTGCCACTACAGATTTTGATGGGTTTTATAGAATTTCTGGTATGCGTACCGGCGGACCTTATACAGTGACAATTTCGTATGTAGGGTTTAGTGATGCCAAAAAAGAAAACTTATTCCTTGATTTAGGGCAAACGTATAGGTTTAGCACACAAATGCAGGAAGAAGCTAACGCACTTGAGCAAGTTGTAATCACTGTAACTAACGATGGGCTTTTTGATTCTAACAAAACAGGAGCAGAAACTAACGTAGGACAACGACAAGTAAACACGCTTCCATCACTTTCTCGAAACATTTCTGATTTTGCCCGATTAACACCACAAGCTCAAGTTAGTGGTGATAATCAAATCTCAATTGCTGGTCAAAACAATCGTTTAAATGCTATTTATATAGATGGTGCAGTTAATAACGATGTTTTTGGATTAGCCGCAAGTGGAACAAATGGAGGGCAAACTGGTGTTAGTCCAATATCCCTTGACGCTATTGAATCTTTTCAAATTAATGTTGCTCCTTTTGACGTAAAGCAATCTGGTTTTGCAGGAGGTTCTATTAATGCAATCACAAGATCGGGTACTAATGATTTTAAAGGTTCTGCATACTATCTTTTTAGAAATGAAAGCCTCGCAGGTAAAACTCCAGTAAAGTTATTAGATGATGATGATTCTAGAGAAAAATTAGCCGAGTTTACTGCAGAGACATTTGGTGTACGTATTGGTGGGCCTATTATCGAAGATAAACTCTTCTTCTTTTTAAACTATGAGCGTCAGGACAATGAGACACCTCAACCCTTTGTATTTGATACTTATAGAGGAAGTGCCAGTGAAGCAGATATTAATGATTTGGCAAATTTTTTACGAACTAATTATGGATATGAGCCGGGTGCTTTAGATGGTGCAGATCAGCTTACTAGTAATAAAATAATTGCAAAAATAGACTGGAATATCAATGAAAATAATAAATTATCGCTACGCCATAGCTATGTGAAAGCGGATCAATTTAATGCTAGTACTTCGAGTCCAACTAGAATTCAGTTTACTAATCGATCTTTACAATTCGAATCAATAACTAATTCCTCTTCATTAGAATTAAATTCTAAAATAGGGAATACAATGGCAAATAACCTTGTTATCGGGTATACTTCCGTAAATGATAATAGAGACATAGTTGGAGATCCTTTTCCGTCGGTAGAAATATCAAATAGAGATACCAACGATCAAATTAGATTTGGATCAGAACCATTTTCCACAGGTAATTTCTTAGATCAACAAATTTTCACCTTAACAAATAATTTTGAGATTTATTCTGGGAGGCACACAATTACTTTAGGTACTAATAACGAATTTTCTTCAGCAGAAAATTTATTTATTCGACAAAATTTTGGAGACTACAGATTTGGTAGTATTGCTGATTTTCTTTCTGGAGCCCCGAGTGCAGCGAATCGATATAGAAGAGGCTATTCTTTATTAGGTGGTCTGGGAGACGATTCTTTGGGTGCAGCAGACTTCGATTTGTTTCAGTTTGGAATCTACATTCAGGATGAAGTTAGCATAACAGATAATTTCAACTTTACTATGGGGATTCGTGTTGATATTCCTTATTGGGCTGATGGAGATGCAAATACTGATTTCAATAATAGAACAGTAAGTTTATTAGAAGGTGCTGGTAAAAATTTGCAAGGTGCTAGAGTAGGTAAAGGAATAGACCCTAGAGCACATATTTCTCCAAGGTTAGGATTTAATTGGGATGTTAACGGTGACAAAACAACACAAATACGTGGTGGTTTAGGAATCTTTACTTCTCGTGTTCCTTTAGTTTGGCCTGGAGGTACATATAATAACAATGGTAGATCCGTTGGTTTTATAGAAATTAATCGAGATATAGATGAAGGTGTTTTTACACCCACTTTTGAACCTAATGTAAATCAGCAATTTACTGATCCTGAAGCAGGAACTGGTGCTGTAGGCGGACAAGTAGACTTATTTGCTTCTGATTTTATGTTACCACAAGTGATGAAATATAACATTGCTATAGATCAAAAACTTCCTGCTGGATTTACTATTTCTGCAGATTTCATTTACAATGATAATATTAATGCAGTACAATATGAAAATCTAAACCTTAGGGGTCCAGAATTTACATCTACGGGTACGGGAGCTAGACCTAACTACGGGTTTAACTTGGTGGATCCTACGTATACAGGAATATTCCTTGCTTCAAATACAGGTGAAGGATCATCTTATAATATTTCTACAACTGTAGGTCATAGATTCTTGAGCTCTTTGGTTAATGTATATTCCCAATTAAGTTATTCATATGGAGATTCTGATGGTTTGTTTGACGGAACTTCTTCACAAAACAGCTCTCAGTGGAATTTCTTAGAAACAGTAAATGGCTCTAATAGGCCTGCTGTTTCCACATCAGACTTTGCTCAGGGACATCGTTTCCTAGCCAATGCTACCGTAGAATTTAAGTGGAATGAAAATATCAAAACTCGTATTGGATTCGTGTACGAAGGTGTCGATGGTTCTCCGTTTAGCTATGTTTATAATGATGATGGAGACTTATTAGCAGATACAGGTGAAAATTCTGCCCTAATTTATGTACCTGCCAGTCGTAACGAAATCAATTTGGTAGATGTTACTGATAGAGATACAGGAGCTGTTATTTCATCTGCAGAAGACCAATGGGAAGCATTAAATGCGTTTATTGAAGGTAACGATTATTTACGAGGAAGAAGAGGTCAGTTTTCTGAACGTAATGGTGATAGAACTAAATGGAGCCACGTAATCGATTTAAAGTTTGCACAAGAGTTCTCAATTATGGGACTTGGTAAAAAGAACACTTTAGAATTTACTGCAGACATTTTCAACTTCACTAACTTGATTAATAAAGACTGGGGAACACGATACTTTGTGAATAACGACAACGTAAGAGTGATCAGCTTTGCAGGTTTCGAATCTGATGATACAACACCTAGGTATACTTTTTCTGATAGAGCTACTGAAGGTATTAACGATGTTGATGACGCTGGTTTAAACTCTTCAAGATGGCAGATGCAACTTGGACTTCGTTATACATTTAATTAAGATATAAATGAAATCAATTTCTAAAACCTCATTCAAAATCGAATGAGGTTTTTTTATTCATATTACTTACCTTTGAGAAATTAATATATAGTAAAGATTGGATCCCGCTCTTTAGCGGGATTAATTCGACTTACTATTTTGCTATAAAAATTTCAGGATCAAAACAGAGTTTCATTAACTAAACACATCATTATGTACGAAGCTATTCAAATCGTTCACTCCTATTGGGCCTATCTTGTCTTACTTATTGTTACACTTGCTACAATTAATGCACTAGCCGGTTTTTTTAGCAAAAGAGAATATGCTCCAAAAGATTTTAGAGTTTCTTTATTTGCCCTTATCGTCTCACATATTCAGTTATTGATCGGGATTATAATTTTCTTTCTCTCACCTCTTGTGGTCTGGTTTTCGGGAACACATAGCATGGGAGAAATCATGAAAGATTCAACATTACGTCTATACAATGTAGAGCATCCTTTAACGATGATTTTGATGATCGTTTTTATTACCATAGGATATTCCAAACACAAGAAAAAGCTTACTTCTACCCCCAAATTTAAGATGTTGGCTATTTTCTATACGATTGCATGGATCCTAATGCTGTCAAGAATTCCGTGGGCGCAATGGTTTTAACCCTATAACTTCTAAAAGGGAAATTCTATTTTGTATTCTCCCGGGGGGACTAGGGACTTCCATAAGCCGTTACTACCAACTCACGTGAGCCTCCGTGGTCTCTATGCTCACAAAGATAGATTCCTTGCCAGATACCTAGGTTTAATCTTCCGTTGGTGATTGGGATCTGTACCGAAGTTCCCATTAGAGAAGCTTTAATATGCGCCGGCATATCGTCAGGTCCTTCGTAAGTATGCATATAATAAGAAGCATTTTGGGGTACCATGATATTCATATGACTTTCGAAGTCTTGTCTTACCGTTGGATCGGCATTTTCATTAATCGTTAGACTTGCCGAAGTATGCTTAATGAATATCTGCAATTGCCCTATTTTGATGTTTTTTATTTCCGGAATTTCAGAAATAATCTGTTCTGTGATCAAATAAAAGCCTCTTGGGTATGGTTTTAGTTGTATTTCCTTTTGGAAGAATTTCATCTTTAATTAATTTCAATGTGAAAATATAAATTTTGATTGTTTTTTAAGCTATTCCTCCTAAAAACGAGGGAAATTACAAACAATTGAAAATAAATAATTTAATACAAATTTCACAGTGATCACATATCGTATATCATTTAACTACCTACCTTTGTCACCTAAATTTAGACACCTGCTATGGATTTATCAAAAATAAATCTTGTCTCTACAGATATGGATGGTACACTTCTTAATTCTAAGGGTGAAGTAAGTCGCCATTTCTTTCAACTTTTTGAAGAACTTAATGAAATGGGGGTCACTTTTGTGGCCGCCAGTGGAAGACAATACTATAGTATTATTGATAAATTAAAACCTATTAAAGACGACATCTACGTAATTGCAGAAAATGGAGCATTAACCATGCAACAAGGCAAGGAGTTACAAACGACTGTAATAGATCGCGAGACCTATCTTGAACTTTTAGATATCACCCGGGAACTTAAAGGCTCTCAAGTGATCTTATGTGGCCGAAAAAAAGGATACATAGAAGACTACGGCCAAGATTTTATAGATATGTTTTCTGAATATTATGATCGATATGAAATTGTTGATGATCTTGCTGAAGTTACCGATGATCTATATCTTAAAATAGCTATTTGTAACCAAAAAGGATCAGAAAAATACCTATATCCTGCCCTTAAACACTTAGAGAATAGGTTAAAAGTTAAAGTCTCTGGAGAAATTTGGTTAGATCTATCACATAATCTTGCAAACAAAGGACACGCCTTACAACAACTTCAAGAAAATCATAATATCTTACCCGAAGAAACCATGGTTTTTGGAGATTATAATAACGACCTGGAAATGATGACCCGAGCCACCTATAGCTTTGCTATGGAAAATGCACATCCCAACATTAAAGCCATTGCCAATTATACTACAAAAAGTAATAACGACAATGGTGTAGAATATATACTACACAAAATGATTGAAGCTAAAAAATCGGCTACCTTTTAAGACAGAATCCGACAGGAATATTTTCTATACCTGGCTAAGAAACACAGGCCAGTGCAATAGATATGATAAAAAAATATACATAAATAGGAATACGGGTAGGAAAAAGATTTTGCATAATAAGCTGTTTAGTCGTTTAGTTCTTATGATTTTGGGGTTCATCATTGTAAATGCAAGGTATAAAAAATATATCACGTATGCACTTAATCTCATAAAAATACTTTTCAACATGATTTTGCCAGAATAAAAGAAGCTAATTTCCTACAAAAATATTATTGTACTAAAAAAACCCACTCTCAATAAAAAGAGCCGCCAATTGTGTATTTTTCACGTTTAAAGTTTACAGCCAATAAAGTATAATACAGCTCTAGTCATTCAATTTTAGAACTGCCATAAAAGCTTCTTGAGGAATTTCTACATTTCCTACCTGGCGCATCCGTTTTTTACCTTTCTTTTGTTTTTCAAGCAACTTACGTTTACGAGAAATATCACCACCATAACATTTGGCGGTTACATCTTTACGAAGTGCTTTAACAGTCTCCCTAGCGATGATTTTGGCACCAATTGCAGCTTGAATTGGTATATCAAACTGCTGTCGCGGAATTAACTCTTTTAGCTTTTCACAGATTTTCTTACCAATATCATAGGCATTATCCTGGTGTAATAGCGCAGAAAGTGCATCTACAGTATTTCCATTAAGCAATACATCTACTTTCACCAATTTTGAAGCACGCATGCCAATAGGACTGTAATCAAAGGACGCATATCCTTTTGATACCGTTTTCAAACGATCATAAAAATCAAAAACAATCTCTGCCAACGGCATATCAAAAGTAAGTTCTACTCGTTCGGTAGTAAGATAAGTTTGATTGGTAATCTCTCCTCGTTTTTCTATACACAAAGACATTACAGGTCCCACAAAATCAGCTTTGGTAATAATAGAAGCTTTAATATAGGGTTCTTCTACCCGATTCATTGATGAAGGATCGGGAAGATCTGATGGATTATTTACAATGATAATGTCATCTGGATACTTATTCGTAAACGCATGATACGACACATTAGGCACTGTCGTGATCACCGTCATGTTAAACTCGCGCTCCAGTCGCTCCTGAATAATTTCCATATGTAACATCCCAAGGAATCCACATCGAAAACCAAATCCTAATGCCGCAGAACTCTCTGGCGTAAACACCAGCGACGCATCATTAAGCTGTAGTTTTTCCATCGAGGCACGTAGCTCTTCATAATCCTCTGTATCTACAGGATAAATCCCTGCAAAAACCATTGGTTTCACGTCTTCAAAACCTTCAATTGCATTTTGAGTAGGCGTTTTCGCATCGGTAACGGTATCACCCACTTTTACCTCACGAGCATCTTTGATTCCTGTAATCAAATACCCTACATCGCCGGTTTTGATAATTTGTTTTGGAACCTGATTCAATTTCAAGGTTCCTATTTCATCTGCAAAATAGTTTTTGCCGGTAGCGACAAACTTAATCTGTTGCCCTTTCCTGATTTCACCATTGACTACCCTGAAATACGTTTCAACTCCTCTAAACGGATTGTAAACAGAATCAAATATTAACGCTTGTAAAGGTTCATCAGGATTTCCTTTAGGTGCAGGAATTCTTTCAATAATAGCTTCCAAAATTTCTTCTATTCCAATTCCTGTTTTGGCACTTGCAGGAATCACATCAGCTGCATCACAACCCAAAAGGTCTACAATATCATCGGTTACTTCTTCTGGATTAGCACTTGGCAGATCTACCTTATTTAATACCGGAATAATTTCCAGATCATTTTCTAATGCCAAATATAAATTAGAAATCGTTTGCGCCTGTATACTTTGAGCAGCATCTACAATCAACAACGCTCCTTCACACGCTGCAATAGAACGAGAAACTTCATAAGAAAAATCCACATGACCTGGCGTATCGATAAGATTTAAGATGTATTCTTCTCCCTTATAAGTATACTCCATTTGTATTGCATGACTTTTGATCGTAATCCCACGCTCACGCTCAAGATCCATATTGTCCAAAAGTTGCGCTTGCGCCTCACGAGCAGTTACAGATCCTGTAAAATCCAATAGCCTATCTGCCAGTGTACTCTTACCATGATCTATATGTGCAATAATGCAAAAGTTTCTAATGTTCTTCATGTTGATTTTTCAAATAAATTCTGGGGCGTGACCCTTCATTACATTACGGGTCGGGCTATCCGTTATATCTTTTCATTTTTTGCCTTCGAGAGCCTCAGGCACAAAAAATAAAAAGGATGCCACTCCTATCCCTCACGCAAATTCCATTGCTGTAATGACTTGCAAATATAGTTGATTTTAGAAGCTTTATGCTATTCCACCGGGTATTTTTAAACCTCATTGGCTTTCAAAAACCTGGAAGGTCTGAAAGAATTTGTATTTTTGCCAAAAAATATCGATTGCTGTGGCCAAAATAGGAGACATAGATGTAGGAGAATTTCCATTGCTGCTCGCGCCCATGGAGGATGTGAGTGACCCCCCTTTTAGAGCATTGTGCAAAGAACAAGGAGCTGATGTAGTATATACCGAGTTTATTTCTAGTGAAGGACTCATTCGGGATGCTGCCAAAAGTGTTATGAAACTTGACATTTACGAAAAAGAGCGCCCGGTTGGTATTCAAATTTTTGGAGCTAATCTTGACTCTATGCTTAAATCTGTAGAAATTGTAGAAGCTTCTGGCCCAGATATCATCGACATTAATTTTGGATGTCCTGTAAAAAAAGTAGTAAGCAAAGGTGCAGGTGCCGGAATTTTAAAAGATATTGATCTTATGGTATCGCTTACTAAAGCTATGGTATCGCATACCAAGCTACCGGTTACTGTAAAAACGAGACTGGGTTGGGATCATGATTCTATTAAGATTGTAGAGGTAGCAGAGCGGTTACAAGATGTAGGTTGTAAAGCAATTTCTATTCATGGCCGCACCCGGTCACAGATGTATAAAGGTAATGCCGACTGGAAGCCTATCGCCGAGGTAAAAAACAATCCTAGAATGCATATTCCTGTATTTGGCAATGGCGATGTAGATACTCCCGAACGTGCTATGGAAATGCGTGATCAATATGGTCTTGATGGTGCAATGATAGGCAGGGCCAGTATCGGTTATCCTTGGTTTTTTGCAGAAGTTAAACACTTTTTTGAAACAGGAGAGCATCTCCCTTCGCCGACTATAGAAGAACGAGTAATCGCCGCCCGAAGACACTTACAAATGGCTATCGATTGGAAAGGAGAAAAATTGGGTGTTTTTGAAACACGTAGACATTATACCAATTACTTTAAAGGTATCCCACATTTTAAAGAATACCGAACCAAAATGGTTACCAGTGATCATCCTGATGATGTGTTTGCTGCCTTTGATGAAGTAGAGCAAAAATTTGCGGGGTTTGAATTTGTGTAAGGTATAAGTACCCTTCCGACATACTCAGAACAAATTCATCCTTTCTTATTTAGTATCCTGAGGTTCTCGAAGGACACGAAATAAAAAAGATAAACCAGAAAAGTTTTTATACCAGTTCTTATATGAAGTTACTGATATACGAATTGAACTATTTTGATTTTAGGCAAGGCAAAAAATTTATGGATAGCCATAGCTATCGATCAATTTTATAACGAAGCATCAAGTCAAAAGAGACAATTTTATACGGTAATTTCATGTGAGAAATGGTATTCGCTAACGTATCAATTTCTGATTAATCCTGCTAGATGCCAATAATGAGGCCACAAAACCAATCATTGTGATGGTTGCAAAAACAATGATAAAACTCATTGCAGTAATCCTGGTAGGATATGGTAATGATGGCGTAATCATTAATAAACCGAATTGCTGTTGTAATATAATTAATGTCAATCCTAACACTAGTCCCAATATTGTTCCTAATACGGTCATCAAAGATCCTTGAAATAAGAAGATTTTTCTGATGTTGGGTAATGAAGCTCCTACATTATACAATGTTTTTACATTGCTCTTTTTATCAATGATCATCATAATAATAGCTCCGGCCACATTAAACAAAGCGATAATTGCGATTAACGTAATAACCAAATAAGAAACCAGGTTTTCGGTATTCAACATTTTATACAACTTATCATTAAGCTGAAACCTGTTTTTTATAACCACCTCGTCTCCAAAAATTAAATACAATTGCTGTAGTACTATTTCTTCATTAGCTTCAGGAGATAACTTCAACTCCAGATGAGTCACTTCATCTTTAGGTAAATCAAGCAGGGTGCGTGCTAAACCTGTTGTAGCAAATATGTACTTCTCATCTAATTCTTCATTTACACTATATATACCAATATTTACTACCTTTTGTGATCTAAAGGCTTTGGTAATATCATTGGGAATTCCTTTTCCGGGTTTTGGCACATAAATACTAAGCAAATTGGTATACGTTTGTTCTACACCCATACCTAGTTCTCTACTAATACCGTTACCTGCTACTACCTGAAAATCATTATCGGTTAACCAGTTTCCGTAGACAACAATGCTATCGGTCTTGATAACGTTATTGTAATTGATATCAACCCCTTTTATTAAAGCTGTTTTTTGTTTATCACGAAACTCAAGAAAAACATGGTCTTCTACAATTTCAGAAAAATGCACAACATCTTCAAGCTGATTTAGTTTTTCTTTTTTTTCTTTATCAAAAACAAAAGTCTTTCCGCTTGACGGGAAAACTTTAAGATCGGGATCAAAATAGGTAGAAAACTGAAGGCTGAAGTCTTTAAGTCCGGCAAATCCCGTGAGTACAAGAAATAAAGCCATCGCTCCTATAACTACTCCTGCAGCCGCTATACTTGTTATAATATTGATAGCATTGTTGCTACCAGGAGAAAACAAATACCGCTTGGCGATGTAGTATGAAAAATTCACTTCTTTTTGCGCTTTTCAAGAAGTTCTGGATTTTGAATAGGATTTTCCTCGCCTTTTACCGCTTTTTCGATATTAGAAATATATTCCAGAGAATCGTCTATAAAATAAGATAACTCTGGCATGCGCCGTAACTGATTTTTAGTACGTTGCGCCACCTGATGTTTGATTTGTGATTTTACAGCATTTACCTCTTTTAGGACCTTTTCTCCCTCTTGATGCGGAAAAACACTCATATACACCTTTGCTATCGAAAGATCTGTAGTCACACTTACTTTGGTAACGGAAACCAAAATCCCGTGTACTCCGGCATCGCGTAATGCATTTTGTATCACATCGGCAACATCTTTTTGTAATACTCCGGCAATTTTTTTCTGTCTGTTTGTTTCCATAACTGCAAAAATACATATTAATCTTCGTAAGAGGCAAGATCACTTTGCATTTAGGCGTAAGAATATAGACTTTTTGTCTATCTTATAATTAAACGGTGTGCATTTCTATGTGCTATGGTGACCAATTAATTTTTTGATTATGGTATTATTGTATTTTTATACCAGTAAATAAAATTATAAAATGGGTAAAATCAACAAAATAGAACACTTAGGTATCGCAGTAAAAGATATTGATGCAGCAAATAGTTTATACGAGAAACTTTTGGGGGTTGCTCCTTATAAACAAGAGGAGGTAGAAAGTGAAGCTGTGATTACTTCTTTTTTTAAAGTTGGCGAGAGTAAAATTGAACTTTTGGCCAGTACAAAAGAAGATGGGCCGATCGGTAAATTTATAGCCAAAAAAGGAGAAGGTATTCATCACATTGCTTTTGATGTAGATGATATTGAGAAAGAACTAGATCGTTTGGAAAAAGAAGGGTTTCAAATCATTAACAAAACACCCAAATCCGGAGCCGACAATAAGCTCGTTGCTTTTTTACATCCCAAAAGTGCTAATGGGGTTTTGATAGAGCTTTGCCAGGAAAAGAAATAAAATAAAAAATGTTTGGCGTGTATTGGTCAAATCCTTAAATTTGCCGTCCGTTTCAGGTCCCATAGCTCAGCTGGTTAGAGCACCTGACTCATAATCAGGGGGTCCTTGGTTCGAGCCCAAGTGGGACCACTTATAAACAGAAGCCTTTGCAACATGCAAGGGCTTTTTTTATATTTTATGCTTATGGAAAAGGAAATTGGATGTTATATTCTGTACAGTAACAAAGTCAATAAATACTATACCGGGGCTTGTCAGCAAAATTTATCAGATAGGATTGATAAACACAATACATCTTTTTACGGTAAAAAACATTACACAACTATAGCTAATGATTGGGTTTTATATCTATTTATTCCCACTAAAACTTACAACCAAGCAATAGCCATAGAACGGAAAAGCAAGTCTATGAAAAGCAAAATCTATATCCAAAACTTGAAAAAATATCCCGAAATGATTGAAAAACTTCTTTCAAATATATCGGGCATCTGACTCTCCCAATAGCTATCGGGACAGGGGGTCCTTGGTTCGAGCCCAAGTGGGACCACTTAGTGGAAAAGCCTAAGCGATAGCAAGGGCTTTTTTTGTAGAACGTAGTGAAACAAATCTTGGGTGAGAAGTTTATCCTGAGCGAGTTACGAGTCGAAGGGAACCCAAGTGGGACCACTTTGTAAATCAAAGTGTTACGATTGTAAAATTTCGTAGCTCTTTTTGTTTTTATATACTTTGTCTACAATTTGCTCGGTTTTTGCTCGGTTTTCACAGCTTAAAATGAATTCATTCCTTCTTATTTAGACATAAATGTCATATATTACTTAATCTATAGCATTGAAATAAACCACAATTTCAATAGGTTATTTATGAAATTGTACTTCTGACTTCAAGCCATTTACTAACTCTATAGTATATAGTTTTTCCGATACCAAACTCTTGACAAATGGCATCCATATGTTTGTTTGGATTAGCTCTTAAATATCCAGTGCCAGAAGCCTTTCTATATTGGGCTTCTTATCAGTCTTAAACACTATTTTTAGCAAATTCATGGTTTTAGGCTGCTATGAATTATTTTCTTTTTTAATCAACCAAGTCGATATTCTGTGATAATTAGTTATCAAAATGTAACCTAAAATTAAGTTCATTACTGAGATAGCCCAGTTAAAATAATCTATTCTAGTTCCATAGACCACCTCATCGACACTTCCCCAAAAATCATTATTTGAAACCGATCTCCTGAATGCAAAAAAGCAATGGTTCAAAAACTCAGGAAAATAATCTACAATCAAGAATCCACCGACTAATAAAGTAGCAAGTTTAATTATATTAAGGTTGTTGAAATTCTCCATATGAATATGTTCTTCATCAAATCCTTTATCTAATTTTAAAGCATCAATGATCTTATCAGTCTTCTTAATGAGAATTACATAAATCAATCCAATTATTGCTGCAACACCTAAAATTAATAATGCAATGAAAATGTCAAATTGCTGGGTAATATAACTTATGTTAGCAGGAATAAAGCTAAATACCGTTAGTATTAAAGAATAGAGGGCAAAAAGTTTAATTATTAATCTTAAAAAGTCTCTTTTTGTCATTGTTTGTAAGTTTAGATGATTTGAAAATCGTTGAATTAATAAAACTGTTACCACCCCTTTTTACTTACTGCAATTTCACAGGCTGAATACCAATAACCTTATCAGTTTCATCAAACAAAATTTTGACCATCTCTTTAGGTGGGGTCAACGTATCTTTTTTATATCGATAGAATAAGCTTACATAAGTATCACCGGTCATAGTCATTTGAATCCCATGATGATAGATTTTTAACTCTTGACTAAAATCAATATTACTTATCAGATCTTCAATCTGCTGATTAGTTACTCTTTCAATCAATCTCTCTGATAAAAATGTCTTTGACTTTTCTATGTCTCCGTTCCTTAATGTCGATAGGTATTCTTCGCTTTTAATTGTAAGTTCTTTGAGCCTTTTACCAATATCAGTTTTATTGTCTTTCTTTTTCGTTACATGAGTAATATACAATCGTATTTTATGAGTCGGAGTTTTGGTAACCCTCCCTTTTTTCTCGTAAAAATTAGAAATCGTTCCATACAACCTTATTTTTGTGCTATCATTTGGATTCCAAGTGTTTGATTTTCTTAGTCCACCTTTTTTATCAATCGATGAGAAATCTTTAAGGTTTCCTTCTATTTCACTTTGTCCGAAAAGTTCAGTCAATCTAATTTCTAACTCATTATATTTTTTTATGAGAGCTTTTTGAAAGTCTAAAGATTTTTTATTGTTTTTACTTTTTTCAAAGTTTCTAACATCCCACTCGTGTAAAACCTTTTTTATAGTAGAATCTTTTTTAAAAAAGAAATACTGTGTTTTTAAATCAGGAATAACTTCTTCTTCATGGAAAAACTGAATTGGTTGCGCTACATCTTTACTTTGAAGATAACGAGAAGTATAAGAAACTTGTTTACTCCCTCTCTTGATTTCATAATCTATGTAGTATGGCAGCTTTTTGTTATGGATATTATAATCAAAATTTTTACCTTGACTCATTACGAATAATGGGAGTATTAATAGGTAACTGAAATAAAGTTTCTTTTTCATCCACAATTTACTTTTGAACCTTATCAATTTTGGCTAAATCTTTTACCAACTCATACATTTTGTCGGCATTAAAAAACTCTCCTTCGTCTATTTGAAATTTTGTTTTTGGGTCAACCTTAAAAATTTGTCCTGTAACTTTGCCATTAGTATATTTTTTAAACAAAAACTTATAATCAACAAATCTTTTTCCTTTTAAATAAACATTTAATAATGTAACATGTTCTTTGTTTTGATTTCCAGTCTGTTTGAGAGAATCACGATGAATTTTGCTAAAAGACTCCATAAAGTTTTTGATTATCGTACTATCGCCGATTTTTAATGTTTTTGAAGAATCTTTTGTATAGCTCTGAATTTCCTTTAGTTTAAAACTCTTAAAAGGATATTCGGCATAATGAATATCTGTTCTGAAAGCAAATGGGTTTTTCTTACAACTTATCAAAATGCATATTAACATTATCCATATAAGTTTTTTCATATCTTTTTTATTTTTCATTTGAATGATTTTTTAGATTCCCCCATCCTCCAAACATTCTTGTAACCGCATTAGTCCTACTTATACCTCCTCCTACACCAGAAATATTCAATAAGTTGCCTGTATAACTAGAACTTTCAATTGACATTCCGCCCCCAAAAGGGATATTAGGTATTCCTATAGAATATATCGTAGATTCTCCCATTATGTCTTGAATCATTAAAGATTGTCCAGTGTTAGACTCTAAATATCCAGTATATACTCCTCCTCCTAGTGCCAAACCATAAGAACTTCCACTGGTCCCAAAAACACCTACTGCATCAAGATTTCCGTTTTCTGCAAATAAAGCAACATCAATTGAAGATGTATTACCTTTTCCAAAAATTGCTTCTAGTCCGAAAGAAATAATAGGAGTTGCTCCCTCATTCGGCATTTTATTTAACAAATTCCCAATAATAGGATCTATATTTGTTTCAATTATTGCTCCACTTTCGGTTTCATGTGTTTTATTCGTAATCGGATCATGACCTTTTATTATGTCACCTACTACATCAGGAACAACAATATCTGTTTGTACATCTTTATCTACTTCTTTGGATATTAAGTTTGCAATTAAAACTTCTTCTCCACTTTCGTTTTCTCCCCAAACTCTTATATCTATTGCCGCCCTACCATCCGGGTCAACGTACATTAAGGGGTTGTCATAAACAAAATTATAAGGTGACCAATCTACAAATTGATCACTTAACGGATCCGGCTGAAACCATCGACTCATCACCGTAGGTTCTGCTCCTGCCTCTGTAAAGGTAATAGATTCTTCTATAAAACTGGTAATCGTATTATTTTTTACATTTAGCATCACAGAACCAATGTGTACAATACTATCGTTATCAAAATCTTCAATAAATTCTCCACCTGATAAGGTTGAGATACGTGGATTATAGTTGTATTCCTCAAAAGGATTTTGTGCATGGGTGATACCAAACCATAACACTAATACTAAAAGCCCTAATTCTTTCATTTTAATTTGATTTATTCCTATTGGTTATTTCTTTGTTTATATATTTTTCTTGTTCAGCCTGTAAGGTATCAAGCCATTTTAGATACATTTTTTCTGGCATCCTTCGATATCCCTCATGGTGAATTGTGGCATACTCATGTTGCATGGCCAAAAAGGCATCTTTGTAAATATCATTTTCTCTTATTCTTGTATTGAATTCACCACCTTCTTGCTGTATTTTTTGTTCAAGAATTTTTTTAAGGGTTTCGGCTCTCAGGATTCTGCCATTGATATAATGTGGATAGGCTTTTAAAGCCATTTCACATGCCAATAGTGGAAAAGTACCATCATTGGCGGGAAAAGCCCGGTTGTACCCTTCGGCCAGATCTACCAAACACATGGCAATACTTTGTTTGTCGCTCAGTGCTTCCATATACAATTTATTGACCACCGCATCCAGATGGATGTACCCCGAAGCCATTAGCCAGGCATCGTTCGGAAACTGTCCGCTAGTAAGTTCGGTATTATACCAACCGTCTTTTCTATTTTGGTTCTTGATATATACATGGTTAGGTGCTAAGGCTAAATATGCATTAGTGCCTAATTCTTGCGCCAGTATTTTATATAAGTAGGGTAAAGAGTGACAATTCCCTTTTCGGGTTTGTAGCAGTTTGGATACAAACATATTTTCCCAATTCTTTCGCCCCCAGATATCTTCAAAATCATAGGTAAAAGGGATATGTTGATACTTACCTGTTTCATTGTAATAAGGGATCGTATCTTTTAATACCGAAAACAGAACCGCCTGTTTTTTTACCAAAAGGCTATCCTGTTCTTTATATAGTAAAGAGCGATTCTTATAAATTGACTCGGTAAACTTTGTTAACCGATCTATTTCATCAGTAAAGGCAAGGGTATCTAGGGTACCATGTAAATAAGCATTCTCAACCAACATTACCGCTTTTTTAAAGTCGATTTTAGTTGTGTCTGCAAGCATTTCGTTAAGTGATACTAAAGCCTCTTTATAAAGTGCTTCTCTATCCTGCGCAGTTGCAATAATCCCTACCAATAGGAGTATCCCTATAATCTTTCTCATAGTTTTGGTAGCGGTTTGGTAAGTTTATGTAGTTGCTCTTTCATGGCTTTTTGTTGTTGATTATCTTTTTGCTTTTGCATGGCTGCCAACCACTTCTGATACATGGCATCTGGCATTTTTTTATAACCTAAGGCATCAATGGTTATATGCTGATGTACCATTTTTTGAAATAGGGCCAACGCTTTATGATGCTTAGGTAATTCTTGTTGTATGTTTTCTTGAGTGATTCCTAATTGCCCAAAAACATGCGCAACCATTTCAGTATGATAATTGGCTTGAGTAAGCAATGCCGTAATATTATTAGCATCAAACGCTAAAGCTTTTTGTAGTGCATCTTTGGTAAACCGATCATGTCCAAACTTTTTTTGGTAGCCCATGGCAAGGTCTGTATACATTTGCGACAATAGTTCTTGTTGCGACAGCGGGTGCAAATACAATTTGTTTTGTATCGCTTCAGCTTTGATATATCCGTTTTGCAGGATCAAGGCATTGGTGGTCAATATCTGGCTGGTCAATTCTACATTGTGCCATTTCATCCCATTGTCGTCTGGAAACTTGATATAGGTATGGTTAGGTGATCGGGATAGATGTGCGGTGGCATCAATCTCTTCGGCAAGCATTAAGTATAACAAGGGTAACGAATGACATTGCCCTTTACCGGATTCTAATAGTTTTGTCACAAACATGTTAGACCAATCTTTCTTTCCCCAGATATCTTCAAAATCATAGGCCAAAGGTAAATGGGTTAATCCACTTTTTGTTTTTAGGGTATCCGAAAAAAATTGAAACAACATCAGGTTTTTGGCAACATTACTGTTGGTATCATAACCAAACTCTCGCATTTTTTCTTTGATAAAATCTCCGGTTTGTTGAATCACTTTGTCAAACTCGGTGTAATCCGTTTCTTGCTCATAAAATGCATTCTCGACGGTAAAAACGGCTTCTTTTACTGAAAAAGTCATATTCTCAATTCCTTTTAAGGTTGTAAATGCCTTCCGGTATCTATCCGCACCTTTTTCGTTAGAATAGGATGGAATATTGTAGGGTGCAGAAAAGTGGCTTACTGCTTCGTTAATCTATGTTTGAACTCTTTTTTGCTTTTGTTTTTGCAACCTTTGATGCTGTTCTACCTCATCTATAAGTTGTTGATTTTGATGTTGCTGAGTACTGTACGATTGTGATGCAGGAAAACCTTGAGAAGCTCTGACTTGATTAAAACCTGGAGTAACAACCTGCATACTATAGGTTTGAGGTACGGTCTGTGTATTAACTACAGGAACTGTGCAAATACAACTGGCATCACCCCTAAAAGAGTGATGTATTTTAAAAAAGTATGTAATCTAGCTAATTTCATTTTTTACAATATTAATGACTGCCAGTTTCATTTTCTGAAACTCTACATTTTTTTATTCATTTTTCTTTGGTTTGATATTGTACCCTCTCCAAAACCTTACTCTTTTTATTACCTATTTGAAGAGGGAATACAATACTCAACCACTCAACTTTCTACACTCTCAAAGTCTCCCTATTGTAAAAACCAAATCGAAATCCAACCTCTTCTGCATATACAAAACTTTGTAAAGTATCATCGTATATAATCGGGGCGTTAAAGTCTCTCATCAAATGTATAACCCGATATAATTTTGTTTTTGACACTCCTAAACGACTGGATAACTCTGTTGGATTACCTGTTGCCTGTAAACGAATTAGCTGATCCACTCGTTTTATAAGTTCTATTTGTTTAGCGATAATATTCATTTTGCTGATTTTTTTGATGGTTAGTTTTTCCCTTACTTTTTAGTTCTTACACTTCATGAATTTTGGCATATAGTTGATAGGGTAATTTTTTACAACTCTGGGTTAAGTCATATAAATCCATTATCAGTATTAAGAACCTGTTTATTGTTTTATCTAATTTTGAATATTAATTATTCCCTTACTTTTTTGTTCCACGCTTATTGACAGTTTTCAAGAAGCCTTTGGATAAAAAGAAGCACATGATTTTGGTTTCTTGCCGAGCAAAAAAAGATTTCTCGCCCTATAAATCAATTGCACAGCTTCCTCGCAAGACTTGCCTTTGTGATAAAGGTTTTGAATCCATAAATAAATGATAATCTCATAATGACTACAATGAACCAAATCATACATAAACTGATCTAGTTTAAAATGCATTGCCAGGATGGTATCCACTATAAACTTGCTTTTTTTATCATACCCAGAATATGCCATTTTGATTTTTTTGTTGAATCAAATGTATAGGGTGAGATGGGTTGGATGCAAATGGAGTATATTTAGATTCATGAAATTACAGTATAAATTCATGAATTTTAAACATAAATTTTTATAATAAAATATTAATCCATAAGTTGTTATTTAAAATTCTTTTCGTTAACTAGAGTTTTGTTTCAGAATAACTTTAATAATTTTGCTTGAAACCTATTAGCATTTTATGGTAAGATTTTTACAGGTAATATTTCTTTTTATTTTTATTTCCTCTTTTGCTCAAACAAATAGTGAGAGTAGTTTTTTGACAATTGAAGAAATAAACAATTTCAAAATTCCGGATTCTTTAAAGGAAATATCTTTTGAAGAACTGAAAAACAAATTCTATCAGGATTCCTTAGATTCTCACGAAAGACTATATGCAAAAACGTATATAAAAAAGGGAGTCAATGCAAATGATAGTTTGGAGGTAGCAAAGGGTTATTATCTTCTGTATGTCATTTCTAAGGATTCAGTAGCCCTATCTCTTTTAGATAAGGGGCTAGAGTATTCAAAAAATCGTTCAACAGAGGAATATCCCGCTGTATTTTATTATAATAAAGGAGATTTTTATTTTGACCATGCAAATTATAAAGAAGCACTCAATAATTATTTTGTTGCGTTTAATTTAGCCAAAAAGAATAATCCTTTTCTAGCATATAATACTAAGTTTAATATAGGATCATTAAAAAGCAGAATCGGCAAGTACGAAGAAGCACTAGAAATTTTTAAAGAATTTTATAATTATGTTTTATCCGAGGATTCAGAATACCCGAAGGAATATTATCACAGACTAATACCAATGATTTCTCTTTCAGATACTTACATGAAGTTAAATATACTTGATACAGCAACAGTAATTAATAAAGAAGGAATCAAAATTGCCTTAGCGAATAACGACAAAGACATGTATCATTATTTTGTAATGAATGAAGGGGTAAATTTGTTTTTCAAAAAAAATTATACGAGTGCAATTGATAGTTTGAAAAAAGCTATCCCTACATTAATTAAACTTAATGACAAATCCAATATGATCTTCACAAGATCTTACTTGGGTAAATCCTATCTTGAGAAGAATAAAAAATCGGAAGCCATTATTCAATTCAAGAAAGTGGATTCATTATTTAAAGATTATAAGGGTATAACTCCCGAAATACGAGAAACCTACAAAATACTTATAGATTTCTATAGAACAAATGAGGATAAAGAAAACCAATTAATTTTTTTAAATAAACTCATTAAAGTGGATAGTATTTTGAATACCAACCACAAATATTTAAACGAAAGAATAATCAAAGATTTTGATACCAAAAATTTGGTCCTGGAAAAAGAAAAATTAATATCAGATCTTCATCAATCAAACACTTTTAAATCCGGCAGTATCATTTCGTTATTTATAGGACTAATAATTGTATCGACATTGCTACTACTCAACTATCGTAAACGTCAAGGTTATAAGAGAAAATTTGAAGAACTAATTAGTCAGAAGAGCATTGCCATAAATAATCCCAAGGGCATTAAAGAAAAACAAGTATTGACAAACTATTTATCCGAAGATATTATTAGCGCAATAGAATCGGGTCTTGAAAAATTTGAATCTAATAAAAGGTATTTAAATCAAAATGTCTCTATTAGTTCACTAGCAAAAAGCATCGATACTAACTCCAAATATTTGTCTGTTTATATAAACCAATATCAACAAAAGAAATTTACAGATTACATTAATGACTTAAGAATTCTATATACAATAGAAAGATTAAAAACAAATCATAAATTCAGAAAGTATACAATAAAAGCTATTTCAGAAACAGTAGGTTTTA
Organism: uncultured Aquimarina sp.; assembly: GCA_947500845.1. Taxonomy (GTDB): domain Bacteria; phylum Bacteroidota; class Bacteroidia; order Flavobacteriales; family Flavobacteriaceae; genus Aquimarina; species Aquimarina celericrescens. The sequence continues at coordinate 79,952 of CANMTP010000007.1, forward strand.
GTAATCCTATTTCTTTTTCTCAAGCTTTTTACAAAAAAACAGGAATAAAACCTTCTTATTTCATAAAAGAGTTGGAAAATAGCTCTGGAAAATGAAAAAGAAATATTTAATTAAAAATCAATAATTTAAATGTTTTAAAGAGCTATAAATTCATGAATTTATAATATATCACAGTATATTCTAGGGCAGTTTATCCAAAATAGTTTTACTTTCGAAAAAAATCATAAATCATTGAAAAGATGAAGAAAACAAAAACGATTCCATTTGTAAAAGTAAAGATCTCTAAACTTAATTCTAGCGAATTAAACTTTATTCGTGGCGGAAATCATGATATAAGACCTGAATCTAAAGCTTTAAAGGTTTGTAATTCTAACCTGTGCTAAGATCTAAAAAAAGATAAGATGAATAGAATATCCTTTATGTTGTTATTAATTTCAGTTTCCTGTTTTGGACAGGGTATGAACAATTTTTCTAAAGAGATTATTTTGTTGAATCTCTGTCAAAAACAACCAAATGATACCTTATTGAAATCATGGCAACATAAAGATATTTTTTTAGACACCATTCAAGGAATAAGCTCAGAAAAAGCGTATGAAGAAATTTTATCGAAAAAAACTGGAGTCCCTGTTATTGTTGCAGTAATTGATGGAGGTATTGATATTGATCATGAAGACTTAAAAGATCAAATATGGGTTAATGAAAAAGAAACCCCTGATAACAATATAGATGATGATCAGAATGGATACATCGATGACATACATGGTTGGAACTTTTTAGGAAACGCAAAAGGAAAAAGTTCTTATTATGCAAGGCGGGAATTTATAAGAATACTATACAATAAGGGATATTTGAATAAGAAAGGGCTTGTTATATCAAAACAAGAAAAAGATTCTTTAATTCTTGAAGCTATAAATTTTTATAAAAAAGAAAAAAGTTTATTGGATGAAGATCTTGAATACATCGCCGAACAAAATGCCTCATTAAAAAATATTAGAGTAAAGCTTAAAGATTATTTTCCTGATCAAAAGTATAATCTTGAAAAACTTAAAAGCATTGATACCTTAAAAAGTCCTGACTTAAGTGATGCCGTAAAAAAACTTCATGAATATTTGACTTATGGTTTGACCCAAGAATCGGTTGACAATTATGAGAAATATGTTCATATCATAAAGGATTATAAATTGAATTATGCTTATGACGATAGGAAAATTTCAAAAGATAATCTTCATGATCTTGATGATACCAATTATGGCAATAACATTGTTATTGAAGATAAATCAATAGACACTCATGGAACTGCTGTCGCAGGAATGATAGGAGCAACTAGAAATAATAATATTGGTATCGATGGTATTGCAGATAATGTAAAATTAATGACTGTAAGAGCTATACCTGAAGGCGATGAATATGACAAGGATGTGGCTCTGGCGATACGATATGCCGTGGACAACGGTGCCAAAGTGATTAATATGAGCTTTGGTAAATTTTTCTCTCCCAATCAAGAAATGGTTATAGATGCTATACGATATGCTGCCAAAAATGATGTTTTATTCGTACATTCGGCTGGTAATGATAGTAAAAATATTGACAAATACGATTATTACCCTGTGGATTATAGTAATAATCAAGAATTTTCCCAAAACTTTATTAATGTAGGCGCTCTGAATTGGCTTTTAGATCATAGATTACCTGCTTATTTTTCTAATTATGGTAAAAGAAATGTCGATGTTTTTGCACCTGGTGCCAATTTATATACTACTGCAGTTAATAATTCTTACGTAACGGAAGATGGAACGTCACTTGCAGCGCCCATAGTATCTGGAATTGCTGCGGTAATACGATCTCGATATCCTAAACTAACTGCACCACAAGTAAAAGATATCATTTTAAACTCCGGAAATACTTATCATATTAATGTGAGATATCCAGGAAATGCCGAGGGTCCTAGAGTTCCTTTCTCTAAGCTCTCAAAATCAGGTAAAGTGGTTAATCTTTATAACGCCTTACTTATGGCAGAGCAAATTTCTAAAAATTAATACTTTCACCAAGTAATTGGCCTTTTTTAAATTTTTAATTAAGCACAATTTAGCTTAACTAAAGATTTAATCCGCAGCTTCATCCAAAACTATATTTTCGAAGTTATAAACATGGTTTTGATCTACACCAACCTAATATCATCTTTAAATAACATATGGATATATTCTGCATGAATTTCTGCATGATGTTTATGCTCTAAACAATGAAACAGTAAATGTATCAATCCATAGTCGCCCATGGTATCTCGATATTCATGTTGTTCTTTGTTTTTTACCCATAAAATGAAACAACATAAATGACCGATCTCTCCTAGTTTTTCTGGATCTTTCAAGCATTTACGAAACTCATCTGTCTCCATAAGGGCATACTCATTATACTTTCGTTTACAAAAATTGTAATCAAAGGTGTGTTTATATAACTGTAGCTTTCTGTTTTGTATTTCATAATTAATACCACTCATAACATAAGAATCATTTGCATTAGGTATTTCTGTAATCATAGTAATACGATTTGGTTCATATCTCATTTTACAAAACGCATGCCACGACTTTAAAAAAATAACTTAATAAAAGGTGAAAAAATCTTAAAATCTATAGTGAAAAATCATTCCTGTGAAATTGGAATTATTCCATGTCAAAGATACAAAATTTGGAATTATTCCAAATACTATTTGTTCGTTTTCTTCGTTAATGAATACAAGATTATTATATAAGTATTTGTTTTATAGGTTTTTAAACTCAGAGTTATGTAATTATTGTTAATAAAACCTAATAAGTTTATTTTCAAAAAAAAAGATGACCTATTACTTTTACTTTAAGAATTTGATACATTCTGGTATGTTTTTTGGGGAAGGAACCACTAGAATGATAAAAACGGGAAAACAAGTCAAATCAAATCATGTATTATGCAGTATAAAGTAATTGATGCAAAAAGCCAGTATTTTGGCAAAGTATTAGATTTCCAGTCCTGCTCTACTTTGAGTGATTTAGGAGGAGTACTCTTAAAAATAGGAAGAAACAAAGTTTCACTTTTTAAATTTAACGAAGTAGAATTGGTGTAACCGCCATTCTACTTCTTTTTTTATCCTAATTCTGTGATTCTTTTTACATATTTACCTATCACATCAAACTCTAGGTTTACCACAGTTCCAACTGCAAAGGTATTAAAGTTTGTATGTTCATACGTAAAAGGAATAATTGCTACGCTAAATTCATTTTTCTTAGAGTTTACTACTGTAAGACTCACTCCATTCACAGTAATAGATCCTTTTTCGATAGTGATATTACTTAAACCGGGGTCATAATTGAATGTAAAATACCAACTGCCATCAGCTTCAGAAATCTTAGTACACGTAGCAATTTGATCCACGTGACCCTGTACAATATGTCCATCTAGTCGATCGCCAAGTTTCATCCCCCGTTCCAGGTTAACGACATCTCCCTCTTTAAGAGTATTCAAATTTGTTTTATCTAATGTTTCTTTAATCGCAGTAACGGTATAGGTATCATCATCCAAAGAAACTACAGTAAGACAAACACCGTTATGAGCCACACTTTGATCAATTTTTAATGCTGAAGTAAAATTCGCTTGTACGGTAATGTGCAAATTTTCTTTATCTGTTTTTAAAGATGTTATCGTTCCTAATTCTTCGATGATTCCTGTAAACATAAATGCAAATTATTTAGTTAAATTTGTTCTCTTGAAGGTTGAAGTTTGATTTTAAACTTCAAAAATACTGATAAAGTAGTTTAGTAATGAAGAAAGAAGAAAAAATAAGATTAGGAATCTCTATCGGGGATTTAAATGGTATAGGCAGCGAAGTTGTTCTCAAAACTTTTGAAGATCCGAGAATGCTAGATTTTTGCACTCCGGTTATTTTTGCTTCGGTAAAAATTCTTTCCTTTCTCAAAAAACAGTATGAAATCAATGCTAACCTTCATGGTATAGATAAAACTTCTCAGATCCTGGATGGTAAAATAAATGTGTTGAATGTCTGGAAAGAATCTGTAGATATTAATTTTGGTCAAGTAGATGAAAAAATTGGAGAGTATGCCATAAAATCTTTAAAAGCTGCTACCCAATCTCTTAAAAATAATGAAATTGATGTGCTGGTGACTGCTCCTATAAATAAACTCAGTATCCAATCTGAAGAATTTAAATTTCCGGGACATACTGATTATCTGGATCAGGAACTCGAAGGAAACAGTCTTATGTTTATGATCACAGATGACCTAAAAGTAGGATTACTAACCGATCATGTTGCGGTAAAAGATATTGCAGATACGATTACTCCCGAGCTTATAGAGCAGAAAATAAATACAATACATACCGCTCTACAACAGGATTTTGCAATATCCAAACCTAAAATTGCGGTTTTGGGTATTAATCCGCATAGTGGTGATAACGGTGTCATTGGTAAAGAAGATGAAGAAATCCTGAAACCAACTATTCAAAAAATTCAAGAATCAGGAAAGTTAGTATATGGACCTTATGCTGCCGATAGTTTTTTTGGATCTAATAGTTACAAAACTTTTGATGCAGTTGTTGCCTCCTATCATGATCAAGGACTGATTCCTTTCAAAACGCTTTCGTTTGGAAAAGGAGTAAACTATACCGCCGGATTAAATAAAGTACGCACCTCACCCGATCATGGCACTGCTTTCGAAATTGCCGGAAAAAACAAAGCAGATCACAGTTCATTTGAAGAAGCCGTTTTTGCTGCCTTAAAAATTTATAAAAACCGAAATCAATACACCGAGATCACCAAAAACCCATTAAAAAAACAACCTCGTAAACCGCAGCAGAAGTAAGTAAGTATTTTAGTGGTGAGTCGTTGAGTAAAAAGCATATTCTTTTTAAGCCTGAGAAAACTTATGTTAAACCCTATTTACCTACAAATTCACTTGCTAACGCACTCAAATACTAAAAGACTAAAAGACTGATATAATTTTGTTTACAAAAAGGCTTTCATAACGATTTTTTATTATCTTTGCACCCGCCTATTACCAAATAGGTAGGCACTTTGAAACTGATGATGAAATGATACAACTGAAAGAGTACACTATTCCTTTTGTTGGACTGAAGCAAGGATTACACCAGTTTGAGTACGAAATTGACAATACGTTCTTTGAGCATTTTGAGTATGACGAATTTAATGCAGCTGCGGTAAAAGTTGATCTGGAGTTTGACAAGAAAACAACTATGTTAGAACTTCAGTTTAATATAACTGGTACTGTAAATGTGAATTGTGATCTCACCAATGAACCTTTTGACTTACCTATCGAAAATGAATTTCTTTTGGTAGTTAAGTTTGGAGACGAATATAATGATGAAAATGAAGAACTTCTTATACTTCCCCATGGAGAATATGAAGTTAACATTCAACAATATATATATGAGCTAATTGTTTTGGCACTGCCGCACAAAAGAGTTCATCCTGGTGTGGAAGACGGAACATTAGATTCTGATATACTCGAAAAGTTAGACGAACTAAGTCCAAAAGAAAAAACAATAGAGAATAATAATGAGGAAACAGATCCTCGTTGGGATAAATTAAAAAACTTATTAAACGATAAATAATAGCTAAGCAATGGCACATCCTAAGAGAAAAATATCGAAAACCAGAAGAGATAAAAGAAGAACTCATTATAAAGCTTCTGTACCACAAATTGCTACAGATCCTACAACAGGAGAAGCACATTTATATCACAGAGCTCATTGGCACGAAGGTAAATTATACTACCGTGGTCAAATAGTAATTGATAATACTGAAGAAGAAGTAGCATAGGCTAACTGTTAAAATTTCAAATAGAGCTCTCACAAAATGTGAGAGTTTTTTTGTTTTTAGTTGAATATGTGTCAAAATCCGATTATTTTGCGCCATATTTGTGTATTATTTAGTAATTTCGACGACTTTTTAGGCATTATTTGTGCTATAGTTCGTGAATTAAAACTAAGATATGAGTAAAATCACAGCCGCTATCACAGCTGTAGGCGCATATGTGCCAGACTATGTGTTAACTAATGACATATTAGCAACAATGGTTGACACAAACGACGAATGGATTACCACTCGTACGGGTATCAAAGAACGTAGAATACTCAAAGATAAAGACAAAGGGAGTTCTTTCTTAGGCATAAAAGCCGCTGAAGATCTAATTGCTAAAAAAAATCTCGATCCCAAAGAGATCGATATGGTGATTTTTGCTACCGCTACGCCAGATCTTCCAGTTGCAGCAACATCTGCATATGCAGCATCTCAGATAGGAGCAGTTAATGCTTTTTCATATGACTTGCAAGCAGCTTGTTCTAGCTTTTTATATGGAATGTCTACCGCTGCAAGCTATATTGAATCAGGAAGATATAAAAAAATATTACTTATAGGAGCCGATAAAATGTCTTCTATTATAGATTATACCGATCGTACCACATGCATTATTTTTGGTGATGGTGGTGGTGCTGTACTTTTTGAGCCCAACGAAGAAGGTCTTGGTTTACAAGATGAATATTTGCGCACTGATGGTATCGGAAGGGAATTCTTGAAGATTGAAGCTGGAGGCTCTTTGTTACCTCCTTCTGAAGAAACTGTTGCAAAAAGACAACACTTTGTGCAACAAGATGGAAAGACAGTTTTCAAATATGCTGTTTCTAATATGGCAGATGCCAGCACAAAGATTTTAGAACGCAATAATATGACAGGACAAGACGTTAATTGGCTTATTGCACATCAGGCCAATAAACGGATTATTGATGCTACTGCAAATAGAATGGGGTTAGACGACAATAAAGTTCTTATGAATATCCAAAGATACGGTAATACGACTTCGGCTACTTTACCCTTATTATTGCACGATTACGAAAAACAACTCAAAAAAGGGGATAACATAGTATTTGCCTCATTCGGTGGAGGTTTTACTTGGGGTTCCATTTATCTTAAATGGGCCTATAATTCCTAAACAACTAAACACACAATACCCAACATTATGGATTTAAAAGAAATTCAGAATTTAATTAAGTTCGTTGCCAAATCAGGAGCCAGCGAAGTAAAGTTAGAGATGGATGACATTAAAATCACCATCAAAACCGCATCAGATGAAAGTAGAGAAGCCACAATAGTTCAACAAATTCCTGTTGGCAGTGCTCCTCAACCTGTTGCAGCAGTACAACCGGCGGTTCCCACACCAGTAGCTCCGGCAGCTACAGAAGAACCTTCTTCAGAAGAAGACAATTCGAAATACATAACTATTAAATCACCTATCATAGGAACATTGTACAGAAAACCGTCACCAGACAAACCTATGTTTGTTGAAGTTGGAGATACTGTAAAAGAAGGAGATGTACTTTGTATCATTGAAGCAATGAAGCTTTTCAACGAAATTGAAAGTGAAGTTTCAGGGAAAATCGTAAAAGTATTAGTTGATGATGCCTCTCCTGTAGAGTTTGATCAGCCACTTTTCTTAGTAGACCCATCATAACCCTATTATAAAATTCCAATAAACAAATCCAAAAATCCAACCCGTTGGAATTTGGCACTGGAATTTGAGATTTTTAAATTTCGAAAGTTATGTTTAAAAAAATTCTAATTGCAAATAGAGGTGAGATTGCCATGCGTGTAATCAGAACCTGCAAAGAAATGGGTATCAAGACTGTCGCAGTATATTCTACTGTCGATGCCGAAAGCCTTCATGTTCGTTTTGCTGATGAGGCCGTTTGTATTGGTCCTGCACCAAGTAGTGAATCCTACTTGAAAATGGCAAATATAATTGCTGCAGCAGAGATTACCAATGCAGACGCTATACACCCTGGATATGGTTTCTTATCAGAAAATGCTAAATTTTCCAAAATCTGTGAAGAGCATAAGATCAAATTTATCGGTGCCAGTGCCGAGATGATCGAGAAAATGGGAGATAAAGCCACAGCAAAGGCTACTATGAAAGCTGCAGGAGTACCTACTATTCCTGGAAGTGAAGGGATTCTGGATTCTTATGAAGAAACAGAAAAACTTGCAGATGATATGGGATATCCTGTAATGCTTAAAGCAACAGCTGGAGGTGGCGGAAAAGGTATGCGTGCTGTGTGGAAAAAAGAGAATCTTAGAAAGGCCTGGGATAGTGCCAGACAAGAAGCGGCCGCTGCATTTGGTAATGACGGTATGTACATGGAAAAACTCATCGAAGAGCCTCGTCATATCGAAATTCAAGTGGTTGGTGACAGTAACGGAAGAGCATGCCACTTATCAGAAAGAGATTGTTCTGTACAAAGAAGACATCAAAAACTCACCGAAGAAACTCCCTCACCATTCATGACCGACGAATTGCGTGAAAAAATGGGAGAAGCTGCGGTTAAGGCTGCAGAATATATTAAATACGAAGGTGCCGGTACCGTAGAGTTTTTGGTAGACAAACATCGTAACTTCTACTTTATGGAAATGAATACACGTATTCAGGTAGAGCACCCTATCACAGAACAGGTAGTAGACTATGATTTGATCAGAGAACAAATATTAGTGGCTGCAGGAGTACCAATCTCAGGAAAGAATTATTTCCCGCAATTACACTCTATAGAATGTAGGATCAATGCAGAAGATCCATATAAAGATTTTAGACCTTCACCAGGTAAAATTACCAATTTGCACATTCCTGGGGGGCATGGAGTACGTGTAGATACCCACGTATATAGTGGATATATCATTCCGCCAAACTACGATTCTATGATTGCGAAGTTGATCACTACAGCACAAACACGTGAAGAAGCTATCAACAAAATGAAAAGAGCACTAGATGAATTTGTAGTCGAAGGAATCAAAACTACGGTTCCATTCCATAGACAATTAATGGATCATCCGGATTACGTCTCTGGAAACTATACTACCAAGTTTATGGAAGATTTTGAAATGGAAGAACCCGAAGATTAAATAAAATTAAGCCTCAATAATGAGGCTTTTTTTATGAAATCATTCTATCTTCGTTTTAGTAGTATACGCAAATGAATTTAAGTTATTGGGAATACAAAAACTGGTTATCTAATATTGATTTTACTATTATTGGTAGCGGAATCGTAGGACTTTCTTGCGCACTTCGGTTACGCACTAAATTTCCTGGAGCTAAAATACTGATTCTTGAACGCGGAATACTACCTAATGGTGCGAGTACAAAAAATGCTGGATTTGCGTGCTTTGGGAGCTTATCTGAAATTATCGATGACCTGCAATCGCATACCGAAGAAGAGGTTTTACAACTCATTAAGAAAAGATATGATGGGCTTCAATTATTGCGACAAAATTTAGGGGATAAAGCCATTGACTATAAACAATACAATGGATATGAAATTTTTACCAAGAATGATGAGTCATTATTCTCGACATGCCTTTCGCAAAAAGATAAAATCAACTTACTGTTAAAATCCATTTTTGGTAGTTCCGTATTTACTACGCAGGATAACATTTTCAATTTCAAAAATATTCAGTCTCAATATATTGTAAACCAATTCGAAGGTCAGATTGATACTGGTAAAATGATGGATGCATTATTGAAGAAAGTACAATCTGCCAATATCAATATTTTAAATAACTGTAAGGTTACAGGACTTAATGATCTTAACACTTCTGTAGAAATAAAAACCGAACATTTTACGTTTTCTACTAATAAAGTATTAATAGCGACGAATGGTTTTGCGTCTCAATTAGGAATTAAGCAAGTAAAACCAGCTCGTGCACAAGTATTGATCACCAAACCTGTTGATAGTTTGGCTATCAAAGGAACCTTTCATCTGGATAAAGGATATTATTATTTTAGAAACATAGATGATAGAATTCTTTTTGGAGGAGGTCGAAACCTGGATTTTAAAACTGAAGAAACCACCAAATTAGGTCAAACCCAATTAGTACAACAAAAACTCGAACAGATGCTAAGCGAAATCATTTTACCAGATATCGATTTCGAAATTGAACATCGCTGGAGCGGAATTATGGGCGTAGGCAATCAGAAAAAGTCGATGATCGAACAACGCTCAAACAATGTGTTTTGCGGTGTGCGCCTTGGCGGAATGGGAGTTGCCATAGGAAGCATTGTTGGCACAGAATTGGCAGATCTTTTATAGATCTTAATCTATATGAAGGTCTAAAATAAGCCATAACAATTAAGTTGATACCAGCCGAAATCGAAGATTCACGAACTCCAAAAAAAATAGCTGATCGTGAGTAATTGATTATAGGCGATTCCATCTTACCATCAAAAAACAATGAAAATAAACAGATGAAAAGGATTCTTCGTTTCTTATTAAAAAGCTTTATTGCTTTTATGTTACTTAGCCCACTCTGGGTATTAAGTTACAAATGGATAGATGTTCCTGCTACACCACTAATGGGAATTCGTAAATTACAATCAAACCCAAAACATACAATACAACATAAATGGATTCCTTTGTCTAAGATATCCATGAATCTACAATTAGCCGTCATCTGTAGCGAAGATCAACGTTTTACAGAGCATCAAGGATTTGATAAAGAAGCAATTGAAAAGGCAATAGAAGAACACAGGGCTGGAAAACGTTTGCGAGGAGCCAGCACCATCACTCAACAAACAGCAAAAAATGTATTTTTATGGCCTCAGCGCAGTTGGGTGCGTAAAGGATTTGAAACCTATTTTACGTTCTTAATCGAAAAATTATGGAGTAAAGAACGGATCCTCGAAATCTATCTTAACAGCATCGAAATGGGTAATGGAATTTACGGTGCAGAGGCTGCAGCAAAGTTTTGGTACAACAAAACTGCCTCAGATCTAACTACTGAAGAAGCTGCGGCAATAGCCGCTATCTTACCCAATCCAAGAAAATATTTAGCCAATCCGGCATCAGAGTATACCCAAAAAAGAAAAGAATGGATCTTTATCCAAATGCGTAATTATGGTACTTTAGTATTTGACGAAGAACAAAAAAATGAATATCCAGGATATTAAACAAAAACTGTTAGACAAATGTAAGCAGTATACAGATCAACGCTTACAGCGTATTCAGGCTATCATCACAGATATACAAGAATCTTTAATTTCAGAAACCAAAAGTACTGCCGGGGATAAGCATGAAACCGGACGCGCTATGTTACAGTTAGAACGTGAAAAAACCGGAGCACAACTCGCCGAAGTCCAAAAATTGCAGGAAGTTTTGCACAAAATCAATGTTTCACTTTTATCAGATCGTGTTCATTTGGGCAGTTTGGTAGAAACTTCAAATGGCTACTATTTTATAAGTATTTCAGTGGGCAAAATAACCATAGATAATCAATCATATTTTGCCATTGCAGTTAACTCTCCCTTAGGAAGATTACTACTAGGTAAAACGGTAGGGGATCATTTTAATTTTAATGGAGAAAAGTTTACTATAATTAAAACGTTTTAGCTTTCCATAATTTTTTAAATAATCATTCTAGTAGTAAAATTTTCAAACTCTATATCATAAAAAAAATGATTTTAAGTAAATTGCCGTATCATAAATCATTTTTAACAATGCGGAATTTTCTTATGCTAGCCCTGGTGGGACTACTTCTCTTTTCATGCAAACCTTATCAAAATACCAAAATTCGGAAAAATCAAATTACCTATGAAGATTTCAGGACCAATCAGAGATTATATCCTACAGATGACGGATTAATTAAATATATAGATAAAGGAGAAGGTCCCGTAATTGTACTTTTACATGGGGTACCAACTTCGGGTTGGTTGTATCGCAAAATGATCGATCCTTTGGCCGCTAATGGCTATCGTGTAATCGTGCCCGATATGTTAGGCTATGGATCCAGTGATTCTCCCGGAGGTTTTGAGATCTATAATGCCAAAAATCATGCAAAACGTCTCTTAGAACTTATGCAATCATTAGGTATCGAAACCTGGTCACAAGCTATGCACGATGCCGGTGGTTTATGGACCTGGGAGCTCATGAGACAGGCGCCCAACAAAATTGAAAAACTAATTGTTTTCAATACGATTATTTATGAAGAAGGGTTTTATCCACCAGTAAGAATGAAACCTGGAGGAATGGCAAAAACAGCCATGTGGGCTTATAGAAATGGATTGACAACAAACACATTACTGAAAAATTTGTTTGAACAAGGTCTAAAAGAGAACACCCTAAATACATTGGATGTAGAAGGGTATAAAACACCCTTATTAGAAGGCAAAACACAGGCGATGTATTACTTCTTTAGCCAAACATGTAATGAATTGCCAGATTATTCTGATGTTTTTGAGAATATAACTATTCCTGTTTCAATACTGTGGGGAATACATGATACTATGTTGCAATGGCCCCCACAAGAAACCAGGGCCACTGATGCTCTAAATGTAAAATCGGAAGATATTCATTTTTTAGATGAAAAACATTTCATTCAGGAAACAAAAGCTGAAGAATTAGTATATAAGATGATTGATTTTCTTAATTAAGGCTCACACTTTTAACCCAATTTTTTAATTCAACTCTGAAAATAGTACCGTTAATTAATTCGTGAATTTGATCTAGCTCCTCTTTATTTACAGCAAGATCGATTTTCTCTGAAGGGGTACGCAATAGTAATGACCTGCAGTTTTGAGGATCCAGACATTCTTCGCAACATTGTGTTTGTTTCGTTGTGCAACAGGAGGATGCAAAATCTTTTAATTCGTTTAAAGTAAGTAGAAAACCAATATCTCTAAATACCAATTGAACTCTGGGTATCGTTAAATGTGTTTCTTTCTTCCAAAAAAATGAAATACCCACCTGGTTACTGTAAATTTTATCTATAGGGTTCATCATGAATCAATATTTGATTCAAAAATACTAATTATTTATAATCAATCTAAATAAAAATAAGTTAATTTATCTTTTGGTTTGGCTTGTGGCAAGCAAAGTCAAGGCGCTCAAAATAACAAAGCATCAGTTAATTGATGTCCTTCAATTTCAATTGTAGAGAAACTGTTCCATTCCATTCATTCTCATCGATGGTGTACGCGGCCTTAAATGTTTGCTTTTCACAAATCAAATCACGTTTAACCCCCAGATTAAAACCAATAGCACCAATTGCAACGTCGTTTTTCTGTACTTTACATTTTAGATGTTTTTCATCTGCTCCTACGCATTTACTGTGCCCTGTATCTTTAAGATCTTCAGTCATAAAAACCGGGGTCATATTCCCGGGTCCATAGGGGGCAAACTGTTTTAAAATACGATAAAATCGCGGTGTTATCTGATCCAATTCTATGGTTGTATCGATAGAAATTTCTGGAACAAGTAGGGTTTTATCAATGGTTGAAGAAACGACTTCTTCAAATTTTTGCTTAAAAGATTCGAACTCTTCTTCAAATAATGTTAACCCTGCAGCATATTTATGTCCTCCAAACTGTTCGATATGATCAGAACAAGCATCCAGAGCATTATATACATCAAAACCCTTAACCGATCGGGCAGAAGCAGCTAACTTCTCCCCGCTTTTGGTAAAAACCAGTGTAGGACGATAATAAGTTTCTGTAAGTCTGGAAGCTACAATACCAATAACTCCCTTATGCCAGTTTTCTTCGTATACAACGGTTGTAAATCGATCTTCTTCTTTGTTATGAAGTATTTGCGTGAGCGCTTGATCAGTAATGCTTTTATCGGCATCTTTTCGATCATTATTGTACATTTCTATTTCTGAAGCATATTGCATTGCCGTTTCAGGATTCTCTTCAGTAAGTAGTGTAACGGCATGTAAGCCATGCTTCATTCTTCCGGCTGCATTAATTCTGGGAGCGATAATAAACACCACATCGGTTATAGTTAATATTTCTTTCTTTACTTGCAATAACATGGCTTTAAAACCAGTCCTTGGGTTTTCATTGATCACCAATAAACCATAATATGCCAAAACTCGATTTTCTCCGGTAATGGGTACTATATCAGCACCAATTGCAGTGGCCACCAGATCCAAATAAAGCATCAAATCATCTATAGATTGACCTTTTTTTGATGCTAAAGCCTGAACCAATTTAAATCCCACACCACACCCACATAGCTCTTTGTAAGGATACTTGCAATCGTTACGCTTAGGATCTAAAACTGCTACCGCATCTGGAATTTCATCTCCGGGACGATGGTGATCACAAATGATAAAATCAATACCTTTTGATTTGGCATAAGCAATTTTTTCTAGCGCTTTAATACCACAATCCAAAGCAATTATCAAAGAGATATCGTTATCATGAGCATAATCGATTCCTTTATAGGATACTCCATATCCTTCATCATATCGATCCGGAATGTAGGTGGCTACCTGAGAGGACATTGTTTTAAGATAAGACGACATGAGCGCAACCGAAGTAGTCCCGTCTACATCATAATCACCATACACCATAATATTTTCATGATTGGTGATGGCATTCTCAATCCTTAGGACCGCCTTATCCATATCTTTCATCAAAAAAGGGTCGTGCAAATCTTCCAATGAAGGTCTAAAGAATTTTTTGGCTTGTTCATAAGTTTCTATTCCCCTTTGTACCAAAAGCGATGCGATGATAGTATCAACATTCAAGGTCTTGGCCAAACTATCTACGGTTGCTGCATCAGGTTTAGGTTTTAGTGTCCATCTCATTCGTTTGGTATATTCAAATTTTAAAAAATCCAAAGTACAAAAAACATCTTGACCACTCTCGTTTTGACATTAGTTTTGTATTTTGCTTTGCCAAGAAAATTATCTTAACTCAAAAACACATATACACATGCCTTTAGTAACACCTCTTTCTGCCGATCATGATCTGGAAACCAAAGAATTGGCAGAATTTTTTAATGAAACCTTAGGTTTTTGTCCTAATTCGGTACTCACTATGCAAAGAAGACCTGCTATTTCTAAGGCATTTATCAACCTAAACAAAGCTGTTATGGCAAACGAAGGCCGTGTTACCTCAGCATTGAAGCGTATGATTGCCTGGGTAAGCAGTAATGCTACCGGGTGTAGATATTGCCAGGCACATGCTATTCGAGCTGCAGAGCGATACGGTGCAGAGCAAGAGCAATTAGATAATATTTGGGAATATAAAACGCATCCCGCATTTAGCAATGCAGAGCGTGCTGCGCTCGATTTTTCTTTGGCCGCCTCTATGGTTCCGAATGTGGTAGATAACAAAATTAAAGAGGAATTGTATACATATTGGAACGAAGGTGAGATTGTAGAAATGTTAGGAGTTATTTCCTTATTTGGATATCTTAATCGATGGAATGATTCTATGGGAACAACCGTTGAGGAAGGTGCTATCGAATCTGGTGAAAAATATCTTGGGAAACATGGTTGGGAAAAAGGGAAACATACGTAAAATTAATCTTTAAAATAAATTCAAAACTGAAATGAAGGGTTAATATGTCAATTAAAAAAAGTAGTACGAAAAAACAGATCTCCTCTGATGGATTTAGATTTCGGGGGATGAAAACCACCAGACTTGAAAACTTAACAGATACAATCTTCGGTTTCTCAATTACGTTGTTGGTGATTTCTTCCGAAGTACCCAAATCCTATGTAGAATTACAGGCATCAATGTATAGTTTTGTAGGGTTTTTATTTTGTATACTACTTTTGCTAAGTATTTGGAATGCACACAGAAACTTTTTCAAATACTATGGTTTGCAAGATAGTACGACGAAGGTTTTGAATTTCTTGTTTCTTTTCGTTTTGTTGTTTTACATATATCCGCTCAAGTATCTCTTTTCTTATCTAGGCACTGCTATATATGCTTCTATAAAAACTTCTTTAGGCGACAGTTCCCAGGGTCTTCAATTGGCGATTAAAAAGCTTTCGCAATCCAATCTCAGTACAGATCAATGGTCTGATATTATGATACGGTTTGGTCTTGGTTTATTTTTGATTTATCTAATTTTCATGTTACTTCATGTAAATGCATTCAAGAAGAGAAAAGAATTAAAAATGAATAAAAAGGAGTGCTATCTAACCAAAACTTACATTCAACTTTATGGAATTTTATTAGCAATCATTAGCTTATCTATTAGTATAGTACTAATTTTTGGTGGCAAACATTCTGATACTGCCGGTTTCGTTTATTTGTTAATACCCTTTGTCTTACCTTTTCACCGCAGGTTTCGAGAAAAACGTTACAGAAAAATTAAAAACAGAAAAAAAATGATCATCGAAAACTCCTTCCCTTCTCATCTTGATCAAGATGAAACTAATGCTACAGAGAATGGAGATAATACTACCCCGTGAGTTAACAATTTTTTTATTTCTTTAAATAATACCGATAACTTCTATATAATAAGAACATGCTAACCATAAGAATCAACAAAGCCCACATCCAATACTCACCAGGTAGATGCGCAGCGATCATTTGTGTGTCTGAGTATTGAACTCTACCATCTCGCTCAAATTGTTTGGTAAACAGATACGATGTTTGTAAATAGGTGCTTAATACACATTGAGTTCCTAGAAATAGTAGGGCAAAAACTTCCAATTTTCGAACTCTTAGAATAGCAATAAAAAATAAAATGGCCGCAAAGACACTTAGAATAACCAAAGCTAATAATTCATAAATCCACAGACATAAGGATAGCACCATAATCACCAATAATAGCCAAAGTGCGATTTTAGAAGTAATTCGATTTCTCGCCGAAGCAATCAACACAGCCCCCGAGATTGCAGGGCCTAATAAACCGCCTGCAGAAGTGATTGCTCTTGCAATATTGTACTCTAGATAGCTAAAAGACACATTAGAATAGGCAACTCCACCACCATTATCATAAATTTCCAAATAATAAAATTTTCCTCCCAAGAGTAACGCAGTAAGTCCATGTCCCATTTCATGAAACCAGGTTCCGAGGAGCAATAATGGATATTGTATTAAGGCAAAATAGGGTAATTGCCATACCAAAAAGACGAGCAAACTAATTCCTATAATTGCAAGAAGGGGGTTTTTTTTCAAGTTTTTATATTTCTTATGGTTTCAATAACAAGATTACAACCGATTTATTATTAAAGTTCTGGGGAAATAATACCCTAAACCAAAACTTCTTTCACCTTTTGTTGAAGAATAGGCAATACCTCATGATCAAACCATAAATTTTTAGTTCGCCAAAAACGATTTCTTGGTGAAGGGTGTGGTAGCGGGAAAAACTTTGGTAAATACTCGTCATATGCTTTAACTGTTGTGGTTAAAGAGTTTTTAACCTGTTTTCCTAAGTAATATTTCTGAGCATACTGGCCAATAAGGATAACCAATTCGAGTGCAAGCATATGATCAAATAATGGTTGATGCCATAGTGGCGCACATTCTGGTCTTGGTGGTAAATCACCACTTTTTCCCTTCCCGGGATAACAAAATCCTATGGGAACAATTGCAAAATTTTTAGGGTTATAAAAAATGTCATCCGAAACATCAAGCCATCTTTTTAACTCTCTACCGCCCGGATCGTCCCACGGGATTCCCGATAGATGAGCAATGCTACCAGGAGCCTGACTAACTAGTGCAATTTTGGTCTCAGGATGTGCACTTACAATCGGTTTTGGACCTAGAGGAAGATATTTTTCGCAATAATTACATGCTCTTATGTCAAGAAGTAAGTCTCTCATACGCTTAAAATTTCTTTTATTTTCTCTCGAAGCACAGGCACTATATCATGATCAAACCAGGGATTTTTGGTAAGCCAAAAACGATTTCTGGGAGATGGATGTGGTAATGGAAAAAAGTTAGGGAAATATTCGTAATATGTTTTAACTGTTGCTGTTAATGTCTTTTTAGCATCCTCTTTTAAATAATATTTCTGAGCATACTGACCAATAAGAATTATCAATTCGAGAGCAGGCATGTGATTAAATAATTGTTGATGCCATAGCGGTGCACATTCTGGTCTTGGCGGCAGATCTCCACTTTTTCCCTTTCCGGGGTAACAAAATCCCATAGGAACGATTGCTATTTTTGTTTTATCATAAAATAGTTCATTAGTGATATCAAGCCATTTTCGAAGTTGTTTTCCACTAGCATCATCCCATGGGATCCCGGATGCATGAACCCTGGTGCCTGGTGCCTGCCCTATAATCACAATTTTAGCCTTAGGATGACCAGAAACCACAGGCCTTGGACCCAAGGGCAAGTATTTCTTACACACTTCACATCTATTGATATCTGAAAGTAATTGTTGCATTACTTCTTCTTCCCTTCAAGAATGATTACAATCTCCCCTTTTGGTGGTTTGTTTTTGAAATGCTCTAAAACTTCTTTAGCATTGCCTCTGATGGTCTCTTCATGAAGTTTACTTAATTCGCGAGAAACTGAAACCTCTCGATCTTCTCCAAAATATGCTATAAAATTCTCGAGAGTCTTTACTAATTTATGGGGTGATTCATAAAATATCATGGTTCTGGTTTCTTCTGCTAATAATTTCAATCGGGTTTGTCTTCCTTTCTTTACCGGTAAGAACCCTTCAAAAACAAATTTATCATTTGGCAAACCGCTATTTACCAATGCAGGTACAAAAGCAGTAGCTCCAGGTAGGCAATCAACCTCAATATCGTGCTTCACACAGGCACGGGTAAGTAAAAAACCAGGATCACTTATTGCTGGTGTGCCTGCATCACTGATAAGAGCAATAGTCTCTCCACTTTGCAATCTCTCGACAATACGATCGACTGTTTTATGCTCGTTATGCATGTGATGACTTTGCATAGGAGTGGAGATTTCAAAATGCTTCATTAATTTACCACTGGTGCGAGTATCCTCCGCTAAAATTAAATCTACTTCCTTCAGAACTCTTACAGCTCTAAAGGTCATATCTTCAAGATTGCCAATAGGTGTGGGTACAAGGTATAATTTAGACATATGCTGAAATAAAAAGAAACTGTCTAAAAAGTTAATTCTAATCATCCCAAACTTTTACACTGAGCTTGTCAATGTATCGATTCAGGGCCTCATAAAACTTTGCAATATATAGAAATGAGGTTTTGAAATTGAATTCAGAATGACATGTATTAAGACTTTTTAGATAGCTTCAAAGATAACTTTTTGAATCTTATTTGAGAAGCGCTAGGGCCTTACTTTTTTTCCTAAAAAATAAGACGTGAGTAACAAAATCAATGCTACCAGTGCTCCTCCCAATTCTCCATCGCCTGCTTGCTGATGCGCAAAAAATGCCAGTATAAAATTAAAGAAAAAACCTGCATACGCCCATTCTTTTAATGTTTTCCATGTATTTAATAGAATGACAATTATTCCTGATAGCTTTAAAATAGCTAACGGGTAAATAACATAACTGGGATAATTAAACGAGGTGAATGTTTGTGAAATTTCTTCGTGATTGAAAAAATACATTGCCGCAGAAAACAACATTAATGCAGATAACAATCCGGTAGCGATCCAATAAATGATTTTCATGTTAGTCAAATGTAGTATTTAATGTTCAAACTTACTAAGCACCACATCCATAAATCGCTCTTCGTATTCTTCTTTACTTTCCCAGTTATTATAGTCTGGTTTTACCATGGTTGCGATAAAGTCTTGTGCTTCGTTTTTGCTTCTCATGGTGCCTAACTGAGAAAGGACCCTATTATAATCAGGTGCGCTTCCTTCAAAAAGATATTTTATAAACGCTAATCGATCATTTAATCCTATATGAATATCTTTTCGCAGCTGATCATTTATAGACTTAGGTTTTTCATCCTGATTCACCACATCAGAATCAGATTTAATCTGGTGCTCTAACGTTTTATCTATTTCTCTTTTCTCTTGTACAGATTCTGAAAATGAAGTACCTTCTTGTACTATTGCCGAAGCTGGCACAAAAAGATCTTCACTTACCCGGGCATTTATCTCTTCTATAACCAGTTCGGGTTTGTTTTCTGAATTTGGAATTTCTTCTGTTTTTTCTTCAGGTTCAAACAGTTGCTCTGAAGATTTCTCTTCCTCTGGTTCTTCTACTATTAAATCGTCTTGTTTAGGTTCGATAATAGCTTTAATTTTTTCGCGCACTTCCTTTAATTCATCCGACTCATCCTTATCCAAAGCTGCCCTTACCTGTCCAATGGTAGGCTGCGGTCCGGCAAAATGTGATTCAGAAAAATTAAGTATCGTTAACTTTTCATAAAGCTGTCTGGCCTCTTCCTGAAGCTGGGACAGCGTAGCTCTATCTTTTAGTTGTAAAATTCTATGAGCAATACTTATAAGTTCCGCTTCCAATTTCTTCTTCATAACTTTCTTATTGGTTTATAATACTGCTTTTTGTTTTTTAATAAATTTACCCCATCTTTAGCAAAAGGAGAAAGGGGTTTCTTTTAATTGATTCTGAAAAATACAAAATGTTTCTCGAAAATACGGTAAATCATAAAGAGCAATTTGGGTGGATAGAGGTAATCTGTGGTTCTATGTTTTCAGGAAAAACCGAAGAATTGATTCGCAGATTAAAGCGCGCTCAATTTGCGAAGCAAAAAGTTGAAATATTTAAACCCGCTATTGATATACGTTATGATGATGAGATGGTGGTTTCTCATGATGCCAACGAAATTCGCTCTACTCCTGTTCCTGCAGCAGCAAATATTAGAATACTTGCAGACACATGTGATGTTGTGGGAATAGACGAAGCACAATTTTTTGATGACGAAATTATAGCTGTTTGTAATGATCTTGCCAACAAAGGTATTCGTGTAATTGTAGCTGGATTAGATATGGATTTTAAAGGAAATCCATTTGGACCCATGCCTGCTCTCATGGCAACTGCAGAGTACGTGACCAAAGTACATGCGGTTTGCACCAGAACAGGTAATCTGGCGCAGTTTAGTTATCGGAAATCAAGAAAAGATGATCTTGTTTTGTTAGGTGAAACTGAAGAGTATGAGCCTTTAAGCAGGGCCGCTTATTATAAAGCAATGCTTAGAGAAAAGGTGAACAAAATGGAGGTAAAAGATCCTGAAGAAATATCCAAAAAATCTGATGAGTAGTATAAAAGAAACCATATTAGAGATTAATCTGGCTCATCTCACTCATAATTTCAAATATCTTAAAAGTAAGGTGGCTGATCATGTAAAGATATTAGCGGTAGTAAAAGCTTCTGGCTATGGAAGTGATGCAGTCGCAATTGCTAAGCATCTTGAAAAAATTGGAGCAGATTATTTTGCCGTAGCATACGTTTCTGAAGGCATAGTACTACGCCAATCAGGGGTGAAAACCCCAATTTTGGTACTACATCCACAACCAGTAAATTTTCCAAAATTAATTGATTATCAGTTAGAACCAAGTTTATATAGTTCTAGAACACTTAAACAATTTATTAAGATCAGCTCTTTGCTTAATGAAAAAGACTACCCTATTCATATTAAATTCAATACAGGATTAAATCGAATAGGTTTCTTAGAAAATGATGTAGATCTTGTTATGGAGCAAGTTAATAACACAGATGCTGTAAGAATCGTTTCTTTACTTTCTCACCTAGCGGCTAGCGAAGATCATGATGAAAGAGACTTCACTATAGGGCAAATTAATTCCTTTAAAAAAATTACTGAAGAAATGAGGTCCAAATTGGGATATAACCCAATTGTACACCAATCAAATACTTCTGGCATTCTTAACTATCCAGAAGCACATTTTAATATGGTCCGTACCGGTATTGGACTTTATGGTTATGGCAATGAAGCAAAATATGATCATGAACTAAAACCTGTCGCATCTTTAAAATCAGTGATTTCACAAATCCATAGACTAGAGCCAGGTGAATCATTAGGGTATAATAGAGCTTTTAAAGCAACCGATTTTACCAAAACGGCCACTATCCCTATTGGTCATGCAGACGGTATTAGTAGACAATATGGTAATAAAAAAGGATTTGTAACCATAAATAATAAACGCGCCTACATACTCGGCAATGTTTGTATGGATATGATTATGGTCGATATTACCCGTATTGATTGTAAAGAAGGAGATGAGGTCATTATTTTTGATGCAAATTCAAATGCAGCTAAAATAGCAGAATATTCAGGGACGATTTCGTATGAATTACTTACGGCAATATCTCCTAGAGTAAAACGAACAATCATCGATGAAAATTGACTTTTATCGAAAAACATTGCATATCTGAGGGTCTGGTTTCTACTGAAGTCTCTAAATTTTTGTTAAATTTGACTGATACTAATCATCTAAATTAAAATATTATGGGATTTTTTAAAGATTTTAAATCCTTCTTAATGAAGGGAGATATTGTTGCTCTCGCTACGGCAGTTATTATTGGAGGGGCATTTAATAAAATTGTGGGCTCATTGGTTGCAGATGTAATTATGCCACTAGTAGGACTTATTTTGCAAGGTCAACACGTTAGTAATCTTTTTATACCTCTTGATGGTAGCAATCCTGATACAATAGCAGCAGCCAAAGAGGCTAATGCCGCAATCTTGACTTATGGTAATTTCATTCAAGCTATTATTGATTTTGTAATTGTTGGGTTTGTAATTTTCATTTTCTTAAAAGGATATGAAAAAACCAAAAAGAAAAAGGAAGAAGCTCCAGCAACTCCGGCAGGACCTTCAGAAACAGAATTACTTACTGAAATAAGAGATTTGCTTAAAAAACAACAATCTTAAAAGTGAATTATCTATAGCTACCGCTATACTACATATTCTAACTAAACCACCCTCAAATTAGGGTGGTCTTTTTTATAATCGGTTATATATTTAACAATTCATACGAATATTTACATTTTTTGTACAAATGCTTGCTATATTGGAAATATTCCTCACATTTGCTGGAATTTAAAGAGTTTATACGAATTTTGTATACACAAAATATGATCAAAATATAAGCATTAAGATTTCTGCTCCGCGGAAACGAAAACTATTATAGATTATTTATGAAAGTAGCTGTTGTAGGTGCTACCGGGTTGGTAGGAACCGTAATGTTAAAAGTATTAGAGGAAAGAAATTTTCCGGTTACAGAATTAATCCCTGTAGCCTCTGAAAGATCTGTGGGTAAGAAGATCTCCTATAAAGGAAATGAATATACCATAGTTGGACTTGCTACAGCCATAGAAATGAAACCAGATGTTGCTTTATTTTCTGCTGGAGGAAGCACCTCTCAAGAATGGGCACCAAAATTTGCTAAAGCCGATATAACAGTTATTGATAATTCGTCCGCATGGAGAATGGATCCAACCAAAAAACTGGTGGTTCCCGAAATAAACGCCAAGGCACTCACCAAAGAAGACAAAATCATTGCAAATCCCAATTGTTCTACCATACAGATGGTATTAGCTTTGAGCCCTTTGCACGATAAATATAAAATCAAACGTGTAGTTGTTTCTACCTACCAATCTATAACCGGTACCGGGATAAAAGCCGTACAACAATTAGAAAATGAATATGCCGGTGATAAAGGGGAAATGGCTTATCCTTATCCGATTCATCGTAATGCCATACCACATTGTGATGTTTTCCAAGAAAATGGATATACAAAAGAAGAGATGAAATTGGTAAATGAGACTCAAAAAATTCTTGATGATCGCACGATTGCAGTTACAGCAACTGCAATTAGAATACCTGTTGTTGGTGGTCATAGCGAAAGTGTGAATCTTGAATTTGAAAACGAATTTAATGAGGGTGATGTAAGAACTCTTTTAAATGAAACACCTGGAATTACAGTACAAGACAATCCAGATACCAATACATATCCAATGCCAATATATGCTGAAGGGAAGAATGATGTTTTTGTAGGCAGAATTCGTAGAGATTATTCTAGAGAAAATGCGCTTAATATGTGGATTGTTGCAGATAACCTTCGTAAAGGCGCTGCAACTAATGCTGTGCAAATAGGAGAATATCTATTTGAAAATAACCTCATAGGCCAGACTAAGAAACTTTAAAAGACTTTTATTGTAAAATTTAGCGTAGTCGAGAAGTAATAGATGTTGTATCTCAATATATTTCGACTACGCTCATTTAGATTTGTTTTTATTTATCTAAGCATTATTCCTTCTCTACATTAGGCACATT
Source organism: uncultured Aquimarina sp. (assembly GCA_947500845.1). GTDB lineage: Bacteria > Bacteroidota > Bacteroidia > Flavobacteriales > Flavobacteriaceae > Aquimarina > Aquimarina celericrescens. The sequence goes on from CANMTP010000007.1 coordinate 103,953, forward strand.
AATATGATTCCCTAAAAAAAGTGCATTTAAAAATAGTCTATTTGTTCCATACCACGACCCTCTAAAATTAGGATTGTCGGCAAACATAATCACGCGCCCACCACCCAGTTTACTTACAATTATGGAAGCTGAAGGTTTTAAATAGTTATCATAGTTATCGGTAGATACATATCCGTCGATATGAGCATTTTTAGTATATTTAGCCACAGTAGCATACGGGTTCTCACTTGGCGCAATAAATACTTCGTTATTCTTATATACGGGGACAGATGTATCACGATACCCAAAGCCTAATGGATGTGTGATATCAAGATCAACTTCAAAAATAGCTCCTCCTAAACGTTCTCGACCTATATTTTCTCCTGCATCTACATATCGCAGTCTCTCCACTTTTTTATTCTTGGTAGTGTCTTTTTCTTTTTCAGTAAGTTTTTCTTTCACAATCTTCTTTTCAATGGCCCATTTTGAAGCCCTGGATAGTGTGACCAGCGTATTTCCCTGTGAAATCCAATTTTTTATTTTTTTCTGACGTAAAGAATCTAATACACTATATCTTCCGGAGACCATTACCAAGGTATTATAATCATTTAAAGAGATATCATCGAAATCACTTATCTTCAATTTGATAATAGGCATACGAACTCTTGTATCTAACAAATGCCAAATCTCTCCTGCTTCATAAGAGCTTACGCCATCGCCTACCAACATTAATGCTTTAGGAATGTCTAATTTCTGAAAATTTCTGCTCCCCAAATCAATACCAGAGATACTAAATCCCGTATTACTAGCATAAATAGGGACATCATAAGTATCTTGTGCCTCTTTTACAATTGCATAAACTTCATCATTAGTATTTTTCTGTCTACTAACGGGAATCATTATGCTACCGTAATTAAAGCTCTTATTTCCTGTTGGTGTGTTTATACTGAAGGGTTTGAATGCAGAAGCAACCTTCAACCCTTTTGATTGCATAAAATACAAAGCTGCCGGAGCATTATAGTCGTCCCAATCTAGGATATAAGCATAGTCAGATTTTAAAACTTTAGACACATTAACCAATTCATCAGTTGATGTAATTTCTTCTCCTAGATTAGATGACCTTATACCCTTGTATTTCATGTTATAAAAATTAGCAACACTCCAAGCCGAAGCGTCATAAAATACACTGTCGCGATACTTATTATAAGTTTCAAAAAATGTTTTTACCATTCGTTTTTGAGGTTGTTTTACTGGTACCACAAATCGATCTCCTTTTTTATAAACTTTAATTTTATGAAGTAATAACTTATCAATAAAAGCTTTGTTTCGGTTATGATCGTACTTGTCACCAAATTCGTAAGCTGTATAATCCTTTTTGGCTGTTGTATTAACTGCAGATTTAAAAAAATCCTGCTGGTATTTGCGAAGGGTTCTTTTATTTTCAACCGCAGCTTTTATGGTGGCAATACTGGATACATATTGATTACGTATGGTGAAGGGAAAAGATATAGTGCCATACTCGGTATCTTGTAAATGACCCCGCGAGCTAGCCTGTTCAAACAATAACGCCAAAGCCCCCTGCAAATCGGGATACGATGATCCATACCCGGGATAGGTCCCATCAAAAGCCTCTTTGGTAAAATAAAATGATCCTATATTATCAAGTGCTTTAGAAAAATAAGGAGCAAATAAATTATTTAAATCTTCGTAATTTTCTTTTGGCATAATGGGATCCTGCGATCCAATCGGTTTCATGGGTTCAAAAAAATAGGTGCTATTGGTTCCCATTTCATGAAAATCAGTCACCACATTTGGGTACCATTCGTGATACCAAGCTAGTTTACCACGACTCTCAGGATTAATACCCAGCAACCAGTCACGGTTAAGGTCAAACCAATAGTGATTGGTACGACCACGGGGCCATCCCTCATTATGTTCTATATCCAAGTTGTCACTCACTAGTGGGTTTCCTTTAAATTGATTTGCCCATTGTGTATGTCTATCACGTCCATCAGGATTGATTGTGGGATCGATAAATATAATGGCATTTTTGATATAGTTCTGTACTTCTTGGCTATCAGAAGCCACCAGTGTATATGCCGTTAACATAGCGGCTTCAGAACTTGATGGTTCGTTGCCATGGACGTTATACCCTAATTGAATGAAAATAGGTACTGAATCATAATTTGTGGGCGTTAGAGAAGGGTTCGTAAAAGCTAAATGTTCCTGTTTTATTATCGACAGATTGTTTAGATTTTCTGGATCAGAAACAGAAAGCATTACCAGTTTTCTATGCTCATGAGTCTTACCATAACTAGTGATCGTAGCTCTTTCAGAAACTTCAGCAAGTTTTTCGAGATATGCTACAATTTGATCGTGCCGTGTATGTTGTTGACCTATGGGATATCCCAAAAACTCTTCGGGTGAAGGAACTTGTGAATTAAAAGGAGCCTTGTCCTTAAAAAAATATTCTTGCCCTGGTAACGAAAGAACAGAAAGAGTACAAATTAGAAAAGTGAATTGCAAAGAAGTAGAGATCTTCATAATTAAAATAGTATGAGTTAACATGTTTACTATTGCGAAAGGTATTTTTTTAAGTTTGGTTTTCCTTGACCTTTGTAAGGTTTTTAACATTTTCAACTCTAGCCAAATCATTTAATCACAAAAAATTAGAAATAATAAACACGTTAATTTTAGTTCTAAAGATAGTATTGAGCATGCTGTTATTATAGCCTTTGGGAGTAATAAATGTATTAGATTTTTGCCCGTTACTAAATTTCTGAAACCAGATACTGAAGTGCTATTTGCTTAATTAGCCTGAAACTACGTTATGAAAAAAGTAGGGCTAGTTGAGGTACTAGTTGAACTTTTGCTGGTTATTATACCGCGAACCCTTTTCTGAGCCCGTATTAGCTCTTACAACAATAAGTATTGTTATATTTCACTACACTTTGGATACCACATCGATAGGACCTGCTCCTTTTGTCTTTCGTTTAACTGCTTTCTTGATATTTAAATATTGGGATAATTGTAAAACACTTTTCTAAAATCAAAAAATTTCGTTTCTTACAGAAAATTCTGACTGCTCTTAGGTAATTATCCTACAACCCGGTTGCTAAACCCCAAAGCAACACAGAAGAAAACCCCATTTTTTTCTTCATTGGATATTATACGGAGCAGTCTTTTTTATACTTTCTTTAGCATTTAGAGTTCCATCTTTTAATAGATTTGTGAAATATTTTAATGAATTCTACTATGAAAAAAGCATTCTTTGGGTTATGCATACCGTTCTTACTGATAGCCTGCAAAAATGAAACTAAAGAACAAACTAATAAAACCAATATCGCATTGAACTATTTAGAAACTAAAAAAGTAGATACTATTGACACTTATTTTGGTACAGAAGTAAAAGATCCCTATCGTTGGTTAGAAGATGATCGAAGTGAGGAAACAGAGCAATGGGTGACAGCTCAAAACAAAACTACATTTGGATATTTAGATAATATTCCCTTTAGAAAAGACTTAAAAAAACGTTTGACCGATTTATGGAATTACGAAAAAGTTGGACCTCCATTTAAAGAGGGAGACTATACTTATTTTTATAAGAATGATGGACTTCAAAATCAATACGTACTCTATCGATTTAAAAATGTAGGTGATGACCCCGAGATTTTTTTAGATCCCAATACCTTTAGTGAAGATGGGACCACATCATTAGGAAATGTAAGTTTTTCAAAAAATGGTAAGCTTGTGGCTTATTCTATCTCAGAAGGTGGTAGCGATTGGAGAAAGGTAATCGTAAAAAATGCCGAAACAAAAGAGATTATTGAAGACACGCTGGTAGATATCAAGTTTTCCGGAATGTCCTGGAAAGGAAACGAAGGTTTTTATTACTCCAGTTATGATAAGCCTGAAGGAAGTGAACTTTCTGCCAAAACTGATCAACATAAAGTTTATTATCACAAGTTAGAAACACCTCAGACAGATGATATTTTAGTTTTTGGAGGAACCGCAGAAGAAAAACATAGATACATTGGTGGAAACGTTACCGAGGATGATAGATATTTGATCATCTCTGCGAGCACGTCTACCTCTGGAAACAAGTTATTTATAAAAGATCTTACCAAACCCAATAGCAAACTTATTACGATTTTAGATCATACCGATAGTGATACATATATCATAGAAAATGTAGGCTCTAAATTATATTTGGTGACTAATTTAAATGCTCCAAATCAAAAGATTGTAACTGTAGATGCAGCCAATCCTGCTCCAGAAAATTGGAAAGATTTTATTCCTGAAACAGACTATGTACTAAGCCCTGGAACGGGTGGAAGATACTTCTTTGCTGAATATATGGTTGATGCCGTATCCAAAGTTCTACAATATGATTATGATGGTAAGTTAATTGGTGAAGTAAAACTACCAGGTGTGGGAAGCGCAAATGGTTTTGGAACGAAGAAGGAAGAAAAAGAATTATATTATTCATTTACCAATTATAAGACACCAAGTAGTATTTATAAATATAATATCGCTGAAGGTACATCAGAGTTATATAAAAAACCCAAAATCGATTTCAATTCAGATAATTATGAAAGTAAGCAAGTATTTTATACCTCAAAAGATGGGACAAAAATACCTATGATCATAACACACAAGAAAGGTATCGAACTTAATGGAAAAAATCCAACCATATTGTATGGATATGGTGGTTTTAATATAAGTCTAACGCCTTCTTTTAGTATTGCAAATGCCGTATGGATGGAACAAGGAGGAATTTATGCTGTCCCCAACCTAAGAGGTGGAGGTGAATATGGAAAAAAATGGCATATTGCCGGTACCAAAATGCAGAAACAAAATGTTTTTGACGATTTTATCGCTGCAGCAGAATACTTGATAGAAAATAAATATACGTCTAGTGATCACTTAGCGATTAGAGGAGGTTCTAATGGGGGATTATTAGTTGGAGCGACAATGACGCAAAGACCCGATCTAATAAAGGTTGCTTTGCCTGCCGTTGGTGTGTTGGATATGTTACGCTATCATACCTTTACCGCAGGAGCAGGCTGGGCATATGATTATGGCACAGCAGAAGAAAGTGCAGAAATGTTCAAATATCTAAAAGGATACTCTCCTGTACATAATGTAAAAGAAGGAGTACAATATCCTGCAACCTTGATAACCACAGGAGACCATGATGACAGAGTGGTGCCTGCACATTCGTTTAAGTTTGCTGCAGCATTACAAGCGAAACAATCTGGTGATAATCCAACCTTGATCAGAATAGAAACTAATGCAGGTCACGGCGCTGGTACACCAGTAAGTAAAACTATTGAGCAATATGCAGATATTTTTGGCTTTACACTCTTTAACATGGGATATGAGATATTGCCTAAAAAAGTAACTGATGAAGTAAAGGGATAATAAATTCTTTCGGAAAATTGAGAAAATAAACTAAACCAAATAGTAAAACCGTAGTCTAAACGTGTAATAGTAAATAAATTTAAAGACAAACTTATGAAAAACGTAAAATACGTTCTAGGAATCTTTTTAATGATATTTATGTTTAGCGGGTATCAAGTAGAGGCTCAGGTAAGAAGACCATTAACAAAGAAAGTCTATGTAAGAAAAAAGACAAAGCGGAAAATCCGAAAAAAACGAAGAAGAGTTAGAAGAAGGACTCTTGCCAGTTTGCCGGCTGGAACGCGAGCCTTAGTATTTAGAAACGTTTCTTACTATCCGGTAGGAGGACTGTACTATATATCTTCGCGAGGTAATTACATTCGTGCTTTTCCTCCCAGAGGCTTTAGAATTCGTGTGTTGCCTAGAACTGCAATTCGATTAATGGTAAGAGGAATCGCTTATCATTATGCTGATGGGGTGTTTTATCAACAAGTGGGTGACGAATATGAGATAACAACTCCACCAGTGGGAGCTGTTGTTCCAGAAATTCCAAAGGATGCATTAGAATTTGATCTGGACGGATTAACAACTTATGAATTGAATGAGGCGCTCTATAGAGCCATAGAAGATGGTTTTGAAGTAATCGATTATATTGAAGATGAATAATCCTTCATAAAAAGTTTTGAATAAAAAAGTCCGTTTTCTTAAAAAGAGACGGACTTTTTTATTCAAAAACCTCATCAAAGTTCTATATATTTGGGTAATGCTTACTGTAGACAATATTTCCTTTGCTTATGACACCAAACCCGTTCTAAAAAACGTCAGTTTTACTATTGAAAAAGGGCAACACATTGCTTTAATAGGAGCCAGTGGTTGTGGTAAAAGCACTCTGCTTAAAATTATTTATGGACTTTTACATATCGAAGAAGGAGTGTTGTTTTGGGAGGATAGAAAACTACTGGGTCCCTTTCACAATCTAGTGCCGGGAGAAGAAAATATGAAATACCTCTCGCAGGGTTTTGAACTTCAATCTTATCGAACCGTAGCCGAAAACATTGGACAATATCTTTCCAATTTCGAACCAGAATTAAAACAAGGTCGTGTACAGGAATTACTCGAAATAGTCGAAATGATGAATTTTGCTGATACTAAGGTTGAGCATTTAAGTGGAGGACAAAAACAAAGAGTTGCTCTTGCCAAGGTACTTGCAAAAAAGCCAGAATTATTATTGCTAGACGAACCGTTTCATAATATAGACAACTTTAGAAGAAGTTCTTTACGCCGTAACCTTTTTAAATATCTTAAACGAAACAAAATAACCAGTATCACTGCCACACATGACAAAACAGATATTCTTTCATTTGCAGATGAAACTATTGTAATTAAACAAGGAGAAATCGTAACCCAGCAAAAAACAGAAGTGCTTTATCAAAATCCGCCAAACTATTACATTGCTTCTCTTTTTGGCGAGGTTAACGAAATCAAGCTTTCTTCTATTTCAGCATCTACTTCAGAAAAAACTATTTTGGTCTATCCTCATGAACTAAAAGTAGACCGTAATTCTTCAATAAAAGCAAGGGTGAAAAATTCTTATTTCAATGGGAATCATTATTTAATTGAAGCGATTTTTGATAATAAGATCGTTTTCTTCGAAAGTAATTTAGACCTAGAGATAAACACAACTATTGGAATTCATGTAAATGAAGTAATTATATCTTCTCGCCGACTCCAATAAAAGCCTAGGCAAAAATTATGAAAGCCACTAATAAAATCAATAACCATTAGAGGTAATATTTTTACTATAAAGAATTTAACGATATAGTTGATATCTATTTTTGTAATTCTTAGTACCTTTAATTATACTAATAAATCGAGCAATAACCAACCTGAAAATAAAAGTATTTATGTCAGAAAGACACAAAGCCTGAGTGTCTATAATGTTCAGGTATTTTAAAATAATATATTAATATCATGCTTAAAACCATTTTAAACATCGACGGATTACGTACGTTAAAAAAGAAAGAGCAACATCGTATAACAGGTGGATTTGGTGCTCCAGTTAATTTTGGATGTGACAGCATACCAGGAGCGACATGTGCTCCAGGAAAAATATGTTGCCAAGATGTATGTCTACGCCCAACAAATCCAATTTGCGATCCAAATGGCTTTTAAAACAAAGCTAGAAATCAGTTTCTACCGGCTATTAGAGTCGGTAGAATCATATCTTTTTAATTTCAATTCATCTCCATCAAAAACTGCATACGTATAATGTGTAATCCAGTCCCCTAGGTTGGTATACCTCGATGTCTCATTTAGCTCAATTTCCATGGGCAAATGTCTATGGCCAAACACAAAATGATCCCAGTGTTTATCTTTTAGTTTTCTTTTGCAGTACTGCACCAACCATTCATCATCCTCTCCTAGAAACTTAACGTCTTCATCACCAGAAATGAGTTTGTTCTTAACCGAAAGATACTGTGCTAACTTTACTCCCAGATCAGGATGCAACCACCGATACAACCACTTTGCTAACGGATTGGTAAACACCTTCTTCATCCTTTTATAACCTTTATCTCCAGGACCAAGACCATCTCCATGTCCAATAAAAAAAGTAGTGCCGTTGAAAGCAAATTCTTGTGGTTTATGATATACAGGAATATTTAACTCTTCTTCAAAATATCCATTCATCCAAAGATCATGATTTCCCACAAAATAATATATAGGAATGCCTGAATCTGTGATTTCAGCTAACTTTCCTAAGGTTCTGGTGAATCCTTTGGGTACAACAGTTTTATACTCGAACCAAAAATCAAAGAGATCGCCTAATAAAAATATAGCTGCGGCATCTTTTTTAACCTCATCCAACCATCTTACAAATTTTTGTTCTCTGGGAAAACTCTGTTCTGAAGTTGGAGCCCCTAAATGGTTGTCACTTGCAAAATATACTTTTTTCCCTTCAGGAAGGTCCATAGTGTTCATTTGAAATGTAAATATAAGAAAAGCTACTCAAGACCACATTATATGTTGTCACTCGCATACCACTCGGCATAAGAGGTTTCGGTCTCCTGAAGCTTTAAAGAATGTAGTTTAATATTTTCTGGCAATCTTGATTTGATCTTCTTTGCAAAATCAATTACCATATTTTCGCTGGTTGGTTGATAATCTACCAAAATCACATTATGCCCTCTATTTTCTAATTCTTTCGCCAATTCTACATGAGGTGTATTTTTATTAAATACGGTTGCATGATCAAAAACATCTTCTATATCTTCTTTTACAATCTTTTTAAGGTCGCCAAAATCGATCACCATACCTAGTTTTACGTGTGAAGTATCGGTTATGGGTTTTCCTATAACTGTTACACTAAGTTTATAACTGTGTCCATGTACATTACGACATTTACCGTCATAACCATATAAGGCATGCCCTGTTTCAAAAGAAAATTGTTTGGTGATACGAATCTTACTCATCCTTTACTTTGTGATTTTTTGCAAAGTTACGGAAAGATTATCGTCTCTTTCTTTAAGTCTTACAAATAATGATCTGCTATACTATCATTTAACTTCTTGCAGCTCATTAATTTTATTGATCATCATCAACGCATTCTCATTTTGTGGATTTAACGTCAAAGATTTCTTATAGTTTATCAGCGATAATTCAAAGTTTTTATTTTCAAAATATGCTTCACCTAAGCTATCATATGGATTTGATGCTTCGGGAAATTCTTTAACTAATAGCGTAAAAATCTTAATAGCTTCCTTTATTTTACCTTGTCGAAGGAATTTATATCCCAGTCGATTCAATTCATTCTCATCTGAAAAATTATATGTATCTATATTTTCTGCCTTTAATTGATAATAATATTGTATACCTGCATCAATATCTTCATAACATTTGGCAGAAATGGCTCTCATAATTGACTTTTTCCCAAATGGTTTTAAATCATCTAATAATCCATCAACTACTTCTCGTAAAACAGAAGATGCTTTTGCACCACCAGAATTAGTACTGGCCGCAATTCCTAAGTCATATTCGGGATATACAAAGAAATAGGTATTCATCCCAAAGGACCCTCCGTGATGATGGTAATAAATTCCTTCATCATTTTCGTCAATTCTCCAAAAATATCCTATCCATTCTGTTGGGTCTTCTTGATACAATTTTTTACGAGATTCGTTTACCGCTGGGTCATTGGATTCTAGTTGAAATTTGATATATTTTACTAAATCAGGCATGGTTGATTTTAATCCTCCGTCGGCACCCCATAAGGTATTTCCTAAAGGTAAATGGGGCATCAAATTATCCTGGTCGTCATATCCATTTACCAATACACTGCTTTCTTCTTCGCTAAGATTCATTTTAGTATTTATCATCCCGGCTTTGTCTAAGACGATTTCATTTAATAAAGATATAAAGGATTTTTCGTATACTGTTTCTAGAATGTGTGCCATTAGATTTGCTCCAACATTAGAGTATCTATATTTGGTTCCCGGAATCGTGTCTAAGGTTATTTTTTGCAGATAATTATAGAATTTCTCCTTAGTTTGTTTTTTCTCAATTTCATTGAATTTAATAAACAAACTATCATCTCGATTTTTAAACAATTCATCAACTCCCTCATTGTTTGAGGGCAAACGCGAGGTATGCGTAAGGACGTGCTTTATCAAAATGGGATGACCGTTATACTCTAAATTTTTATATTTTCTTTTTAAGTATTTACGAATATCGTCATCCAAATTGAGCTTACCATCTAACACCGCTTGAGCAGCCACAGTACCGGTAAGTGTTTTTGTTACCGAAGCAATTTCATATAAAGTTGCATTAGTAGGAAGATTTCCTTTTCCCGGATCCATTTCTCCATAGTGAGCTATAGATTCTTTTCCATTTTTATAAATTCCAATAGAAATAGACGTCACCGAAGAATCTTTTAGGAATGGAGTTACATTTGCATCCATTACAATTTTGATCGAATCGATTTCTTTATTCTGTGAGGTTTCCTTTTGTATTTCGCTGTCTATATTCTTACAACCTACAGCAACAATTATGGTAATTAAACTGAAAAATTTGATATTCATACAATTTGTTTTTTAATTTAAGCTTTATGATATGACGCAGCTTCGGATATGGTGTTACTATTTTAAAATTATTCTCTGCATGTATTGAGAGCCTCTTTGGTACCCAATTTTATAGCTGGTTCTAGTAAAAACTCCAATCAATGAAAGGTACTTTTTCAATATTCTTTTTCTTGATCATCGCAATATAGTAACAACATTGGCAAAACCAACGAAGAAAGACTTACTCTTTTCAGCACTTGAAGTAAATATTAATTTCATTAAACGGAAGTTCACTCGCAAAAAATGATCTGCCTGAGACTTCAAAATAATTATACGAACTAAGTTATTAACAGACAAATAGTCAACAATTGCATTCGTCAAACAATCTAATAGTTCTCATAGAAAAGAATTGCTGGAAGGATACTAAAATTCTGAGTTAGTAGAGTGATTATAGAAGATATTTTAACATAAAAAATAATAAATATCTAATTAAAACGTCATTTTTTAAACACATTTGTACACAATTATGTTTATTTCATGTTAAAAACTAATAATAAGTGTGCACAATTATGTATTCATCAAACGATTTACATGACTTATCTTTAAAATCATGTTAGAACAATTCTTTGAAAAAAACAGCCTAAAAATAGGGGTGCTTTTGATGATTCTTTATACTCTATTTATCTTGTGTATAATACTATTGAAGAAATAGGTTATCCTTCCAAAATAATTACTATATTTCTTTTAGTAGGCTCTTAAAAATGATTAATCGTTCTTTCAATAATTTAAAGAATACGTAGGGATACGAATTTCAAAATTAACTTATGCCCTGTAAATTTGAACTATGGTAAGAAAATACTTCGGAAAATATCGATTAGAGATTTTGATGACATCCACCTATTTGATAACTCTTTGGATAATTATAAAAGCGCTTAGTTCATAAAGATAGAGGAACATATTTCTTTCTAAACTTTATGACCAAAGCTATACCTCTTATAAACATCCAAACAGAAATGGCAATCCAAACGCCATGTAATTGCAAGTTAAAATATCGCGCAATTAATAATGTTGGTATAAAGCCTAAAAAAGTTGATCCTAATAACACATTTCGTAAATATCCGGTTTCTCCCAGTCCCTTGAAAATACCGTCACCTACAAATGCAAGGGCATTAATAGGAAGCATAAATACCACAATATAAAAGAAGCCTGTAAAAACATCTAATACTTCTTGATCTTTAGAAAAAATAAGCCCTAAGGAATTAGAAAAAAATAAGCCAATCCCTGCCAATAGACATGCAACTATAATACCGTATATATTCACTTTCTTGGCCATCGCCACCAGCGTTTTGTAATCTTTGGCTCCAAGTAATCTTCCGCCCAAAATATTACCAGCCCCACCATAACCATCAATAAAAAAAGCAAAAAACAACCATAACTGGATCGCAATACTGTGCGCTGCTATATATTTTGTTCCTAAAACTGTGGCTTCTCGAACAGCAAGCAATAAAGTTACATTAAGTGCCAGTGAACGAATAAAAAGATTACCGCTCATAATCAAAAAACGTTTCATCTCGGGGTGCCATAAATTTTTAAGATGTAAAGATACCTCTGTCTTCTTTAGTAAAAAGACCAAAGATAAAATAGCCATTAAAACTTGCGAAATGAGACTTGCCCATGCAGCTCCTTCAAGGTTCATAGGAGCAATAACTCCTTCAATTCCGTATACTAAAGCAAAATCCAACACAATATTTGCAAGAACACCGATCAATGCAATAATCATGGGCCAGTAGGTATTTTGGAGTCCTCTAAAAATTCCAAAAATCGCAAATACAAAAAGGGACAGTGGAAAACCCCAAACCCGAATGCTATAATACGAAATACAATATTCCAGCACCTGGCCTTCTGCCTTTAATAACACAAATATTTCCTTTATGAAAGGAACCGTGACAATTAAAATAGTAATACTTAATCCAATATTAAAAAGTATAGCTTGAGCGGGTAAGGTTTTAATCTCCTCTAGTCTTGCTGCACCAAGGTATTGTGATATAATTGCAGAAATCACGGCTCTTGTTTGTGCAAGTACCCAAATGAGCATTGATAAAAATGAACCCACTATCCCTACGGCCGCCAAAGACTCTGTACCCATTATGGGAATATTACCAACAATTGCTGTATCTGTTGCTGATAAGATAGGTTCTGCAATCCCCGAAATAATTGCAGGCACTGCTAATCTATTTATATTTTTAAAACTTATGACACTACTCATTTGTAGAATAATAATTTTTAGTTTATTCTATTTCATCAAAGATCAAAAGTAGCAACTTTAAAGTGTAGAAAATAGCTGAAAAATGTTTTTCTGATAAATGATTGAGTGAAACTCGGGAAAAAGTTTTCTCATATTTTTAAAATAATTCGATTTTCTTGTGCGTTTAAAATTGTAATTTTACTGGTTATATCACAAATCAAATTAAGGGAATGAAGAATATACTGGTTCCATTAGGATTATCTGAAAACTCAATTACTTTGGCGAGAGTTCAATATGCTATAGATCTGGCAAAAGAACTTGGAGGAACAGTGTATGCAGCACAAGTTTTTAAGGAGTTACCCAGATCAGGTAGCCTTCCTACTGTAAATAAAACATTGAAAGAAATAACAGCGTCTTCTATCGAAGAACAATTATCTCAATTAGATAAGAAGGGAGTAGAAGTAATTGCACTTCCTCTCGAAGGAGATTTACTCGAGGCGATACCAAAATTTAATTTAGAGAATGCTATAAGTTTACTTATTCTTGGGCCTGAAAGTGGTGGTATTAAAGATCCTTTCTTTCTTGGAGAAACTTCTGGAAGCTTAGTAAAAAAAACTGAAATTCCTGTATTGATTGTTCCAGAGAATTATAAATTTACTCCAATTAAAAAAGTTTTGATGGCTGTCAAATCAGGGAGTATAAAAAAGAAAAATGCTTTACTGCCCGTAAAAGAAATTTTGAGTACATTTGGTTCAGAAATTAAGTTGCTTCAGGTAAAAACGGCAGATTTTCTATCAGAAGATACAGAGATTCAAAAGGATTTGAGAGCTATGATCACATCTCATCAATCTTCAGAAAACGCAACTTTATTTCAGGGAGTGTTAGAACATCTTAATGAAAACCATCCTGATTTGCTATGTGTTTTCAGGCGTAAACGTGGTTTCTTTGCCAAACTTTGGGAAGAAAACACGGTTCTAAAGAAAGATTTTGAAAGTAGGATTCCGTTACTGGTTTTACGAGGATCTGATTAAAAATAAGGGGATGTAGCTCAGCTGGCTAGAGTGCTTGACTGGCAGTCAAGAGGTCGTGGGTTCGAGTCCCATCTTCTCCACTTTGATTATCAAAGAGTTACGAAAAATAAAATCGTGACTCTTTTTTGTTTTTGCCTACTTTGCACACTTTTTGCACACTTTTTCTGGTTTAATACGTTTTGATTAAATCAAATTTGCACTCTATTAAGATCAAACTTTTCTGACAGCTAACCATTTCATTACGCGATAATAGGTAGTTTTAGAAAACCCAAATTCCCTGCAAGTCTCATCCATGTTTAGAACGGTATTACTCTCTAGGTGTTTTTTTATTTCGATGGCTTTTTGGATAGATTCGCTTTTGGGTTTACTCGGCCTTCCTTGTTTTTCTTTATTATTATGATATGGTTTTGTTTGAAGATTTTTTAAATCAAAGACAACATCTTCATCTTGCAGAAGTTCCATCCCTTTTTTGTTTTGCAGTACTCTAAAAGTTAATGAGGTAACTACATTTTCTTGGAATTCCTGTACGTAAGTATAGATAAAAATAGAAACTCCATACTTTTTGTAATCTTGCACCATTACTTTACTACCGATAAGCTCAAGGATATTGTTTTTATCCCTGCCAATAAAATCAGAAGTCATGGCTTCTTTAATGTCTTTTTTTATAGACTTTAAATGCTTTTCACTATCTAACCAATTCTTTTTGGCAAGAAACTCTGCAAGGGAGTCTATCTCTTGTGGGGTAGCAAGACGTTGCTTAAAATCATATTTATTCTTAAGAATATTTGTCATTGGTGTACGTAAGTTTAATGACCATAAATATCTTAATAATAAGTGCAGGTTGCAAATTTCTAACGAATCATGAATTAGGGATGAATTTGGATTAAATAAATAATCGTTATTTTGAACTTTTATTTGATTTCATCATTAATCAGTTTTTCCCCTATTTGTTTTTCTAAATTCCTAAATAATATTTTGTAATAAGGGTTTAAATGCTTAGCCCATTACCGCTTGAAATCAACTTTCTCTTTACCTGAACCCTCATTATAAATAAAAACAGGAATGGTGTTCACCATTCCTGTTTTTTTAATTTTTATAACCTTAAAAAGTCCATTATTTGTGAAGAATTACGATTAGTAATTTTGTTTAAATCAATAATCACAGTATCCAACAATTCTTGATAGGTATTATCGGTTATTTTTTTCGATTTGTAGTATTCTACATACTCTATTAATTCGTTTCTTTGAGTTGCATTAATTACCACTCCAGAATAAGAATCGTCCATTAATTTATCATAAACATCAAAGAAAGTAGGAATAATTTTAAGACATTTTTGTACGTCTGTTAAAGTAACTGGTTCATCTTTTAGTCTACTTCCTAAATAATAATATGCTTGAATATAGTATTCGCCAGTTCCTTTTCCTTTTAAGATCTTATCTCTTATATCATACAATTTAGAAGTTAAAGAGTGCATTAAACTTTTATCGTTTGGGTCTTTAGCTTCATTTGAAATAGCACTCATCGGACAAGTTCCGCCTTCTCCATCATTTGGAACAGTATCAAAATCTATTTCCCTTGCCTTTAATAATTCCTCATTATTATCATCTATTATTTTTTGGATTTGCGACTTTGATAATGGTGAAAAATCAACATTAGGTTCTTCAATACTATCTTTACTACAATTGTAAAGAAACAACATCGTAATTAACAGAATTGATTTTGAAAATAATTTTTTCATAATAAATTAAGTTTAATGCTCCATTTAGGTCTTGAGCAGTTAGTGTTAGACCTTGTTCTAACTTTCAAAGAATCAGTAACATATGTTAAAGTAATAAAAAATTTAATTCGTATAAAGATAATTATTAATTGGTTCGGTTGCTGTTCATCAGGCAGCCAACAATAGGATTTATCTAATAATAGATAAATTCTGTAATAGTTTGTTACATCTATTTCAAATTTGTCTGATCGTTTATTTGAACTTTGAATTTTTTTCGGCAAATCTCCTAAATTCCTCAAATTTTAACCAAACATGTTGTTTTGTAATTCCTTTTCTTTCTCCTTTTCTATTAATTGTATAATTCATACCATCCTTGTCAACCAAAGCATATTTTTTATCAAATGGTAATCCATTATTATATACAATAGGAATTATGATTTCTCCTTTTTTATTAATATACCCATATTTTTTATTTTTTTTTACTAAAGCTAATCCATCATTGAAATCGCCTAATAGGTTGAAATCATACTTAGGTTCAATAACTATCCGGTTTCCCTTATCTATATAGCCTACAGAGCCTTTTACACTGATTTGGGCAAGTTCTTCTTTAAAATGTCTTATTTTGTCGTATTCAAACGGTATAATAATTTGGTTTTTAATATTAATCATACCCCATTTGTCTTTGGATTTCGCTAGAAAAAGATCCTTTTTGATATCACTTATATCCTCATAAATAATAGGAATTACAGGATTGCCTTTTTTGTCAACTATACCCATCATTCCATTATTTCGAATTCTCATATAACCATTATGAAAATACCCAGAAATTTCATCATATAGTGGATGTAATAAAACATCTCCACTAACATCAATTAAGCCTTCTTTAAGTTGTATTTTTTCAATCTTATATCCAGATTCAATAAAAGTTCGACTACCATTTTCTGAAATTAGTTTCTTCTCTGTTTCGACCTTTAAAGTATCTATCATAAAAATAGCTTTTTTATCTATTATAGGTCGATAACTAAAAATCAAACTATCATTGAATATTTTCTCGCCATTTAGATTTATATAGTTCCATTTTCCATTTTTTTTTACAGGAGCATATCCTTTGTAGAAAGGAAAAGCGTCTTCATATTCAAAGGGTACAACAATATCTCCATTGGTATTTATAAATCCACTCTGATCGTCCTTAGTAGCCAATCCAAGATCGTCTTTATACCAAAAAGTCATTGTATATTCGGGATACAACTTACGTTTGGAATTTGAAAACACTAACCCTGGAATATTATTTGAAATTATGTTTGATTTTCCATTGTAAAAATCAGAGGCATATTCATAGTGAGATGGAATTACAATCTTACCATTTGAATCTACAAAACCATACTTCAAGGAATCTTTCAAGGAAGAAAAACCTCTTTGCATCAAATCATTATAATAAGTGTTAGAATCATGTTCTATATTTGGAAATGCATGCATGCTTTCCATTAGAAAAACATTATTCCCCAATTGACTGAAAATGGAATTAATAGCTAATAAAAAAAGTGCTACGATTTTTTTCATTTTTATGATTTTTACTGCAAATTATCGTTTTATTGAACTTTTTATCTTATCTTATTTGTAATAGAATTTATTTTTTCTCTTTACTTTCTGCCAATATTGAAATGATATCGAATCTCTCTTTATTAAATAAGATCGGTATGAAATTAATTTCAGAACCTTTGATTAAAAGAAGCAATTTTTGTAATAGGTCTTCAATTTTTAGAACATATTCATCAAGTTCCTTAAAAGTAATATCTGGATCAAGTTGGTTCAGTTTAGTATGTGCAATAAAGTCGTTTCTAAGATTTATGATGCGTTTTGTCAAAGGCTCTATATCTTGTAATATAGTTTCGATAAAATTAATCTCAGCATTAAACTTCGAAGAGAGTTTACTATTTTTCTTTACCGATTTCACAATAAAGAATATATTAAAATAGTTATTTTTTGAACCTTTGGTTAGTTTACAAAGTTCAATAATACAATTTCTGAAAAGAGCTATTTTTATTAATTTAAAGTATCTGCTGTTCTTTAAATAGTTCTCCTCTTGAATAGTATTGGGTGCATTCAGATATTTACAGGCATTATAATTTTCCTTAAACTTAGTGTAAGAAACTAGAGCTTTCTCAATTTTATGTTCTAACTTATTGTCCATCCTTTTATTAAACTTTAGTTGTTTTTTGTATTACCACAACTTGAGCACCACCAATAATTTTTATTGTCATCTTTTAATTTAGATTCAGTTTCCTTTTTACATTCTGAACTAATACGTTGGTCTGACTCATTTTCGAATGCCTGATAATAGCATTTATGACAGCCCCATCGGGTTAATAATGAATCTTCATCGTCTATACTCCAGGAAAAACCATCTTCTTGGCATTTCGGACAAATTTGTGTGGCCATTTTCTATTGGTTATTTAAACTTTAATGGTTAAGCAATAATTTATTTCTGTAATGTAAATTCGTATTTCTGGATGAATGGGCCATTTTTAAATTCATCACTTCTTACAATTAATTCTACCATGATTGGAACTTCTTGCAAGTGGCCTATGTAGGAAACGAATATATCATTTAAAAAGACTCTTTCTAAAGTATCATATTGAGATAGTCTCAATCTTTGTAGCCTCCATACTTTGTAATAGCTTTTCCGATACGCTATTTCAATAAGTTGTAAAGTTGGATCTATTGTTGGTGTAAAATACTGAGGATAAGTCTGTGCTAGCTCATTTACAGCTGACTCTTTCTCGAGGTCACAAGTTTTTAAAACACCTACTCCATCTTTACGTATTACTCTAAACTCTATATCAAATTCTATTGATTTGTTAGATAGATTTTCAATAGAAAAATCCAGATCATAAACATCTAACCAATCGATACTTTCACTAAAAATTGGAATAACTTTTACATCCGTAATCCTGTCCTTGTTTTCAAGTCTATTTAGATAAATTAGTTCAAAATCTTCTCTATTTAATTTCCGTGTACTTGTTCCCGTTCTAATGTATCCATCACCAATTTTATGTTCCAAATAATTATCAGTTGCACGATATACATTTTTTCTAAAGAGGTAAGGTCGACTATCATTTTCTGAAATGATAAAAACTGCTAGATTATGACCACTATAATTAAAAGATTTGTATTCAAAATTTATTTTAGGTTCAATATTTTCTTCAACAAATTGTTGATATTTTGCTTGATCAGTTGTAGTTTTTAAATCAAAAAAACCAGAAGCTAAGCCATTCTTCTCTTGAATTCCGATTATTATATATTTCGTTTCATTCGAAGGATGATTAACCATTGCAGAAATATCTTTTAAAAACTCATTTCTTTTGGCATGTTTACCTAATGGGTACTCGTTACGCTTAAAATCTAAAAGGGCGTTCTCAGAGTTATATTTAATGATGTTAAATACTTTATCCATCATATAGTCATCGTTTAATTAAACTTCAAGTTACTAATCCGTACGGAAAACATTTCCGTGCTATCTAGTTCTTTTTCAAATGCATTTAAATTAACTATAATTTACTTTTTTTTAGAATCAACAGGTTCCATTTTTATTTTAGCACCAAGAGCTAGTGCAATTTTTGAAAGGACATCTAGACCAACAGAATATCTTCCCTGTTCTATTCGACTAAGGTTAGCTGCATCAATACTAGCTAGCTCAGCAAGTTTTCTAGCTTCAATATTCTTTTCTTTTCTTAATTCTCGAATTCTGGCTCCAATTCTTACCCGTTGTTCCTGTTGGAAAATTCTTTGATCTTCGCGGTCTCCTTTACCACCATAAATTCCAAGACCTTCGTCATAATTCATTCTTATCCAAACCCAATATCCAATACTCATACCTGTATTGTATCCGATGTTATCTTTGAAAAATTTTTGATAATAATATGCTAACCTTTCAGCATAATAATTTTGGTGCTGTACTGGAGTTGGAAAATAAGTCTTCCAAGTAAATATTTCTCCATCTAATGCAATGACTTTGATAGTGTAGTCATCTACAAATCTTGCTTGTATCATAATGTATTTGCCGAATTTAATGTGTTGTCGCCACTTTTAGAGTTATAAAGCAAACATAAAGAAAAATATTATAATTGGCAAATATGCCAATTAATAAAAATCACATATTCCTTGTTCATCGTTTTATTGAACTTTTAATTTATTATCCTTAGGATTTAATGTTACTTAATTAGAATTAGATGTATCTATTGACATAAAAAAGTTTGGATGTAAGATTACTGGTAACTCAGTATTATATCTTTCATTAATCTTATACTCTAAAAATTTGACTAATTCGTCCGCTAACTCTTTCCTAATTAGAATTAAATTATCTTCAACCCATGATGTTTGAACTAGCCACAAGGAATCATCTATTTTATCAACTTCGAGCAGCAATTCATCATCTTTAGACACTTCAACCTTAAAATCTTTATAAAAATCAACTTCTAATTCTGATATTTTATAATTAAACTCATTCATAAATATTTATCTAAAATTCATCCTTTATAGCGATTTCTAAGAACTCAAATCAGGTTTTCAGTATAATTTAAGTTACTTTGTAATTTAAAATTATCCGTTCAGCAACCTTTTGAATTAATAATATATAATCTGGAAGATTTGCATTAGATAAGACTGTAGAGTTATTAATAGGATACGACCTATTTGAATGAGTACATTCATTTCTGAAATCATAAATGACTGTGGCGAGCTTATTCAAATCATTCATAACCGAAGCATCCTTGATATGCTTCATTCGTATTAGTAAATCAAAAATATCTTTATTCACCAAATTATATGCTTCTTTTCTCAAATCTCCTTTGAAATATTTATCCAGGACAAGTCCGGTTTTACTTCTATCATTCTTATCTTGCTTATAGCGCTCTACGATTTCTATTATACTGGTAATATCCTCATTACTTCTATTGGAAAAGTTACTTGATTTCAAGATACCTCTTACATCTTGTATAGTTTCTTCCCTGTATACTTCATCGAATATACATTCTAATACTTGAAAATAAGCAAGATATTTAAACTCACTATCTGTCATATCTGAAGCCCTGTTGTAATAGGATATTAAATCATTGTCATAAATATTTAAAGTAACGGTAGTATCTTCAATTCTTTCTAATTGGGGTTCCTCATAAAAATCTATATCATGTTCTTCTGCATTACCGAAATCAACAATTTTCAGTTTAAGATCATATTTGCGATGTATATCAAAGGTAATTGTATTTAAGGCGTTTTTATAGGCTTGTTTAATATCATCTTTATCTGTCAGCTCAAATACAGATTCTAAATGATGTATTTTTAAACTGTAATAGTATTCTGCTTCAAAATGATCATATCGTACAGTATTTTTTAGAAATTGTTCGAATAGTTGTGAAATCTCTCCGATTTCATAAACACATTTATCCTCGATTTCTCCTACTAGAGGAATATCAATGTTTTCTTCTGGAAATAAGTTTTTGCCATAGGTTAGGTTTACTATTATTTCGAAATAGTCTTTATCCAGTAATGATTTTCCAAATTCATATTCACATTCTAAAGTTTCTTTTACAATTTTTAGTAGAGCTTGATTATCCCCATCTTCCAAGTCAAATTCAATATCAAACTTATATTTTGGATGTTCAACTAACAAGAATTCATCTTGTAGCTCCACTACAATACCTTTATGTAATTTTTTAACCTCCTGTACAATATCCATATCGTTATCCTAGCTTTGTTTTTTCAATAATATCTTTTAGTTTTTGTATTGATTATTTAATGGTTATAGAGTTTTGGATCCTTATTTACTAATAAAATGCTTTACAATAATTCCAATTAAGAAACTTATAGCAGTAAAATACCATCTAAACCTAATATCCCAATTACCAAGTCTTAAATTATCTCTTGTTAAACTTCGAATCTGCTCTTCCTTGTTTCTAATTGTTTTTTGGTATTCTAAATTTTCATTTTGTAGTTCTAAATTTTGAATTTCTAGGGTCTCTTTTTCTTCAGTAATTTTGGACTGTTCTCTTAAATCAAACCTTATTTTTGCAAACCCTCCATTGGATAAAAACTCATCTATTAATCCGGTATATTGTACTGGCAAGAGTCCTGAAGTATATTCATTATACACTTTTATTAAATTGCTTTTATAATCTATAATTTGATATAATAGCTCCTTAACTTGATCCTCATTTAATTCGGGTAATACTTCTTTTTGTAGTTCTCTTTGTGTTGGAGTACTACCCTTATTTTTCATTAAGAAATTTAAAATTTTATCTTTGGCATTCATTTTTAAATGAGTTATCGGTTTATTGAATTTTTGGTTATCTTTTATCCCTTAACTTTCTAGTCTTTTTTGGGACCTCATATATGCTTTCCAATATAATTTCAATTATTTCTATAGCTATTCTTAAATCTTCTTTTAAGGGACTATGAAGTTCATGAACCGCTTTATTTCCTAAAAATTTGTGCTCATGCAAGGCGTCAGAATTATTTTTAGACAAAATCCCTTTTTCATATAAACCATTAATTTTTCCTCCTAAAGATTTAGATACCTCATTTTTTATTATTCCATTCTCATCCCAATATACAGTTCCACTTTTAATGCCATTTGCTTTGCAAACACCTTCTACTAATGCTCTGGTTCCAGCGGAACAGAGTATTAATAAATCTGCATTAAAACATTCAATTGTTTCTCGATAAATTCTCCGTAAATTCCTAGGTGCACTATAAAAGTCTTTCATTTGCAGAGTGTCTTCATCACGCCTAGGATATAAACTTTCTCTCTTCATATACCCATCTTCATCGCGATCTTCAGAGTTAATTTCTTCCGATCTAAAAGATATGGTTTGACAACCTAAACATTTTATAATTTCAAAGTATGTACACCAATAGAAATCATCTTGAGGATGATGAGTCATAGGCACGGAACCTTCTTCTTTTAAAGAGCGAAGAACTAGGTGTTGAGTTCCTATTTTACATGTCTGACAAATAACTTTTAATTCTTTATCATTATTTTCATCGAATGTTACTTTTCTCATTAATTCTTTTTTGAATTTTATTAATGTCTAATATCAATAAAATATGGAGAGCTTTATTACGGTTTTCCACAGGAACTAGTTTTTTATATGTTTTTCACAATAAGCATCATCAATCATCTGATCTTTATCCCAAAACAGTTTTTTACACACTAGACAGTTTCTTCTTCCTTGATGAGCCAAATATTTATAAAGTGTTGGTTTAGATTTTATATCAACCAACTTCATAATATCAGTTATTGACAATTTGTTATCCCGATAATACTTCTCTGCCAATATTGCTTTTTTCTTAGCTTCTTCATTTAATCCTCGCTTACGACCAAATTGTACTCCTCTTCGTCTGGCACTATCTAATCCGGCTCTGGTTCTTTCTATAATAATGTCTCTTTCCATTTGAGCGATGGCACTAAACAGCGTAAAAATAAATTTACCATGAGCAGAAGTAGTATCCATAAAAGACTCCTGGATACTCTTAAAAGCAACTCCCAATTCGTTAAATTGCTCCATCAACTTCAGCATATGAGAAACACTTCTGGCGATCCTATCCATCTTCCAAACAACAACAATATCACCCTCCCGGA
Organism: uncultured Aquimarina sp.; assembly: GCA_947500845.1. Classification (GTDB taxonomy): domain Bacteria; phylum Bacteroidota; class Bacteroidia; order Flavobacteriales; family Flavobacteriaceae; genus Aquimarina; species Aquimarina celericrescens. The sequence continues at coordinate 127,018 of CANMTP010000007.1, forward strand.
GTTTATCCAGCATTAAATCTAAATTCTTGCGATGTGCTTTTGCTCCAGAAGAAATATCTTTATAAATATTCTTTATATCTACTCCAGCTTTTAATAAAGCATCAACTTGTAAATCTAAATTTTGAGAACTTGTGCTTATTCTGGCATAACCGAATAACATTGTGGGGTATAGTTAATCCCTTAAAGATAAACTTAAAAATTACACGAATTAAATATACCGTGTGGAATTATTTACTGAGTATTAATGAAGAAGTATAGAAAAACGGTCGTATTTCTATGCTTGTGTTTCAAAGGTTTGATTCTTAAACCATTTCTACAGCACCTATAATTTCCTTACTAAAAATATTATATCTAATCCCAGTTACCCCATACCGATTTTTTGTAGTAACCGCATAATTATTCTTAAACGAATCATCAACCTTGACTACTTCAATATTAATCCCGGCATCAAAAAGTGGAGCGGTACCACCACGAATAGTCTTTTGAGTAGTACGTTGGAAAATAACAATAGCGATAAAATCTTATTATTCGTAAAACGGCCCAAATCTAATAGCACATGCATTGAAAAACCCTGGTTTTATTTTATCAGAGTATCTATTAATAGTGAATTGATATAATAATTACTTTTTCCAAGTTTGTGCTTATAGATAACTTCATCTGCAGCCAGTTTGTTTAAATAATTCGAAGCAGTCACACGACTTATACTCAGGTCTTCCATTAAAAATTCAATTTTAGTATATGGTAATTTAAAAAGATGGTTAAGTAGTTCTTGACTATAGAACTTATAATTATCTCTTAGAATATTTTTCATTTGCATCATTTTCCTTTTTATATCCTTAATGAGGTCAATAGTATATAATGATGTTTCCTCTACTGCTTTTACCATAAATAAAATCCAAGGTTCCCAGTTATCAATATCTCTCACTTCCTGGAGTAAACGGTAATAGTCACTTTTGTGTTGTATAATATATCGACTGAGATATAGTATTGGTATATCTAGCAATTTTTGTAATACTAAGTATAAAATATTGATAATTCTTCCTGTACGACCATTGCCATCATAAAAGGGATGAATACTCTCAAATTGAAAATGTATAATTGCCATTTTCACAATAGGGTCATAGTCCGCCATCTCATCATCATTAATAAATTCAACCAGGTTTTGCATGAGTTTTTGTATATCATCGGCGTTTTGTGGTGGTTCATATATAACCTCTCCAGTTTGTTGATTCTTGAGATTTGTTCCAGGTAGCTTTCTATATCCGGCATTGTTTTTTTCCAAAACTTCCTGAATTTCAATAATACTATTACTGCTTAAAATCTTTTTTTGAGATACAATAGCAAACCCTCGTTTTAGAGCAATACTATAATTTTCGACTTCTTTTGTTGTCGGGGAGATAAACCCATCAAACCCTATAGAACTTTTATAAAGTTCATCATGAGTTGTGACAATATTTTCTATCTCAGAACTGTCTTTGGCTTCTTGAAAAGTTAATGTATTGATCAATATCTCTTGTCGGGGAATGGACTGTGCAACTCCCTTAAGTTCGGCTAAGGCACGATGAGCTGCAGAGAGGCTTTTAAGTACTTTTTTGGTCTCTGGGTCTCGTTTATATGGTAAACTTGATGGTTTCCAACTCATAACAACATTTTTGTTATTTTCTTTACACGTTATTGTTTTCATGTAAAGATAATTGGATTTTCTTTATACGTTATCATTTTCATGTAAAGATTTTTTGATTTTCTTTACATGTTATTTGACTATAAGAAGAGTTAGGCTTCTACCATAGGGGTATTCTCCATTTCTTGATTGTACATATTATATCTAATCCCAGCAACCCCATATCTATTTTTTGTAGTCACCGCATAATTATTCTTAAATGAATCATCAACCTTGACTACTTCAATATTAATCCCGGCATCAAATAAGGGAGCCGTACCACCACGTATAGTCTTTTGAGTAGTGCGCTGAAAAATTACTATGAAAATGGTCTCTGAATGTTCCTTTCTTAATCGGTCAAAATCCTGTGATGGTAATCCCGTTTTATTCCAACTATCAATAATGATCACATCAAAATCTTTGACCGCATTAGAAATGGTATTGTATCCTCCCGGCAACTGGTCTGTAATAAAAATATGATCCTGATTCTTGGGTTGCAGATATTCCTCTTTCATACGCTTGATCAAATCAGATCGACTGCCAATCTCCAGAGAAAAAATCGCAATACGATTGTTAATCTCTGCAAAGGCATCTGCCAACTGGTAGGTAAATCTGGTTTTACCTCCTCCCTGGTCTCCTTCAACGGTAATAGCTAATTCAAACTTCTCCAGGTCACCTAATAATTCTCCCAGAGCACCTTTAAGCCTAAAGGTGTTTTTATTGGTTAATTGAGTTTGGACATTGATAGGAGAAAATAGAGAAGGTGTGTGTTTTTGATCGATACTATTATCGTGTAATACATTTCCTAATACTGAACCGATTTCATCCCATTTCGAGGGGTTTTTAATGATTTTCCTTAGCTCTCTCAACCATTTTCTATTAATAATAATTTTGATTTCTCCTTTTAAAATAAGATCGTTATGCTGAGTGATCAGTTTATTCTGGATTTGCATCAAATGATCAGCTACAGGAGAGTCTTTATTAATTTCTTTTTTTGCGATTGCTTTTTGGAGATCAAAAATATATTGTTTCAATTCCTCTCTAGATCTTATGGTTCTATGCATGCCCATGAATCGTTTTATGAAATCAAGCTCCATTAATGAAATACCATCTAAAGAGATTTCTGCCTTCTCTTTAGGTGCATGAGAATTTAATTTATCCAGATATATATCTATGGTTTCTTTTATAATAGGTTCACTATGATAAAAGCCTTGAGCCTCCAGAAGAAATTGATGACCTTCTTGTAAAATTTTAGGGAGTTGGGTAACGTTTATATGATTAATTTCTTGCTTGTAGTTCTCAAATGAAATGGCTTGTTTTTTCATAAAACAATACTACCAAGTGTTGCTATGTTACTTTCGGGATTGTTCCGTTTCGTTCTGGTTGGGTTCTAATTTTGTAAACGTAGTTTTAATGCTCTTGATCTTAACATTATCCTTTTCATTTTAGGAACCCCAGACAAATTGGAATGCGCTTTTGTAATGTCATAGTTAGCTGTTAATACCTCTGTCTTTTTCTTATTCGTATGTTCGGTCACTGCGATTCTTTTTTCTAGAGATTGTTGAAACCACTTACCCGTCTTTGTATACGTATCCAGTATATTGGATGGGTAGCTGCTCAGTAAGAACTTGCCTTTGATTGATCTTAACAATTCTAATAAATCTATAAAATCCTTTTCTGAATATCCTTTGTAGTGCCCCATATCAGAATTAAAATACGGAGGGTCCACATAAAAGAAAGTGTCTTTGGTATCCCTGCTTTTAATCACTTTGAATGCTTCATTGCATTCTATGTCTACCAGATCTAACCTATCACATATCTCTTTGGTAAATGCCTGCTTCTTATTGAAGATTGTTTTGGAGACTCCGTTGGTTTTTCTCTCGTAGGCATAGCCACCAAATATTCTTGCCGAAAAACTCATGTTGGTCTGCACCCAAAATGCCCAGGCTCGCTTTACTTTATCCTTTTCCAGATCGTTTCTAAGTATTTCTGCCGCTTCACTATGTAACTTTCTGCTATGTGGTGTTGCTTGAATTAATTTATTGAGTTTGTTGAACTGTTGTTTACAAACTTGGTAAAAATTGACTACATCTCCGTTTAGGTCATTAATCACCTCTGCAGCACTTGGTTCTTTTGCAAAAAAGATAGCCGCTCCACCTACAAAAGGTTCACAGTACAAATTATGTTCTGGGATTAAGGAAAGAATAAGTTTTGTCAATTTTTGTTTGCCTCCATAATAGGTGATTGGAGTTTTAGTTGTTTTTCCTAGGCCGTTTAGTGGGGAATCAATCATAACTTTGTTTATGCAATGATATAAATGTAAAAAGTATTGATTTCGGGTTTGGTAGGTTTTGGGTCAGATATTCTTTAATTTTAACACCCTTGATATTAAATATGTTAACACTTCAACACAGTCATAAGTATTATGAAAAAACCAACTAAAAAACACAATCGAAAACAAATTTCAGCGTGGTCTGTCTCCAATCAATTGAACATTCTTAACCATAAACTTAAGAAAATAGGCCTTAGAGGAAAAATAGGGTTACTGATGGCTGTATTATCGATTTGTATTACGGTATATGTTAACTTTTTGGAGGAGTCTGTAAAGGAATTTTCGTATCAAACATCAGCTAGTGAAATAAAAGCAGTTCTCACCAAATACCGAAAGGCTAAAGATTGGATCGCTCATGCAGCCACTCTTGAAAAAACAGACTCAAAATATTGCGTTACGGATTGGTACAATTTTAACAGTGCCCTCAGTGCCATAAAAACTAACCCAATGCTCCAATCTTCCAGAACAGCAGAATACTACCTAAAACAAATAGATCCCTTGAGTCCTTATTTTTCGAAATGTATCAATGTTCTTCTGTCTAATTATGGCTTACTAAACAATGACGTTCTTTACAAAGAAAAGATGAACAGGTTGGTGGATTATTTGGAATCCATAGAATATAAAGAGCCTGAATTTTTTTTAGTGGAATTGAAATCCAAGGGTAGAAAAGCAAAAACTGATGATCTATTAGAAATTTACAGAGATATTAAAAGTACCTATCCAGAAGTCTTTAGTAATCCCGTAGGTTCGATTACATTGAACTTTCAAAAAACAGGAATTTCAAAAGAAATTCCATTTGGCAAGATTACAAAGTTGTATGGTATATCATTTATGTATGCTTTTTTATTAAAAGATAGTAAGATGTCTGGTGAAATTAGAAGAGATCTCAAAACAATGTTTCCTAATCCTGAACTATTTGAGACGGCAGAAACGGGAATGTTAGGTTTACATGTACAATTGTCTAATTCAGACAGATATAAATACAGATTTTTTATCAACACATTATAAAATAAGAGAGTGAATTAGGACTCCTCTAACCGCTCAAACAAAAAGAACACTACTTCTTGTCTAGAAATCTAAGGAGCAATCCGTTATAAAATACATTCGATTTATGTATTTCATCGAATAAATACGTATTTTATCGTATTTATTGATTATTTTGCCAGTAAAAGCTTAGTAATTTTATGGTTTAACCGTACTTTTGAATTGTAACAAAACAGTAATATTAATTTTTAGGTTTAACACCCTGTCAAAATAAAATTACCCCGAAATTACCCCGAATTTAACCTACAAAATACCTCTGCACCCCCAGAGGTTTTTTTTATACCCATAGAAAAGGTGAATTATAAAATTTTTACGGCTCACCCAACCGCTCAAATAAAAAGCGCACCACTTCTGGTCTAAGCAGTTTGGTGCTTTTTTTATAACCAAATTGTTTTAGCTCTTCCAGATATGTATGGATCCAGGAAGAAAAAGTCTTCGTACAAACATTATATAATTTGGCTAGTTCATATTTGTAGTATGCTTTAATCTTAACCGGTTGCTCTCCTTCAAAGTAGACAGGTTGTAGTTTAGTCTCTTTCATGATTACGAATTCTTTCAACTCTATCTTCAGAAATAAGTTCTTCTCCAACAACACTTCCCAAAAAACCTCCAATCAAGATAAAAGGATAAGTTTCTTTTGGAGTATATTTTTTGGCGATAATAAACCCCAACATACTACCAACAAGAGCCAAGCCTGCTTTCTTTGTGTTTTTTGATAGTTTCATCTTTAATTCATTCGATTCATTATTAATAACCCTCCTGCGGCTGCCATCGATCCCCAAGCTATGTTACGTAACCTTCTTCTGCGCTCGTCTCTAAAATCTACCAGGGTTACCGTGAAAGAATTTCCATAACGCTGTTGATGTTCCTTTGCAATATTCATAAAACGATTAAAGTCTTCAGCATTGGCAAACACCAAACACCCTGCAGAGAAATCATCAATCACTTTGGTGGTTCCTTGTTTTCTGGCTCTATGAATATTGATTCCAAACCTTCCAGTATCCTTTATTCCAGATTCAAACCATTTAAACAATCCTTTACGCTCATAATTCCTAATAATAGTCACAGGTGTCTTTTGTATGAGTGCTGGATATATCCCTCGATGTAAGCCCATACTATACGCATTTATGTATTGCCCTTTTTTTAGAAATGCTGTTCCTTGGGGATGTATTTGGTTTTCTAACCAGTACTGTCCGGGGTCTGTGGTGGCTTTAAAGATATGGTACACCCATTTTCCATATTCGTTGGTATAGAATACGTGTATCTCATCATCAAATTGGTTGCTTCGAACAAACCGACTTCTATAACCAACAATATTGAGTTTGAAAGGCTCTTTGTACACTTCATATCCCTTACTTCTTAAAATCTGTAAGCTCTTAGTTAGCATTCCTTAAATTGTGCTTAAGTTTTGCGTTGGAGCAAATACAGTTTCTCCAGACTGTGTTAGGATTCTGGTGACTCCATTCTGCATTCCAGTAATATACCCTACAACTGTATTCGGAAATACTTCGGGTACAATAAATGTCCCATCTTCTGATCTTAGTATCGTTGGCTTTTGAGCAATCGCCAGATTCCATTCTTGCTCTATTTGATCCTGGAGATAATCAAAGTCTTCCATACCATTAAGACCTGGTATAAACCATACACCACGAGCATTTTGTTTTAATCCCATTCTCTTAAATTCTGCTCTGATCTTTACCTTTTCCAGCTCTTTTCTTTTAAAGGCTACGCTAAGTAGAGCATTGACTAATGAAGTAACTCTAGTCCCCAAGATCCTTATATTTTGAAAAAAAGTACTTACCTGTCGATATTGGTCTACATTGGATATGTTTTTGAGCCCATTAATAACGCCAAATAAGTTTTGCTTGTTTGCTGATCCAATAATTTCATTCGCAGTCCTACCCGGATTAAAACCCGATGCGTTTCCTTGTTTTCCAACCAGAGCAGTAAACTTGCTTTGCGATACTACCGATGGGTATCCTGCAGCTCGTAAAGCTCGTTCTGTTCCTCTACCAAATATTCCATCGGGTTGCCCTCTTCTAAGACTTGTCTCTTTTATGATCAAAGCAGCTTGTCCTCCTTTGGCTAGTAATGCTTTTTGCATCATTTGAACCAAGGATCCTCTTGCTCCTCTTTTTAATGGAAAACTATTGGAAGATACCACCGGAAGTATTGGAGTGGTAACAATATCTCTGGGGTTAAGCGTAGTTATTGGTTCTTGAATACTCCTTTTATTGGCAATGCGATTTCTAAAGAAGTTATACGCCAGATATCCTCCTCCAAGCATTGCTGCAATACCAAGGCCATACATCATGTATTTCTTTTGAGAATCCGATTTCTTTGTGTTTTTCTTTTTTGTTTGTCGCACCCCGACTGTTCGTGTTTTCATGGTTTACGTTTTTGAGTTGATAATCTCCAGAGCAATCAAGTATTCTTGAGTTGTCATTTCATTTTTCAAATCGGCAGAAAGATTGCTGTTATATAAGTCTTTGTAGGCTCTAAGCACCTTTCGCATCAATGAGGTAGAAGGGATCTGTTCCAATATGCGATATACCATCTCCTCATCAGTACCCCATCCAAAGGCATTATCATTTTCAAAGGCCATTTTAAGTTGTGTAGCATAGCTGGCAGGATTGCCTTCATTCAAAGCCAGACGTTCCCGATTGTTCCGTTTGAATGTTCTCACTAAAGCTCGCACTCCAAAAAAAGCACCCAAACCCAATCCGGCTGTCAACAACACCGTGGTGACTTTAGAATTAACCTTTAATTTTGGTTTACTTTTTATTGCTTGCACTGCTAGTGCTGCTGGTAGTGCCATCTTATTTTTTATTGACTTGAATTTTGACCAGGTTTCGGATAAAGGCATCCTTTAAGAATAATTGTTCCATGTGGATGATTCCTTTGGCACCAAAATGTTTATTCATGGTTTCAAAGGCTTTTTTAACCTGATGTGCTTCTGTTTTATCCGTTACTTTTAGTCCTATCGTGATTTGTGCTTCCATAATTACTATTCTATTTGGTCATTATTTGCTGTTGTTTCTGAAGTAAGGTTTGAATGGTGTTTTGCTTCTGTGCTTTGTTTAAGCTGATTCAGGTAGTACTCTATTTTTTGGATTAGTTGAGTATCCTCTTTGATTTGTTCTCCTAACTCCATCATGAGTTGTACGACTTGCTCAAATTGTTCTTCCGTAAACACCCCTTGGAGGTAATTTAGAATTTGTAAGAGGTGATTTTGCTCTTCGTGTACATTTTCATCTGCTCCAGTATGGTTAAGACCCAGTCTTCCCAGAGTACCTGCAATTCCTTTCATTTGATTGGGGTACTGTTTGGCTAATCCAGAAATCGCTCCGGGAAGAAGGGCCTTACCTAATTCAACCAATCCTAATTTCTTAACCAGGGCTTCTATTTCTTCTTGTTTGGCTTCCATTTCTTTTTTGGACTCATGGAGGTTTTTTTGTAATTGTTCTATCTTTTTATTACTTGTTGCAAAGGAGTCTTTGAGTCTTTCAAAATCTCTTTTTTGCAATTCTTCCTGAAGCATCGTATGTACTTTGTGATGTACTCCATTTAAGGTGTCCTGATTGTTTCGGCTCACCTCTTCCAGTTTTTCCTGCAGCTTCCTGTTTTCTATTGCTAATCGTTGTATAGTAAGTTGATCTTCCACTACACTGGTGTTAGAATTTTTTTCGCTTACGACAGGTAAAGTTCTTACTGCATTATTTTCGAGGGGAGCTTTTAATACCTCCAACTTTGATTGTCCTTGTTCCATCTTATATTTCACATAAGCACTTTCGCTCGTAAAGCCAAGTCTCTCCATTTCGTCATATTGCATATCGTTCAGGCGAACGGATCCGGGTTTTCTATTCCTTGCTTCCATCACTTTTGGTTTTTAAAATCACTTGTAAAAAGCGAATCGTACTTTGCTCATCTCTCGAATTCATAATCTCAATACGGTCTGCATGTTCATGTGAGTTTTCTACAATCCCTTGAGTGTGCCAATTCTCGTAGCGCCCATAATCTGATTTTACAATCAGCCCCCATGCGATATAGGTAATCAGCCATAGTTCATTATTGGCCTGAAACTTTAGCACTCCTTTGCCAGGAAGCACAAACTCCCGATACACAATTCTGTAATTGTCATACCCTCTTTCTTTGGCTCTTCGGTCTGCGTATTGCAATGCAAATTCCTCTCTCATCACGTATAGCGTATTTTAGTATCTCACACGCATAGCATGATTTTTATCACACTCATATGTGAGTTATCTTATTAAACATTCATTTTAAATGCTCATTATGGGCTCTTCGACAAGGAGCCATACGGTGACTTCATAAGGATACTGTGCTTTTCCATCATCTTCAAAGGTTCCCGTGATGTAATCCATGGAACCGGATTCATCGACAGGGGTGATGGTAAAAGTTTCGTTCTCTTTATGAATTGGATTTATAAAAGCTTCTGTTAACGTCTTGCTTTCTATTTCTGAAAACATATCCTCAAATCGAATGTGTATTTCCTTATAAAATACACCTAGTTTTTGAAAAAGGGATAACGTTCCTAATATCATGTTCATTCTGTTTTAATCTGGTGGAAAAAAAGTGATACGTAACTGGCCTTCTGGTGGTAACTGGCCACTCCACAGGTAATATTTGCCAGGATTGCATTGCCCTTCTTGTTTAAATGCTACTGTAACGGGGTCTTCAAGCGCTATAAAAAAACCATTCTCTATAATTACAGGCAAGCGATCTACAATGGGATGTACATAATACCACCAACGATTTGGAGAAGGATTCAATACTACATCAGGGGGAAAGTTCTCAGCATAAAAAACACCATCGTTTAAACCTAAAAAACTTGTGTCAGTTATTTCTGAATCTGATATACCGGCATAATATTTTGAAGGTACGTCTTGGTCTGCACAAGCATGGGCTTTTGAACAAGTCAACAACCCAATAACTTTATTGGTAGTAAAAGGAAGTTTGGCCGCTGCGTTTACAAACTGGTTTTCCCTAGTGATTTTAAATTGTATTGGGACAAACTTCCTCCGGACTATAACACCTTTACTGCCTTGTTTATTGCTTAACTGAATTTTACATTTCATCTTCAAAGGTTTTATTCCTATTATAGGTTTTCATCAATAAGGATAATAAGACTGACTGTATATCCAGCACCAAAGGCCACAGCTGAGTGATCGGTATCCTCAAAACGCACTTTTACAGAAAGATCCCCTGGTAGCACATCTCCCAAATCAAAGAACCGTTCCCTGGGAGCTACACTGACTGAGGATACCAAAATTTTACTATCAAAACCATCAGGGAAGATTTCTTCACCACCAATCTCAATTCTTTGACTTCCCCGATAATAAAGCTTATCGGGATAATCCGAGATCAACTGAAGCCCTTTCACTATTTTGGTGTGTTTTGGAAGTTCCAGATTGTCTATCGTAATCAGTTTATTGGCTTCACTAACAGTAAAAGGAAATGCCACTCGGGTTTCTTTGACTTTTCGTTCCATACTCTGATTCTTTATGCTGGGATGGTTACGGTTCCTGCCAAGACTACTTTGACCAGAGATTTCTCTGGGGCATCATCACCCAGTTCGATATTGAATTCAAACTCCTCATCATCACGAATAAATCGTGGGCTTTCCAGATGATAGGTGCCTAAATTGGTCATGAGGTTATTATCTGTAACAAATTCCTGCATTGGGCGCTCATCGATAATGGTTTTTTTGTTAGCCACCAATGAGAATACCCCATTCTGTAATCCCGCTACTTTTTTGATACTATCAAAGTTGGTTTGCTTGATTACCTTTTTTAATTGTGAATCACTATCCGGAAGATCACCTTCGATTTCTGCAGCTAGTAAGATGATACGATTACATAAGAACAATCGATCTTTTTGCAGTTTGGATTGGGTAACATTGGTAATCCCAATCTCCTTGGCATCCTGAGTTTCGAACATATCAATATTGGCACGATTGCCTGCAAATTTGATCGCATAATAGGCTGCATCTGCAAGTTGTAATCTTCCTTCCCGGATATCCATGGCTACCTTGACCATTGCGGGATCGTGTTTTTTGGCCTGATCTCTTAAGGAGATATGCGCATTGACAATTTCTAAGAATTGTGATCTTGAACTTTTTATCATTGTTTTCATATTTCTAGTATTATGTATTAAGTACTGAGTATTAAGCTCCCTTATGGATGTTAAGCGATGGCGTTGAGTTCTGTGATATCTTCGGCACCATTCAACTCGTCGATATCGATATTTCCAAAATCTTCATCGGCCATATCCATATCTCCATCGAACCCTTCTACAAAATCTTGTTGGATATCAGCTGTTGGAAGAGGCTCTCCAGCTTCAATCCTTTGGATAATGTCATCTACTTCGCTGGTATCAAAGTCTCCTTCATCCACTACATCAGATCCCACAAAAACTAAAGGGCGATCTTCAATATTACCCAGAGATAATTTTTGCGCCAGGGATGGAGAGAGTTTGTCCAGATACAGTTTTTTACCAACGGATTTTAAAGAAGTGACTGCTCTGTCTTTTGCTTCTTCCAGGTCATCCTTGATTCCATCAATTCCTTGTGTGGTTTGTGGATCTTGGGATTTGGACATTCCTGAAAAAGCCATGGTAGACCCTGCGGTTACGATCCAGTCTTTTTGGTAGTAGGCTCCCCCAAAAATGGTCAGCGCACCAATAATGAGGGAATGCCTGCCTACATAAGAACCGGCGACCATGCCTAGTACTCCGGAGCTCAAGTGTTTTCCAACATCGAGTAGGCTATCTTTTACGTTTGTTTTTGTTTTCATAATACTTAAATTCAATTTTTATAGTAATGAGATCTGGTGTTCTACGACTATTACTGTAGATTTTTGTTAATTTGAATTAGCCTTTCTTATTTGTCTAAAATCGTCTTAAAGTCTTGGTTTACAATATTGCCTTGGGCACCAATTTTTCCGAGACTTTTCTTTTTTTTACAGAATGCCCTTTGGTGAATCTCCCTAAAGCATCTCTCCCTTTTCCTTTCCTATTTTTAGGAATACCAGATACAGGTCTTGAAGACTTCTTTTTGTTGGATTTGACGGCTATTGCAATGGCTCCCCCAGCTACCAAAACACCGGCTCCAATTAGTAATGGAGTTTTATTTCGCTCTACCCAACTTTTGTTATCCTGTTGAGGAACTATAGTATTTTGATTCATCGGTCTAAGTTGAGAAGTCACTGCAGGAGAAGGAACGATCCTTCTTGAAAATGGAGAGGGACGAGTTGATCTTCTTGGAGCTGGGATGCGTACCGGAGCAGGAAGTCTGGGAGTAGATTTTGGTTTGCGAAACAAGATCCTGGCTTGTCTTTTGATCTGTTTGGCTTGATTCTTTACGTTATTGGCCTGTCCGAAGATATTTCCAATCTTACTTAGTATCGCAGCCACACTTGCCACAGCTCCACTTGCAGTAGCCATTGCCGTTCCGGTAGCCACCGCTCCTAATCCGTCTACTTCTAATTCATTATTCAAAAAGGATTCAAAAGTATCCAGATCAGATTCGACCACAAACTTCTCGAACGGATCATTATAGATTGTAGGTTCATCATCAATACTTCCTAAACTAAATCCGCTAAGAGGCACTTTTCTATCCTTGTTTCCTTTGCCTTTCAGGATAGCTTTTTTAAGATTTTTCTTTCTTCCACCAGCGATTTCATATATTTTCTCTGCCTTGGAAACTGCTTTTCTTAACTTTTGAAACTTACGCATATCAATTCCCATTTTCTTTGCTTGCGCTTCATTTAAATATCCAAAGCGAAGTCTTCGGGCCACTTTCATCATATCTGCCTTCATAGCCAACAGAAACCCATTTCGAAGTAGTATCGTTGCCGGGTTTAAAAAACGATTAAAGGTTCTAACCACAGGTTTGATAACTTTTTTACCAATGTTTTTGGTGAACTTTTTCAGTCCACGCCCTATCTTTCTAAAGAAACCGTTTAGACCATCGATGACATAAATGTTCTCTTCTGCATCGGCATATAAAACGACATTACCTTCTTCATCCAGTATTTCATAAGCAATCTCTGGGGTATCCTCGATCCCTTCTAAAATATAGTTGGATTCCTGTATACCGATAGTATCTGTTATATCCATATGATCTATCCCTGCGGCATCCAAGCCATCTAATCGGTGTAATTCCATTATTCTCTATTTTTCAAAGCCAGTGGCTTTCTTACTGTTAATACTTGGTTTCTTTTTGGTATTGGTAAACAATTTGATCACTCCAATTCCGGCGGCTACGGATATAGTGGATATCAAAAAGTAATTCCATAACCCTAATCCTTGATTATCATTTTTAAGGTTTTGTATCCTTTGTGACGACTGTAAACGAAATGGCGATACTGTTCTTCCTTGCTTTCTAACCTCTGATGATTCTGATTTCATCATTGTATTACATGGGATAGAAGGCATGGTGATAATTGCAGGTCTGAGTATTTGATGTAAGGGAATTCTGGGTTGTTCTAAAGCATTCAAGCTAATATCTACCATATCGACTCCACTTAATCCAGATAGGTCATTTATAATTAGCGCATCTTTGATACCGATGTCCCTCTTTTCAGAATAGGGGGCTTCATAATCAAATCGATCCGTCACACAATCTATAGTAATGTGTTTATTATCACCTGTGAGCACTACTGGATAGATATGCTGAAAGTGTTGTTTACCTCCATACTTGGTGATTCTCATCTTAAAAGGAATACCAAGATTCGTAAGAATGCTACCTATAAAAACGGTATAACAATCACAATCTACTCCTGTTTTTCGATCAACCCAAGTACGAGAAGGCCTTCGAACCTGTTCTATTCCCGTGGCATCCATTTTGTACTGGATATGCCCATATACAAACTGCCAGATATTTTTGCAGGTCTCAAGCACATTGCGGCCTTTTAATTTTAAGGCCAATACTTTTGTGTCATCCAACGTTTGATGGATCATCTGTTGTATTAGTTTTAGGGTATCACTCAAGTGTGCTTTTCCTTTGCCAACAACTATAGTATCTCTACTGATGCTTTGAGGTATTAAATGAGAAAACTGATGACCAGTACTGATATGTCGTTTTACGTTTGCCTGCATTAGAGTTGTACGATGATATTATCCATTTGTTCATACGGTAATCCGTTTACCCTGGTGATGATTTGCGTTTGAATCTTTAATTGAATAGGGTTTCCGGATCGGATATCACTTGCCATTTTGGTGCCTAATATCTGAATCAAAGTCAACCATCCTGCCGATTGAATTTTTAGCTCAAATGTCTTTTGACTATTTTCTGGAATCTCGATGATTGAGTTTTCAATAGTTGAGCTTCCTAAGAGTTTTTCTTTAAATAAAATCTTCACAAAAGGATGTTGTAGTTTTAAGGAAACCGGATTTGGATTCTGTACTTGTACCTCGGCTTTTAGTTCGATCCCCGTCAGGTTGATCTTATGGATTCGGACCCGTATACGTGAGGTAATATTCGAACTTGCTCGTTGTAATCGGGATAAGTATCGAATCGAGAAAAAAGCAGCCAGTCCACCAGCGATCCATTTGAACATAATTCCTTGTTTTTGATCAAAGGAATATGTTTACAGAAATCTAAACAAATGGACTTGTTTAAGGCTGTTTTGGCTATGGTTTTTTGTAGAACTTATGGTAGTTTGGCTGTGTTCAAGGAGTTTGTTTACTACCTATGTAAACCCTTGGTTCTTGATATTTAAAAAAGTTGAAAACAACCTAAAACAATACCATGGAAATGAGATTTTGGAGTAAAGCGGAATTAGCCTTACGATTTGGAATTAGTAGAGAAACGCTGCGATTAAAATTGAAAGAAATTGATGGGTTGAATACGGGTCGTAGGCAATTATTGTATCCTTATGAAGTACGGATGGTGTTTAAGGCTTTTGGGGTGGAGGTGTGATTTTTAAAGATTGGTAATTAAAGTCATAACATTCTTTAATAATACCTTCTTCGGGTACGTATCCAAATTCTATCTCGAACGTGTCATTCGGAATTGTTTCAAATGGGACATATAAAAAGTGATCTGTTGTATCTGTCTTATTATATTGAAATATTTCATTGTTTAATCTTAAAAAATTATATTTAATCTTTTCATTTATTCTATTAGGAATATCCTGAATTAAAACGAAGGAACCATCTTGCATAAATACTGGACCTTTAAAAAAAACATATTGATCTTTTTTACCATATACTAAACAATCCCAATCTTTAGGTTCTGGAGTATTCAAATCTCTGTGCTTATAATCCAACTCAGAATTTTGAATTTTCTCTTTCCAATACTCATCTGTATTAACAATTTCAAAGGAATTGATGAAATTATCCGCCATTTTAGTATACTTTGATACATCCTTATATTTAGATAAATATCTAGCCGATAATTTATAAAAATAATCTTGAGAATATAGCCAAAGATCTTTGATTAAGTGATCATTAATAGTGTCTTCTACAACCACAACCATTTTTATATCACCAATAACATTACTTGTCTTAAATGAATTTATTTTAAATTCATTGTCCACATAATACTCTTTGATGCTTTGTTCTACATTATCAAATTCAGGAATTAAATATTGAAAAGAAATTAAAGATAGGTTCATTATTGTATTTGTTAAGTGAGAAATCTCTATAACTATAACCATCTATAGAATCTATCTTCTTTTCAAATTTTGGAATTTGAGGAAAATAAGCCTTAGCACCAGAATAAAAGTCTGTTATAAAACCTGTTTGATTTGAATAATATTGCATCAGAGAATCAATTTTATATTCCCAAATGCTTTGATTGACCTTTGAAATACTATGCTCTGATTCATTATCGTATAAAGCCTGCATCTCTTGTTCTTTAATTTTTAACGCTTCAAGTTCTTTTTCATAAAACTTTAAATCTTGTCTTGGGTTTTGATTAATATACATATTGATTTTTCTTGCATATAATTCTGCTATATTAAAATGATATTGCTCATGATTCAATAAATAATCAGAATCCTCATCTTCATATTTCTTCCAAGATTTTTGATTATTTTGAGCAGAATATGCTTTATAAGTATTACTAATACTATCAAATTCTAAATAAATATCACTCCAAATAGAAGCTTCAAAATCAGTAAATGGTGCAGATATGCCATTAAAATCACTCCACTCCAAATCACTCCATCTCTTATAAATTGGGGTAGTATAAAAGTTATTTTTTATTAACGCAATACTACCTAATAATGAAACGGAGATCGATAATATAATAATTTTGATCTTTAAAGGATTTCCCATTTTATCAATTTTAAAAAACGTTTTAATATGCTAATCAATAATTCCGCAAAAAGGATAATAATGACAAAGGCAAAGAAATTTGTATAATTAGTGCTATCTAAATAGAAAATAAACTTCAAATCAACCAAGGAGTAGAATAAACTTTTAGTAACTATAAAAAAAAGTAGTATTAACAAGCTATGAAATATCCTACCGGCGTAATTGTTAGAATATTTATGTTCAAGGCGGTAGATAATATGATTAATAACAAGAGTTAAGACAAATATCAAGAAATTGATCAAGGATTCTAGACCCTCAAAGTAATATTCACTTCTATAAAAAGAGAACCCTTCTTGCAATGCCGTCCATAATAGTGCAGAAGAAAATGCTGTAAAAAAATCGCTGTATCCAAAATTACTGAAAAAGAATTTTGGATTAAAATGAGATACGTCTAATCTTTCTTCATCTATGTGTGCTGCTCTACTGGGTTTTGAGACTAATTCGATATCCATACTTTTTCTCCATTCCAGAATTGAATGCGCTGCTAAAACTGCATCATTATTATATTTATCCGAATGATCAAGGATATAATGTAACTCCTGATCTGTTTTATTCTCAAATTTTTTCTTAAAATGTTCAACCATTCAATTTTGATTAATCGGGTAAATGTAGATATTGAGCTGGTATTTCTGAAGTAAGCCATACGTTTTCCTCAGTCTTATAAAATTTCCACCCTTCTTCAACTAGTCGTTTAGTATCAATCTCAATAATAAAGGGCTTTCCATGCCTTCTTCCAACTTCTTTGGCCATATCAAAAGTTTCAGATAAGTGAACATACTGTCTGGATTTAGACTTTAATCCATCCTTAATAATATTTTCTAAAAATTTGGTAGCCGTTCCGTGATAAAGAGTAGGAGGTGGAGTTTGTGGTTCTACTTCTTGAAGAATTGGTATGGAATGACCATGAGTCGCTTTAATTCTGTTGGATTCTTCATCAATTTTCCATCGCACCTTATCGAAACTATTATTTAACGCAATTAAATCGGCCTTATTGAACTCTGGATTATTTGATTTTAAGGCTGTAAGTATTTCATCAATATTTGTCCAGCCAAACTCGTCTAATATGATATTTCCTTCTTCTGGTTTATGCCTAAGCCAATAGCTTATAAGTTTGCTAATTTGGGTATTTTGTTTTCCCTTAATCATTTCGACTAATAATTTGACAATGGTACCATCCGATAAATACAAGATTAAATTTGTCAGTCAAACTCTGAATTTCTTTAGATGAGTCTTCACCAAGTTCACCTATACAAAACTGTGTAATTATTTCTTCTTCAATTGTTCCATAAAATGTTGAATTATCCGTTTTTAATGAAAAACCATTATTGACAAATTCATTCGAATTTGTAATCTTCAGACTACCAACTTCATTAACTTTTAAAACTTCTTTAAGTTCTTCCAGGTCAAGTTTTAAGTTCGGTTCACCAATTGTATCTCTTACATGACAACTGGTATATGCCGTAAAATTAGAGTCGATTTCTTTACTATGATTTTTCTTTAATTCCTGGATTTTTTTGACCTCAATTTCTATAAGTGGGAAAGAAGATGTATTTAAGAATTCGTTTTGTCTTCAATCATCCTCCAAAATTGAAAACTCAAAATCGTTGAATAGAGATGAATTAGAAGTTTCCGGTATTTCATTTGAGATTGTTGGCAAGGTATAAAGTATGTCTTTCGGATCCATATATTCGACCTTTCTCATCTTAAGAGTCAACGTTTTTGATTGGAGAAAGTCTTTTGAATTAGCTGGTATAGCTTCTTCAACTGACCAATCTTCATTATCCAAATGCATTGTTGTTGAAATTTCAAAAGTTTCAGGTAATTGCTCAGGAGGCATTTCAGAAATTCCAATCGTATTTCCATTGGATACATCTATGAATTGAACTCTCACTGTATTACTCTTTCCAAATATTTTATTAAATATTCCCATTTTTGTTTTTTATTTTCCACTTCTCAATATTAGCTATAAATATTTTAGCAATATTTCTTGCATCATCAATTCCTCTGTGGTGAGTACCTTCTAGAGTTAGTTTTTCCTTCTTTAATGCTCCACCCATTCCAATAGGTTTTCTTAGATTCTTAATCTTGGCATATTGATGTTTTAAGCTAATATGATTTTCAAGCCAATCTATACTCAGATTATGTAACTCACAATCTTTTTGAAATTGTTTTTTGTCATAAAAACCCCAACTGCATAAAACATAAGGTTCCTCTACATCAATCCAATTTTTAAAACGCTCGATTACATTTTCGTATGGATCTGCAATATCAATTTCTTCTTGCGTTATCGTGGTCAGTTCTTTACAGAAATCAGATAGTACTGGATTGAGTTTTGGTTTGATAAATTCACAGAATTCATCTTGAGGTTCACCTTTGTCATTTATTTTGACGGCTCCTATCTCAATGATTTCATTTTGTTTTTGTATGCTTCTGTCTTTCCAACAAGTAGCTTCTAAGTCTAATATTATGTAGTTCATTCGTTTTTTGATAGTCCAATTTGTTCTATTATTTCGACATTTTTAGGTTTGTAAACCCATTCTTTAGGGACTTGTAATTTATCTATTTCTCCGCTATCAATTATTTCCTTTTGTTGCTTTACATAGTCTGTCAAGTCAATGATTTCGGATATCATTTCTTTTCCATACTTTTCAAGTAGATTCCCTTTAATTCCTAGTTGGATCGCTTTTCGTTCTTTTTTGTTTCCATATATATCGTGATCAGGATCCCATTGGAGTCTAACTGACTTATTAACAAGTTCTTGTTTCCATTTAACGCGAGTTTTATAAATATTTTCTTGATAGGAACTAAAAACACTTTCATTAAGAATAAAATCAAAATCAGATTTGTTAATCCAAATTCCTAGAACTCTTTCTTGATTTTCTTTTTCTGCCCATCCACAGCGATACATCATCCATAGAAAATTTGGTTTAATCCAGGACATTCTTGAATAACTAAATGAAGTACCACCAAAGTATTGATTCTCAAGTGCAAAATCTGCTATTGCATTGTTATAAGCTTGATATACGATTATCTGGTCATCTCTTTGTTGACCAAGGATACATCGCCCCTCTTTAGGAATGCTTTCAATGTATTGACTATATGCTATCGTTTCTAAATTCATTAATGCAAACAGGTTTCCCAATCTTCAAACTCTGGTTCTACTTTATATTCTTCTCCTTCTTTACGGCAAACTAATCTAATCCATTGAGCCGCTCTTTTCATAGCATGTACTTGATTTAATACTTTTCCATTTTCATCCAATTGGATATTATTGGAATAAATTGCATAAACTTGCTCAACTAGGCTAGCTTCAGTTTTTAGACCTTCACGATAATCAATCCCATCTAATATTGTTTCATCTTCTATTACATATGACAAAGTTCCATTAGTATAATAGTAAGCAAAGTGTCTTAATGCACTTTTAAAATCATCTGATAACCTCATTTTTTTATCCATTCAATTTCATGTCCTACTTCTCCCTCTTCAATTTCACCAACTTTAAACCTAAGAATTTCTGTAGCGACTTTTTTAAACTCAGTTTTCCATTGTATCCATTCATCTTCATCCATATTAGCTTCAAAATGAAGTCCACTAGGTTCTATTGATGCCAATATGTATTTTTCTTCTTCATTATAACTAAACCAGTATGGAATACCTTCATATCCTATATCATTTTTACCATAACCTAACCATCCAGGCATCTTAGAATACACTAATTCAACCTTAGCCCAAATCTCTTTTGGCAAATCATGCTTTATATTTAAATTACATTCTTGAAATTCCATTGATAACTTTTAATTCTGTTGTGCTCTATGCATTTGAATGGTATGTTTGCATCCCGAAGAGTACAAATTGTTGTAGACCTATTTTAATTTTTCTTGATACTTTTTATCTGTGGGATTTTTTGATTTAGCTGCTTTTTGAAAATCAGTTGTAGCTTGATTAATTTTATTCATAAAAATTGACCGTATTTTTTCGTCGGCCACTTCGGGATAAAAATAAGGATAAGGTTGTTCAATAAACTTTTTCTTCGCAATGAATTTTACAAATTTTTCAGTTGCATTTTCACGTGTTTTCATTTCAGTCGTATTTTGTCCGCAAGCCGATAATACCATAAAAATCACAAAAATTCGAAAATATTTTATCATTTTTCAGCGTGTTGGTTAAGATACATAGTCAAACAACTTAAAGATTAGACTTTAAATTAATTTCTAACCTTGTTTCCTTTGGTACTTAATTTTCGTTCAGCCAAAAAATTGCCTTTTTAATCAATAAAGAATCCTCTTGAACCTTTTCCATTGGAGATATGCCATTTGGATATGTTCTAAGGTTACGATCAGCCATATACGAAACAGTTACCCATAGGATAGAACCATCGGACAATTCAAAATCAGAATTAGAAGTAGTATAATTGGCTGTTTTTACCCCAAAAGTTTTAACATTCTTTTTTCCTAAAAAGGACATGAGTAAGGCTTCTCCAGAACTTGCAGTTTCCCCACTTATCAATATTGCAGTTTTGTGGTTTACAAAATCAATTGTTGATTGGGCAATTTGTACACTATATGTTATGGAATCATTCTCCTCTAAAAAAGCATCACCGTTTTCGATATTCCACGTTCCAACTATATCTTTTGATTTTGTAACAAAATAACCAGCTTTTCCATCACCGATTAATGGACTTAATCCGGCCAGCATTGGCCACATATTACCACCTCTATTTTGTGTTAAATCCACAATCCATTTTTTTGCACCCTTATCGCTTAATCGTTTTTGCTCTTGCTGTGCAATTTTTGCAAATAATTTCAACTGAACACTATCACCACTTGAAAAAGAGGGTACTTTCAAGTATCCGATATCCGGTTCTATGAACTTTCCAGTAACATATTTATGTTTTGGTATGGTTTTGTTATCTGACATGTCATCCGATTGATTTTTCCATCTCTGAGCCGCTTCCTTTGACATAAAAAAGTGATGCTTAAAATCAAATTCTTTAAATATCCGATTAACTGCATGAGCCTTTAGAGTGTCGTTTTCCAAACTTTTGTATTCACGGTTCAATATAACCTTTAGTGAATCCCATTCTGTTTTTTCTGAATAAATTGAATTTTCTTTTAATATGGATACAACTTCTTTTAAAAAGTCATTGTTTACAGTAATTTGTTTTTTTGAATTAACGGAATTGCAACCGCAAGCTATTATAAGGATTATTAAAAACGGAAATAGTTTTTTCATGATGAGTTTTCGTATGATAGGCAACAACGGGATATGTGTGTCGATACACATATTTTCGTTTCATTAGACAAATTTAAATCATTCTAGTTTCATTTTTCGGAACTCATCATTTTTTTTAGCACTTAAAGTAATTAAAACAACCGCACTCCATTCTTATACTTAGCTAATTCTTTACCATTGGTACAATTCTCATAGATAATTGCAGTCCTCCAAGTTCCTTTAAAATGTTGTAAGAGCATCTTTTCGAGTCTACGAATGCCTAATGCCTGATTAGGTTTGGATTTTTTATGCTTCTTATCCAAGGAGTAAAAGGTTCGGGAGTTGCCGTCATTAAAATAAATAATACATTTACTCAATGCTGTATTGGGGTCTGGATGTGTCATAGATCATGTGTTTACTATTTTTTGTAAACTTTTCTCATAGGCACGAATAAGCATTGGATCGCCATAAGAATCGAGATGTTGCTGTTGTAAACGGAACAATTGTAAACGGGTTTTATGCCTGTTTTTACCTTCTCCCTGGTTATAATCTTTCCATTCTTGTTCTGCTTTTTGGATCAGGATGCGATTTCGGATTTGTCGCTTGAGTGCCTGTTGTTTTATAAACCATCGGTAGGTTTTTATAAAACTATTTCGTTTGTTTTCCGGATGAAAATATAGATGGGCAGGAGGGATCCATCTGCAAGGGTTCCGTACCAGCCAACGTTTGACCATATCTACTCGGGCATACAATGTTTCCTGGTAGCTTTTCCATTCATTGGTACTTCCTTTGATCTTAAATTTTCGGTATACAGAACTCCAGATAAAGTTCAAAATTTCAGTTTCTTCGGGCTTAGAAAAAATAGCGCTTTCAAATAGTTTTGGTTGGGTATACAGCCAAAAATCCTGAACCAGGTTGAGTAAAAAAGCCGACTCCGACTCCCCGGTACTTGAATTTTTCAAGCGCCTGGTTTGTTTATCTGAGTCGGAAGTTCGGCTTTCTCTGGTGTTCATGTGTTGTTCATGAGCTGTTCTTGTAACGCAGTTATACTTTTGCTTGTGAGCCTTTGGGCGAACTCCTTGTTTTTCTGAAGTTATCAAGATATCAACACTACTATTATTATTGTTTTGTTCTTGTTGTACATGAACTAATGGGTGAAAATTTTTCACTCTTTTGGTAAAAAAAGAGGTGATCTGTGAAATCTTAGTCTCCTTACACACTGTGGGTGTTGGTAACTTCTTTGGAGTAAAAATCAATGGATTGATCCAAAGTTCAATTCCAGTTTTTCCATGATGCGTCTCTTTGATGATAAAACCAGCGCTTTTTAATCGTTCCTTATGATTCATAATCGTACGTGTCGTACATCCTTTGCAAGAAGCCAAGCTTGGATTAAAGGTTTTGAAACCCGGAAATTCATGATGCATAGGGTTTCCAGAAGAGATCAATTTATTTAACTGTTTGGCGTATAATCGCACAATTAGTTCTGCAGTAGCTCTATGGTTCGCATTCAACCGATCTTTTAAATTAGTACTTTTTTTGTTATGCGTATCGATAAAGGTTTTGGCAGCTGTAAACAGTTTGCCAAAATCATACTGTAAACGCGAAGCGGATTTATTTTTCATGGTGTGTTTTGGCTAACGATTGTAGTATGTATAAAGAGCTAAGTATTGAATCATAACAGAAATTAGTATGATCGATTTGTTCTGTAAACATGTCTTTGTTTTGTTCTCCAAATTGTTTACTCAAAAGCTTCAGAAATTTTATTTGTCGATTACGTTGTTCTTTTAGGAATACATATTGTTCTTCTAGGGTTAGCATATGATCGCGATTTAAGAGTTGTAGGTTACAATATTTCTGTCTAGATATTCCAGGATACTTTTTTTGGAATATCGGATCACTTTACCCGCTTTGGAATAC
The DNA here is from genome assembly GCA_947500845.1 of uncultured Aquimarina sp. Classification (GTDB taxonomy): domain Bacteria; phylum Bacteroidota; class Bacteroidia; order Flavobacteriales; family Flavobacteriaceae; genus Aquimarina; species Aquimarina celericrescens. The sequence continues at coordinate 150,522 of CANMTP010000007.1, forward strand.
ACAATCTCATCAAAATCACGTAACTCTTGTAATTTTGTCTTACTTCGAATCCCTAATAATTGTTGTGCTTCTTCACGGGTGAGCCAGTCTTTAGCCGGATCTTCATGTGCCAAAGCTTCATTTCTAATATCCCTGATGGCTTTTTTTACAGTGATGATTACTTCTTTTTTAATCTGTTCGTAGGCCTCAGATCCTAATACAATTACTTCCATATCTTTTATTGATTTACTATACTTTCTAATTGTTTCAGGAAATCATCTCTGGAGATCAAAGTTGTATAACTACCCAAAATAATCCAATCTCCAAATGGCAGGTTTTTTTGATGAGTTGTATACCATTTTACGCCTTGATCCGCAGTCATATTTCCTTTTTGTTTCTTTGTGGGTACAAATAGAAACATTAGGATCATATCAAAACAGTGGTAAAGGGGTTATAAACCCCTTGACTTGTTTTTATATGTCTGTAATTCAGTATTTTAAAATCGAAATAAATTCGAGATTTGGAAGGGATAGTGGTATATTGTGGTTTGTAGCAGAAGTAAAATCATTAATACATCAAACCCTAATGCAACCCCTTATTTTAAAAAAATCTATAGAAGATCTCGATCTTCCAGAAGAAGTCAAAAAATTTATGAGAAAGCACCAACTTTTATCTTTGGGTAGTCTTTTGGAAATCAAAAAAACGGAACTGCTACAAATGGAAGGTTTCTCCTATCATTTGATCTAACTGCAACAACATTTTTGTGAGCATTTTTTTTACCGATCTTTTTGAACCCTCACTTACCGAATAGTAATTATTGCTCAAGCTCTCTGGAGAAATCAAAGTTGTTTTTTGTGTTCTGAAGGTAGCTGAAAGAAATGAAAACAATTCTTTTTTGGATCCATCTACTAATTGAGAATCATATAGTAATTTTGTAAATAAGGAGACCTCTGGCACAGAAATCTTTAGCATTTTTTTAATCGAAGCTTTTCCTGTTTGAGAGGTAGCGTAAGAGTGTACTTCTTCAAACTCCAGTTTATGGTTATAAAAAAGAAGTTCTTCTTCGAGCCAAAGAATCAACTGTTCTTTGAGTGCTGGCAATTCTGGTTTATGGCTATAGATCGCAGTGACTGTAGTGGTTTTTACTTCCTTCAAGTACTTCTGAAAAATCTGTACTTTTTCCTGACTACCAGAGGCAGATTTTACTTTGTCTTTTATGATGGCTGTAAGAAAGAAAAAGATCTCAAACGTATTATAATTTAGACTGATCAGGACCGAATATACTTTTTCTTTGGATGGTAACTGTTCATTTTTTAATAAATGACTCAAGACCTTTATAAAGATTTGATAATACTCCCTTGTTTGATAGGTAAGTCTGGTAAACTCATTTTGCTCTATCTGTACCAAAGGCTTACAAATGGCCTTTTTTACAATGTCTGAAAGATCAAGGGTGTTGATTTTCTGTTGTAATTTGATAACAGTATCCTTATGTTGACTAATAAACCATAGATGTTGTTGATATGGAATTTCTATGGATCGATCCATATACTTCATAAAAGTCTGTTCCAAATAGATCAATATGGCATCTAAGGTTTTATATATGATTTTAAAGATATCCGTATCCGATTTTTCTTTTGAGATTTGAAAGATCGGAGAACTGTATTTCTTGGGCAGATAATTTTCTTCTATAATTTTCATATAATTTAAAAGAAATATCTGATAGTTTTGAATAACCCCCTCAATACTATTGTTCGAATCGATATATAAAAACATCTTTTGATGTAAATCTCTTTTAATTTGTTTTAAAACATCGATCAGGATATACTCATAGTAGCTGTATTTAAGCTTTTGTTTATTACACTCTTGTGTTTTTAAACTTTTAAGATCATCATTAATATACCCTCCATTTGAACTTTTGTTCTTTACATAGTCAAGATACTCTAATTTGGTTTTCTGGTTGGTCAATGGATGTAAATCTTCATGGAAGATTCGGTAGAACACGTTCATCGGTTCCATAGACAATAAATTTTAATTTGTTTTCCCTTGTTTTGAAGTAGTTATCTTGTCATATTTTGTTTTTGGTATTTGTTGTTGGATTAAAAACAGTTACAAACTAGATGTTTATAACTGTTTTCTTTTTAATACTTACTATTTTAATTTACAATAATCTTTATAGAATTATTTTTGTTAAATCATATCTAATCATTCTACTAATCTTCAATTATAAGATCGCTTAGGTCAACCCCTGTTCTTTCTAGGTATAAAGTTTCTTTTGCATAACTTCTTATTTTGAGCTTGTTGTCTTCAAAAAGAATTATTTCATAATAAGGATGATCAAACTTATAAATGTGTTTTTTATCTATTTTCGATTTAAACTTATGCCCCTTTCCATTCTTATATTCAATATGATAATCCTTAGAAAAAGTAAAGTATCGTTTTTGATAACGAAAATCTTCTTCTTTATGTTTTTCTGAATCAATATACGAAGAGTCCGTTACAATTAATTTGTCGATTGTAATATCATCACCAGTACTTGAGCGTTCTGTCTTTACAATCTCCCAATTCCCTATTATTCCAACAGCTTTCTTTTCTTGAGCACAAGAATAGAAGCAGAATAACATTATAAAATATATTATGCTTTTAGTTTTCAAACCAAATCTTTTTTTACTCAGAAAATTTAAATTTAATCCGTGATAATTTTCAATCCGCCTAAATTAACATTTACTCTTTTCATTATCAGTGTTTTGTCGTTGTGAATTTCTTTGATTGTTAAGGTGTCATTTTTTATGGAAACAATCTTATAAAATGGTTTGCCGAATCTATAAATGTAATTTTTATCTATTTTAGATTTAAATTTACCCCCAATTCCTAAACGAAATTCAAGCATCTTATCTTTGTCAAAAATGTAATACCATTTCGTAAGTCGAGGATCTTCTTTTTGAATTTTTTGAATAACTTTATTTATACTATCTGTTACTGAGGGATCTTCTCCATTTATTACTAATTCACCTATATCTATTTCGGTTTCCTGTGTGCTAACCATTTCTAACATTTCCCATGTTCCTATAACATTAATTGTTCCTTTTTCTTGAGCACAAGAACTTAATGTGAATAGTATTAGTAAATAGAATAATTTGTGGTTTTTCATAAATTCAAGTCGTGAGGGTAGTCAGAATTAGGATTCTGACTACCTATTATCTTATAAATTATAGAATATTACCATCTGTTATTAAAGAATCTACCTTCCTTAATTGCTTTTCTTTTTTTCAAAAATCCAATTATAAAAAAAATCATTGTAAAAATAGGAACGAAAAAAATGCTTTCGAGGTAGCCTAAAAAAAACAAAATTAAATCAAGAACAAAACCAAAAAAAGTCACTCTTTGAAAATCAGTATTACTAATAAAATTTCCTTTAAACATTAAATACTTACTTGGTTCGTATAAATATTTATTGAACAATTTTAAACTTGCCAATTTATTTATTGGTAACTCTATATTTTCAATAACCTCAAAATATTCTGAAACTAATTCCAAATAATCTCTCGAGTCTCTTTTATTCTTAATTCTTAAAAGGCCATCGGTAATATTTAGTACTGAATTATAATGAATTTGTTTTTTTAACTTATCATCTACCTTTTTAAAGTGATTTATAAACTGGTTTTTCTTATTTGTTATATTAGTATTTTCCATATTATCTAGCAAATGGCGTGTCTAGGTAAGGAGACTTAAATTGTCCATATAAAATGTTTAATGCTGGACCTATTATGTCTGTGTTTATTTTAATAGGATTTCTTAAGAAACTATGAACTCCTTTGTTATACATAAATCTCATTATAGGTCTAGGTGTATATCTAACGTAAGTTGGCCCAATGGCTCTTCCCGCAGATAAAACAGCTCCAGATGCAATATAGCTTAATTTTTGAGTTGCATAAATATTGGCATAAGTATAATAATAAGTACCATAAGCTTGAAAAGAAGCATATCCATTAGAAATAGTACTCCCTAAGCTTCCATAACCTGCATAACTTCCTATGATAGACCCTCCTGCTACACCAGCTATTGTGCCTCCAATTGCTACCGAAGTGAAATGCATCACGTCATACCCTAGATCACCAGGATTCCAGCTTTCCCATCCTGCATCAAAGTTCTCTGCAAAACCAGCGAAATGCTTATTCCATTTGTCACGGTATGCTCCTGCAAGACCATAGTCTATTGTGGAATTTCCTGTCCATGCAAATTCAGAAGGAAAATTGTTCTTATTTACACCTTTTATAACAACAGGGTCTAATTTAAAGGGACTAGCCTCTGTTCCTAAACCACCGGTACCTTCGGTTAAATCAGCCAGTACTTGGCCATATTCCTGAGATTTCGCATCAAAATACTGCTTATACTTATTTGGCGGATCACTACTTCTACCACTATCAAACGCAGATGCATCATAATAGGTAGTAGTCGCTGCAATATTGCCCAAACTCTCCCCATACGCTCCTGTAGGCTGGGGCTCCATCCCATCGGGATCAGTAAAGAACACCGGGTTATCAAAGGCATAGTTATAGGGTGAGTGGCGTGTCATCTCCTCGGCTAATGGATCGATATTCATCCATCTCCCCAGGGCAGGATCATAGTTTCTGGCCGAAAAATCCAACCAGGCCAATCCTAGCTCTTCATTTTCTTCTTTACCATTAAATCCATAGGTATGATTTCTACCTCGCAATATGGTATTATACCCGCGATGCGTGAGACCAAATGGATAATAGTTCTTCTCTTGTACGATCTCATCTTGAGTAATGCTTCCATCCCTGTTTTTATCAGAGTAGGACAATCTTACATTGTCTAAGTGATCTTTAAATTGATAGACATATTTATATCCATCAGCTTCTTTCTCTACAATCCCTTCGGGGTGATTAAAAAACTCTAATTGCCCTTGCTTATAGACATAGTTACCGGCATAGTCTGTTGTTAAAGAACTTCCCTCAGTCACTATTTTTTGTATTCTAGCTCCTGTGGCATCGTAAATATATCGAATATTTCCATTATGATCGGTATTGTCGATCACAACATCAACAGGCAGGTTTAAATGATTGTAAGTAATCCCGGTGATCCCTTTGTTGGGATCCACAATCATATTGCCATTGTCGTCATAATCATAATCTGGATGGGTAGTTGTACTGCGTTTTCCAAACCCATAGGATGCCGTTGCCCCGTCTGCTACACTTTGGAGCATGTTTCCGCCGTTAAAGTAGTTATAGGTCAAGTCATCGATGGTACCAAATAAGGTAGCCGCTTCGTTGGTTGCACCTTTACGCTGCAAGGCCAAAATATTACCTTGCTTATCATAGATTACACTACTCAAATCATACTTACCATCACTACTGATCCCTTTGATGATTCTGTTTAAGGCATCGTATTGGTACCCGTAGGCTCGTTTGGTATTATCATTGGCAGTTTTCCAGGTGGTTTCGCTAATATTACCATTGTATAAGGCACGTGCTCCCAGGTTTTCGGTGGTAGTATTATAATGGATACCATAAGCAAACAGGTCATCACCCAAAGCACTCACATCATTGATCGCTTTAAGCCATCCACGTACGTTATAGGTGTAGTCTATGGTTTGTAGCCCCTCGACTCCGCTCGGGGTGACAGCCCCACCAACTTTCTTACCTGTTAATTGTCCTATAGCATCATAGGTATTGCTGGCGATTAACTCTTCTTCCTGATCATTGATCTTTTGGATTTGATCTATAAGTCTACCCATATGATCATAAGTATAGGTATCTATCGTTACGATCACAGCATTGCTGTCTTTGGTATGTCGTGTGGTGGTTTCTTCTGGTCTTCCTACAAAATCCAATGTACTCTCCACAATATCGATCGTATTAAGATAATCATTGTTACTGGCCACATAAATCGGTCTTCCTTTCTGATCATAATAGGTGACTGTGGTGATCCATTTGTCGGTATCCAATACTTTTATCTTGGATCCTGTAGGTAAGGACTGGGTACGGTTACTTGTCGGTACCCCATACACCGTTACTGGATTTGATAAGCCTGCATCATCAAAGTCATAAGTATCGTAGTAATTGATAGTAAGTACTTCTGCTGTTGTTACTTTTGGATAGCCTCCATCATCATAGTACATTGTAACTCCGCCGATGGTTGTTGGATCTTGCGCGTTTACCCACAAATCTTGGGCATAGTTGTCGACTTCGGTTTGTAGTGCTTCTCTGCTTCGGGTATCATTGATTTTTCCGGTATAGGCTTCTCTACCCAGCGCATCGTATTTGGTGAATAACCAGACTCCTTGCGCTTGCAAATTGGCATCCTGGCTTAAAATAGGTTGATCCAATAGGTTATAGACCATATATTCCCATCCTTTACCGGGGATTTTCTTGGCGATAGGGCGGTTTCGGTAATCGTATTTATATTGATAACACAGTTCGGCAAGCTCACTGTTCGATATACCGTCGCTGGTATCGACCTTGGGCGGAATAACATAGGTGCGATTACCAAATCCATCATATACATAATAGGTGTCATGAGCGATGTTCTCATTAAAAGTTCGCTTTAAAACGACTTGCCCACGTTTATCGGTATACTCTTCGGTGGTATGGTCCTTATCATAGGCTTGACCGGGCTGCCAGTTTTCATCTTTGGTGATGGTTTTGTATAAATCCCCTGTTTTGTAGGTTCCCGATGCTTCCAAAGAAGGCATGTCTGTGCTTATCAAATCCGGGAAACGCACCTTAAATCGAATGATCTCCTCTGCAGTTTTGTTGGTTTGCCAATCGGATTTGATCGTATGATCAGTATCAATTGTTGGATCGGCTTTCCAATCCTTACCCGGTGCTGCTTGTTTGAGTACTCGGTTTAAGGGTGAGGCTTCAAATACACTTTCTGCATAGGCATTAATATCAGAAATGTCGACGTTTGTAAAATCCTCGCCATAGCTGTTTTTGTAATAGGTATTAATATCATTGGTGATATCTACAGAGGTATAACTCCCTACCACGGCATCAGATTCAAAAGGCAGGTATTGTTTGGCTTGCCTGCCATAGGCGTCGTACTCCATATGGGTAACGATATCTTTTTCATCTGGTGATGCTTTGATCGCTCTTTGCTGTTTGGCTCTGCCTAATCCATCAAAATAGGTTACATGCTCGATCACATCTTTGTTGTATTGGATCTGTGTGGGAGCCGTCATCGGTTCCTGATACGCTCTTACAAAAACATAATTCTCATCAGAAAGCGTTACCTCATGTGGAGTAAAAGGACACCCTTCTAGTTCTCCAAAGACCCCCGGACACTTGTCCATTTTATTGGCTACATAGTCAGTAGGTTGATTACTATAATACACCCTTTGGTCGGGGTCTCCAAAAGTATCATGATCTTGATCAAGATAAAAAAACTGGGGTGTAATATTGGTAATGTTTCTAGTCGTGTCATCATAGTCATTTCCATTGGTTACATATACATATCCATCATTATCGGGAGGGATACTATAAAAATATTTAATATTAGGATCTCCAAAAGTATCCGTATCACTATCTCTATAAAAATATTGTCGCGGGATATTGGTAATAAATTCATTGTCATCTTTCAAGTCACCAGCCATAAGAATATACCCTGTAGGTTGACTACATTGTGTTTTGGTTACATTAGGATCTCCCCAGGTATCGTTATCTCCATCTTTGTACCAGACCGTATTGGGATTGATCTCTGGTTTGTTGTCATGACAATCCTGGCCATTAGTCACATAGGTAAACTCATCGGTTGGAGGATAACTTCGGTAGACTACTGTTGCAGGGTTCCCATAAGTATCATTATCTACATCTCTATAAAAATATCTGGGAGCAACATTGGTAATCCAAGCCTTCCCATCATCATAATCATCATCATTCGTCACATAAAGATACCCATCTTCCTGAGGAGGAAAACTACGATAATATTTGATCTGTGGATTACCATAGGTATCCCTATCGGCATCTCTATAAAAATTACGGGGTGCAATATCGGTAATGAATTCATTGTTATCATGATAATCACTCTTGTTGAGCACATAATCCGATGCAGGTTGACTACATTGTCGAATCGGTGGTGGGATTGGGCCATTACCCAACAATTGATTGTGTCCAAAACCATCCTTATCGCCATCCTTGTACCACACCGTATTAGGATGTATCTCTGGATTCCAGTCGTTACAATCATTGGCATTGGTAACATAACCACTGGGTCTGTGACTGTAGAATACTTTTTTATGGGGATTCCCAAAAGTATCCTTATCGTTATCATGATAAAAGTACCTTGGAGCTACATTGGTAATATTGGCTGTACCATCATTATGATCACCAGCTCTACGAATATAACCACTAGGCTGGGTACATTGTTTTTTGGTTACATTGGCATTACCCCAGGTATCATTATCCCCATCACGATACCAAACCGTATTGGGATGTATCTCTATATTACTATCATTACAATCCCCTGATTTAGCTACGTAATTCGTAGGAGCATAACTACGATACACTTTTATGCTCGAAACACCAAAACCATCCCCATCTCCATCTTTGTAAAAGTATTTTGGCGGGACATTGGTGATCCACTTATTGTTATCATTCAGGTCTCCGGGTTGGGTTACATAACCCGATAAAGGAGAGGTACTGGTCCTGCTGTCATTATCGTTTCCATAGCCATCATTGTCTTTGTCTCTGAAATATAGAGTGCCACCATCACCTCCGGTGAGCTGGGCAAATCCTTCTGCAAAAAATAGTAATGCAAAGGCGAGTAGGATATATTTTATATTAAATTGTTTCATCTTGGATCGGTATTGCATTACTGTTGGTTTTTATAGTGGTATTTGTACTCGGAGATCAGCTTATCTTCAGCATCTTTGATAAACTCCAGGCGATTAAAGGCATCATAGGTGTAATACATCGTATAGCCTTTGGGATCGGTTTGACTGGTCACCCCAATCAAAGGGTCGTAGGTAAAACTGGTAAGTTGTGCTTCTTTGAAATAAGCATCATTGCGTAGTTCTTCAAAACGATCCCGTAGGGTTTGTTCTTCGGCCTCTGTTATTTCGGTATTGGAGAGCGCCACAAGCTCATCGATTTTTGTTTTCACCGCTGCTGGCATTCCAATGTAACTGGCATTGGCAATCTTGGCAATGGGTTTTGAATAATTGTATCCCCAGATGTAGATGATAGGACTGCCTCTTTCCTGAGCTACTTCCAATGGATTCCCATAGGCATCATAATCATGATATACTAATCTGTTCTCAACCGCAGTTTGACCTTTGGCAGATTTAATGGTTTGGGGGAGTACCATATTTGTTTCGAATTCGTTATAGCTGTATTGTATCGTACCTACAATCGTATCGTTTCTTTTATTTTGAGTATACACGGGATCATTTACTCGATTGATGCTGTCTAGCTTACTAATAGTCGCCAGCTCGGGCTCAGAAAATGCTGCTGTGGGATAACCACCTACTGGATAGTATCGATTTTCTACATAGGTATCCGTGGTTCCTGCCTCGGTAATGGTTTGTGTCACCGTTTTGGGCTGGTAATTCTCGGTATTATACGCATAATTGGTTTGGGTCTCGACTACAGAAGCAGTACCCAAAGTATCGTAAAAATAGTTTTTGGTGGTACTCTCTTTGAGTTGTGTCCACACAAAATTCAAATCTTTCTTTAACATGATATGCGGACCGGGGACGCTCCCAGGAGAAAGCTGAACACAATTTAATCCACATGGAGGTTCTGACCCTACAGCAAAAGTACCCGCCAGGTAATCTGCATAGAGATCAAAAAATTGTAAGTGTGCATGCTCCTCATAATTTGCTGGTTTGTATAATCGGGCTACTGCCTGTTCGACAAAACTATATTGAGTGTTTTCAGTTTCCTGTAATTTTCGGTTATCTTGATCAAATACATTTTTTGTCACAAGTAATCCCCTTTTATAATCCAGGTTGGGCGCATATTGAAAAGGAAAAGTAAACACACTCTCTGGTGTGGGATACTCCCTGGCGGTGGTATAGGTATAGGTCGTATATCCATTGCCGGATTCTGCTACTTTAACATGTTGGTACCCCACATAGCCTCCACGAGTCAATTGAGAAAGTGTTCCCTTGGTGGTAATACGATACTGTACTGTACTTCCGCCAAAGTTTCCGTACTGATCATACATCATATGCGCTACTTGTCTGGTATGCACATGCTCCAAACTCCCTCTTGACGAATGATCCACCACTCCAGAAGAGATATTGGCATTTTCTGGAGATTGATAGTTGTAGGTGATTCTTTTTTCTGGAATCGTCGTATCACTAGCATCAGAAAATACAATCTCTTTAATGCGTACTCCACCTCCCATTAAAAATTGAGAAAGATCCCCCGTTTTTTGAGCGGTATAATTCAGTCTGATAAACCCATTCACAGCGGTAATCGAAGGATCTAGAGTGTGAGGCATATACTGTATAAATACCGAATAGGTTCCCGGATCGAGGTCTATATATTCGGTTCCATTTCGTAGCCAAATATCAGGGCCCTGATCTATATTGTTTGTTTTGGAAAGGATCACTTTTACCTGATCCTCCTGGTGATTAAAATCATTGATCCCAAAGACCTCGATTTTGATTCGCTGTGCATAATCCAAAGATATCGTAGTGAGGGCATTGGGATTGGCATTTGCAAATGGTGATACTGCCGTAAATCCTGTATTGAAGGTTTGAGCGGTAGTATTATTGGGGTTTTCAACATATTCGGTTGGAGTGAGTAGCTGATTCCCTTTATAAGAAAAGGTTTGTGCTTCCCAGGTGAATTCGCGTACTCCTCCGATTGGATAGGTAATGCTGGATAATAACCCTGCTTTGAGGGTGCTTTCCAAATACGGGAGTTTGTAATTATATCCCCAGGGATCACTATCGCTGGCAAAAGGAGCCAGGTTTTCTTTATCGAGATATGAAAAACTATATGAGTTCGGATCGCCACTTGTGGGAGTTTCTGTAATACCAGTCAACCACAATCGATCGGTTTGAGCATAAGTAAAACTATAACGCTTGTTTTCTACACCGGCAGCATTTTTGATCACTACATGCTGCAGTACCGTTCCATTAGTTTCGGGATGGGAGCCTCCCACTACAAAATCAACACTCACCTGGTCCATAAAGTGGATGGTCTTGATTTTTTTGGTGACCGAAGAAACGGCATTATAGGATACCGATTTTTTGGGCTTAAGTACCGAATTGTTGTACTGATCGTTTAGGTTTGCACCGCTTACAGATAACACTTCATTGGTAGTCCAAAAGGCAGCACTCAAATATTCTTCCTGCACATCCTGATAGGTAAAAGAAACCAGTTCTTTGGCGTTACTGGTGGTAATCTTTGATAGATGCCATGCCGAGCGGTAACTGAACTCTGCACCGATAAGCTCCGGAACAATACCACTACCAAATCCTTGTCGGTTTTGTCCGTAAAAAGGAGCGTTATAGGTAGTTTCTGTAACATCAAAATGATATTTGTATCCTTTGGTATCGGTAATGGTAAAACTGGTGATCTCGCCACTGCTGGTGTTTTGATTGACAGTGATATCAATATTGGGATTGTTGGACAGTAATTGTGGGCCTTCTCGAGTGATAACAAACCTACCCGAGAAATTCAAGAAACTAAATTGGTATAAATCCATCTCGGTATCATAACTATTCATTGAGGTGCCAAGCGCATTCCAGGTAAACTCATCTTGCTGCTGTAGGGATAGGGTTTCAAAATTCCAGAAATCATCATTATGATACACTCCATATTGTTTGGGTAGCGCACTCTCATCAGCAAAACCGCGCACCGTTCTGGAGATCGTACCTCCAGCAAATAGCGACCATCCGGTGCCGGTCCATCCGGATCGGTTATCTACTTTTATCCCTTGACTATTATAGCGTAGTGCCAGGTGTAAAGGGACTTCTTGATGGATGTTTTTTGAAAATATCGGAATGGTAATATCCGGTTGGCCGGTATAATTATCCACCGGTACTTCTTCAAACTGCATTACATTGGCGACCGTAGGCGATGGTGGGATGACAGTGGGTAACTGATAAGGAGTTTCTTGACTGTATAGTGATAGACCACACAACAGTAAAAAAAACAAGACGCTGTTTTTCATAGTATTGAATTAAATTTTTAAAAATTAAATGTGGGGTGGTTTTTGTTTCTTGTGCAATGATAAGAAGAGACAGTTCCGTTTTTCGGAACTGAGAAAAATTTCTTGTAAAATTTTTAAATTGAAGCTGCTCGAGAAGTTGTTTTGCTTTGATAAAATCCAAATTGAAACCCTACAGCTTCTTCATACACATAGCTTTGCAGGGCTACATCATATACCACAGGAGCATTGAGCGCTTTCATGGTATTAAGTACTGCATATAATTTGGTTTTGGATATTCTCATTCTGCTTGCCAATTCTATTGGAGTTCCTGTAGCTTGCATACGGATCAATTGATCGATTCGTTCTATAAGTTGTAATTGTTTGATAATAATATTCATGATTCTTTACCTTTAATTTGTTTGTATTCCTTTAATGGCAAATAGGACTAAGGGTGTTTACGATTTGTTTAATTCGAATTAGGCAAGCCGAAAAGAGGGGTTCTTACAAAATGCATTCTCTTTTTTGAGCAATACAATGTTTCTTGCTTTATAGATCAATTGAATCGCCTCATCACAGGATTTTCCCTTTAGATAGAGTTTATGAATCCATAGGTACAGTATGGTCTCATATGGGCTATGATGCACCAGATTGTATATAAATTCATCCAGTTTCATGTGAAGTGCCAAAATGATATCGACAATGAATTGACTTTTTTTGTTGTATGTAAAGCTCGCCATTTTCTAAATTTTTGATGTGGCAAATATATGGGTGGGATTAGAGAGAATACAAGTTCAATAAAAGTCAATTTATAAATTTTCCCAGTCTAATTTATAAATTAGCCCTTCTAAAATTTTGATCAAAATACTGAAAATCAAATCATAAAAAATAAAATTATTATTTTTAGATATCATCAATTAATTTATCTTTACCTCAATTTAGGTATTTATAACTTGTGAAGTTTTTTTACAAAAATCCTTTTCTTTATCGTAATTTTTTGAAAATTACTCTGCTTTCTTACTGCTTAAAATCTATTATGAATTTTAGATTGTATACTATTAAAATTATGCTATTTGGCTTAGCATTGTTTTCAAGTTTGTCCATATTAAAAGCTGAGCGATACCATATTGAAAATTCATCCTATGTTAACTCTTACTTATATAAAAGAAAATCTAATAATGATTCTTTACAAAAATTATCATTCAAGAAACTTGAAGAATTTTTTAATGATTCAGTAGGTGATTCTGTTAGTTCTAAATTGTACGCGATAGCCTATTTGAAAAAAGCAAAAAAAAATTATGACACATTAGAGATAGCCAATGCCTATAACTTACTTTGCAGACATAATTTTCTTAATCCTAAAATTATTTTAAAATATGTAGATTCCATAATTGATATTACAAAGAATCATGATTACCAAAGGTATCCAACTCGAGGATATCTTTTTAAGGGTTATTCGCTGTTTTATCTGAAAAGATTTGATGAGGCTCTAGATGCTTATTTGAATGGTCTCGAATTTGCAAAGAAAAAAAAGGATATTGAAAATTTGATTGCGTTTAAACATAATATAGCATTACTTAAAAATACTTTGGGTAAGCATGACGAGGCTCTTAAAGTTTACAGGGATAATTTATATTTTATTCAAAAAAAAGGTAAAAATCTTAAATCATATCGTGCTCAATTAATTACCACGTTGTTTAAACTTTCTGAAACTTTTAATAGCATAGAGAAGCTCGACTCAGCAAATTTTTATCTAAAAAAAGGATTAGAGATTAGCTCTTCTGGAAAACCTCATAGATACTATCCTGCAATTCTATTGGGTTATGCTATCAATAGCTTTAAAAAAGAGAATTACAGCACTGCTTTGGATAGTTTAAAAAAGGCTGAAAGATTATTACCAAAGAAAGAAAAAGAAAAGGTATTTACTTATCTTGGGAAATGTTTGTTAAAGCTTAGAAGAAAAGATGAAGCATTAGTATATTTAAAAAAGGTCGATTCCCTGGCAAATGATGTATCCTATTATTATCCTGAAATGAGGGATGCCTTAAAATTACTTAGCGAACATTATAAATCAGTTAATAACACCCAAGAGCAATTGGAGTTATTAGCAAAAATTATCCGACTCGATAGTATATCAAACAAAAAATTAAGTACGCTTAATACTAAAATTATCAAAAATTATGATACATCCCAATTAGTACAGGAAAAAGATACATTAATACGAAAAATTAAAGAAAAGAATCTTATTACTAAGTATTACTTTTTTGGGGGGTTAATTGTAGTCACAATTTTTGTATTTGGTTGGTATAAATATCAATCAAAGAGGAAAAATCTAGAATATGAAAAGAAATACCAAGAAAAGATAGTAGATTTTCAATCAAATAATAGTAAGGATAAAAAAGGTAGTGAGTTAGAATTGTCAGAAGATATTACCAATGACATTTTACAAAAACTAAAGCATTTTGAGGCAAATCATGATTTCTTAAAAAAAGACATAACGTTAGTAAAAGTTGCTAAAAGATTTAAAACCAATTCTACATATCTATCAAGAATAATTAATACTGAAAAACAGAAAAGCTTTGCTAATTACCTTAATGATTTAAGAATTGATTATTGTATCGATTTACTTGAAAATGATAAAAAAATTAGAAATTATTCTATTCAAGCAATTGCCAAAGAAGTAGGTTTTAATAGTGTCAAATCATTTTCTTCAGCATTTTATAAAAAAACTGGAAACCAACCTTCGTATTACATTAAGATATTGAATTCCAGATTTTTATAACACATTTAACACTTGGTAAATTTATAAATTTACTAATGAAATAAACCTACTAAATTTCAAAAATTAGTTTTTATCTTTATGTTTGCCATTCAAACAAAAAATTTAAAAATCATGAGAAGTCAGTCAAACAAAAAGAAGCTATCATTGAAAAAAATTAATGTTGTTAGATTAACAAAGCTTCAAAGTTATCAAATTAAAGGTGCTTCTGGCATGTGCGGGACAGGAACTAGTGTAGGAACTGCAAGCAATTGTTAAATATTTAAAGTTTAGTAATTAAGAGATGAAACATTAAATGTCTTTAAAAACGTGCGTATGCGATCATTCATAGTAATAAGTTGTTTTTTTAGTTTTTTCGTTCTTATATTTTTTAGTTGTAAGAATGCAAAAAAAAAGAGCATAGAAGATTCTTATTTTGGTCAGGTTATCGAAGATTCTTTTAGAAATCTTGAAGATCAGGAAAGTAATGATGTTAAACAATGGCTACAAGAGCAAAATACAATTACAGAATCTTACTTAAACTCTGTTCCACAACAAAAACTCTTAGTTGAAAAACAAATAGCCTACGATCAAAAAAATAAATATTCTATTAGTCAAGTAAACTTTACAGGCAATGGACTAATATTTTTTCTAAAACAGAAAGCAGGTGAAAATGTTTCTAAACTTTATTACAGAAAAGGATCAAATAGTTCGGGAATAGAACTATTTGATCCCAAAAACTTCAATCCGAAATCAACGGATAAATACCAAGTTAATTATATAAAACCCAATTGGGATGGTAGTAAAATTTTAGTTAGTTTGATTAAAAACGGGGATGAGAATTCCAAAATGTTTGTTTTAGATGTAAAAACCAAAGAAAAACTTTCGGGTGTTTTGAAAAATGGAAATCCATCTGCAGGTATTGGGGGAGTACAATGGTTACCTGATAATAGCACTTTATATTACACATATTTGCCTAATGCAGATAAAAATTCCTCAATAGCGTATTTAAATTCAAAAGCGATAATATATAAAACAGGTTCTGAACTCAATCAAATTAAAGATGTTTTCTCTAAAGAGAACAATCCTAATTTAGATATAAAACCTGAAGATTTTCCGACGATAAATATCAATAATTCAAATTTCAAATATGCAGTAGGTATTATTTCTGGAGCAACTCAATTTCGTGACAGTTATTACCTCCCAATTGAAGAACTTAGTAAAGGCGAACAAAATTGGAAAACTTTTTTTAAAAAAGAACACAAAATTAAAAGTCATACCTTTTATGGCGATAATGATATCATTTTTCTAACAGCACGTAATGCAACTAATTTCAAAATTTGTAAAACCTCTTTTTCTTCTAAAAACTTCGATAATCCTGAAGTAATAATACCTGAAAAAAAAGATGAAGTTATTAAATCCCTGGTAGTTACTTCAAAAGGGATTTTCTTTTCTACAGTAATAAATGGAGTTATTGCAAAATTTTATCGATATCACCAAGGGAAAGAAACTGAAATTATGCTTCCGAAACCGTCGGGAAATATCAAACTATCAATAAAAGGACAAGATGTTGTAGTTTCCTTAAAAGGCTGGTTGAGTAAGACTCAAAGATATTTATTTAATGAGAATACAAATTCTTTAGAACCATATGATTTGTTTCCCAACAGTGGAGACAATGATAACTTTGATGATTTAACAGTAGAAGAATTAACGGTTAAAGGACATGATGGAGAAGAAATTCCGCTTTCTTTAATTTATAAAAAAGGGCTTAAAAAAGACGGTAGTAATCCTATTCTTCTGAGGAGCTATGGTGCATATGGTTTATCAATGGTACCAAGCCCTTATTATCCATTTTTCCTTTATGCTCGAGAAGGAGGAATTTATGCCGTGGCACACGTTCGTGGTGGTGGAGAAAAAGGTGATTCTTGGCACAGAGCGGGTTATAAAACTACCAAACCCAACACTTGGAAGGATTTAATTTCGTGTACAGAATATTTGATAAATAATAATTATACATCTAAAGGAAAAGTAGCTATTTGGGGCGGAAGTGCTGGCGGGATTGGAGTTGGAAGAGCATTGACCGAAAAACCTAATCTGTATGGTGCCGCAATAATTAGTAGAGGAATATTAAATACTGTAAGAATTGAAGCCGGAATTAACGGAGCAAATAGTGCCAAAGAATTTGGGACGATTAAAGATTCTACAGAATTTAGAGGTTTATATGAAATGGATTCGTATCATCATATTAAGGATAATACGTTATATCCTGCAACATTAATTACCACAGGGATGAACGATTCGCGAGTACCTCCTTGGCAATCATTTAAATTTGCTGCAAGACTTCAGGAAGCAAATAAGTCAAGAAATCCCATTTTATTAAAAACGGAATTTGACTCAGGTCATGGTCTTCAATCTACTAAAAACAAAGAGTTTGAAACAATGGCTATTACTTTATCTTTTGCTTTAATGCAAACTGGTCACCCAGATTATCAACCAGAATAATTGATGATAACATTTTAAAACCCTTAATTAGTGAATTAAGGGTTTTTCTTTTAAACAAACCCAAAGTCCACCTGTTTATTAAACTGATACAATACTGTCATATACTTTAATTAGCTATCCTCTATCTTAACTAAATATCTTATCCGCAGCCTCATCCAAAACTTTATTTTCAAAGTCTTCAAAATAAGCCCTCAAATTTGAGGGCAGATAATTTGATTTTAAGTAATACATTCTAATCATACGTTTTTTATAAAACCCGTATAAGAATATCTATATTTTAGACAGTTAGCTTATAAATCTTAAGTGATTTTAAATACTTTTGATGCCGATAAAAACGATGAGTATGCAATTACAGGTTTATACAGTTATTATTTTTCTTTTGGTTTTTATGATGGGGTTTGGGCAGAAGTTTGGCGTGCCAGATTCTTTGATTCACCAAGATTTTGATGAATTGTATCAAAAAATGCTAACAGAAAAAGATAGGTCGAAAAAGAAGTTATTTACAAAAGCCTATCTGCAGAAAGCAAAGAATCTAGATAGTATTTCAGAAATGGCAAGAGGTTACCATAGCATATCGTATTTTTTTACAGATAATCCTGAAAAACAATTTATGTATTTAGATAGTAGTATCACTTTAGTAAAAAACACAAAGCATGTACTACAAACTGGGGTTATATACATGACTAAAGGATTATATACCCAGAATAGAGGCAATTACACTAAAGCATTGGAATACTATCTTGAGGGATTAGAATATGCAAAAAAAAAGAATACTTTGGTCTATATTTCTCTCTTTAGTTCTAAAATTGCTGACTTAAAAAGAAAATTAGGAAAGTATAATGAAGCAAAACCTCTTTACAAAAAATCTATACAATACGAAAAAACACAATTTGGTAAAAAGGTAAATGATTCGATACGATATTTATTGTTCCTTAACCATTTGGTGTCTACTTACAGATTGAATAAAGAAATTGATTCTGCCTATTATTTTTACAATCAGGGCGAAAAAATGGCTCAGGGTAGTGATATAAAGGGTGCTTACACTTTAAACAAAGGAATATTAAAGTATCATGATAATGATTACTACAATGCAATAACATTAATAAATCAAGGCATAAAAGAATTTTTGAACTGTAAATGGCCAAAAACTTATGGATACTATAATTTAATTGACGGATATTTTTTCCTTGGTAAATCGCACAATGCATTGGATCAAAAAGAAATTGCTATTAACTACTTTAAAAAAATAGATTCTATTGCTAAGGTCGCTGATTATTTAATTTCAGAATCTATACCTGCATATCCAGAAATTATAAATTATTACAAATCTATTAACGATAAAGATAATCAACTTCATTACATCAATAGATTACTCCATAATGATAGTATATTTTATAGTAGATATAAATCAGTAATTGATAAATTAAACAAAGAATATGACACACCAAAGCTGCTCGATGAAAAACAAAAACTCATTGCCTCCCTCAAAAAGGAAAATACCAAAATATCATCTCAAAATATCATCATATCTATTCTTTTAGGGTTAAGTTTGTTGGGGATTGGATACTATTATTACCGTCAACGTTTATACAAAAAGCGGTTTTTAAAACTACTAGAGGAAAAGAACAATCAACAATCAAAAAAAGAAGACCCTGATCGAGATCCACCAAGCTCCTCTTCAATAAATAAAGAAACTGTTAGCAAGCTACTTGATAAACTACATCAGTTTGAAGAAAAACAAACTTATCTTAAACAAGGGCTTAATGCCAAAGATCTGGCCAAAAGTTTTGGATCCAACTCCAGTTATCTATCCAAAGTGGTCAACACCTTCAAAGAAAAGAGTTTTAGCAATTATATCAATGATTTACGTATCGATTTTGTAATTGATCAACTACAAAAAGACACTAGGTTCAGAAAATATACAGTTAAAGCCATCGCTCAGGAAATAGGCTTTAATAACTCTGAGGCATTTGCAAAAGCATTCTATAAAAAGACTGGGATCTACCCCTCGTATTTTATAAAAGAGTTAGAAAAAAGATAAAACTTCTAACCCAAAATCTTATCAGCTGCATCGTCAAGTATTTCCTGATCAAAACCACTTAAATATGCCTCTGTTGTATAATAACTAGTATGTCCTAGCATATCTCCTATTTGAGCTTTTGAGATTCCTTTATGTAATCCCGCAGTAGCAAATGTATGTCGAGCTACGTATGTAGTAAGTCGTGTATCTAATTTAATAGCCTTTCTGATCGTATTGAGTCTACGGTTATGATTTTTAATACGGTTGGTATATACGGTATGGATTCTTGATTGATCTTTTAAATCAATAACGTCTGCCATAATAGGAAATATTAAATCTGTTTTTTTCTTGTTGCCTATATTGTAGTAATTCAAAATCATTTGAGCCTCTTCGGTGATCTTAATATTAAACTCCTGCACATTTTGTCCATGTTTTGTTTTTTTCCTTTTATAGGTTAGCCTATCTCCTTTGACAGCACTAACTGGTAAAAAAGCCAAATCAATAAAGTTCATTCCACGCATATTGAACATAAACATAAAATAATTACGATGATGCCAGGTAGGTGAATACTCGGGATAGTCCAATTCTCTTATTTTTTGGATCACATCTAGTTTTACTGCTCTCTTCTTAGTGTTTTCGGTCTTTATGGAATAGCCTCCATTACCAAATGGATAATCATTTAAGGTTAGCTCCGTTTCTTTGTCCTTTATCGCTAGATTGAAAATTCGACGTATAGATCTTAAGTGTACCCCAAGACCATTAATTGAATTCCCTTTTGAAATATAATACGCTTCTAGATCTTCGAGAAAGGTCTCATCAATTTCAGAAACATACAAAGATTCATTTTCAGAGAATTCTAAAAATAACACCAAAGCTGCTTTAAAAGAATTCACCATTCCAAAACGATTTGTCTTTGCATATCGTGCAATTACTTTTTCTCCATAACTCTTCAGGTTAGTCTTATTTTTTTCCAAAATCTTTGACATATCCGGAAGCTTGGATTCGTCTTCTCTCTCAAAACGTTCCTTAACCAGCATAACTATTTCATCCAAAGTCATGTTTTTTATAACAGACTCATACTCTCCAAAAATTTCCAAGACCATGGCTTTCTTCTTTTGAATTTTGGCATTCGTTTTTGTAATATTGGGATATGGAGATTGAACTTTTTTACCAACTTCATTCCATTCTTTGATTGCAAGCCTATATCCGGTCTTTAAATATTTCCACTTACCCCTATGAGATACTCGTATCACAAGAGGAAATTTTTTTGCCTCTTTATTCCTGGTGTCTAAAACTAATTTTGCTGTAGCCATCTGCCATATTTTTCTGACTCCGAATATAACACAAGACTTCTGATAATAGAAGAAAAATTTGCACACTTTTTATGGTTTAATACTGTTTTAAACAGGTCGAAACGGAAACTTATATTTTTATATATATTTAATTATCAGGTATTTATGTTTTTTATTGGTTTTAATTAAACCAGATGTGAATTTACTGGCAGTCAAGAGGTCGTGGGTTCGAGTCCCATCTTCTCCACATCAAAAAACAAGTTCGCACCGCAATGCGAACTTTTTGTTTTTAATAAAAAGATAAAAGCATTTATCTATATATTTTTTCCATTCGACTACACTTATCTACCATTCACCGAAAGATACCGCTAGAATTAAAACTAAAAGACCATCTTTATTATTGTCAAAATTGCATTTCAACTTAATTTAAACACATAAAATAATGGGTCTTACATTTTTATTAATAGAAGATGACGAAATCGAACGATTAAAATTTGCAAGGGTATTGCAAAAGAATAAATATAATCATACCTTGTTAGAGGCTGAAAATGGAGAGAAGGCCTTAGAACTTTTAGAAAGCCACAAAGAACTACCAGATCTTATTTTTTTGGATCTTAACATGCCAAAGATGAATGGCTTAGAGTTCTTAAAAATCTTAAAGTCAAACCCCGCTTTAAGATATACCCCTGTAGTCATATTAAGCACGTCGAACAATCATAATGATCTTAAGGAGAGTTATGAAATAGGAATTGCGGGATATATTGTAAAACCTTTGAAATATGAAGACTATGCCCATAAAATCAAATGTTTAATTGAATATTGGGACGTGAATGAACTTATAAAAAGATAATAAAAACCTACTTACTCTATGAAAGGTATTGTATTTACCGAATTTTTAGAATTGGTCGAAGAAAAATTTGGTTTGGCTATGGTGGATAAAATCATACAACAATCTTCTTTGGCTTCTGGCGGCATTTATACGGCCATTGGCACCTACGATTTTTCAGAAATGCTTAGTTTACTTACTCATTTAAGTAATAACACGGGCATTAGCATCGATGATCTGCTTCTTGCCTATGGAGAACATTTCTTTGGCATACTCGCAAATAGTTATCCGGGACTAATTAATACATATGAAGATCCCATCGAACTATTGTCATCTATAGAGAATCATATTCATATAGAAGTGCGAAAAATATATCCCAAAGCCGAGCTTCCTACATTTGAAGTCCTTGAAAAAACATCATCCAAATTAGTAATGGTCTATAAATCCAGCAGAGCAATGTATAGTTTTGGTTTGGGATTGATGAATAAGACCTTTGAACATTATGACAGTTCTGCGACTATTCTAATGGAAAAAATAAAAAAAGACGGAACTGAAGTAAAATTTAGCATTACCAAAAATTAATGAGTAATGAGTTAGAAATACTACAACGTGCTTTACAGCGAGAAAAAGCAGCCAGAAAACAGGCAGAGCAAATTCTTGAGGGTAAATCCAGAGAACTCTATGAACTTACCCAAGAGCTTAAAAATGTTAATACCAAACTACAAGAAGGATTAACTGAAAAATCATCTGAACTTCAAGGAGTTTTTGAAAATCTTGTTGATGCCTATGTATTAATGGATATTTCTGGCAACGTTATTAAAATGAATGATGCAGCCAACGAATTATTTGGTTATGATATCGACAAAGAACACCTTAATGTCTTGAGTCTTATTTATGAAGAAGATTATCAATATGCCATGTCTTCGTTTCAAAAACTGGTTACCAAAGGCTCGTTTTCTAACTATCAAGCAAGAGTTAATACAAAACACAAAGGTGTTAGAACCGTTCACATTAATGCAAGTCTTATTTATGGTAAAAAAAATCAACCTATTGCCGCACAGGGTATCGTAAGAGATATCACTGAAGAGCTTGAGCAGAAACGAATATTTGAAGAGCAGAAAAAACAATTATCTGCCATAGTCGAAAATTCTTCACTTGGGATTGCACTTACTCAGTTTGGAAAAATTCTTCAAACTAATAAAGCTTTTCAAAACTTACTGGGATATACCAATGAAGAATTATTACAAAAAGAGGTAAAGGACATTTCGGTTAAAGAAGAGTTTAAAGAATCGGCAGAAAATATGCAGAAAATGAATGATGGCGAAATCGATACCTTTTCTGTAAATAAAAAATACGTAAAGAAAAATGGAACCATTTTCTGGGCCAAAACCAATGTAGCAGCAGTAAGAAATACAGATGGCAGTATTAAATATCAAGTTGCTTTAATAGAAGATATCACAGAACAGCTAGAGTTTGAAAAACAGAGAGACAAACTGGTAAAAAACCTGGAAAAGAGTAATAAAGAACTTAACGATTATGCCCATATCGTTTCTCATGACTTAAAATCTCCATTGCGTAGTATGAATGCCTTACTTACATGGCTAAAAGAAGATTATGAAGAGGTATTAGATGAAAATGCTCATCATTCTTTGAACATGTTAATCAAGAAAGTAGATAAAATGGATCTTTTGATTGATGGCATTTTGAGATACTCAAGTATCGATAAGATAAACCAACCTCAACAAAAGGTGATTTTGAATACTGTGGTGACAGATATTATTGATGTGATACACATTCCGTCTCATATTAGTATAGAGATTCTTACAGAATTACCTAGTATTGAAGGAGATACGTTCAGATTACAACAGTTATTTCAAAATTTGATAAACAATGCCATAAAATATAACGACAAAGAAAAAGGAGTCATTACTATTTCCTGTGAACAAAAAAATGAATTTTGGGAATTTTCAATAACTGATAATGGCCCTGGAATTTCAAAAAAGTATCACGATAAGATTTTTCAGATTTTTCAAACTCTTGATGATAAAAATGAATCTACAGGAGTTGGATTATCCATTGTAAAAAAAATAGTAGATGTATATGAAGGTAAAATTTGGTTAGATTCTATAGAAGGAGAGGGAACTACGTTTTATTTTACGCTAAAAAATAATTCATTTTTATGAAAATTCAACAGTTCAAAAAACTTGGAAACCAGAATTGGGTAAGTTTACACAAATATGAAAACTCCCTGAACAATCCTTTAATTTTAGTGTTGGGTAATAGATACCAGCTTGAAAAAACTTCTTTACTATCAGAAATAAGAGAACTATTACCTAATGGCGAAATTGTTTGTGGTACCACTGCAGGCGAAATTATAGGAGAACGGGTTTATAATGATTCTGTCGCCATTACTGCAGTTGAATTTGAAAAAAGCAAGTTCATCATCGAGAGTGAAAATATTCTTGCCCATAACATGGATGCCCTGACATTAGGAGCAAAATTAATTGATAAATTACCTCAAAAAGACTTAAAGCATGTTTTTGTGATTTCTGAAGGAAGTTTTGTAAACGGATCAGCATTAATTGCAGGTTTAGAATCAAAATACAAAAATGTTACATTTACAGGAGGGCTTTGTGGTGATGATGCGCGTTTCGAAAAGACCTTGGTAGGATACAATGAAAACCCAAAAGAAGGTGAAATCGTTATTATCGGCTTTTATGGAGATAGTCTGGACATCTCATATGGTCAATACGGTGGCTGGACTCCTTTTGGTCCAGAAAGAATTATTACAAAATCAAATAATAATATCTTGTACGAACTAGACAATCAGCCCGCCCTAGATCTATATAAGAAATATTTGGGCGATAAAGCCTCAGAATTACCTAAGTCGGCCCTGCTATATCCCTTGAGTGTAAAATCCCCGAATAGAAAAGAAGCTATTGTGAGAACCATATTGTCTATCGAAGAAGAAAACAATGCTATGATATTAGCAGGTGATGTACCCGAAGGATCTGTAGTGCAACTGATGATGGCAAATATCGATAACATAGTAGAAGGTGCCTCACAAGCTGCCATCACAGGAATGAGTAACCGATCTGCAAAACCAGAATTAGCTATCCTGGTAAGTTGTATTGGTAGAAAACTAGTGATGGATCAAAGAGTTGAAGAAGAAATTGAAGAAATCATTGAATCTATAGGCCAACAAGCTGTTATAAGTGGTTTCTATTCTTATGGAGAATTGGCCCCGTTTAAAACTGGAAACTCTTGCGAATTACATAATCAAACCATGACATTAACTCTTTTTAGCGAATAAAAATGGATCCCTTATTAGCTAGACAAATACGAAGACACCTTAGTAAGGATGCTAAAAACGATCCAAGTGTAAAAATATTCTTGGATGCCGTTCAAAGATCTTATCAAAACTACGAAGATCAGTTAGGTATGCTTCAAAGAGCAATGTCTATTAGTTCTGAAGAATTGTTTGATGCTAATCAACAACTAAGAAAAGAAGCAGAGCAACAACGAAAAGTAATTTCAAGTCTTAATGGGGTTATTCAAACATTAGAATCCATAATTTATAAGAAAGGAAGCGAGAACAGTGGTAAAACCAAAGAGCTTAGCGGCATTGAGCTGGCAAGTCATATTGAAAAACAGGCTATTAAAATTTCAGAAATAGAAAACCAAAGGGAAACTATTCTAAAAAATCTTGAAAAAAGTAATAAGGAGTTAAAGGATTATGCTCATATTGTTTCTCATGATCTCAAATCTCCCTTAAGAAACATTTCGACGCTAATACATTGGATCAAAGAAGACAGCAAACATATTGATGATGGCACGCTAAAAAACCTCAACTTAATTGATAAGAATATTGAAAAGATGGACCACCTTATTAGTGGTATTCTTAAATATTCCAGTATCGATCAAGTAGAGCATATCGAAAGAAATATTGTACTACAAGATGTAATTACTGACATTCTTGATGTAATACATATTCCCGATCATTTTGAAGTTGAAGTTGTTACAAAATTACCTGTTGTCAAAGGAGATAAAGTTAGGCTGCAACAGTTATTCCAGAATGTATTGAATAACGCTATAAAGTACAATGATAAAGAGAAAGGTATGGTTACCATTTCTTGTGCGCAAAATGATGATTATTGGGAATTTGCAATAGCAGATAATGGTCCTGGAATCCCAGAGAAGTATCATCACAAGATTTTTCAGATTTTTCAAACACTTGATGACAAAAATGAATCTACCGGAGTTGGATTGTCCATAGTTAAAAAAATAGTAGAGCTATCTGAAGGAGAAATATGGCTGGACTCAAAAGAAGGTGTTGGAACCACTTTTCATTTCACCTTAAAAAAGAAAAAATGACAGAAACTCCTAACCTTACATACATAAAAGAATTGGCTGCAGGATCAGATGCGTTTGAACAAAAAATAATTAGCATAATAAAGAGAGAATTCCCAGAAGAATTGCATGAATTTCTTGATAATTATACTGCAAAATCTTTCAGTAAAGCAGCAGAAAATGTACATAAACTGAAGCACAAAATAGGAATGATGGGCTTCGAAAAAGGATATCAAACCGCGATAGACTTTGAGGAAGGATTGAAAAATAATGATACTTCTTTATATTCAGAATTTATGTTAATTTTAGAATCCATAGAATATTTTCTTAAAACCCTTTAAAAATTGAATAGCATATGAATTGCATAATTATAGATGACGAAGAGACCGCAAGAGCAATAATCCAACAACTATGTACTCAAGTTGATGAATTGAATGTTATCGATGAGTTTCCAAATGCAATTCAGGCCATTAAATTTTTAAATAAGAATGAAATTGATCTTATTTTTCTGGATATTCATATGCCGGATTTTACAGGCTTCGATTTTATAGATACCTTAAAAAATCCCCCTAAGATTGTTTTGACAACTTCAGACAAAAACTTTGCATTAGAAGCGTTCGAGTATGATTGTATTGTCGATTACTTGGTGAAACCCATAACATTACCCAGATTTCTTAAAGCAATTCAGAAAGCAGAAGGAGTAACCGCTCTCCCTGATAATAAACCAAAAAATAATCCGTCATCCGACACTGCACAAGAAAAAAATGAACTCTACATTAATATAGATAGAAGGTTGATTAAGATTAATATTCCTACTATTAATTTGATTGAAGCCAAAGGAGATTATATTTTAATTAAAACCGAAACGCAAAACTATACGGTACATTCTACCTTAAAAAAAATTGAAGAGAAACTACCCGACGATCTTTTTCTTAAGGTACATCGTTCTTATGTAATCAATATCAAAAAAATTATTGATATTGAAGATAATAGCGTTCTGATAGCAAAAGACGTGATCCCCGTAAGCAGATCAAATCGCCCAGAACTAATGAAGCGCTTAAATATGCTTTAAAATTCATCCTTTCTAAAAATCCATTCGTCTACAGTAAATTACCTATCATCGAATAACCATCTTTTTAGGCACTTGTATAGATTAATTTTAGCCATCTGAAAACCCAAATCTATACATGATGAAAAGAATTATTACACTTTTAGCCTTATTTATCGCATCCTTAGCATATTCGCAACAACCTTTTGATTGCAACGAAGGTGATTTTTACCAGGTGATTTCTGGAGTGATGAAAGCATATGATCCTATTACAGGCTCCTATTCTGAAGCTTTGCACACCTACTCTGCTTACAATGCAGGAGGATACAATATAGAAGATGATTATCTGTATGCAATAAAAAACAGCGACAATCATCTTTTAAGGATCGCTAAAGATATGGTTATTGATCTTGGTGCGGTCACACCTTCTGGAACTACTGCCTTTGGTGGGGGTTATGCCGCAGACGTAGATGCCAACGGTAATCTTTGGGTTTTCCAAAACAATAACAAAAAGACATTTCATAAAATACTAAACTTAAAAGAATATAATGGTGACAGCTCTCCTGTTTTTGAAGTAGTTGAAGCAGACGTAGCCTCACCAAGTACTTGTGCAGATATTGCATTTATCAATGGTGCTTTTTATGGTGGTAGTCGTGGTAAATTATACAAGTGGGATCTTTCTACCGGTACACCTGTATTTTCTAGTGTTACCGTAATTGATCTTCCAAAAAGTACCTTTGGCGCTGCTTATGCAGATGCTAATAACCGACTCTATTTATCAGATAATAACGGAGGGTTATATTTAATCAACGACTACCAAAGTAGTACCCCGGTAGCTACGCTACTTAACCTAACAGAAACAACAAACTCTAATGACGGTTTTAAATGTGCCAGTGGTATTTCTCCATTAGATAGAGATGGAGATGGTGTTTTAGATTCTATGGATGCAGATGCAGATGGGGATGGTATCACAAATACTATAGAAAGTAAAGGGGCAAATCCTTATGGCGATGATGATGGTGATGATTTATATAATTATCTGGACAACGATGTGAGTGGTAATGGGGACAATGTAGTTCAAGATGCATTTGATAGAGATGGGGATGGAAATCCCGATTTTCTCGATACAGATTCAGACAACGACGGTATTTATGATATTGTAGAGGCTGGTCAAGGAAATAAAGATTCAAATAATGATGGTGTTTATAATAATTTAGATCATAATTTTAAGGATACTGATCAAGATGGAATCGCAGATGATTTTGATCCAAATCAAACCGGAAGTGATTTCATTCCTATAGATACCGATAACGATACTATCTTTGATTGTTATGATATTGATTCAGACAACGACGGCATTGTAGATATTATTGAAGGACAAGCAAATGACACATACATTGGTCTTTCAAATATCGACGAAGATAAAGATGGAATGGACGATGCTTTTGATCCTGACTTTCAAGGAACTACAAATGGCACTATAAATACCGATGGTACTGATGCCTTTGATCACTTAGATACCGATTCTGATAATGATGGTGTATCAGATAGTACTGAAGCTTATGACAGCGATGGCGATGGTGTGGCAGAAACCAGCATTTCTGGAATTGATAACGATGAAGACGGTCTGGATGATAGCTTCGATTTAAGAAAAAGTAGTTTTGCTCCCGAGAATGGTGGACAAAGCCCTGGTAGTTTTCCTATCCCAGAGATTTGTGATCGATATAAGTATCTCGGGGATTTTACCTCAAACGGTACTCCTCTTTATCTGGAAGAAAGAGATATGGTAAGTCAAGAGATCATCGACATGATAAATAATGCGTTGCCCGAAAGTTATCCGGTACCAGATTTCAATCCGCATTATATTTCATCTGGGTATGATACCGATGTAGTACTACAAGAAGAAGCAGATATCTGGGTTACTTTTGTGGGAGAAGGTGCTGGTTACAAAAACACACTGGGATTTTATACCTATGATATTAATGACCCAAATCCAACAATACCGGCTCCAGAAGATATAACTATCATTTTCCCTAATGTATCTGCTTTATATAGCGGTGGAGGATTAGAAATAGGCGACAAAGTCAATATAGGAAGATTTTCTGCTAATACAGGAATTGGTTGGGTACTATTAGCCAACGCATGGTCTGATGGTTGTGTAGGAACTGGTAATTGGCAATTACATTCTAACCCAGATTTTAATCCTGAAACCGATAGTAGCCTAAGATATCATAATGTGTTATTGTCTGATCCTGAAAATGAAAGAATCATATTAGGGTTCGAAGATATTCGAAGAGACTACGCATCTTGTGATCAAGATTTTAATGACGCACTTTTCTATATTACAGGGAGTCCTTATACTGCGATCAAATCAAACAATTATGTTGATATTGATAGTGCAACAGATGTTACTTCGGCCAACGACGGTGGTCTAGAAAGTAATGGGGATTTGGCAAGTTTAATTGCTAAACGAAATTTTAACAGAACAAAAACCAGTACTGCTTTTAATACAAAAAAGTCACAACAAAAGTTTAGACCAGGATTTAAATCCTACACATCGAAGAATGGCGAAGATTTGAGTGTATACTTCCCCAAAACAGGAGTAACCGGTTCAGAATCTACTTACGTATCTAGTCCAGATGATTTATTAGGAATCACCAATGCCGAAGCGGTGTTTTCTATAGACTATTATCAAGGTGAAGAACGAGTAGCCGCGGCATTAGCCACCTCAACAAAAGGTTCGATATACGATCATTCAAAAACTATTTGTGATCGATTAAATGGATCTCAATTGCTAGACATACGAACGGTTACTATTAGAAGTCATACACTGGTAAGCACAAAAATTGAGCGAGCCACAGGTCAAGTTGAATACACGCTAACCTTTTCTATCAAAAAAGCAGCTTCAGAAAATGAGATTTATAGCTTATGGAATATCGATGATTATCCTAAAGGTGATTACATGAACTTTCAAGTTTGGGGAGGATCTGTCTCTCAGGTTGTAAACATTGCAAATCATATTATCGATTCATTTACGGTAAAAAAACCATTACGCAGTCATAAAGTAAATCATAGAATCCCATCTGTATTTGTAAAGCAAGGAACCTATGCTAATGGAAAACTTTCTTTACATATTGTAAATAAACTTAAAGACGGCCAGATGATATTTAAAGGAAATATTCGAAAAACTGAGCAATCAAAAGAGCAAAATCTAACCAAAAATATAGTCTTGTCTGGTCAATATTATGAAGATGTAATTATCGATACAGGATATTTGTTTGACATTGGATTCTCGGTTACCACAAAAAACGCTACACAACTTGATGCTTTATATTTGGCAGATGGACCATGGGGTGCAGACTACCTGGAGGAAGGTGTAAGGTTAGAAAGTTTTACCATAACAGAACATACAAAAGAGACAACAGAAGATGTTTATCCTATAGAAAGAAATGTATCGGCAAAGGGTGAACTCATAGAAACATTTAATCTATTCAGAAATATTCTTGCAGGAGAACTAACTTTGGATGTATCTCAATATGATGCTTTACAATTTGAATTACTAGCCGATCGAGATATCGAAGTGATTGTGGTTACAGAAGAACTTACCGATTGGAATGATAGATTGAGATACAGGGTAAAAAAGTCTAATAACAAAAAAACGCATACTATTTTATTTTCTGATTTCATTAATGCGAAAAAAAGTACAGACAGTATAGGAAAAGTAAAAAGTATTGTATTCTCCGTTCAGGGAGATTATCAAAATGCTACACCATTTTATCTTGAAGTATCAGATCTGGCGTTTACCAGAAAGACTATAGATCCTGTTATAGCAATAGAAGAAGAAGTAGAACCCATTGCACAAGTAGAAATAGATGAGCCCATCAAAGCTGTCACTCTTAAGAACTATCCTAATCCGTTTACGAACAGAACTACAATTGATTTACCGGGAGGGCCTTATGAAGAATTAACGATAACCGTGATTGACATGTTGGGAAGAATAGTAAGAACTGAAAAGTTGAGTATGATTTCTGAAAGCAAAGTGGTTTTTGAATCAAAGAATCTGCAACGGGGTATATATACCTATATTTTAAGAGGAGATTACAAGAAAAAATATTTAGGTCGTTTTTTCATTGAATAATTAAGGCTGTACTATTTTAGTATTTGGGTAATAACGAGGACATTCGAGTGATGCTCCTCGTTATTTTTTTAATTCTATTATCTTTTTATTAAAAACAGGCTGTTTTAAGAAATACCATTTCAATTGAAACCCAAACTCGACATATTCAAAACCTGCAGCGGTAGCAGAAGCTATATTACTGTATTTTCCATAAAGGTTAGCTTTAAACCGATTAGAAAACTGATGCCCTAACTTTCCTTCTGCTCTAAACGTTGAAGATCCGGGATCATTCTCTACGTACTGTTGACCAAAAGCTGCACTAGCATTGTAAAACCATTGCTTTTCGGGATCACTTACTACTTCAATAAAAAGCTCCCCTAAATTAAATCGTTCCGGACTGAAATAGATAGTGGGAACCTGATTTTTAAAAGCAATATATTGATAATTAATCCCGGCTTTAAGCATTGGTCTTTGTAGTATCGTATAGTATAACGAGGTGAATAATAAATTTCTGATATTATCATCAGTCTGTGAAGTATACATATATTGTGTGTACCAACCTAAATTAAAATTAGTCCCGAGATTGTAATTAATGCTGTAATTATTCATTACAATTTCTCTATTCAAGAGATCAGCATTAAAATTCTGTAATTCTCGCTTGTATCCAATATCCAAATTTTGTAATCTATAAGGCTTTATTTTTACTACTGTTTCTGCAATCAACGCTGTATAACTTGTAGTAAAACCATCTGCATTAGTAACTCCTATTTTAGACTGCAGTGAAATACTTCCATTATACTTATAAAGAAATCCCAACCAGAAATCGTTCGATGTTGCTTCATTATTTGTTATTGTATTTTTGGTGGTTCTATAATCATATTGAAATTGAGATTTGAAATTGACCGACAAAGGAATCTCAGTTTTCAGCGTAAGATTGACAGCCTCATTGTCTCCATTATCAAAAGTAAATGCTGTCTTTTGTTCGATATAAGGTGTATGAGATTTCTTCAATTTCTCGATAAGTTTTTCTGCATCTTGTTGTCTCGGATAATATTGTAAAGTTTTAAAAGCATAGGTATACGATTTCATATCTTCTCCAAGGGCTCTATAGGCATTGGCAATACCTAAATTACCATCAAAAGAGCTCCTTTGATTTACTAAAATAGCCCTATAGTTTTGAATACTAGTATCGAAATTACTCGTATACATTCCTGATGTTGCCTGTAAGGCCAATACTCGAGCATTATCTGGATAAAGTGATTTTAATCGATCTATAGCTTCACTCGCTGCTTTAAATTTTCTATTCCATAATAATGCTTGTATATATCGCTCTTGAGTTGATAAATAAAGTTCTTTATCGTTTTTGAATTTTTCTACCCCGTCTCGGGCTAGTGTTGATAAACGAAGTGCTTCTTTTTCTTTATGCTTTTTATGAGCTACTAATGCTAAATTATTTAGTGACACAATGCTGTCCTTTGGATTTACTGCTAATGTCACATATACTTTTTCGGCTTCTGTAAGATTATTTGTTATTAAGTAGATGTTTCCTTTGTTTAATTGCGTGTCTTTGTCGTTGGGGAAATCGAGTAAGTTTTGATCAAGTAACCTCAACGCTTCTCCATATTTTCTGTCTTGTGAGAGTTCATTTGCATATCCCAACCGCATATATTTTCTGGAAATCATTGCGTTTTGATTTCCTTCCTGTATTTCTAAAGCTTTATTCACATACGCCAAGGCCTTCTCATATTTTTGAAGATTAGACAACGTATTAGCATACCCCAAAACCGCAGGAAAACTGTCACTTTTTTCTTCGATCAATTTCTCATAAAAGACTTCAGCTTTATCAAACTGCTTATCCCATAATAATGATTCTGCATAATTCAACTTGATTTCAAAATCATAGGGATATTCTTTTAAAAGATTTGTGAAAATTGTTACAGCTTGTTTCGAATCCCCGGTCAACCCAACAGCTCTTCCATAACATAGCCTAGCTGTGCGGTTAGTAGGATACTGTTCTAAAATTTGTTTGAAAAAAACTTCGGCTTTGTCATATTCACCGGTTTCTAAGTATTCAAAACCCTGTTGCATCTCTTGTGCAAAACAAGACGCTATAGACACTACAAAAAAGACAAAAGATAGTATTAATCGAGACATAGGTGTTTTTAGTTTCTCTATAACAAGGTAAGCATCTATTTTATTTTGTCACCACCATTTCTGCCTTTTTAATCCGATATCTTTATCCGCTCGTCTACAGGAAAGAGCAACTCACCGAAATTTAAATCAAAACCTTGTTTACAAACTTCATATTTGTAGTGTTAGTAATCCCAAAATAAAATAATATGGCTCTTCAAATTACAAATAACCAAGGAGTTTTTGAAATCAATGGAAATATCATTTCTGAAAATTCAAAATCACTGCAATCTCATTTTGAACAATTATTACACAAGACCGATAGCGTATTTATATCTGTTGACAACGTAAAGAAAATCGATGTTTCTGGTATTAATGTGCTTACCAAGCTTTATAAAAGTGCAATGAAAAATAACAAGATTTTTTTCATTATTGGAAAAGAAAATGAAGTTGTGAAAAAAGCCTTCGGAAAAGTAAATTACATATTAAGAAGTGATTTTCTATAAAACTCCAAACCCTAAATCTCATTATTATGGAACTACACATACAAAATCGACAAGGAACATTTGAAGTTATTGGAGACTTTACTTCAATAAACGCTGAAAAAGTTAAAGATTATTTTAACTACTTACTCGATCATTATGAAGAAGTGGTCATTTGCCTTAAAAAAGTAAAAGAAATTGACAAAAAAGCCCTTAATGCTCTTAACGAAATTTATAAGAAAGCATCCAAACGAAGTAAGATTCTTTTTGTCCTTGGTAAAGAAAATAAAATTGTATCCAAAGCATTCAAGAATAATCAATTGACACACATTTTTAGAAATGACTATTAGTACATACATACCCAAACTAACAGCCGAACAAAAGTTTATGGGTAGCGTGCTTATCGTAAACGGAGGCAACTACCTATATAATTTGGCTCTAGGAAGAATCTTAGGTCCAGAATTATTTGCCGATGCAGCGTTATTGATTACTTTTCTTTTGGTTTTATCATTTGTAGCGATGACGTTTCAGTTAGCCACTGCTAAATTCTCTGTACTATTCGAGCATAACGTACTTACAAATTTTGTTAACCTTAGTTATAGATATGCAGCATTAGTTGGAGTCATTTTGGGTGCATTATTGATCCTATTTGCCAAAGATCTACAAGGGGTTTTTAACACTCAATCTCATCTTATGTTTACCATATTTGGTTTTGGTGTACCTATTTATTTTGTGATGAGTGTAAATAGAGGCATCTATCAAGGAACCAAAAAATTTGAAAATCTTGCTATAACGTATCAGGGAGAAATGATAAGCAGATTAGTGATTACTTTACTTTTTGTATATTTTCTCCCTTTTCACCCCTCAGTTTTAATCGCTATAGGGATAATAGCTTCCTTTGTGTTTGGATTGGTTCCTTTTAAAGTGAACAATCTATCTCTTTTAAAAAAGTATACATTATCAAAGGAGCATTCAAAACAGGTCATACGATTTTTTATTCTTACTGCATTTTACGAGTGTACTCAAATTATAATTAATAATAGTGATATTCTACTGGTTAAGCACTATTTTGAGGAGCACCAAGCCGGTCTATATGCTTCTTTAGCGCTAATTGGTCGCGTAGTCTATTTTGTCGCATGGATGTTTGTTATGTTGTTACTACCCAAAGTAGTGCAAAAACAAAAAGATGGTCTGGAGCATGCTTCTATTCTTTTTAAATATGTAGGTTATATTTCAATACTTGCCTTAGTTATAGTTTTAGGATGTTATTTATTTCCAGAATTAGCTATCAACATACTTTTTGGATCAGACTATATTTCTATCGCACCTTTGTTATGGAAATATGCAATCGCCACTTCATTATTTGCCATTTCAAACATCTTTGCCTATTACTTTTTATCGTTAAACAGGTATATTCCTGTTATACTGTCTGCGGTGTTAGGAATTTCTCAGGTGGTGTTTATTGTATTCTTTCACGAATCTCTGTTAGAAGTAGTGTTGATGCAAATTATTGCTATGAGTATTTTACTTCTTGTCCAACTTGCTTATTTTTTCTACGAAAACAGAAAGAGATAACCTATAAATCGAATCATTATTACTGTTCGTCTACGCATAATTGCAACTCACCGAAAAACACGAAAGAACAATTAGATTATGAATCATCTTTGTTACATAGTAAATGACCTTGGAACAAGCCCGCAAGTCATTGGTTAGAAAATAATTTTGATCTCGAGCTAAGCCTCGAAGCTTTTAAATATCGAATATCGAGTAAAACCCAAAACTAAAATATCATGAAACTTGCCATCGTAACTGCCTATCCTCCAAGTAAAGTAACTTTAAATGAGTATGCTTACCACTTGGTAAAATATTTCAGACAACAAACAGAAGTATCTGAACTTATCTTGTTGACAGATGTAACATCACAGGAAGCTGATATACATTTTGAAGAGCAAGGCTGTAAGGTTACCGTTAAACAATGTTGGAAGTTTAACTGCTACACTACTATTTTTTCGGTGATGAAAACAGTACAACAAACAGCACCGGATGCAATACTATTTAATCTTCAGTTCATGAAATTTGGAGATAAAAAAATAGCAGCAGCATTAGGCTTATTGCTACCGTTACTTTGTAAACTTAGAAAAATCCCAACCATTGTTCTTTTGCATAATATTATGGAGCAGGTAGATCTTAAAAGCGCAGGTTTCACTAAAAATAAAGTTTTACAAACAGTTTACAATTTTATTGGAACTACGCTTACCAAGTTCATACTGGCAGCAGATACTGTTGCGGTGACCATAAGTAAATATGTAGACATTCTTGAGGAGAAGTACAAAGCCAATAATATTGCATTAATCCCTCACGGAACTTTCGAATTGCCGGAAGAACCTTCTTATCAATTACCAGAAGGACCGCTTAAAATAATGACTTTTGGCAAGTTTGGCACTTACAAAAAAGTAGAAATACTTATTGAGGCTATAGAAAAAGTGAGGTCCAGAACAAAAACGAATCTAGAAATTGTAATTGCTGGAACCGATAATCCTAATGTTCCTGGTTACTTGGCATCAATGAAAGAAAAATATAGACATGTTTCTCAATTAACATTTACAGGATATGTCGCCGAGGAAGATGTACCCAAAATTTTTGGAGAAAGTGCCATGGTAGTGTTTCCATATACTTCTACCACAGGAAGTTCTGGGGTATTGCATCAAGCAGGAAGCTATGGAAAAGCTGTAGTGATGCCAGATTTGGGAGACTTAAGTATTCTGGTAAAAGAAGAAGGGTATCAGGGTGAATTCTTTGACCCAAAAAGTGTGGATAGCCTGGCTGATGCTATTGAAAAAATAGTACTGAACGAAGCATACAGAATAGCCTTAGGAAAAGCAAACTACAAAGCTGCCACAGCACTACCTATGAGTACTATTACAACAATGTATCTCGACGAGTTCAAAAAAATTCAGGAAAAGAATATACCTACATTAAAGGTCAAAAACATAACAACTTAATTCTAGAAAAGAGTTGTCACCTCGTCATGTTTGCTAAACACCTGCATATAGTGTGGGTGTTTTGTTAGTTTCCTATAAATTCGAAAGCAGGTTTCTTATTGCCCCCACGATCTATAAAACCAAAATATTTCTGTTTGTGCTTTACCCAGGGTAAGTTTCCTACTACGGTGCCAGGTACTTCTTCAAAATCATACAATGTCCAGGAAAGATAATTAATATTTTGATTTTTGAATATTTCTTGAAACTGTTTATGATACTTCGCTTGTTTTTTTTCTGAAGCTCCAAAAGGTGCCCAAAAACCTCTATTCGACGATAATCCAAACTCTTGTAAAAACAAAGGTTTGTTTACTTGGGTATTCAATACGATAAATGCCTCTGAAAAATCATTAATATCCTGATAGTAATGAAAGGATACCATATCAACTTTTTCTTGTAATAATGTCGCTGATTCTATATCAGACCATCCAATGGTTACCAAATGATCAGGATCATAAGACTTAACCTGAGCAATCATTTCTTTTAGCCAAGCCATAACATTTTCCTTCCCTCTGCTCTCAAAATCAAGATTAGGTTCATTTTTGATATCCCATGCCAAAAGGGCATCATGATTTTTAATTGCACTTACAATCTGCTCTGCGTGTCTATGCGTAAACGTCCAATCCTGTATCGCATAGTCTCCATAAAAATCAAAGAGCGTTACGATTACTTTTAGCTTTGCATCTTCTGCAAGGTTCATTACTGTCTGCAGTTTTTCAATTTTGGACTTCTTTACCACTTCCTTTCCAAAATCTTCATACTGGATAAATATTCTTATCGTATTAAGACCAGCCTTTTTTACAATATCAAAATCTTCTTTGATGATACTTTCATCAAATCCTTCCCCAAACATGTTCCATGGCGATTTTTGAGGATAATAGTTGATCCCTTTTATAGGGTAAGGCTGGTTATCTACTAAAATCTTTTTTCCCTGAACATAAGATGTCTTTTTTGTCTGTACCGTGTCTTGTTGTTTGTAAAATTGTTTTACCAGGTGACGCACCCTCCAAAATCCATCTTCTAACAGCATTGCTATTTTGTAGTTAGCAAGATCTGTAGTTTCGAACTGCAATTCATTTTCATTAAAAACTTGTGAGTACATTTTTACGTTTCGATCTTCAAAAACTACCAATTGTCCGTCAGCACTATAAAAATCTAAAAACAAATTATGATCCAACGTAGTGCTTACAATTTGTACATCATTTTCCTTATTAAATTGAAGTGTTTTTAATATATTCTGCCGAGCACTTTGCGTGTAAAAATCGAATATCCCTAAAGAATCGTAAGAGGAATATGCAACATTTCTTACATACCAGGAATTAACATAATCCTTTTGAATGTTACTCATGGTTTGTTTTTCTATGGATCTGCCAGGATTAGTAGTATCTTTCCAAACTACTTTAGGAATATATGCTTGTTTGTTTTTTAAGCCAATATGTAGCATGGTTGATCGATCTGCTCCTGTATTTAGAAAAGATAGTGTTTGACTTATTCCAAAGAGGATAAGTCCATTTACCATAATAAATGAAAGAATTAATAAGGATCGATATATGGTTCTGTTCTGTTTTTTCATTTTAATTTAATACGATCATATTTTTTTGAAATACCCATACTAATTACTTCTATTGTATATATATCTGAAGAAAAGAAGTCCTCAGATAATTTAAAATGTACTTTTCCTTGAGAGGATGATTTTACAATTTTTTCAAGAAGCGTTTCATCCTTATAAATATATAATGTAACAGCCGCTCCATCGGGTAGTATCTGATTCATAAAACTACGGATAGGACCTACTTTTACTTTTCTGTTGTCTGAAGAAAATTCTATCGGATAATCCTTTACCGCTTGATCAAATTGCAAAGCTATTGTATTACTTTCTGCCATTTGTGGAATAAAGGCTTGTACAGTCCAGGTAGCAAAAGCATTTGGATGAACTATATATCCTCTGGCGATACCATTGATGGTAGTCCCTGTTGTTCTTAGTTGTTGCTTGGTATCCGTTTCGATACTAAACTCAACAACCCTACCATCACTAATTATGTTTCCAAATTTGTCACTAATTGTAGAGGTAAAAAACTCCATAATTTGATTTCCATCGGCATAAGAATGTTCTCTTCT
The DNA here is from genome assembly GCA_947500845.1 of uncultured Aquimarina sp. Classification (GTDB taxonomy): domain Bacteria; phylum Bacteroidota; class Bacteroidia; order Flavobacteriales; family Flavobacteriaceae; genus Aquimarina; species Aquimarina celericrescens. The sequence goes on from CANMTP010000007.1 coordinate 189,305, forward strand.
AAAATCCAGGTTGAAGTTTTGTGCTTGTGAAGGAAAAACATCTATCGTAAACTCTTTTGAAGAAATCTCTTTAGATGTTGCCGCGACTAGAATTCTACCAGATTTCTCATAAGAAAATATATTTTTCCATGCGATGAAATCATCAACAGCTAATTCTTCAGACGTTTCTATATCTAAAAATTGATGTTCTATAGCTATTAAAGTACTATCTTCTAAAGGATTGTCATATTCATCGGTGGGTAAAACAGTTAGCATACCATAGTCCTTGCCACCGGCATTTATACTTGTAGGGCCTAAATAAGATTCTAACGGTTCTGTTTTTTTGTGGCTAGCACTAATTTGCAATGATCCAGAATGAAATGCCTGTTGATTTGATATAAGATTATAGTGTATAACTCCCTTTTTTTTCGATAAAAAAGAAGGAACTGTAAAAAGAAGAGTATCCTGTAGATTGCTCTCTGTTTTCAAAAGTACGTTTCCATATGACGATTTCAACCAAAGTTGATATTCAATAGTCTCATTAGCTTTAAAAACAAGTTCAATTTTTTCTCCTGCACTATAATTTTCTTTAAAATCAAGAACTTGTACTTCAACTCTTTGTTGTTTAACTTTTTGGTCATCATCTGCCTTAAAACCAAATACGAGTAGTATTATTAAAAGTGAATATGTTATCAAAGTTTTATTCATTAATACGGAGCTCCTATATAGTTATTTACTTCTATTTTTACATAATTATAACCTTTGCCATTAACCGGGATTAATTTATAATCCTTTTGGTCTTTTCGCCTGTTTGGGGTTACCTTGTAAGCAACATCTTTGTTAGGTAATCCATTTATAAATACATTTTCCATATCTGAAGATATAGCTTCTAGTTGACTCAAATCTTTTAATTCATAATCAAAAAATCGTTTGCGTTGAGGCCTTATCCCTTCTCTTATATATTTCTGATCTATCCAAATAAGTTCTTTCTCTTTGCTATAATACGATATGATTAGTTGCGGAATTGTCACTTCTTGTACTCCTGAATTAAAAAGTGTACCTCTTAAACTATTTTTTTCAATAACGGCCTCTACTATTGCTAATCCTTTATACAAATCTGTGGTAGCCACATTGCCAGCGCATTGCAAATTAAATGTTACCGGGAGATCGGCTAATGAAATTGGTGTAAACTCATCAGGGTTAAACGTTTCAGGCTTTTGCTCATTTTTATCTAACCATGCAATGCCTTCAAAATCAATTCTAAAACTCGTATTTTCTTTAGGCATCAGTTTATGTTTCATCTGGTCTTTGGCGTTATAGGTGACCAATTTGGTATTTTCAGAAGTATACAGTGTCGCTTTAATAACCACATCGGCAGGTACATTATCCACATTCTGTATTTCTCCCACAACAGTATATGTCGTATCATTTTTTATGAGATTAGCAAAGAGTACCTCTAGCACAGGTTGTTTTAAAACATCTTCATGATATGTTTGTTCAGAAGATATCTTGCGTCTACCATGATTATAATATTGTGTTTTATTTTGCGAGAATAATTGATCTGGCGGTATATCCAGGTCGTAATCAGATGGTTTTAGATACCATTTTTCCTTTCTTTTTACTAACTCATGATAAAAGACTTTATCAATTCTTTCCAGGGGAGTAATCCAAAACGTTTCTGTTTTTACCCTGGCAGTTGTATCTGTTTGATCTAAAATGGAAACAACGATCTCGTCCATTTTTGCATAAGAGCTTAGTAAGCCATCAGTCACAGCTATTTCAAGCATATACTGATCTTCTTTTTTATTACTGTTGGGATCAATATAGGAGTACGCTCTTTTAAACTCTTTAAAATCTAAGGCGTCATAATAGGCTTCAACTACATTTTGCGCACTTATTTGGGTGGCATTCTTGATATAAAATAAATATATTCCGAAGGTTATGATCATCAAAAGAAAAACAACCCATGCATGTTGAAGTTTAATGAGATAATTTTTAAAGTTTTGATAACGTATGCTAAAGTTAAAAAATTCAGGATATTTATGATCTCTTGTTTTAAGTGCGTGAACCCATATCATTTGAATGTTTATCACAAACGCAAATACTACAGTAATCATAGGTATCAAACCCCACATTAATTTTAAATACAATGAAACATCTTGTTTAGGAATAATGTTTGGTATTGGCGGTACGTTTAATTTCTCCCATACCATAATTCCATTTTCTAATTGTCTTAATCGCTGCCAACCACTGAAATAAAGAATTGGATCATAAAATTTATCATTAGAAAAAACATATTTTAAATTATATTTCTCTGGTACGGTAAGAAATTGTTGCAAAGAACCGATTCCTTCTACTCCTCTAAATTTGGAATTCTCTAATCGCTCTACCGCTCGGGAGGTTAATTCGGGTAACCTTCGGGCAGAATGATAATTACCATCAACAGTCATAGCGTTGGTCTGGGAAGAAAGCCATGCCATTTGATCTCCAAATCCCAAAGGAAGATATCGCCAATGATCGTGTTGGTCTTGTTTCAAAAAGTTCAAAATAGGGAGCATTTTTATTTTTTGAGGTTGAGAAGGCCTAAAATACCCTAAACTCATAGTAAACACGCAGACAAAGATGTATACTCCTGCCAATGCTCCTCCAAGAATACGATGGTAAATACTCCCAAACTTATGCTGTAATGTGTCCTTTATATCACCCTCAACAAAACGATAACAAAACTCTCCAAAAATAGGGAGTGCCATGATAGAGGCCCATAGTGTAAATCGATCAAGCGTGAGAATATTAAAAGCATTATCCCCTAATATCATTTTAGGTATAGGTGTGGTACCTCCAGTTCCCAATATAGTAAGCAATGTAAGAGAAAGACCAAAAAATAGATATCGTTTACTAAAAAATCGGTAGAACAAATAGGGCATGATAAATAAAATAATCCCCCATGGAATCAAAAAAAACACTAATCCCGAAGAAGTTACCTCAAGAAAATTATCCCTTGATCCATGAGGTATAGGAACTTGTGTAATAGGATTATTTTTTGTGTTAATCCAATACGGTAATATACAGGTGATAATAAGTAGCAAAGAACCAAAACCAAATGTCACTATACGCCATAACAAGGCTAGAAATGAACCTATAAAGGTTTTTAAACGGACAGCCTTATAAGAACCTGATTTTTCTTTGGCAGTATCCATAATCACCATTCCTATGAGTGGAAAAATGAAAAATACCATTCCGAAAATTGGAGTAACATGGTGTGAGGTTACTGTAACGGCCAGAAGGCTAAAGGCCTTAATCAAATGTACGTAGGCTCCTGTTTTTATCCATAAATAAATCTTAGGGAGCGCATGCATCAATACCGAAATACCAATAATACTGGGTAATTGACCAAAAATATGCAATGTTTCTACAAAAGAAGATGAAAAAACCGCTACAATAGCAGCGTATCCCGCCACATCTCTTCTTCCAGTAACTAAAAGAGCAAATTTAAAAACTCCTGTTATAAACAGAATTACCGCTACAATAGCTGTTGTGAATAGACCAAACTTAAGACCACCAATAAAAGAAAGCAAACCAATACTTTGGTGAACCAACGGTGGATATCCCATTACGGTAAAGCCAGTATACCAACTATAACTCCAGGGCTCGAACCAACTACTGGCATAATGATCTGCAAAAAACAGATGGATCAATGCATCGTAAGTAGATTCTAAAGTAAAAAAGATGCTCGACCCATGGAAAACTACTCCTATGAGCAAGGCACTGATCAAATACTTATTTGTAGTTTTTTTCTCTATCTCCAACGTAAATTTTTCTGATAATCTAATATACAACAAAGGTTTGGGTTTCGACGAATGGTATGTCTTTCGATAAAAACCATTCGTCTACAGCAAATATCTACTCATCGAAATCCCTGATTTCAGGGTCTCAATCACTCCTACTTTTGAAGGGTAACCCAAAATAATCTATTATGAAAACAGGAATAATCATACCGTGCTATAATGAAGAGAAAAGGCTAAACCTAAATGCCTTTATACAGTTTATTAATCAAGAGACTGAATATCATTTATGCTTCGTTAATGATGGAAGTAAAGATAAAACCGTAAAAGTCTTAAAAGAAATTCAAAATGTTAATCCCGCTAAAGTAAGTATTGTTGATATCAAAAAGAACTCTGGAAAAGCTACTGCTGTTAGAGCTGGAGCAAGATATCTGTACAATAAAGGTGAAATAAACTATATCGGATTTATAGATGCAGATCTATCTACAGATTTTAAAGATTTTGGAGAACTAGTCAAAACCTTAAAAACTAATGATAAATTAAGTTTTGTGTTCGGATCTAGAGCAAAAAAGGCTTCTGATGCCATAGAAAAAGATAAGATAAGAGCTGTTATTTCTAAAGTTGTTAACTTACTTATTGTTTTAATTCTTGGTTTGTCTATTAAGGATACACAGTGTGGAGCCAAAGTTTTTAAAGCTGAATTAGTACCTGTAATTTTTGAAAAAAGCTTTCTGAGCAGATGGTTGTTTGATGTTGAGATGTTTATCAGAATGAAGAAGTATTTTGGTAAAACAGGAATCATGAAAACTATTTTTGAGCAACCTTTAAAAAGATGGGTTCATGTTGATGATTCTAAATTGGGTCTTAAAGATTCTCTTGAAATACCTTATAGATTATTATCTATCTGGTTTAACTACAACATCTTATCAGCTTTGTTAGATAACAAAAATAGTTCTACCAATGAGCCACTTGTAGAGATTTATGCAAATACAATACCCGCAATGGCTGCATAATTAAATGTCAACCCAAATTCTAGAAATCATGATTAATTATCCTATTAAATTCGAACCCATCCTAAAAGAAAAAATTTGGGGAGGTAATAAGTTAAAAAATGTCTTATGTAAAAAAACTACTCAAAACAATATTGGAGAAAGTTGGGAAATTGCAGATGTTGATGAAGATGTATCTATAGTGGCCAATGGAACTGCTAGAGGTAAAACTTTAAGAGAACTCATCAATCAATATCAGAATCAACTTTTGGGAATAAAGAACTTCGAAAATTTTGGAGAAAAATTCCCCCTACTCATCAAATTTATAGATGCCGATAAAGATCTTTCAATTCAAGTACATCCAGATGATGAAGTGGCAAAAAAAAGACACAATTCATTTGGAAAAACTGAAATGTGGTATGTAATGCAGGCAGATAAAAATGCAAATCTTATAGTAGGATTTGAAGAACAAGTATCAAAAGAGGAATATATAGAAAATTTACTAAATAATAGTTTAGAAAACATACTACACTACGAAGACGTAAAAGCAGGAGATTCATTCTTTATTAATGCGGGAAAGGTACATGCTATTGGAGCAGGAGTTATGCTTGCAGAAATACAACAAACATCTGACATAACGTATCGTCTATATGACTGGAACAGAAAAGATGCTAATGGTAATTCAAGAGAACTTCATACCGAAGAAGCTTTAGATGTAATAGCGTTTGAAAATGAAAAAGATTACAAAAAGCCATATCAAAAAGTAGCTAATAATTCTTCAAATATTGCAGAATGTCCTTATTTTACTACCAATTTTGTTGTGGTTAATGATATTTTTAACAAGGATTATGAGAATTTAGATTCTTTTGTTATTTACCTATGTACCAAAGGAGAAGGAATTATAACTGTGAATGGTCATCATGAAACTATTAAAGAAGGAGAAACAGTTTTACTCCCCGCTATGGTTGATGAAGTAACAATCAATTCTGATTATTGCGAGCTTTTAGAGGTTTTTATTTAGTTTTTATATAAATGAAAAGACAAAGTACTCTATGGTTTAACCACCACAGAGTACTTCTTTAGATTTAATTTTACTAATACAATATATTTAATGCTAGTTTATCCGACGGTGTTAACTCTCCATCTGCACTCGCTGGAAAAGAAGGCTGCATAATAGAAGGTTCAGATGGAGAAATAGGGGTGCCTGGTATCCATATGCCCGTACCTGGGTGAGCCAACCCAACAGCATGACCTATTTCATGACCAATTACATGCTCGTTTACATTTGTGCTAAAAGCATCGGTTCCTGCATTAATTCTTATAAATCTCCCTGGTTGACCCGTAGCATTAGGAATCATAGCCGATCCTCCTGCACTTGGCGTATTAACTCTATATACGATCATATCTGCCGCTCCAGTATTAGTACCAAAAGTAAGATTAAAATTAAGGGTATTGGGTAAAACATTATAATTTGCAACTGCCCATGATAAAGCCGTTTGCATTTTTGCAGTTAATGCAAAACCCCCACCGCCTGTATATCCAAGAATATTAATATTTCTATATGGTGGGGCAACAATAAATGGATGCCTATATTGCTTTTCAGGAGAAGCCTCCGGTTGTGGTTCTGGATACTTTGCCAAATCAGACACACTTATCAAGAGATCATTTGCGATCAAATAACTTTCCTTACTGCCATCTAACATTTTAATTTCTTGAATAATAACATTGCCTGTATCTATTTTTAAGCCAGATAATTTATCAAGCTGAGCCTGGGTAGGTTCAATCTCTTGCTGTTGCGTAATTTCTTTACTGATTTCTTCTTTGTTACATGAAGAAATAAAACCCATTGCCAAAAGGCACAAAACTATAATTTTAAGCTTTTTCATTTTATATAAGTTTTAAGAATAATTTGTTATTTTGTTTCTGAGGTTCGTTCGCTATATTGTAGGGTAATGTCTAGCGATTTTCTAAGAATAAATCCCCAGAGAAAGCTCTGAGGATTATTTTCTTTTTCAAAATTATTTTTAATAAAGAATGTTTAACGCATCCTTATCTGAATCAGTTAATTCACCATCTTCATTAGCTCCAAAGCAAGCTAACATGATTGAATCTGCATCTGACCACCAAGGTGTTCCAGCAATCCAAATTGCCCCTACACCAGCATCTCCTTCGTTAACATTTTGACCGCAACTTTGGCGGTTATACCAATCCTGGTGTCTAAACCCAATACAATGCCCAATCTCATGACCAATTACATGTTCATTTACATTGGTTGAGAAGGCATCGGTACCCGAGTTAATTCTCACCCATTTGTAAGGCCTACCATTGTTGTAAGGAAATCCCGCTTGTCCGCCGGCTGCTCCATTTACCTTGTACACCACTATATCTGCCGCTGCTGTATTGGTTCCATATGTAAGTGTAAAATTAAGGGTATTTGGTAGTACATTGTAATTAAAAACTGCCCATGACAGTGCCGTTTGCATTTTTGGTGTTAATGCAAAACTGCCTCCTGTATATCCCAAAATTCTGATATTTCGGTACTGAGGTGCCACAATGTTATTTGTACGAAATTGTTTATTCCCGTTTTCTAAAGCTTCTAAATCTGCGAATTTCTCTAAATCTGAAATAGGAAGAGCAATATCTCCTGAAACCAGGTGCTCCTCAAAAGAACCATCGATCATCGGAATTTTTTCAATCTTAACATCAGCTGTATTGACCCCTATATTAGACAACTTGGTGAGTTGTGCTTTGGTTGGTTTTGAAGCTACTTCTTCTTGTACTGTTTCGCCTGTAACCTCGTCTTTCTGACAGGATGAAACAAATCCTGCAATCAAAGTACATAGCGCTAATAATTTTAGTTTTTTCATTTTTCTGGTTTTTAAGAATAAGAAATAAGTTTTTATCGAAGCCTACAAAATGTTTATACAATCATTCTCATTTGAAACAAATACGCTTTAATGCCAGTCGCGTTGTTTCTTACCCTTTAGCCGGTTGTATCTTAATGATATTATAAATTGATGTGGGATTCTAATCCCTGGAGTGGAGTATCAAAATCAGTAAAAGAATTTGCTCTGTTGACTTGATTCAAAGATATCTATCTATATTTTCTTAAAAAATGCTTAAAACTTCTTACCATTCATTATAAACGCTTAATTATTTGAAAATCAAATAATTATAAATAACAAAAAGTGTTATGACTGTTTAAAAAGGGGTGATTCCACTGGAAATACGTTGGTTGAACCTCCCCTTAAAAAAAAGTTATTTCATACGTAGTCTTTTGAGGTAGATCCGCAACCGGCATCAAATTTTGAATTGTTTATTTCTAGTGTTTCAAAAAAGTAAGTAATAAAAGAGGAGTTTTTGATCCTTAGTTGTTTTATTAATACAAGCGATAAAACACAAGTCAATGTATACAGTTAAAAGAATGTTGAAAGATAAAATGTTACTAGGAGGAATTTTTATTATTTCCTACTGTTTGTTTCTGACATACTTTATGATTCGAGAATATATATGATGTGTAAAATTAATTAGTCGTAAAATTTAGTACCCCTAAATACATTTTGTTTGAAAAACCTCTTTGTATAGCGTTGTTACAAAAGAGGTTTTTTATTCTATAGGTTAGAAGTGTTCCTAAACCAAAATATATAAAGTCCCAATTTCTAAAGGGACTTTATTCGTTTATAAAAAACAACCCCCGGCTAACTACTTCCGGGGGTCTGAATTGAAACTTAATTGTATGTAACACAAACTCAACTTATACTAATTATGATAGTTTCAATTTTATTATTTGTATGATCAGGTTTTATGCTGCGAATATAAAAGGTATCCTTTAAATATTATAAGCAAATTTGTATGATAATTAACATTTAACGATGTCGTAATATCCTCATAAAATCATTGCAATTAATTCACAGAAAATCAAATTTCACTACTATTATCATTCCTTTTAATATGCCGTTGTTAACATATCTTCAGTAGTTTATATTCAATTTCTGAAAAGGACATATTATCTTATTGTAAACTCCTCAAATTTTGTACCAAATTACTAGTCGTGCTTCTCTATAATTGAACAAATAGTATTCTTAAATACCCCCGGAAAGGTATTCCGGGGGGATACATTGAAACAAACGAAATGATACAAACTCAACTTAAATATCTAAAATGAAGTTTCAAATGTCTATTTTCAAAATTTATTCTACTCTTATGTTGAATACATAATCTATATCGGGGCTACCACCTGCATTAACGATATCGCCATCAGCCACTCCTTGAGCTTCTTTATTAAGCTGATGTCTAAGTACAAATCGTAGTTGCGCAGCACCCGTAGTAGCGGTAGTGGTTAATTCAAAGGTTAAACCTACGGGATTAGTAAAGCTTCCTTCGCAAGGATCATCGGTATAATCACATTCTTGATCTGTATAGGTTGTTGTTATACCCAGATCATCTGTAATGTAGAAAAACTGATGTTCGTCTGCTTCTCCTTCTATCTCTTCGTTTACCAATTCTGGTGGATTTTCTGTTGCATTTAGAACTGTAATAGCTCCCGTATACGTGGTACTAGCAGATAAAGGACCGCTAATTGTTGGTACAGGCGCTGATGGGCCATCTGCTCCATCTTCGTCGAAAAAGCTAAGTGTAACAGTGTCTTCTCCAGCTGCTGTTAAAGAAACGGTCATTGTAGTGATTACCTCTTCGTCGTTTACAGGTGTTGGTGCATCATCATCATCTGAACAAGAAGCTACAAATAGTCCTGCAATGGATAACATTGAAATGAATTTACGTGTGTTCATCATTTTTAAAAATTTAATAATTAATAGTTAATCGTACTAAAAAGTTTCGTCCTAAATCGTCGGCGAAGTAACGCAGGCGATTGAGATAATTTCTATAGTTTGTGTTTAGTAAGTTGTTAATAGCTAAACCTGTTTTTATTATACTTTTCTTACTCACTTTAAATTCTAAACTGGTATCCATATTTAGCAAGTGATATGCATCCGGAGGCGTATTTATCTCCAACGGCAGTTCCTCTCCGGCATCAATAGAAAATACTTCAATATTTGGCGGGAATTCGTTTTGTCTAAAAGTATATTGACTTTCTAAAGACGCTTGAAAATTAAACCAATCTTCTTTCACAAAAGTAATCTTGTTAGCAACATTGGGCGCCGGCATATTGATTAAAGCTACATCATTTTTTGTTTCTCTTCCTTTTACTAAAGAAAAACGATGATCGGTTTGCCAGTTTTTAAACCAAGTTACCTGTGCTTTTGTATCTATCCCCAAAAGCCGGGCATTAGTTTGGCGATATTCCCAAATTGGAAATGGGCCACGACCAGAAAGTTGAATCCCAACAGGTTCTATTAAAATGTAATCATTAATAAAATTAATGTATGGAGAGATTTCCCAGTTCCAAAGATCATTACCCCATTGTAAGGATGCTGAAAATTTATGTGAAGTCTCCTGGCCTATTCTTAAATCCCCAAGCTCAATTCTGGCAGCAGAGTGATGTAAACCATCGCTAAACAATTCTGAAGGATTAGGAGCTCGTTGTGAGAGCGCATAATTTACTCGAAAATTGTACTTCTCTTTAAATAAATATTGTATACCCGTAGTTGCAGAGATATTATGATAGTCAAAAACAGGATTAGTTCGTAATTGAGAACCTATCTCATTTCTGTTGATTATTATGTCTGCAAAGTCGGTTTCGTATCCTCGCTCATCCCATCGGGTTTGCAAATAAAATTTCTCTGCATCAATTCTGTTAAAGTCGTATCTGATGCCTGCGTCAAAAATTAAAGATTCGTTTATGTCGAACTCTCCGGTAAGAAAAACACCCGCGTCATATTTATCATAATCTGGGATTAAACGCCTGACACCTGTTTCTAGGGCATCTGCAAAGTTATTTTGATACCTTAATAAAACACCTGTTCTCAAATTATAATTAGATGCAGCATCAAAGTAAAAATCTGAAGTTAGCGTATGTGTAGTAAGTTGTAAATCTATACTAGGCCTATTGCTTCGTTCTTCGGTTCTTCGTACATCAAATTCAAGTCGCTGATTACTTTGAAAATCATATTGAATGGTCCATTTACCCAATTCTTCAAAACGGTGATAGTATTTTAGTTTTCCTAAATGATGAGTGACTTCTTGTCTCGGGTTTGAAATTTCATAAGTAAAGTCTCTAATAATATCTGGTTGGCCATCGTTGATGGACTCTCTAAGATCATCTACATTTCCAATATTAGAAGACGCAAGTATGCCAATTTCGGTATTATAAAAAGAATAAAAGGCATCCCAGCCATACTCGAATTTATTGATTCCAAATGCAATCGATGCGCCTTTTTCAAAAACCCCTGTGTTAGAAAGTATGTAATCAGGAGCTTCAAAATCTCCAAATCTTTTCAACATCCCTTGAGCTTTTAAGTACAATCCATTCTTGTATCCTTTTATAATCTCTGAAGACATTGTGCCGCCACGACCGTTTGTTGCTCCCGTAAGTATCGTTTTTCCAAATAAAGTATCCTTAGCCGGAACACGACGGGGCTCTGCAATAATAACTCCACCAAGGGCATCTCCTCCATATTGCAGTGCAGCCGCTCCTTTTACCACGGTAATACTTCCTGCAGTATTAATATCTATGTTAGGCGCATGTTCATCTCCCCATTCCATATCCTGCATCCTAACCCCATTGTTCATCATAAGAACCCTGCTACCGCTTAACCCCTGGATTATAGGCTTTACGATTGTTGATCCTGTATTTAATGAAGAAACTCCCGTTATCTCTTTAAGTGCGTCACCAAGCGTTGCGCTGCTATATTTTTCGATAATATTCTCATTAATTGTTTCTTCTTGAGATGAAGAAGTTTTACTTTTATCTTTCCCTGTAACTTTTACCTCCTGTAACTCGTTAAGATGATGTTCAAGATAGAAGTCCTTTGTCTTTACTTTGGAAATATCGATGGTAAACACTTGGGAATTGCAATCCTGGTGTGATACAGTAAAGGCATAAGAAACTGCGCATAAATCGTTGATTATATATGTACCATCGCTATTGGTCACAATCGTAGTATTATTGAATGTTATTGTTGCATCTCTCAAGGGTTTCCCGTCATGAAAATCAATTACCTTACCGGTAAGAGTTTTATCGCATTCCTGTGCGAAGGAAAGGGTAACACCTAAAAGAAACACTGAAATAAAAGTGAATCTTTGCATTTGAAAAAAAATAAAGTCAACTGTAGATAAATATCTTATAAAGATATGCCAGTTAAAAGGTCTATTAATAAGGAATTTTTAAATACTAGGCAGAGGGGGGTGCCTTGTTCAAAAATGAGTAGTTATTTGAAGAATCAAAATATCGTTGCTCATAAGTAGTACGAACAACATCTGATGGAATTACAATAACACAGGGAGCTTTTAAAATCTCTGTACCAATATATCCGTCATTTTGATTCTCTGAAGCCAGTAAACATATTTTACAATCCACATCATCACTATCATGGTCAAAAACATGAAGGTCAGCTAGCTGCATAAAGCTAAACATTGCCAAAAGTATTGATGCTATAATATGTCTATAAGACTTCATGATAACAAATAAACAAAAAAAACAACTAAAAATTATAAGTTCGCCTACAGTTTATTGTTAAAGTATTGCAAATTCTATTGATTTAAGGTGATCGCTTTAAGATGTTTTGGCATATCATCTGGCTCCCATGGGTGTTTTGCACCAAAAACGTGATCTGCACCATCTACCAGAAAAAGCTCGCTTTTCGGATTCCAGGAATGAATATTTTCTCCCTCTTTTACATTTACCGTTGGGTCTTGTTTACCATGGATAATAAGATGAGGGATTTTTATCTGTTTTACCGCCCTTGAAATTGTAAGCCGTTCTTCATTTTCGATAAAGGAAGTGTAAAACTCAAAAAAATGAGGCATCTGTTGTTTCGTTCTTCCATTTTCAATATAATATACTCCTTTTTTCTTCCAAAGTTCGAAGGCTTCTCCTTTTGGGAAGCGATTTTTATAGTCTGAAACACCTGCCCAGGTAATGACTTTGGTGATTCTTGAATCTTCTGCAGCTTTGATGGTTACAATCCCACCTCCTCGAGAATGACCAATTAGGACTATTTTGGTGGTATCTACTTCGTTTTTACAATCAAAATCGGTAGCCGATACCCAATCTATTATTGTTTCAAGATCATCTAATTCTTTGATATATGTATTATTACCAAAAGCCTCTAGATCGGGAAAATCTATAGGTTGTCTAATCGTACCTCCGTTATGTGAAAAATTAAACTTTACAAAGAAAAATCCAGCATTTGCAAAAGCTTCTGCTATCAAATCCCATGCTCCCCAATCTTTAAATCCCTTGTAACCATGACAGAAAACAATAACGGGTTTTTTTTTATTGTTTTTGACATAAAAAATATCTGTTAAAATCGGCTTTTGATGCTTTCCATGAAGGATTATATTTTTTGTGCTGGTGATCATTATTACACTTCTTTTTCGGTAAACGGAACATTATTATCAAAAATTTCGAGTATCAATTTTTTTAATTGTACTAGGTATTCTTCAAATACAGCATCTGTAATTTGGTAATTTGGTTTGCTTCTAATGCTTTCTTTGGTTCCAAACTTGATAAATCCTGCTTGAAGATTTTTAAATGAAATTATACCTGCTTGAAAGGCTTCAAAATTTAGATTTTTATTATGATACATGTAAGCATAGGCTAGAATCTGCACAGCCTTACTATATTTATAATCTTCGATAATATTGTCCCAATCCATAAAAACAATATCGTTTTGGCTAACTCTTCCCGTCTTATAATCTATTACTCGAAGCTCTCCATTTAGTTCATCAATTCGATCTACTTTTCCTTTAATGTAAACTGGAAAATCAAGTTCGGGAATTTTTATCTGTGTTTTCAGGCTGCTCTCAATAGATAGAATCTTTAGCTGAGCTCCATTTTTTAATAGTTCCTCTTCTGAAGTAAGAAAGTTATACACATATCGCTTAGCTACTTCAAAAATTAAAAGATTTTTGCCAGTAGTGATATCAAGTTCTGAGTACTCTTTTCTAAATTGATTCTTAAGCTCTACTTCAATATTACTTTTCATCTCTACAAGATTTTCTAATGTAATAAGAGTATTTTCTAAAGGCTTATAAAATGCTTCTAATGCGTTGTGAATTACTGTTCCTAATGTATTTGCAGCAATTGTCTCTTCTACCTCTTCGGTTTCTTTGATTCCAAGGACGTATTTATAATAGAAATCTAAAGGATTTCTGATATATGAGGTTAGGGCAGACGGTGATAAGCCATGTTCAGCAAGTTCTTTCAGTTTTTGTAATACTCCTAAATTTTTTTCAACTTGTAAAGGTTGGTTTACCAATTTAGGCACTTCTGAAGAAACTGTATATTCTGTAACTTTATGATTTGGTCTTTTATCGATATCCAGCTGAAGCAAGAAACGGCTTTTTTCTCCACCACCTACACCTTCATCTTCGGTATTATAAACCAAGTAAACATTTTTGGCGCGTTGGATTAAACGATAAAAATGATAGGTGTATATAGCGTCTTTTTCTTTATAAGTGGGAAGATTATAGGCTCTCTTTAAATCATATGGGATGAAAGAATTTGCGCTTTTCCCGGCTGGTAGAACACCCTCATTAACTGAACTAATAATGACAGTTTCAAAATCAAGGCATCTTGACTCCAACATTCCCATAAATTGTAATCCCTGAAAAGGCTCTCCCGAGAAATCTAAGGATTCTGTCATCAAAATATCTTTATATAGCCTATGCAATGCCCCTATTGTTGTAATATATGGATAACCACTATGTATTGTAGTCAATTTATTAAACACTAGATGAAAATGATAAACATACTCCAATTCTAATGCATTACCTTGTTTGTCGATGTTCTCTTTAAGAAGTTGAATAATTTTTCTACAATTACTTAACGCGGTAGTTACATCTTTCCATGGATCAAATAACAATGCCAGTGCTTCTTTTTTATCTTCGACTACCTGGTCCTGTAATTTTTTTAAAGTGACATAAACCGTGTTTTCCTTTGATATAGTTGAAATTAAACTTCTGGATGTCGCTCCTAATAACCTATATACTGGATGACTACTTAAAATTTCTATTATCGATTTAAAATATAAGCCTCTTGTATTTGGACTTTTTTGAAGATCAAATAACATTTCGAAAAAACCAGATATCGGAACCTCTTTAAGAGGCAGTCCCATAGTGATGTTAATTGAAGTAATCGTATTAGGTAATGAGTTAAGCAAGGGTTGTAATAAACCTTCATCGGCCAATACTAATGCTGTATTTTCTATTTCAGATTCTGGAATTTTAGAAAGGATCTTACCAATAGATTTTGCCTGTCCTACATTCTTTGGAACTCCTATAAGTTTAATATCCTTTTCATTTGAAAAGTTATCTCTGATCCATTGAAATGGTTTATTTTTGTAATATTCCCATTGTTCTCTGTACTTACGCAAGAACAAGGCTGCCTCATGATAACTATTATCCATAAAAAACTGATCCCCGTCCCAATATGCTTCTGCAAGGCCCACCTCCAAAAGCGATTGAAAAATAATTTGCTCTGCATTGTTTAAGGCGTTAAACCCAACTAGTATGTGTTTTCTTTTTTCCGTTTTAATATACTCCTTAATCTCTTCAGAAGCTTTTCTATAAAGCAATCCCTGGTATCCGATTTTTTTAGACAACAACCTGTCCTTAAAATCATTGTAATAGTCCAACAAACTTTCCCAGAACTTAACGTAGTTTTGTATTAGCTCTGTCTTTTCTTTTTGTAAATACCAATGGTTCATATCCTGAATATTGGATAGATATGTAAAAAAACTTTTATGATCAATACAATATCTATCGATCTCGTTGAAGTCATAAATCAAGGTCTGAGCCCAATTGCTAAAGGTTTCAAAATCCTCTTTTTCTAGATGAGGATTTGTATTTAAATAAATTTCATAAAATTCGAATAATGCTTGTATATTATCTATTTGTTGTAATCCTGAAACTTTTGTAATGAACTCTTCGATACTTAGAATCTCAGGAACTAGAATTGTTTGATTGGTATATATTCTTACTAATTCCTTTTTAAGAAATAACCCCGCTCTTTTACTAGGTACTAAAAAAACAAGATCGCTTATCTTTTCTTTTGCACTCTGTAATTCTAGCAGAACTTCTTTTAGAAAAGTTTTCAAGTGTTTAAATTTAAATCACCATCCTTTAAAAAAAGAATGATAAACCTTTTTGATTTTTGTTGTTTGATTTTTTAAAAATAAAAAACGTCCCGATATTATCGGGACGTTTTGTGATTTATTATTGTGAGATTCTATTTATTCTTTTACTAAGTTAATCTCTACACGTCTGTTTTTAGCTCTACCAGCTCTAGTCTTATTAGTAGCGATAGGTCTGTCTTCTCCGTAACCAACAGCTGATAATCTGAATTGATCTACACCGTTCTCAGTCAAGAAGTTCTTAACAGAGTTAGCTCTAGAGTCAGATAATCTTTGGTTAAGTTTATTACTACCAGCGCTATCAGTGTGACCTTCTACCGTAAACTTAGCAGTAGGATATTCTTTTAAGATAGCGATAATATCATTAAGTACTTTATTAGATTCTGCTTTGATACTTGATTTACCAGAGTCGAATAATACCTGAGCAGCATACTCATTAAGAGTTTTCTGTACTTCTTCTGTTACTTCTGGACATCCGTTGTTTGCAACAGTACCAGCAACATCAGGACAGTTATCATCTTTATCTAATACCCCGTCACCATCTTTATCTTGGTAAGGACATCCATTGTTAGCGGCAGGACCAGCTTCGTTAGGACAACCATCTTTAGCGTCAGCAATACCATCACCATCTGCATCAGGACATCCGTTAAGTTCTGCTAATCCAGCAACAGTTGGACATTCGTCTTTAGGATCAGACACACCGTCGCCGTCAGTATCAGGACATCCGTTAAATTCTGCAGTACCTGCAGTATCAGGACATTCGTCTTTAGCATCAGTGATTCCATCACCGTCAGTATCAGGACATCCATTGAATTCCTCTAAACCAGGAACGTCTGGACACTCATCGTCTTTGTCATAAACACCATCACCATCAGTATCTTTACCTCCGAAAGCGAAAGTAATTCCTGCTGAGTGTTGGAAGTGTGTTGGAGGATAATTATTTACTTCATAATCCTCGAATACATGCTTATAAGTAGTTTGTAGATTAAACGCTAAGTTTTCAGTTAGCCAAAGGTTGAATCCTAAAGAACCATTTAAAGTTCCAGCACCTATTTCGTCTACCCAAGTATATCCACCACCTACACCTAAGTAAGGGTCAAACCAACTAGTGTTTAAAACATTTTTAAGGCTGTAGCTAATTCTACCATCAGCAGCGTAGTAAGATAAATCATCGGCTCTTACTTCTGTGCCGTCAGGAAATTCACCAAGTTTATCTATTCTGTTAACTGACCCAGAAACGGTAAAAGAAAAACCATCTCCTATATATCTACCAACAGATAATTTGGAAACAGAAGGAAGGATGTTCCAGTGGTCACTAGCATTAAAATATTCGTCGAAAATTTCTCCTTGAAAAGGTAGATCACCACCAGTAGGAAAGATGTCAACGGCATTAACGCCTATAGAAACCGCCCAAGGATTGTTTTCATCTTGTGCATTCGCAGTACTAACCCCTAGTACTAGTAACGAAGCCACTAAAAATCTGCTAAGATGTTTCATATTCAATAATTTAATTTTTAAGTGTTAATTAGAGCAAATGTAATATGTTAAACATAACTGTCAAAGATAAATCTAATAAATTTTTCTTAATAGGCCAGTAAATATCGATGTTTTCAAGGGTCTTAAAGTTTTTTCTTACAGTATCTAAAACCCAAACAAAACAAAAATTTTGACCTTTTCAGAGAAAAATAATAGTATTCATCTCAACAATTATGGTACAATTATAAGATAAAAATACCTTTTATCCTTAAAATTCTTTTAGTAATTGTGAAAATCGTATATTATTTATACGTATTTTAAAGTGATTCTTTCATTAAAATAAATTAGAATTTTGTTTTCTATAATGTACCCCATATCAAGAAGAATATCACTATATTTCTGTATCTGTTTTGTATGAGATTCATTATAAGCACCAGTCTTATAATCGATTATTGTTGTGTAATCATTTTTATCGACCACAATTCTATCTGGACGAAATAAGTTCCCATTTGAAATAATATCACGCTCATTGTACACCTTATTTCCTTTGGAAAAATATTTTGATAATTTTGGATGATTGATTAGGTTTTGTATCTCCTGAGCTAATATTTCTTTTTCAAAAATAGTTATTTCCCCTTTTGTAAACGCTTCTTCTATTACGCTATTTATGTCCTCTTTGGTATAAATTGAAGACATAAGACCATGAATTAGATTTCCTTTTTCTATAGCATTTTTTTGAGCTGTATCCCATAATTTACTCGAATTTGTAACAATATTAACCTTGTAGGTTCTAGAAGAATCGCCAAAATTAGAAAGTTTAATAGCTTTTGCTTCATGTTTTGTTTTTACAGCTATATCTGGTGGCTTATCAAAATTACCGAATGAATATTGCTTAGTTTTAGTATTCCATTTTCCAACATCTTTTAAATATGCTATTAATTTTCCAGAAAACTTATTGGGACTACTTTCTCCTTTACTGTTGAGTTCTAGTTTAGAAATTATATATAACTGCTCCTTTGCTCTAGTTAGTACAACATATAATAAATTGAAGGTATCTAACTCTAACTGCGCTTGTCTTTTTAAGACAATACTATTAGCATACTCGCTGTAATCGGCAATATTTTTACTATAATCAACAAAAACTTCTTTAAATCCAAAATAGTCCTCTTTGGTAACGCCAAGCCAAGTCTTAGGTTCTATTTCTCTATATATATCTATATTTGCAAAAGGATAAATCACACATGGAAACTCTAAGCCTTTGGCTTTATGAATGGTCATAATCTTTATAGCTTCTTTGGTATCAGGTGCGACAATACTCAACTTGTCTTTCTTATCCTCCCAAAATGAAAGAAAACCTATCATCCCTTCTGTATTGTGTTGTGTAAAAGTGAATACCACATCCAAAAAAAACTGAATATATGCAGGAGTAATTTGTGCCAAATTAAAACTACTAATTATATATTCTACAGCATCATAAAGAGGTCTTATTGCCAATTGATCAAAATCAAAATCTATACTTAAAGCTTCTAATTGGGATAAGAACCCTATCTTACTATTGTCTATCATTTTTTGCAAAAATGAGTGTTTTTCTTGAGTAGCAATATCTTTGGAAAGGAAATGTAGTACATCAACTTTTGCCTGAAGATTATCAGGTTGTATATACCATGTAATTAAATCAATGATGAATATTACCTCGGGAGCGTTTTTTATCAATAATGTTTCTGAAGAGATTATAGACAGTCCTTTGTCGGCAAGAAAATTGGCAATTGTCACACCTTCTTTTTGTTTTCTTATAATAATACAAATATCATTGGGCTTGTATCCTTTATCCTGAAGTTCGATGATTGTTTCATAAACTTTTAGAGGATAAACTTCCTGTTCTTCAGTAGCATTTTTGGCATCAATAAAAGATATATCTATATAGCCATCTTTTTTAGAATTTACTTCTTGATTATTACCCAAAAGATAGAGTTGTTGATGTTTTTCATTACTAAAATCCTTGGATAAAAAAGTAAAAAAACTATTGTTAAACTTTACAATCTCTTCATGGCTTCGGTAATTTTTTGGCAGATTAAGCACGCGTTTATCTTTCACCGAAAAAGGATTTTGGTCTAAAGATAGTTCTATAAATTGTTCTGCTTTTCCTCCTCTCCATCTGTAGATTGCCTGTTTCGCATCTCCAACAATTGTAATCCTCCCTCTTTTTCCTGTTAATGTTTCACTAGCTACGGCGTTATCAATAAGAGGAATCAAATTTTTCCATTGCAGTTCTGAAGTATCCTGAAACTCATCAATAAAATAATCTCGATATCGCTCCCCTAACCGCTCATAAATGAACGGAGCAGGTTGTCCTTGAATACTTTTGCTTATAATTGAATTGAATTCTGAAATCAACAAAATTCTCCTTTCCTTTCGAATCGCTATTAATTCTTGATTAATAGTATTCAAAACAGATAATGGAGTAAGGTTTTTGATACAGTTTTTAAAAAAATGATTCTGAGTGAACCCTAATTTTGTGGCTAAAAAAGCTTCTTCGATCGCAGGTCTAAGATGATCAATAATACTTCTTTTATCTTGATCCAGTTTGTTACTGTAAAAGGAAGCGTTTCTTATATCTTGTTTCCAAACAGCTTTAAAATCGATATTGGTTTCTCCCTCTGCCAGCTTTTGAAAATGATTAGGGATCGATCCTCTTGTAAAGTCAGCATAATCAATTCCATTGTCTTTTAATATTTCAAGAACGCTTTCTGCCTTTGAAATAATAGTTTTTTTGTTTTCGGTGATTTTTTTATACAAAAGTTTTTTAAGCCCTTCAAAATCATCATATGTTTTATTAGAGAGGTTATTAAGGTGCTCCCTGTCATTTTCGCTAAAAAGAAGTCTCGCAACTTTATTAAGCTCTACTGTAATATCCCAGCTTTTGTCTTCTTCAAGTTTACTTATTGCAAAATCTATAATTAGTTTGGTAAGGGTATCGTCTAATCCGATTTTTGCTATCACATTATCTACAGCCTCTTCAATTAATTTTTCTGTATCCATTTCAATCTCAAAATTCATAGGTATTCCTAAATCATGAGCGAACGTCCTAAGTATTCTGTGTGTAAATGTATCAATGGTAACAATATCAAAAGCAGCATAATTATGAAGAATACTCTTTAAAACTCTATTCGCTTTTTGTTTAAGTTTTTCTTCAGTGATTTTGATCTCGACAACCAGGTCTTTGAGTATATCCTTATAATCAGAAGGAGTACTAGGGTGGCTTAGCGCAACTAAGTTTTCTAACACCCGCATTTTCATCTCGGCCACAGCCTTATTGGTAAAGGTAATGGCTAATATATTTTTATAAGAATCTTGGTATTCTCCTTGTAACAAGGTAACAAGGTATTCTTTGACCAAAGTATAGGTTTTTCCAGCTCCGGCGGCAGCATTATATACAGTAAAAGCAGTATTTAAGTTCAACTATTTTTTTACTAAAATACTAAAAGAAGGTGTTTTTATCACATTTACTCAAATAATTAAATTTATCAATATCTATTTGGTTACCCAGCAATGGTTTTAATTAATTTATAACAATTATTAATTTTTATTCATCCCGCTAATTGTTAAATTTGGTGTCATTTTCATTTTTTATTAATCAAATAAATTAAAATATGTCATTCGAATTACCAAAATTAAACTACGCTTTTGATGCGTTAGAACCCCATATAGATGCCCGAACTATGGAAATTCACCATGATAAACATCATGCTGGGTACACCAAAAAATTAAATGATGCTATAGAAGGTACGGACCTAGAGGGCAAAACAATAGAAAACATTCTTATTAACCTTGACATGTCTAACACCGCTGTAAGAAATAATGGTGGTGGATATTTTAATCACAATTTGTTTTGGGAAGTTATGTCACCAAATGGAGGAGGTAAACCTTCTGGCGAACTGGCCGATGCTATCAATTCTGCTTATGAATCTTTTGATGCCTTTAAAGATGAGTTTTCAAAGGCTGCAGGTAGCCGTTTTGGTTCAGGATGGGCTTGGCTATGTGTTCATAGCGGCGGAAAAGTAGAAATATGTTCTACTCCTAATCAAGATAATCCTCTAATGCCAGGTGTTGGTTGTGGAGGAACTCCTATCTTGGGTATAGACGTTTGGGAACATGCATATTACTTACATTACCAGAATCGTCGTCCTGATTATATTTCTGCTTTTTATAATGTAATTGATTGGAATGAGGTTTCTAGCAGATATGCTCAAGGAAAATAAATAAAAACGATTTTCAAAAAAAAGTAAGAGTCGCAAAATTGCGACTCTTTTTATATGTAAATATTACGGAATGTCGTAAAATAAAAAAAGGTGGAAAGTCCACCTTTTTTTGCCCCAAATCTACCATGAACTTAACCTACTTATGCTATGGCTTTGCTAATATAAGACGGAAAATCATTGTGGAAAAATGTTTTAGATAAAAGGTCAAAATAATTGTTGAAATACACAAATTAACCATTTTTAACATCAAAACATTTTTATTTTTAGTATGCTCTTTCGTTTTTACCTTCAAAGAAATTTATAAAAGCCTTATTTACTACTCTATTACCACCAATTGTTGGGTAATCTCCTGTAAAATACCAGTCACCAAGATTCTTAGGACAAGCCCGGTGCAGGTTATCTACAGTTTGATAAATAATCTTTACGTCGGCTTTTACAGTCTTATCACTTAAAAGCTCAGCTATTTTATCACTTATTTCCTGATCAGAAAATCCACTGTAAATCTCTTTTACAAAATTTTGAACTTCAGCATCTGCCAGATTTTCTTGAGCCTTGCATTTTTCATAAACTTTTTCTACAAGGTCGTAGTTGCCATCTTCTTTCAAAAGCTCTAATGCAGCTTGAAAAGCAATTAAGCCTTCCAGTCTTGCCATATCTATTCCATAACAATCCGGATACCTAATTTGAGGTGCAGAAGAGACAATAACAATCTTTTTTGGATTTAATCTATCCATCATTTTGATAATACTCTTCTTAAGTGTAGTTCCTCTAACAATGCTATCATCTATAATGACCAGATTATCGTCTGATTTTACGACGCCATAAGTAACATCATAAACATGCGCCACTAAATCATCTCTGCTGCTATCTTCTGTGATAAAAGTTCGAAGCTTTGCGTCTTTTATAGCAATTTTTTCTGTTCTTAATCTGGCAGAAAGAATTTCAGATAAGCGTTCATCTGTTAATGTCTCCTTCTCGGATAGAATGGTTTCATTTTTTTGTTTATTTAATTCATCCTGTGCGGCCTCTACCATTCCATAAAAAGAAGTCTCTGCAGTATTCGGGATAAAGGAGAAAACTGTGTTCACTGTATCATGATTGATTTCTTCCAAAACCTGAGGCATTATTAACTTTCCTAGATCCTTTCTTTCTTTATAAATTTCTGCATCACTTCCTCTAGAAAAATATATTCGTTCAAACGAGCAAGCTTTACGCTCTAGGGGTTCGATGATTCTTTTTACAGAAGTATCTCCGTTTTTCTTGACAATAATTGCTTTGCCTGGGTCTAATTCTACTATTTTAGCGAAAGGAACATTAAATACGGTTTGTATGACTGGTCTTTCTGAGGCAACTACCACTACCTCATCATCTTTATAGTAGTATGTGGGCCTAATTCCTGCAGGGTCCCTTAGGACAAATGCATCACCATGACCTAACATTCCCGCCATGGCATATCCACCATCCCAATCTCTAGAAGATTTTCTAAGAATTTTGGCAACATTTAACCGCTCCACTATTTGTGGAGAAGCATCAATCTTGTTATATCCTTCTTTTTTTAATTGTTTATATAATTTTGCCACTTCAGAATCAAGGAAATGACCAATCTTTTCCATTACGGTAACAGTATCTACTTTATCTTTAGGATGCTGTCCTAGTCGCACAAGATTGTCAAACAACACATCATTGTTTGTCATATTAAAATTACCTGCAACAATAAGATTACGATGCATCCAGTTATTCTGTCTTAAAAATGGGTGAACACTCTCCACACTATTTTTACCAAATGTTCCATAACGTACATGTCCTAGAAGGACTTCTCCTATATAGGGTATATTTTTTTTCTGAAGAACAACATTATCTGTATATTCTGGATGGTCAACAAGTTCTTTGTTTATTCTATCATTAATTTGAGAGAAAATATCCTGAATTGGTTGCGCTGCAATAGAACGCACCCTGCTTATATATCGTTCCCCAGGAGGAGTATCTAACTTAATGCTTGCAAAACCAGCACCGTCCTGACCGCGGTTATGTTGCTTTTCCATCATTAGATACATTTTATTCACTCCATAAAATGCACTACCATATTTCTCTTTATAATACTCTAACGGTTTTAATAGTCGTATAAATGCAATCCCGCATTCGTGTTTTAACGCATCACTCATTGTATTCCGAAATTCTAAGTTGTTGTGTTGAGTATATCATAATTAAAAAAGCCCTAAAAACTTTGTTTCAAGGTCGTGTTAATTAAGACAATTCTATTTCAAATTGTGTTAATTCTTTAAATTGTTTAAGCCTCTTCTGAACTTCTTTTCTATCTAAGTTCTCCATGCGTTCTGTCCCAAACTTTTCTACACAAAACGAAGCTAAGTTAGATGCATGAATAATCGCATTTTTCATACTCTCGAAAGAAATATCTCCGGTCTGTGTCAAGTACCCTGCAAACCCCCCTGCAAAAGTGTCTCCTGCACCTGTTGGGTCAAAAACTTCTTCTAAAGGTAATGCAGGTGCAAAGAAAATTTGATCTTCATGAAATAATAATGCCCCATGTTCACCTTTTTTAATCACCACATATTTTGGGCCCATTTCTTCGATTACTCTTGCAGCCTTTACTAAGGAGTATTCTCCGCTTAGTTGTCTGGCCTCTTCATCATTTATAGTGATAACATCTACCTTGGAAATTACTTTGCGAAGATCATCAATGAAAGCATCTTCCATCCAAAAATTCATAGTGTCAAGAATCGCAAGTTTTGGTTTGCTTGTAAGTTGATTTAAAACACCAAGCTGAACTAATGGATTCAGATTTCCCAACACAACAATCTCAGCATCCTTATAGGTATCAGGAACAACAGGATTAAAATCTGCCAGTACATTAAGATGTGTTTCTAAAGTGTCTCTAGAATTGAGGTCATTATGATATTTTCCGCTCCAGAAAAAAGTTTTCCCCCCTTTGACCACCTCGATGGCAGACGTATCCACATTTTTTTCTTCCAAAGTTTTAAAATAGTCTTTTGGAAAGTCCTCTCCAACAACAGAAACAATAGCTGAGGAGATATTGAAATTAGATGCAGAAAGTGCGATATATGGTGCTGCCCCGCCTAAGATTTTATCTGTTTTTCCAAATGGGGTTTCAATAGCATCAAAGGCCACAGAACCTACAATTAATAATTTGCTCATAAAAATAGCGTATTTTTTTGCAAATATAGGTTTTCCTTTGCATAAAACCTTTCCATTTTTAGAAAGCTATAATCACCTAGATAAAATAGTATCCAGAACAAATCCTATCCTAAAAAATTTACAAGGGTTTCAACCAAAATTATGCATTAAAAGGTATGCACTCCTGAAATAATAAAGCTCTGACTTCTTTTTTTATTAAGATTAACCATACACTTTTTGTTTATATTATGAAACAACTCTTAAAATTTTAACATCAAAAATCCTTATAATTCGACATAATTTCAGATTTTTAAGAAATTTTTATGAAATATGTGAAATATCTTCTTCATGAAGATGCTTCATTGTTTAATCACAAACTCAAACTTAAATTAATATGAAAAAAGTGAATGTAGCGAAGCTATTTGTAGCAATTTCGGCTTTGTTTTTATTATCTAACTGTGAAAAAGAAGCTGTTGACGATGTTGTAGCAACAGACCAATTAGCAGCTTCAAAAAGTATTCCTCATGTATGTATTGCAAAATGGGACATGCATAATGGTGCAAAAGCTGCCAGTGTTAAAGCTAAACAATGGGAGCCTGGCCAAACGATTAGAGTTAAATTTTTAAACGGGAATAGCTTTGTTCAATCTAAGGTTAGGCAATTTGCAGTAGAATGGGAAAACTATGCAAATCTTAAATTCGAATGGGTATCTTCTGGTAGTAGTGCCAACATAAAGATTGCATTTAGAGAAGGGCAATATGCCAATGAAACCGGTTCTTGGTCCTACTTGGGAACAGATTCTAACAGCTATGCCCATAGTATGCATTTTGGTTGGTTTGACAATAATACTACCGATGAGGAATTTAGAAGAACAACAATTCATGAATTTGGACATGCACTTGGATTGATTCATGAACATCAAAACCCGGTTGCAGGAATTAATTGGGATACCGAAGCTGTTTATGCCTATTATGCAGGACCACCAAATAACTGGACAAGAGCTCAGGTCGATAATAATCTTTTTAGACGTTATGAAGCAAATATTACCAATTATAGCCAATATGATCCATTATCAATTATGCATTATCCTATTCCTGCAGAGCATACATTAGACAGGGTTGCCGTAGGAAGAAATACCAGCTTATCAAGTACTGATAAATCTTTTATTGGTACGATATATCCATTTCCTGATACGGGAGGAGATATATGTGCAGGTGTAGATGAATATGTAAGTGGAAGATCGTATGCCGTAGGTGATAAAGTAACGTATCAAGGAACATTGTATCAAAGAACAGCTAGTGGGTGGAACAACCTAGGTCCTTGTCCTAGTAATGACCCATGTGCAGGTATAGCAGCATATGTGAGTGGTCGATCGTATGCTGTAGGTGATAAAGTGACTTATCAGGGATCATTATATGAAAGAACAGCTAGTGGATGGACTAATTTAGGACCATGCGGAGGATAACAAAAAGTAAATCTTGCTAAATTAGCTTGATTAAAATAAATAAAAAATACCCTGGAGATAGCTTCAGGGTATTTTTGTATGTAAAATTGATAAAAATGTTGTATTTATCTTCTTGCGACCTTTGGAATAACAGCTTCTGAAAACCGATTATCAAAATAAAAGTAGTTTCCAGTTCCAAGTAATTCTGCGCACTGTAGAAAATTGCGATATTATCATCACTAGAAATGAAAAAGATTTCAAAGCCTTTAAAATTTCAATAATAAACCCTTCAGAATATCTAAAAAATATACATATACGCGATTCTACAGAACTTATTTAATTTGATGCTGACTTATATTTCCAAAAAAAACTTAAGCCTAAAACCGTTTTATAACAAGATACTATTATACAGTACACTCATCAAATTGCTGTAGCATTGCTCTGGTGTGCCTTAGCGTTTATTTCCTTCCAAAATCTGCAGGAATCTCCCCCCAGGCTTTGGTCTCAAATTTTACTATTCTTTAAAAAAGCTAATTTTTTAGAAACTCTTGAAAGCTATAAAATTTGATTGCTTCTCGTTTTAAAGGGTTTGTACTCCACTCTTTCCATTGATTAGTATAAGGATCATACCCACATTTCAGAGGTTTGGAATAGTCATCTTCTGGATTTTCTACATAAGCCCTGCAATCCGTACAAATTCTACGATACTCGCAATCTTTACATGTATCAATCAAATCTTTATGAATATTCCAGGATTTCTGAAATTCTGTAGTGCTAATTATATCCTCAATAATATCAGTTTTTATATTTCCAAAAATTTGAGCCATCGAGGGACAATTTTTAATATTACCTTCAATATCAATGCTCATTTTTTTATTTAAACAAGAATTATGTTCAAAAGACTCCGTAAAAACAGGGATTTTGATTGAAAAAAGTTTTGGGTCGATAATCCCACAATGGTTTTGGCTATCTATTTTCCTAGAAATAAATTTAATTTTAGGATTATTCATGTTTTGAGAAACGTATTTTTCTTTTGCAGAATGTATTACAAAAAGAACTATTCTAGGATACTTCACTGATATATTTTCTATTTCTTGGAAATTTATGCTAGAGGTGTATGGTAAAAATACCGTAATGCTTCTAATGACAGAATCTGAACAATTTTTAGCGAAAAAATCCAAGCTGTCTGGATTGAAGGTTTTATAAAATCGTAACTCTACAAATTTGCAATATAGATCGGTAAGAGCATTTGTTATTTTTTTAATCTCTTGATTACTTAAAAGATCTAATTCAATAATTGCATTACTGATGTGTTCTGGAGATTTCCACTGTAAATCTAAGTCTGGATAACGTTCTGGTTCGTCCGTCCAAAATCCAAGCTCCTGCTGTTCGAGATAAGCAATATATTCAAGTATTGTTTCACTATCCTCTTTAGAGAATTTATCCAATGCCTGATATATGTCTTTGTTCTTTGTTTCTTCTAAAAATTGTGCGAAAGGTAAAGGAATAGAATATACTTTACCACGATGAAGATCACATATAGTCGCTAAAGAGGCACCTTTTACAATTACACAGTTAGCAAATAGTTTAAAAATTTTTTTGTTCATCGAAAGTTAACATTTTAGAAATAGGTTTTTGTGGTAAACTACATCCCATATTTTCTGTGTGATATACAGGGTTTTGATCAAAATAAGATACAGTTCTCTTACTTTCGTCTATATCTATTTGTAATTCCTTTATTTTATAATTTCTTAGGAAAAAAGGAAGATTATCCAGTTGTTTTTTGAAAAATACCGATTTTTTAGTCGTCATGTTTTATTAATTCTTTTGCAATTTCGTCTTCCAAATAGTAATTACAGGGTTTTGAAACAAAACCAAATTGCCCAGTCGGGTTTACTTCCAGAAAAACATACTTCTTATCTGGTGTTTTTATCAAATCTATAGAGCCAGTGTTTAGACAAAGTTCGTTCATTAGAATTCTCAATTTATTTTCAATTTCTTCGGGCAAAGAATAAGGGACATTTCTATTAGGTCTTTCTTTATTATAATTTCTGAAATCGGCTTTGGTCTGTGGATCTAACTGAGAGAAAATAGCCATCGTGTAAAAATTACCCTCTAAGTAAAAGGCCCTTAATTCAATGTCTTTTTCAATATACTTTTGAAAAAAAGATGGAAAAAATTTTTCAGGTAATGATTTAAATGACTCAATAGCTAATTTTTTTGTCTTGAAAAAAGTTACATTTTCTTTATCTTCAAAATAAACCAATTCATATAAAGGTTTGGAAATAATATATTTATACTTTTTCAAGAATATAAGAAGCTCTTTTTTTGAATTTGTTATTAATGAATTAGGAATCAATAAATCCAAATCCTTTGCTTTGCGTAACATTGAGAATTTATCTACCTTTATTGCACTTATATCTGGTAACTGATAAGCGTTTTTGTATGTGTTAAAAATCTGCGAATTGATTTTGCTTATTTCTTGTCCTAATCTCCATCTGAGTTCACTAATATTATCATTTGTACTTTCTAATTTCACAAAAGTTTCTTTTAGATAGTCGCGATGTCTAAGAAAGCCTCGAAACCATATACTGTTGTAATTTTTCAAATTTAGCTTGTTGATTTCTAGTGAATTATTAATTTCTAAAGACCAGTTTTTTCCATTCTCATAATAGTCATCTCCTGAAAGAAAATCGAATTTGGCATTTCTATAGAGTAACCAGTCGATTACTCCTTCATGACTCTCATTGCTTTCCTTATAATCTTTACCTATTAGTATCATAATAGTATTTATATGAGTATTATTCTTCTATAATAATTTTGAATTTAATTTTCTAGCTTTAACTTTTTCAACAACTCTCTTATATTTTTTTCATCTGTAATAGCTTGGGGATGACTTGTGCCGAATTTATGGATATACATTTTGTTTAGTAAAAAAGAAAAAGATTCATTATTTATAAAGCCTTTTTTATAACTTCTTAATATGTATGGAAATAACTCTAATTGTTTTTGATAAGATTGATGTAAAAAAATTGTGTATATGGCATAGTTTGCTTTTGAACTGAAATCCTTAGGATTCGGATAATTATATACCTGTAAATATTTTAATGCCTTTAAAAAATTAATTGAATCTGTTTTCATTATTAATCTCAGGTGGTTCTGATATTCTTTTGATTTATGATCATAATTATTTCTTTTGAGAATTTCTAATTTAATATCACTATCTCTAACTGACTGATCAGAAGCAAATAAATTTTCAAGAAACTGTTCTTTTGTTTTTTGACTAGTAAGAGATGACACCTGATCATCAGTATTTGTTGACTTTTTTTTGATTTCTTGTTTGCAGGATAACATTTGTAACATAATTATCATTGTAAATAATATACAAAACCTCATAATTTTCAATTTTAAAATTATTTTATAAGAATGACCAAAGAGGCCTGTTTATAATACATTCTCTTTGGTCATAATTTCTTAATGTTATCTAGCAGCAACCTTCATCTCTCCAATCTCCATGACTAAAAATAAGAATGCCTATTTGAGAAGTTTCTTCTGTTTCTGTCCCACAGCAGTCGCCTGCCTTAATTGTTAAAGCGCTTTTGTCCTCGATAACATTCAAATTTAAATCTTTAAGTTTTTTCATTATTAAATGGTTTAAAAAATTTACCTACTCTATTCAGGCTTTTCGGTTTCCGCCTTTTGTTGCACAACAAAGTTTATGACAAGCACAAATCTTGTCCAGAATATTATGGCTTGCAGTACAATATTACTAATAGCCAGTTTCAAAAAATGAAACTGGCTATATTTTATCAATAATAATTTGAAAATATTGAGGGATAGGAATAAACTTCTTCAAGCAAAGTTCACTTCAAATTTATATAATCAAACGAATTACGACCAATCGACTGGTTATCAAAATATAGAAAACCTTTATTAAGAAAAGACAGATAAAATCATCGAATTATACGAAGCCAATTCAAAGATAAAAATCAATTGATCGCACAACTTTCTCTTAAAAACTGAGTTTTAAGACCATTTCTCCTTGAGTAATATTATAAATACATATCGGCTGTCTCAATGCAGAAGCATTGCTCTGGTGTGCCTTAGCGTTTATTTCCTTCCAAAATCTGCAGGAATCTCCCCCCAGGCTTTGGTCTCCCATTTTACAATTTTTGTTGTATACGTGTTTTCCTTGAGCCATTGTATCGCCCGGTCAACCAAATCGAACATTTCCTTGTTTTTAGAAGTTCTCTTTAATTTTGTTCTGCACGTTTTTTGTTTTACCCATCCTATAGCAATCTTAGAATCAGAGTAAATGATACGGTCACTATTTTTCTTTTTAAGATATGCCAACCCGTGTACAAGAGCCAAAAACTCTCCAATGTTATTTGTGCCTTGCTTAAAAGGCCCCTGATGAAACAATTGTTTTTCTGTCTGTGTATCGACGCCTCGATATTCCATTCTACCAGGATTACCGCTTGATGCTGCATCTACCGCGATAGAATATAGATTGGGTTCTCCTATTTTTGACAACTGCGCCGCAGTAAGTATTTTTTTAGGCTTGGTTTTTCCTTTGTAATCCTCATAATCTCCATTGTACGCTTTTTTTGCAACATCAAAAGATTCGAAAGACTTA
Source organism: uncultured Aquimarina sp. (assembly GCA_947500845.1). Lineage (GTDB taxonomy): Bacteria > Bacteroidota > Bacteroidia > Flavobacteriales > Flavobacteriaceae > Aquimarina > Aquimarina celericrescens. The sequence continues at coordinate 220,278 of CANMTP010000007.1, forward strand.
TATTTTGCATTTGGATATCCCTTTACTGCAGCCTTACAATCGTCCCACTTGTTATAAATCCCTGGTCGGTGACCTTCCCAGACTACATAAAATTTTTCTTTTTTTGCCATCGTTTAGTTAATAGTTGATTGTTGCGGGTTGATAGATGTTTTTTTTAAACCAGGTTTTTGCGTTAGGGATTACTCATTGATTTCAGCTGTTTTAAGAAATCGTGAATGCACAGCATTTGCAGCGGTATCCCTTTTATTTTATACCCTGAGGTTTTATATTGAGCTTGTCGAAATGTTCTCGAAGGGTATCAAATAATAATATTTAACGCATAGCCTGCTCAAACGCCATCATCGACGCCCACCAACTCATCTCTCACATACTCATTTACCACCTCAGACCTCATCCCTCAAACCTAACACCTTTTCTATAACGGTAGGAAAATGTTTATATTCTAGTTCATGAATTGCCCGAGCCACATCTTCTGGAGTATCCTCTTCTTGTATAGCAGTTTTAGCCTGAAAAATAATCGCTCCTTCATCATAATTTTCATTTACATAATGAATGGTAATTCCGCTTTCTTTTTCTTGATTTCTTACAACTGCTTCATGAACATGACGCCCATACATTCCCTTTCCTCCATATTTTGGTAAAAGTGCCGGGTGAATATTGATCACTTTATTTGGAAATACATCGATGATCTTTTTGGGGAAAATCCATAAAAACCCTGCAAGTACAATAAGATCAGGATTAGCATCTTTTAAGATGTTAAGTACATCATTTGTATTATAAAATGAGTCTGCGTCAAAGTGTAATGCCTTTACTTTGAGATCATGAGCGCGTTTTAAAACTTTGGCATTCAGGTTGTTAGAGAACACATGTGTTACCTCGGCAATGTTTTGCTCGTGGAAGTATTTGATGATGTTTTCGGCATTGGTACCAGAGCCGGAAGCAAAAATTACAATACGCTTCATAGTGTAAAAGGTTGTTAATTAGAGAGTACAAAAAAAATAATTATTATTCAATTTTAGGCAGCAAAAAAGCCAATACTTCCCTATATTTGATAAAAACACAAATACATTTTCGCGGGATTATGGGGTTTTAAAATAAAGTTTTTTATTTTTGCCTCCTAAATTAAAAATTAAAAATTAAAATTATGTCAGACATTGCATCAAGAGTAAAAGCGATAATCGTTGACAAATTAGGTGTAGACGAAAACGAGGTTGTAAACGAAGCAAGCTTCACAAATGACCTGGGTGCGGATTCGCTAGACACCGTAGAATTGATTATGGAATTCGAAAAAGAATTCGATATTCAGATTCCAGATGACCAAGCTGAGAACATTGCAACAGTTGGTCAAGCAATATCCTATATTGAAGACGCAAAGTAACAAACTTCACAACAAAGTATGAGCCTTAAGCGAGTTGTAGTCACAGGACTGGGTGCCTTAACACCCATTGGTAACAATATTGAAGAGTACTGGGAAGGATTATTAACCGGAAAAAGCGGTTGTGCTCCTATTACTTATTTTGATACCGAGAATTTCAAGACTAAATTTGCTTGCGAAGTCAAAAATTATTCTCCAACAGATTATTTTGATAGAAAAGAAGCACGCAAACTTGATAAATTTGCCCAGTACGCCATTATAGCTTCTGAAGAAGCTATAAAAGATGCTGCTATTGATCTTGAGAAGGTGGACAAATTTAGAGTAGGTGTAATCTGGGGTGCAGGAATTGGTGGATTAGAAACTTTTCAGGAAGAAGTAATTGGCTATGCCAGAGGAAATGGAACACCTCGTTTCAATCCATTCTTCATCCCTAAAATGATTGCCGATATTGCTCCCGGACATATCTCTATAAGAAATGGTTTTATGGGACCTAACTATACCACGGTCTCTGCTTGCGCTTCTTCTGCAAATGCGATGATAGATGCCTTAAATTATATTCGTTTAGGACATTGTGATATCATTGTGACAGGAGGTAGTGAAGCGGCAGTAACCATAGCGGGTATGGGAGGCTTTAATGCAATGCATGCCTTATCTACAAGAAATGAAAGTCCAGAAACTGCTTCTAGACCCTTTGATGCAACCAGAGATGGTTTTGTCTTAGGAGAAGGCGGTGGTGCGCTTATTCTTGAAGAATATGAACATGCAAAAGCAAGAGGTGCTAAAATCTATGCCGAAGTCGTTGGTGGCGGAATGTCTAGTGACGCATATCACATGACAGCACCACATCCCGACGGAATAGGTGTAGAGCGCGTGATGCTTAATTGTTTAAGAGATGCAGATGTACAGCCAGAACAAGTAGATACCATAAACACTCATGGCACCTCCACTCCATTAGGAGATGTCGCAGAACTGAAGGCTATTACTAAAGTTTTTGGCGATCACGCACCTAACATCAATATAAATTCAACAAAGTCTATGACAGGACACTTGCTTGGTGCAGCTGGAGCTATAGAAGCAATTGCTTCTATTCTGGCAATGCAAAAAGGTATTGTGCCTCCTACGATCAACCATACTACGGTAGATGAGAACATAGATCCAAGTTTGAATTTGACTTTGAACAAAGCGCAAAAACGTGATATTACCTACGCAATGAGTAATACTTTTGGTTTTGGAGGCCATAACGCTTGTGTGTTATTCAAAAAATTAGATGAATAATGAACGTTATTCGCAACATATTAAATTCCCGCTCTGAAAAGAACGGGAATTTTTTTTCCAAAATTCAAAAAATACTTGGGTTTAAACCCAAAAATATTAAACCATACGAAAAAGCCTTTACCCATAGATCTTTAAACCTAAAAGATAAAAAAGGAAATGCCGTCAACTATGAAAGATTAGAGTTTCTTGGAGACGCTATGTTGAGTAGCGTTATCGCTGCTCATTTATTTAAAGAAGTTCCTGAAGGTAATGAAGGATATCTTACCAAAATGAGAGCTAAAGTGGTAAGTAGAAAACATCTAAATGAACTTGGAAAAGACCTAAAATTGATTAATTTGGTGAGAACCAATATCCCAAAATCCCAATTTGGAGTAAATATTCATGGGAACCTTTTTGAAGCATTAATTGGTGCTATTTATCTTGATAGAGGATTCTCCTATTGCGAACGGTTTATACAGGAAGCGGTAATTAATCCTTATGTAGATATCGAAAGCCTGGAAGGGCAAATCATTAGCTATAAAAGCTTACTGATAGAGTGGTGCCAGAAAGAGAAAAAAGTGTTTAACTACGAAATCTATGAAGATACTGGCAAGGATGAAATGAAACATTTTGCTGTAAAACTATGGATCGATGAAAAAGTGGTTGCAAAGGCTAGAGCCACCTCAAAGAAAAAAGCTGAAGAGAAAGCTTCAAAAAGAGCTTTTTTTGCCTTTCAATCTAGGATAACATCCTCGTAAACATTTGATTTTTTATTATCTTTTTTCTCAAAACCCTTTTTAACTAAGACTTTCATTTTTCATATCTAAAAGATACTAACTCAATCGTTTTCGTTTAATATCTTTATGTTTAATTAAACCTGTTAGGGTATTTTATTTGTATATTTCGCGTTAATTCTGAAAACAAAATTAGTTTAAAGTGGCTATTCAAAAGTTAGTTTTAGATACGTTTGATGATGATGATTACGAATTAATTGCCATTCATAGCTCATTACCTTCCTACAGACTAGCCTTTTTATTGAACAAAACCCTTAATCTAGCTCTTTTCAGAAAAAAAGAAGACATTAATTTTAAGTACGATAATATCGTAGCTAATTTTCCGATATATCAATATCGTGATCACCTGCAATACAACACGTATCATCTTTTGGGAAACAAATTTACAATTAAGATAACGTCTAAGAAAGATGCCTCTGAAGGATTATTTGCCGTCAAGGAGGATTCTTATGTTACAAAATACTTAATTCCAGAACTTAAAAATGTCGATTATTTTTTAAAGATAAATACAGAGACACCGACTTTTTTAAGTAAACCACAATTAGCAAAGATATTAGATATCTCTCAAGTTATTACGGCTTACAATGTCGAATATGCTACACTTAAATCGAAGAACAATTTAATATTTGAATAATGCCAAAACGTAAAAGAACTAAAATAGTCGCTACCCTGGGACCAGCTACTAGTACTAAAGAGACTTTAAAAAAAATGATGGAGGCAGGTGTAAATGTTTTCAGAATTAATTTCTCGCATGCAGACTATGATGATGTTAAAGAGCGTATAAAAATGATACGAAAACTGAGCGAAGAGCATGGTTATAATGCAGCAATTCTTGGGGATTTACAAGGTCCTAAGTTACGGGTTGGTGTTATGAAAGGTGATATCATAGTGGATGATGGAGATCTTATTGATTTTGTAACGGGAAAACCTTTTGAAGGAACTGCAGAGAAGGTGTATATGAATTACGAAAACTTTCCGAAGGATGTAAAGGCTGGTGAACGAATACTATTGGATGATGGTAAACTTATTTTTGAAGTCGTTTCTTCTAATAATAAGGATACTGTGCAGGCTAAAGTGATACAAGGTGGACCTTTGAAGTCTAAAAAAGGGGTTAACTTACCTAATACTAATATTTCCCTTCCTGCATTAACAGAGAAAGATGTTAAAGATGCCATTTTTGCTTGTCAGCAAGAAGTAGACTGGATTGCATTATCCTTTGTGCGTCATGCCCAGGATTTGATGGAGCTTCAGGACTTGATCAAAGAACATAGTGAGCATAAAATTCCTATTGTTGCCAAAATCGAAAAGCCAGAGGGTGTAGACAATATTGATAAAATTGTTGCCTACTGTGATGGTCTTATGGTCGCCAGAGGAGACTTGGGCGTAGAAATACCTGCACAAGAAGTTCCTTTGATTCAGAAAAAACTAGTTCTTAAAGCCAAAACAGCAAGGATACCGGTTATCATCGCCACACAGATGATGGAAACGATGATCGATAGTCTTACTCCAACAAGAGCCGAAGTAAATGATGTGGCTAATTCGGTAATGGATGGTGCTGATGCCGTTATGTTATCTGGTGAAACTTCTGTAGGTAAATATCCGGTACAGGTAATCGAAACGATGACGAAGATTATTCGTAGTGTCGAAAATTCTGATTTAATTACTGTTCCTCAAGATCCTCCACATATTAGAACTAATAGATTTATTACTAAATCCATTTGCTATCATGCTGCGCATATGGCGAATGATATTGAGGCAAAAGCCATTTGTACTTTAACTAATAGTGGATATACAGCATTTCAGATCTCGGCCTGGAGACCTAGTGCACATATTTTAGTATTCACCAGTAATAAAAGAATACTTTCTCAGCTTAGTCTCTTGTGGGGTGTAAAAGCTTTTTTCTATGATAGATTTGTTAGTACAGATGAAACCGTAGAGGATATTAATCGAATTGCATCAGAAAAAGGGTTCGTAGTCCAAGGCGATATGTTGATTAATCTTGCCGCTATGCCAATTACTGCAAAAGGAATGGTAAACACTTTAAGAGTTTCACAAATTTAGGACTCTAAAAAAACAACAAAGTGGCTTCTATAAAACGAAGCTGCTTTTATGTCCTTTCCCCTGAAAATATAGTTTCAAGGTCATCGATAGTGACCGGTTTTATGAGATAATCCTTTACAGAATTAATACTCTTGGCTCTTTCTATATCAATAGGGTTAATAGAAGAACTTACCACATAAAGTGTGATTGCTTTTCCTAATTTGTTTTTAATCCTGGTAAAATTATCTAAAAACTCCCAACCATCCATTACCGGCATATTTAAATCTAAAAAAATGATTTCTGGGATGCTTTTTTGGTCTAAATTGCTTAAGATTACTTCAAAATAATTGAGTGCAGCTTTTCCGTTTTGAAATACCATTAGATTTTGACAAAGATTTTTGGCTTCGATGATCTTTTTTACCAAGCTTACATACATATCATCATCATCGATAATACATGCCAATGCTATTTTATTACTCATTATAAGTGGGGTTTGAGCGTTTATCTAAAATTCTATAATAAATGTTGTACCATTGTCTACTTCGCTCTCTACTGAAATAGTACCATTTAACGATTCAACCTGATTCTTAGTTAAAAACAAGCCGATCCCTACTGCATCTTTATTGTAATGAAATGTTTTATACATACCAAAGACTTTATCTTTAAATAATTTCATATCTATTCCTCTACCATTATCTTTCACCTCTAAATATTCATTGTTTTCTTTTGAATACGTCTTTATGTGAATAATCGGATCTCTATCCTCATGCCTATATTTAATAGAATTTGTTATTAGGTTAAGTAATATACTTTCTAAATAGGCGGGTATGTAGTTAATCTCTTCTAAATCGTCAAAATCTGCTTCTATTGTTGTTTTGCTTAAAGCAATCATTTGTCCAATACCACTCATCACCAAATTAAGAGCATCTTGAAACTTAATTACTTTTTTTTCTTGATCCTTATTGGTATGTATTGCTACAATCTCATTAAGATGTTCTATTGTTGTGTTGAGGCTATACGATATCTGTTTAACTTCATTAACTAGCTCTATTTTTTCTTCTGGATTATCTATATCTTCTATCAACTGAACGAGTAGAGAAAGATTACTGGTATGAGATCTAAGATTATGGGATACTATATGAGCAAAATTGAATAATCTTGAATTCTGAGATGTAATAATATCCATGGATCTTTGAAGTCGTAGTTCTTTTCTTTTTATATCATCGATATCCTGAAAAACACCTCTTATTCCAATAATTTCTTTGTTTTCATTATATACGGGTTTTCCAATGGCTCTCACCCAAAATATTCTGCCATTTGCAGTGACCATCTTTATTTCTGTATTAAAAGGTGTGCCAACCATAGCGCAGTTAAAAAACAGATCTGCAGCTTTTTGTCTTGAGTCTTCTGCATAATAATCGGCTGAGTCTTTAAGAGAAGGAATATAATCGTCTGGATACTCTAAAATTCGTCTCGTCTCAAAATCCCAATAACTCTTTCTTTTATCAAAATCGACATACCAGCTACCCGTAGAGGTCATCTGGGCTGTTTCTTTATAGTAGAAATTATCTTTTGTAATGTCCTGATCGGGTTCTAGCTTAATTTCGAAAAAAAATATAAGATTTATTTCCGATTTTATATTTACTGGTAATTGATCATTCGTAGCACATCGAAAGAGCTTATAATCTCCTTGTTTTGTAGCAATCTTAATATGCTGCTTAAAATCAACATTATTTTTTCTATAATTAAGAAAATTATCCCTGAAAATTTCTACATCTTCCTTGTGGATTAAATGCTCTAAAAAGTAATCGATTGTTGATTCTAATTCTTCTCTGGCGTATCCTATACCTTCATAGAATTTTTGGGACCAAACTTCTTTATCTGGATCAGTATACAATTCCCAATATCCAGCATTGACATCCCGTATTACATTATTAAAAAGCTCGTTCTGAAGCATTCCAAGAGAAATTAGCAAATGATTTTTTTACAACAAGATAAGGATTTCTTAGGTACTCTCTTCAATCTTGTCTAATCTAATTGATAATGCTTTTGTGGAAATTTGAACCTCAATGAAGGATAAAAATAATGAAATCATAAGACAAAATAAACTAATACCAAATACGATATTGGCCCAATTCATCTGTTCTATATATAACAAAAACATAGTGATTACACTAGTCAAAAAGCTTATGATCGCTATCGCTTGCATGTTTCTAATCAACCATAAACGCTTTCTCAAATTTTTTATTTGCAATACCGTATTTTTTGATCGTGAAGCCAAATATTCGTTGTGCAATTGTCTAATCAAGGCCGCAATGGCCAAGTACCTTGCATTATAAGCCAGCATCGTTAGTGATATTGCAGGAAATAACAATGCCGGAATCCCCATGGTAAGTGTCATAACAAATTTTTATAACCACTAATTTATGTGAAAAGATGAAATAATCGTGTAATTCTAGGGCTCTATATCTTTAATTTAACAGCTTTTAGATTTCCAGTTAGCCTGTCCAATTAATCAAATCGTTAGGTCATAAAAAAAAGAATAGTGAATGATGTATCATTCACTATTCTGATATTAAGAACATTTTACGGAAATCCTAAATCATGTCCCTAAGAAAATATTTATTCTAGTTTAATAAAAATATGGATCACAATCATTTAGATATTTTAAATAACTCTACAAGATCATTATAAGACATATTTTGATAATCTGTTGCAGATTTTGCTACTCCCCCAGGGATTATGACATACCTGAAGTCGTCAAAGAATGTAAAAAGATTTGATCCTCCATCAGTAGTTCTTACAAGTACTTGCAAAGAAAATCCACCCGTAGCCGTAAGCATCCCAAATCCATAATATTCATTTTGAGAAGTAAGAATGAAAGGTAATTGATAAATATCCGCACCAGTTTCTCCATCTCTTCTTCCGTAAACAAGTACTACATCTGCATTTTCGTTAAATTCGCTATCATCAAGTACTTCTAATCCCTGAAAGTTTTCTTCAACAGCACCTGGAAGAAAAAAGTTTCTGGGTATCCAATCAGAATAAATCACGTTGGCAGTTCCTGGATCTCCCTGATCTCCTTGTGGTCCCGGATCACCCTGATTTCCTTGTTCCCCTTGTGGACCTTGTGGTCCTATGGCACCATCTTCACCATCAGAACATGAAAAAATAAGTATCGATAACGCTACTAATGTAATACCCCTCAATACATTTGACATTGTTTTCATTTTTAAAAGTTTTTAAAAGTTAATGCCGCAAACTTAGAAATGGGATTTTCGATACATGTCCCATAAATTTGAATTTCAAAGAATCTGGACTTATTTTAAGGCGTTTTCCTATATTCTTTAGGGGAAATACCTGTCGTTTTTTTGAAAGCATTATAGAATGTAGACTTAGAATTAAAGCCTGACTCCAATGCTATCGAAAGAATGGTATAGTTAACAAAAAGAGGGTCTTTTAGCTTTTTCTTAGCATCTTCTATTCTAAAACCATTAATATAATCGGGGAAACTTTTTCCGCTTAGCTTATTTACAAGCTGAGAAAGGTAATTACTACTTATTTTTAACTTACCCGATATGGTTTCTAAACTTAAATTAGCATCTCTGTAAATTTTTGCTTCAGACATTAAAAAGTTTAACTCCTTAAAATACATATTATCATCAGTTATAGTAGAAGAGGATTTTTGCTTTATTTTTTCTAACTTTTTAGATATTAATTTGGCAATAAACTGAAATAAAAAAACATGCTGATCGTTAAAATAATTTTTGATAGAATTTTCTGAATCCAACACACCAAAGATTTTTTCGTTAAGAAAAATGGGTACTGTTAATTCTGATTTTCTTTTTTTGTCATCAACAATATATCGTTCATCTTTGGTTACATCACCAATACACTCCCAGATTCCGGTTGCTGCCACGCCTCCAACAATACCTTTTCCTAAAGGTATTTCGATGGGGCTAAGAATCATTCGCTGTCCTTTGTTTTTAGTCCCGTAGGCAGCCGTTTGCTTTAGTAGTTTAGTTTTTTCGTCCAAAATGTAAATTACAACATCTTCCAAATGAAGCTGAGCGATGCAATTTTCGGTTATGTCCCAAAGAATATCTTTTACGTCATTTTTATCGAACAGAGATGTGGCAAAATAACTTAAAATGCCAACAACCTCTGAAGAATTTGATTCTATCTGCTTTAATTCCTCCTTAGAAAAAATAGTACTTAATCCTGCAATTCTAAATTTATTAATAGCCTCTTCCTTGATATTGGCCTCTGGATTTAGAAATTTTCCCCTATTTTGAATATGTTGGACGCCATAATAAAGGAATGCAAAATAAAACAGCAAGTATAATATCCAATAGGGATAATAAGGCATGTGACCATGAATATCTGTTCTTATATAAAAGAGTACTAGCGTTAGTAACCATAAAACATTAAAAACAATTAATACTGCAACCAGGTTTTTTATCCATTTGGTTTGTTGTTTTACTTTCAGAAATGAATATCTTCCTAATGATTTTTCATATTTTGTAATCATTAAATACATCCATATACCAATTATGGTGCTAAAGGAAAGAGCAGAATTCTCATCTATTTCTGTATGCAAAATGGTTACTATATTTTTTGATATCCAAGAATATTCCAAAAATATATTGACTTTTAAAATAGTATATAAAATAAAAAACGCAATAAACGGAAGAAAAAGATAAACTTGATATTTACGATAAACAGATTCTTTCCCTAAGTAGTAACAGACAAATGCAGTAAAATAAACCGGGGATAGATACTGAAAGGGTATAAAAAAAAGTAAGATTATTGGGTATGTTTTTACGAGCCTAATATCAAACATCAGAACCATTAGGACCACCAAGCTTGAAGTGATCAGAAAACCATAAAAATAATAATAAATCTTACGTTTGTTAGGAGTAGAAATTAATTTCCAGACGCTGATTATTAACAAACACAGATAGCCACAAAGAATTATCGAATTGAAAAAATTAATTTTCATAATATAGCACTAATGAGACATCTTATCAATTCTTAAAATTATTGTTTTTTTCTAAAGATTCAGAATTGCCCAGTAAGTTAATATTTAGTAAAGTTATTTGACCTCTAAGGTACTCGTTTCTCTGTTTTTTGAGTTAAAAACTTCTATTTGATAAACCCCAACCGGAAGGTAGTAGCTACCACTTTTTCTTTTAGAAATTTCTTCCTCTTCAAATTCTTTTTCCAGAATATTTTTTCCTTTTTCGGTAATCGTAAGGTCGTATTCTGTATAGTTAAGCCCTTTTTCACTTTCAGTAGAAAACTCCTGAAGTACTTTCCCACTTTCAGTAGTAATTCGTACTGTATATTCACCAGGATCTTTTGCATAAAATTTAATGGTAGCAGATGGTGTGTAGGGATCGAACCATTTGCTCCAGGTATCCCCCCATTTTTCTGACCACTTTACAGGTGGCACTTCAAAAACATATAGTGCCTTGTTGATCACTTCGCCATCGAGAATTTGCAAAGGTTCAACATTCGTTTTATAAATACTTCTACCATGGGTTCCTAATAGCAAATCGTTTGCTTTAGGATGAATAACAAGATCGTGTACCGCCACATTGGGTAGTCCTTTAGAAAATACTTGCCATGTTTTTCCTTTGTCTAAAGATACATAGGCTCCATTATCGGTTCCTAAATACAATACATTTTCATTTTTAGGATCTTCTTTAATTACATTTACAGGAGATATTGGAAGGTTTTGACTTATACTTTCCCAAGTAGTTCCGTAGTTATTACTTACATATACGTAAGGTTTAAAATCATCCCATCGATAGCCGTTGAGTGTTACATAAACACGATTTTTTTTATGTGAAGAAGCAATTACCCTTGAAATCCAAAGATCTTTAGGTAAAGAATCTGATATTTTTGTCCAACTTCCGCCAGAGTTTTTGGATACGTACACTAATCCATCGTCACTACCTGTATATATCAAACCAAACTGAAATGGTGACTCTGAGATCGTGGTTAAGGTCCCGTATGCTACATTTCCCTTTTTACCTCCATTTGTTAAATCTTGAGAAATTGGAGTCCAATCATCCCCTTGATTCATGGATCGTATTAACTTGTTTCCTCCAAAATATACGATATCTTGATTATGAGGGGAAAGCAATATGGGTGTCTGCCAATTAAAACGATAAGGTGATTCTCCCAACTCATGTTTTGGTTGAATAAACGTTCGCTCACCTTCTGCCCGATTCAATCTAAAATAATTTCCAAACTGAAAACCTGTATACACAATATTAGCATCTCTATTATCGATTTGTACTTGCATTCCGTCCCCGCCCATAATACTTTTCCAGGGATAATGTCCACTCTGGTGCCATGAAACATCTTCTTTACTGTTATGAGCACCTACCCAAACACCATTGTCTTGCAATCCTCCGTATACATTATAAGGGGTCTCGTTATCAACATTGATCGCATAAAATTGTCCTACATTGGGTTGATTAGCTTTGATCCAGTTTTCGCCATCATCGTAAGTAATATTAACTCCACCGTCATTACCATTAACCAAATGTTTAGGGTTATTTGGATTGATCCATAAGGCATGATGATCGGCGTGCACATTTTCTGCACTTATACTTTTAAATGTTTTACCACTGTCTTTAGATTTCAAAATAGGTACTCCAGAAATATAGATATGATCTTTATTTTTGGGGTTTACCTGTATTTGGGCAAAGTAATATCCGTAGCTATAAAAAATGTCATCCAAAAAGTCTTCGTGTGTCTTTGTCCATGTTTTTCCTCCGTCATCACTTCGGTAAACCTCTGCACCTATTACGGGAGTATCAAATAACATCGAATTGGCATCTTCCAGATATTTGGCAAGATCTATGGGCTTTACAGTACCACCTCTTACCATTTGCTTCACATTGTCGGCTCTATATTTTTCCTGAAAACCATTGGTTTTTAAAAACCTATTCAACTTTTTGTCATCAATCTTCAGAAAATCTTCGGTTGACATCGTTTTAAAATCTTCTTTAGTTAGCTTATCGCCTTCCTTTTTCAGATCACTTTTCTTTCTTCTTGATTGATTATCATGAACCGCATACAATGTATTTTCGTCAAAGATGGCAAGACCAATCCTTCCCACACCTTCTCCTGTTGGGAATCCACTTCCCTCTGTAGAAATTTTGTTCCAGGTATTCCCTGCATCAACACTTTTATAAATGCCTGATCCGGCTCCATTACCTTCAAAATTCCATGCTTTGCGATCTTTATCCCATGCAGCAGCATACATCACATCAAAAGTATTAGGGGCAAACGCAAGATCAATAATTCCAGTCTCATTATTAATAAATAATGTTTTGCTCCAGGTTTTTCCACCATCGGTGGTTTTATATACACCGCGTTCTTCATTAGAAGAATATAAATGTCCTGTTACTCCTACCACTACCTCATCGGGATTGTTAGGATTTATTACAATTCTTCCTATATGATGCGAATCTCTTAGTCCCATATTTTGCCAGGTTTTACCTTTATCTACAGACTTCAAAATACCTATCCCGGCATAGGATGATCTTGATGCGTTATTTTCTCCTGTTCCTACCCAGATAGTTCCGTTTTTCCAATCTACCGCGATATCCCCAACATTTATGGTTTCAGCAGTGTCTAGAACCGGCTCGAATGTGGTTCCATTATTTGCAGTATACCACAATCCACCAGAGGCATATCCTACATAAAACTCTGTTGTATTATCTGGATTAACTGCTACATCTACCACACGACCACTCATTACAGATGGTCCAATATTTTCGAATGGAACATTCCTTACCAGTGATGATGTTTCCATCTGTTGTTTTTGTGATAATCCTTTTATAACAGCTTCAGAAGTTGTAGCGGGTTGCTGAGAAAAAAGAGATAATGAAGAAATGAAGAAAAATAAAGCTAGTGTTTGTGTTTTCATTTTGACGGTTATTTAGTGGGCTGAAATGAGCCATGAGCTGAAGATATACATTTTTACGTTTTCTCAATATGGCGAATTCCATCTGACCTTTTTAAAATATATAATAGCTGATGAATGTAGATATTGTTAAAGCAATCTCAAAATTTTTAGATATTGTTTAACAATACATCCTGTGCGCTTTAGTATTTTTGGAATTCCATAATGAGTACCAAATATAATATACAATGAAATACCATCCCATAGACCGCAATCTCTTTATCAAAAACCGAAAGAATTTTACGGCACAGATGAAACCAAATAGCATTGCTGTTTTTAATAGTAATGATATATATCCAATAAGTGCCGACAGCACCATGCCATTTGAGCAGCACAGAGATATCTTTTATCTAAGCGGTGTTGATCAGGAAGAGAGCGTTTTGCTTTTATTTCCTGATGCACCCCATGAAAAACATAAGGAAATTTTATTTTTGAAAGAAACCAGTGAGCTTATTGCTATTTGGGAAGGAGAAAAACTTACTAAAGAACGTGCTTTTGAAGTATCGGGTATAAAAACAGTATATTGGTTACAGGATCTGGAAAAGGTTTTCTTTGAAGTGATGACTCAATGTGATACAGTATATGTGAATACCAACGAGCATTATCGATCTAATGTAGAAACCGAAACCAGAGAAGATCGCTTCATCAAGTGGTGGAAGAATAAATATCCCGCCCATTCTGTAGCCAAAAGTAATCCCATTTTACAACGACTTCGTTCTGTAAAAGATCCTATAGAAATCGATCTCATGCAAACGGCATGTGATATTACTGAAAAAGGATTTAGAAGACTTTTGGGCTTTGTAAAACCAGGAGTTTGGGAATATAATATTGAAGCAGAACTCTTACATGAGTTTATCAATAACCGATCCAAGGGTTTTGCCTATACGCCCATTATTGCAAGCGGTAACAATGCTAATGTATTGCACTATATAGAAAACAACCAAGAGTGCAAAGCAGGAGATCTTATACTTATGGATATAGCAGCAGAATATGCCAATTACTCTAGTGATTTATCAAGGACAATTCCAGTTTCAGGAAGATTTAATAAGCGTCAGCGAGAAGTATACGATGCTGTATTAAGAGTTAAAAATGAAGCTACCAAAATGTTGGTGCCCGGGACCATCTGGGCAGATTATCACATTGAGGTAGGAAAGATGATGACGTCAGAATTGCTTAGGCTTGGACTTTTAGACAAAGCCGATGTGCAAAATGAAGATCCCGATTGGCCGGCGTACAAAAAATACTTCATGCATGGTACTTCTCACCATATCGGTCTGGATACTCATGACTACGGAATTTTAACCGAACCCATGCAAGCCAATATGGTATTTACGGTAGAACCAGGTATTTATATCCCAGATGAAGGTTTTGGAATACGACTGGAAGACGACGTGGTAATCCAGGAAAAAGGCGATCCTTTTAACCTAATGGCTAATATCCCGATCGAAGCTGGTGAGATTGAAGAATTAATGAATCGGTCTTAGGATTTCATAAGTTTTACCATAAAAAAAGCGTCTGGTAGTTCAGACACCTGTCTTCGTAATATCTTAAAAGAGTTTTTTATGTATAACTATAGAAAAGCAATATCTTTGATAGTGTCTTAAACTTAGCCAATAATAGTTATCTTTTTAGAGTTTCGTCAAAATGCAAAAGTCCCTGTATCTCATCATTATCGCACTCTTAGTAAATGCTTCCGCAAATTTTGCTCAAGATCATTCTGTTGTTGATTTTTCTCTGTATAATCAAAAAGTTATTTCACCAAAGGACAGTATTGCCAAATACAAGCAATTGTTAAGCGCATCGAATCGTGCAGGTGATTTGGAGGCGTTTAAAAAATACAGTCATATCATTTTTCATATTGCTGAAGCCAACGAATTAAAAGAAGATCAGGTTGCTGCATTGGTGTACCTAGCAATTTATTACCAGCAAATAGATCAATATGAGGAATCTCTAGCCAGGTATCTTGAAGCTGAAAAGCTAAGTAATTCTCTTCCTGAGAATTCATATTCGAGAATTCTTGTACAGGTGAATCTGGGGAATTTGTATAACAGTATTGAGAATTACGAAAAAGTAAAAACCTCAATGAAAAAAGTTATAGCATTAGCCAAATATCAAAAAAACCCAGATAATTTCATTATTTCGGCATATAATTCTTTGGGAACAGCAAATCTCAATCAAGGTAATTATGCCGAAGCTTTGAAATACATGTACAAGGCTAAAGATCTGGCTCAAAAAATGGACAGAAATGATAGAATCATAGGAGCCCTGATCAATATTGCTGAATGTCAACGTCATTTAGGCCAGTATGACCAGGCTATAGAAAACAGTCAAAAAGCTTTGAACAAAATTGACAAGAATGAGTCTATAGAACTTAAAGCTTCTGCCAATTGTGTAATGGGCATTTCTTATTATTTATCAAATCAACCAGTAAATGCGCTTACTAGATTAAAAAAAGCTCGTGATTTGGCTACACAAGGAAATTTTTTGAATATCAAAATGGAGTCCCATGAATATCTGGCCAAAACCTATGAGGTGCTAGACAGTATCAAAAACTCTTTGAAAGAACAAAAAGCATATATCGAAACCAGAGAAAAGTATTTAAAAACTCTTTCAAAGGCTCAAAGGTTAAAATTAGAAGAAGAAACAAAAGACAAAACAAAAATAATAACCAATCAAAGACAGTCAATAAATCTTCTGAGCCAGGAAAAACAACGTTATGTTTTCTTAGGAATTGTTTTGGTGGTTCTGTTACTAGTATCTTCAATTATTTATTGGAATAAGCGTAGGAAACTTGCTGAAGAATCTAAACAACTACAGGGTGATAAATTATTATTACAAAACGAAAATGAAGCCCTCAAGGATACCTTGAATGCATTAGCTAAAGAAAATCAAGAGTTTTCTGAAGAAACTACAGAAACACAACACCCAAAAAAGTCTTCGCTTAGTCGAGAAGACCAACAAAAATACATGTCCCTGATCTTGGACTATATGGAGGAAAAAAAACCGTATTTGAATCACGAAATTAAACAATCTGATATTGCTGATCATTTACATATGAGCGTACATCTTTTTTCAGAGGTTTTGAATGTTTGTTTTCAGAAGAATTTTAACAACTTCATTAACCTTTATAGGGTCGATACCGCAAAAAAAATGATGAAAAATCCAAAGTTTAAACACTACAAAATTTTAGCTATTGGATATGAAGCCGGTTTTCCGAGCAAGACATCATTCAATAGAATATTTAAAAACCTTGTTGGACTCACCCCATCAGAATTTCAAAAGAAATATATCTAAACTCTACATCACAAGATAAATAGACGCTCCAATTTATAATTTGAACCTTTTTCTTTATCATTTCTTTTTACTTTCGGCGCGATATTCAAATACTTTGTCATTATTCAGAAATAAAAATTAATGAAAACACTTAAAATATTTCTAAGTATACTTTTGCTTTTTTCCTTTCTTTTTCTTGGGTTATTAGTACATACTGTATATTACTCCAACCACGGTCCTGATGGTTTCGGTGGTTTTTTTGAAAGTATTTTTTATGGAGGAGCATTTTTAATTTGTGCTATTGTATCGATAAGTCTTGGTACCATATTCTTATTGCCCAATACTTCTAATATGCTTCGATTTATTGTTGCTACATTGGTTTCTTTAATTACGGCCTATATTACATTGGCACTGACCATTTTACCGGCGATAAGGATTTGGTAAAAAACGCAGTAATCATGAAGAAACGTGTACCAAATTATAATATGGTACTCTTTTATCTGACTTCTCAATTATATTTGGGCAAAATTGTTCAAAATCAATTTTTAGAAAACTATAACCTAGATCTTAATAACTATGAAAAAATTTTGTACTCATCTTTTTTTGATTACCCTTTCAATATTTATATTCTCCTGTAATGGAGAAGACGGAAGGGATGGCATTGACGGCGTTGACGGAGTCGATGGTGTTGATAATGGATTAGGAATTCTTGCTTTATCTGGCGAGATTACCAATGAGGAAGCAGCAGAAATTGTGGCCGAAGGGTTTGGAACAAACACCCACACCGTAGTAATCAGTAATACTACAAATCTAACTGTTTTAGACTTAAGCAACATTTCCAGTTTGGCCAAGCTAGAAGTTGAGGATAATGATAATTTACAAAGTTTATCATTGCCTGATTTAGAATCTACTGCCGAAAATATAATTATAAGTAATAACCCTAAATTAGAACGTATAGATTTTCAAAATCTCAGGACGACATTAGGATCCTTATCTGTAAGTTCTAATGCAGTATTAGCTTCAGTTAATTTGTCCAATCTTGTAAGTGCTTCAGGAGTGTTTTTTTCGCAACACCCCCTACTTGAGAACTTAAGTTTACCCTCATTAGTCCAGGTAGACGGTAGTTTGAGTATTTCGAATCAACCAAACTTAACAAACTTAGAATTAAATGTTGTTGAAGTAGGATTTCTTACTATTTCAAGAAATGATAACCTACTGGCAATTAATCTGCCGAACATCATAAATGCTAAAGCGATTAGTGTTTCAAATAACTCAGTACTCGAAAATATAAATTTACCTGTGCTTGAAACCGTAAGCTCAGAAGGAACAGGAAGGCTTAATGTTGACCGAAATACAAATCTAGCCACAATAAATGTAAGTAATTTGACCCATGCTGATGTGATTTTCATAACGAGCAATGCGAGCTTAACAGCATTTAATGCCGATGTATTAGCAACGGTTAGCTCTATGAGAATCGATAGAAACCCTAGCTTACTTACAACATCATTTCCTAACCTAGAGAGCGGTGGTAGTATTTCTATCAGCCAAAATGAAGCGTTGACAAGCTTCAATTTCAATAGCTTAACGCTGCTTGATATCGGTTTGACTGCTACAAGTAATAGCGCATTAACAGCACTATCTTTCCCTCTTTTAAGATCGATAGGAAATGATAACAGGGTTAATTTTGTAATCAGGAATAATGGTTCAATCAATAGTATTTCTTTTCCCAGCTTAGCAACTTATGGCGGTAATAACGCAGGAAGTATCGAAATTAGAGAAGTTAGTTTAGAAACAGTAAATTTTACTCAACTGGTTACTATTTCTAATTTCACTATAAATTCTAATACCACATTAACTACTGCAGACTTGTCTTCTATTCAAAATTTTGATAGCATCAGTTTTACCAGACTTTCTACAGCTGTAATTGATACCATTATCACCCAATTAGTAAATATTACACCAGCCATTACCGGTAAAAACATCTCTATTACCGGAACTGCATCTGCACAAGCCTTGACCGATATAGAAACCTTGAGAACCAACGGCAATACGGTTACTATTGTAGAATAGGTGTAGACTGAAAACTTTTTAAAATATAAATATGAACACTACCCAAAATCATTTAATTATGAAATATATATTCCTTAGAATTTTCATGATGACCCTTGCTGTAACCATTTTTTCTTGTAATCCAGAAGATGGTGAAGATGGTGTAAACGGTATAGACGGTACAGACGGCACAGAAAGTAACGGCGCTGGATATCTCGTAATTTCTGGAGATATGACCAATGAAGAAGCGGTTGCTTTGGCTACAGAAACAGCCGGAAAAAATACGCACACCCTATTGATAAAAAATACTACAAATATTACTTCAATAGAGCTGCCGGAAATCTCAACACTTGTTAGACTAGAAGTAGTAGATAACGAGAACTTACTAAGGTTGTCTTTGCCTAATCTAAATGCCTCTTATGAAAATATTTCAATAAACAATAATCCAATGCTGGCAGCCATTGATATGTCGAGTTTGGAGGCAACTTATGGAGGCTTTACTATTAGCAGAAATGAAATCTTAGAAAGTATTAGTTTACCCAATCTGAATACTTGTGAAAGTTTTCGAATTTCTGACAGTCCATTATTAGAAAGTTTAAATTTACCATCAGCATTGGAAATGGGGACACTACGACTGGCGTCTCTAGAAAACTTAACAACTGTAAATTTAAACACGGTAGAATCGATTAAATTTTTGAATTTTCAACGAAATGAACGGCTAACGACTCTCAATCTTCAAGCTTTAAGAACCACCAGAGAAATTACGATTTTTGAAAATTCGGCTCTGGAAGTAATTACACTACCCTCCTTAATCTCCACTAACGCAGATCAGAATGATCTTTTTTCTGATGAGGATCAAGGTATTAATATTACCAGAAATGCCAATCTTACAACCATTAATCTCAATAGTTTAGTAAGTACAGGAAGAATTCGAATTGATAGCAATGAAAATCTCACCACACTCAATACCGATGCTGTGCTATCGCCAGGATTGATTTCTATTTCAGATAATCCAATCCTTAATGGGATATCATTTCCGGTTGCAACGAGTGTTTCTGGCGTGATCATTGAAAATAATGGAACTTTGACCAGTTTGACGTTTCCAAATGTTACAGAAAACGAAGGTCGTATAAGTATTTCAGAAAATACTTTATTAACTAGTATAGACTTTCGAAGATTAACTACTTCGAGCGGTGTTAATATTTCAGAAAATGGAATGTTAACCAGTATCAATTTTAATGCATTAGTAAATAATGATAGTTTTTTTACTATATCAAATAATCAAAATTTACAAGCCGCATCTTTTCCTGGTTTAACAGTTTCAACAGGAAACTTTTTCATTTCGGGAAATGCTTCCTTAACTGCAGCAACTTTTCCTGTACTCGCTACGATAGGAAATGATACGCGTTCTAATCTTACCGTTTCAGATAACCCGTTAATGACCGATCTTGATTTCTCAAGTTTGACGACCTTAGACATGGGACTTTTGATCTCAGGAAATAGTGCCTTGACTACATTGTCATTTCCTCGATTGATTACTATTGGAAATGAAAATTCGCTCAGGTTCATCGTTTCAAATAATAATGCAATGACGAGTCTTTCATTTCCCAATTTAGAAAGAGTAAATACTATTTCAACCATTAGCATTAGTGAGAACCTTTTAGCAAACATCAATTTTGATAGGCTTACCACCTTTGCTACCTTAGACGTGGACTCATCGGTTTTGGTAGAGTCTCTAACGCTTTCATCCCTTCAGGATTTTGTGCGATTAAGATTAAATACCCCTGGAAGACTTTCTACTGCGGTAATAGATGCGATTTTAACACGATTAGTTAATATCACACCTGCAATTAGTGGGAAAAGCATATCTATTACCGGTGTAGCCTCGGCACAAGCACAAACCCAGGCAGAAACCTTGAGAGCTAATGATAATTCGGTAACTATTACAGAATAATTTTAAAACAATTTAACAGAACATGTTACATTTAATTTGTTCCAAAAAAACTTAAATCATTTGATTATGAAAAATATATTTATCAAGATTTTAATGATCATTCTTGCGATAACGGCATTTTCATGTAGTGATGGTGAAGATGGTATTGACGGTGTCGATGGTGTCGATGGCTTTAATGAGGGACTTGAGTATCTTGTATTCGCTGGGGATATTACTGACGAGGAGGCTGCGCAAATTGCCTTAGAAAATCAAGGAAATAATACGCATACTGTTCTGGTGATCAACACAACCAATCTAACTACGCTCAACCTTCCTGGCATATCAGGATTAATAAGACTAGAAGTGAGGGATAATGAGAATCTACAAAGTCTTTCTTTACCTGATCTTGAGTCTGTTGTCGAGGATATTGAAGTGTATTCTAATAGTGCTCTATCTACACTTAGTTTTGAAAATATGAGTGCTATGAATAATCTTTTTGTTGAGGGTAATACTGCACTTACTTCAATCAATTTAGCAGCAATGACAACGGCGAATAGGCTAGATTTTGAAGTTAATCCAGCTCTAGAAACGTTAAGCTTTCCAGCGCTTACTACTCTGGAAAGACTGAATATCCAAACGTCAGAAAATTTGTCAAATCTCGATATCTCTAATCTAGAAACCGCCGGAACTTTGTTTATTGAAGAAACAATGCTATCTCAAATTAATCTGCCTGGATTACAGACAGTAAATGGTATATTTATAGAAGACAACGAGAATCTGCAAACTATCAATATTCCTTCGGTTATCAACACACCAGACGATGGTGCTAGTTTTACTATTGAAGATAATGTAAACTTAACTACTGTAAGTCTGGGAACCTTAAATAAACTCGATCGATTGAGTGTTGAGGATAATGAGAATCTAACATCTTTTGAAGCTAATTCGGTAGTGACTATAACAAATAACTTTTCTTTGGAAAACAATCCTAGACTTCTCACTTTTGCATTACCTAACTTAGTTACCTGTAACTCGAGTATAAGCGTTCGTCAAAGCAATTTGACTACTATACGTTTTGATTCGCTAGAAACTGTAGAAGGAGGGGTGGATTTTAGAGAAAATCCTGAATTAGTCACTTTAGAATTTCCAAATCTTCGCAGCACCTTCGGAATCTTGATTTTCGGAAATCAAAAATTGACTACTGTACAATTTGATGGTTTGGTAACAATTAGTGCTTCTTTAACTGTTTCAGATAATCCTGCCCTCGAAAGCCTATCCTTTTCGGGATTGACCACACTAGGAACAACAGATGTTCGTAATTTCTTGAACATAACCAATAATTCTTCGATGAATAGTGTAGACTTTTCTAGTTTGACGACTTTAAATGGAGGGTGTTCTATAACAGGAAATAGTGCATTAGTATCAATTTCATTTCCTTCTTTGACCACAGTAACCAGTAGTGATACTTTTACTGATCTAAGGATAAATAATAACACTTCTCTTACTAGTATTGCTTTTCCAAGTCTGGAAACGCTTACCAGTATTCGCAATCTTGAAATTAGCGAAAACCTACTAGAAAATGTAGATTTCAGCAATCTTTCAACATTCGATAGATTAACTATTAACTCTTCGGTATTATTAACCTCGGTAAACTTGTCTTCAGTCGTCGATTTCACATCAATAGATATACTTGGTATTGGTGGACTATCTACCCCTGTTATTGATCAAATATTGGCAAGATTAGTAAGTATTACTCCGGCAATTACAGGTAAAAGAATACGCTTGCGAGGTGACTTATCTGCACAAGGAGCTACTGATAGGGACACTTTAGTTGCCAATGGAAATAGTGTGTCTATATTTTAATGGATAATGAAGTATCATAGATAAGTATAGTTAAAGAGGCTGTCTAGAAAGTCGTCATTTCGAGAGAAGCGAAGGAATCTGTTAAATTTAAGTTGCTAATATACAGATTACTTCTGCGTCCAAAGGCGGATCGTAATGACGTTTTCATATCCTTTTTAGACAGCCCCCCAAACTATTAATAAGAATATAAATCATGTGGATATCAGTTAAAGAATATGTTATTGAAGAACGCAAGTTCAATTTACTAACCAAAAATTGTTCCTCTGGGAAAGTGCTGCTTCAATTGAAACGAAGAGACGTGAAAGCTTCATTTTTTCTTTTCCCCAAAAAAGTAACCGAACTCATCTGCATTGATACAGGTAAGCGCATTAAAAAATCTGATTGGACTACAGAGATTAAAGAGACGGCAGAAGAACTGAAAAAGAACCTGAAAGTTCCTACATGGGGGTATTGGAGTTTTGGTATCATTGCTTTATCAGTCCTTCTTGCTGTTCCTATTGGTTTTTATTCTGAAATCAAGAGTAATGAAGTTTATCAAGAGTCCTTTATGGCTAAAAGCAATCAAGAAAAGAAAATCGTTTTAGAAAAATTAGATACTGGAGACTTGATTGCAACTATGAACAAAGTATATAAGATACAGGCTGTAGATGCTAAATCTATAGTCTTACTTGAAAGCAGGAACCCGGCACCAGAAAGTTTTACAGAGGGATTGACCAACGAGGCATTTCCCCAGACATCATTTACAAATACCCAACTTGAAGTGCCTAAAACCGTATTTCTTAACGGAATGATTTCAAATAGCGATATGATTCTGAATGTTTTGGATAATTAAATGCTTATCATTGAAAACAGAAATAATACAACAAAATCATGAAATGGGTTGTATCGTTAATTTATAGTTTTACTATATTCATCACCAATGGGCAGTCCCTGAAAGAACAATTATGGGATTTTGCAATAACTTGTAACGAATCGTTAAGACAAGGGTATGAGATGAACCATGGTGTTCTCCCTACAAGTCTTAACCAATATTGCACTACCTGTATTGATGATGCAAAAAACGGATATTTGTTCATAGAGGGCACTTATCCAACTTGTGGATGTTATTGTAAAAGCCAAGTAGGTGCCTACAAAAAAGCCAATGGCAATTATGTTCTTGTAAAGAATGAGGTTTGGTCATGCGACAACAATTACGGCACATATGCTACAGAAACTATAGATAGTATAATGCCTGCGGATTTTAATCTTAGTAATTTTAATCCGAGTGTTCAAAAAGATGTGCTTTCATATTTTTATACAGAGATTAAAATTCCAAGGATAGGAACAGATACAGAGATCACGTTAAAACCTTTTGCTTTAGGTCAAGTCGGCACTGGAAATAAAGGAATTTCGTATAATACCAAGAACTCTAAGATAATATACTCAGATCTTTTTTCTATAAAACATCTTATCGTCGAAACCTTACAAGATGAATCTCAACTGAATTTACTAATGGAGAAAAAAATAAATCTACTAACTCAAAAAAATCGACAGAAGGTTTTACAAATGATTGGAGAAAAAAAGGAATTCAAGTCCATTAATGAATTAGTTGAGAGGTTACAATTTATCAAGAAAATCTATAAACACTATGTATCTTTAGGGTATACAAAAATGATATTATCATGGCATAGAGAAGAAGGAAGATTTATAATCAAAAGTAAATCAGGGAAACCTGGTAAACTAAAATTTATTGATTTCTTAAAAACTACGCCTTGTTTTGCCCATCTCTGTTAATTCTAAATAGTTAGAAAACTTAAATTAATAGTAAAAATGGAATCGATGCTCAATATTAATGTGTCAAATATTGTTATGGCTTTATTGATTTTAGGCCTTGCGTCCTGCACTCCTAGAGAAAACACTAACAGTAAAATAAAATTACCAATAGCATATACACATGCGCTACATGATCAATTATCCCCATATGAGGTGTATTTAGATAGTTTTAAGGTTAAAAATGCTACTGACACCCTTTTGGTTCAGCGTAAAAGCAGGATTTTTTATTGTGGTACCGGAGCTTTAGAATACTACAAGGAACTTAAAGAAAAACGACTACACCAATATTTTAAAGAATACGGTGAGTTGGTTCAACATCCTACCTTTATTGAAAAAATGGAATCCAATAATAAAGCTAAAATACTTTGGGTAAACCGTGGAAACGAAGGTGAATTAATGCAGTTAGAAGATAACAACTTACACATCAATAATGCGCTAGAAAAACAACTTTTTAAAGAAAAACTTTTTATTCAAATTACAGAAAATCCGATTTCTATGAACAGTGTAGAAATTTATACGATTATCACGAATCCTTTAATAAATAAAACCACTAGAATTACACACAACATCACCAAAAAAAATGGCAACTGGAAAATGAAACAAACCAAGAGCGAATCTTGGTAAGACGAAGAGAGAGACAAGTATAGTAGATTTATCTTTAGAGGTAATTATGGCAGAAATGACTAGCTTGTATAAAAAGAAATCATGTTGGGAATATTAGGTTGAGTATTAATGCTAACACCTGTATCCAGGATTTACGATGGGATAGCATGTTTGACCATTGCTTTAATAGGGGGTCTTAACAACATCCTTTTGTCAACAAAGTTGGATTTATAAAACGGTTGTAACAGTTGTTATCATAGGAATATATGTTGTATTATATTAGTAGCCTCCTTTCTATAAACAATGTAATAATAATCATGACGAATATTAAAATGTTCAAAAACTTAACTTTAAAATCAATACTGCCAGGTCTAGTGATGTTTGCCTGCTCATTTACTTTTGGACAAGATGAGCCAAATAGTATTCCTAAGTCAGGATATTATGTTATAGAAAGTTTATCACACAATATTCCTCAAGATATTATGCGATCTGTAAAATGGAGCATTTCTATAGACTCACTACCACAACAATCCTATTATATTTTAGAGACCAAACCTGAAGCTTCTTTTATCAATGCGTACGCTTTAGAGACCACTAAAAAGGATAGTATCGATTTTCGGGAGCTAAAAATTATGGATGGATCGGATAACACCTTACGTCTCATAGACGAAAATCAGTTTGTTATTCAATTGAATATGAATTTGTCATTAACAGAGCCATCTAATTTTGCCATCAAAATGCGATTAAAAAAAGTAACTGAAAGCGATGCCCTATTGACAAATATTAAGACTAGAATTGAAGAATCAAACAGAAAGAAACAGAAGGAAAGAGATCGATTTGCAAAAAACTTTTTGTCTGCTGCTCAGCAATCTACAGGGGGATATGTTACCGCCATCGATACAAGTGATTATGGACTTTCAATTCCATTACAATATACAACGAAGTCTCTAAGAGAATCAGGAGAAAAAACGTCCTTATATGCATTGAAAAAAGACAGCTTTCTTGGTGGAATTACCTTTGGAAAGTACAATAATGATTTTTATGGGCATACAAATATTGGAGTAGTAACTTCTAAAAAACCAATTACAATTGCTGACTATATTGCCGTAGCACCTAATTATAGGCAAGAGGAATTCTATAAAAGTGATAGTTTGTTATTATATCGGTTTTTTGAGGATTATAGATTCGTTGCCATCAAAAAAATAAATGAAAACACCTATGCTATCGCAGAAGCCGAAAGTGAAAATAAGAACATTCAAGAGTTAAAAGAGTTCTACAGCATTTTTAATTCTATAAACACTATTTCAAAGGTAAATACCTTGGATTTAAAATCACTTTTTCTCAAAAAAGCTGCTTTTCTAGAAACAGACAAAGAAAAAAACTTGTTTTTAAGAATAGAAAAAGAGGTGAATCAAAAGATGAAAGAAAAGATGGAACCTCACAACTTCGTTACAAATAATTCACCAGATAGTTTCTACCTAGAAGAATACAATACGTATTCAGGAGTTTTTTCGATAACCGATGTATCAATTAAAAAAGCACAAAAAGAAGCTCTAAAAAAATATCCTGAGGCATCTGTTATTCTTAAGACCAAAGATGGGATTATATTACAAACACGAGATAAGGGCTACAAACCTTTTATATTTAAACAATATCAAGGGTATACCTTACTTTTTCAGATAAAAGAAGGTGTGTTTTCAAAAAGTATTCCTCTCAAAATAGCAGTTAAACTTTATCAAGTAACGCAACGTTTAACACTTAAAGAATATCCTATCTACACCCATTTAAAACCTTACTTTAACAAATTTCAATCAGCCTATAGAGATCGAATTGACTCAACTTATATTTTTATTAAAAACGAAGGCTGGAATACAAGAGGGATTCTTTCTGATAAAGGAAATATAGTTTTAGCTCCAAAGTATGAAAATATTAGAAGCTATGAAAACGGATTAATGATAACCATTGACAGCCTAGTACATGAAGGTGCTAAAGTCGAAAAAAAGAAAGAATATACCGGATGGACCAATAGAAAAGGTGAAATTATTCTAAAACCTATATACAAAAATTTGTATCCCATTGAGAAGACCCCTCTTCTAAGTGTTAGTGACTCCCTCTACGGAATTTTTGATGTAGATATGAATCAAATGATTATTCCATTATCCTATGAGTCAATAATTTTCCATAAAGAGGCACAGCGCATAGAACTCCAAAAAGAGAGTGAAGAATATTATTTGGCAGATTATAATGGCGTTATACTTCATGAAAAACCTTTCAAAAATATTAGAGTATTAGGCAAAGAAGAGCCTATCACCTTTATGGCCACAAGAAATGATAAAGACTTTTTTATCGACCGCGATGGAAAACCTGTAAACGATAATCGATATGATATGCTATACCCACATTATAAGGAAAAGGTGGTATATTACCATATAGGACACCACAATTCTGTCGATAATAAAAGTGGTTATTTGGATTATCAGGGAAATGTAGTAGATGAGTTTTCCAGAATTTGCAAAGATATTAAGCGAAAAATCACGACACGACCCGAAGAAGTTTTTATCGCAGATTTAAGTGGAAAAAAATTACATAAATCTACGTTTAAAAACGTGTTTAGAATTC
Organism: uncultured Aquimarina sp.; assembly: GCA_947500845.1. Taxonomy (GTDB): domain Bacteria; phylum Bacteroidota; class Bacteroidia; order Flavobacteriales; family Flavobacteriaceae; genus Aquimarina; species Aquimarina celericrescens. The sequence continues at coordinate 247,874 of CANMTP010000007.1, forward strand.
CAGGTAAACCCTTGTTTATAGTAACTCAAGGCAAAAATATGTTTATTACCGATGATTTAGGTATGCCTATCAACAAAAAACGCTATGATCAATTATTTCCTGTAGTCCCCAGAAAAAGAATTTTTTATAGAATTGGCAAAAAGGGCGCAGACAATACTAAACAAGGATACTTGGATTTTAATGGGAATGAGATTGAATAATTAAAAGGATAAAATCATGAGAATTTATACTTCAATTAAAAGTGCCGCAATATTGATATTACTATTTCTTTTGATTTCTTGTAAAGAAGAAAATAACAAGGTACAAGATACTAATGATCCAAAACGAAATGAAAGTGAAGCCAGGACAACATTGCAAAAACTACTTATATCTATCGAAAACAAAGATCTTAAGTCTCTTAAAACCACCATGCCCCCTACTGGAAAAATGGAACTAATTATACCTGGCAGAGCGATAATCTATACGGTTGATGAGTTTGTAGAATTGCATCAAAACTGGTTCAAAGATACCACTTGGACTATGCAAACCAATATTCTAAACCTAAAAGCAGATCAAAACATTGCGTTTGCTACAGCCGATGCTATGTATAAAGAGCTCGAAAGAGATGGCAACCCTTATTTTAACCATATGGTCGTAAGCTATATTCTGGAAAAAATTGATCATTGATGGTATGTAATAAAGGATCACGCTTGTTCTCTAAAAAATCTACTGATAAGTTGTAATACTATCCAAGAGTCTACTTCATTACGAGAATTACATAATTTTATTCATTTTAAAAAAGACGCTTACTACAACTTTTTAAACTAATCAGCGAACCCCACTGTCACGGTACTTTTATAAAATACTTTTCTTCTAAGGCCACATCTTGCCAAAAAGCTAATGGAAACTTCCAATAAGGTTTGTCTTCATAAATTGCATGATAATCTCCCCAAGTATATTCAAAGGAATACTCTTTTTTATGTTCTTTTATAAATACTGTTCCAAAAATATATGCTGAAGTGGTACCACTAACCCTTCCGGTATGAAACTGTACCGATGTGATTTTAAATTCTGTACCTGCCGGAATGTCTGCTATTTTCTCTATATTTTCTATTCCGTAACCTGTATTGTCCTCAATAATATAAGAATATTTTTTAGGATTAGAAGCAGGGTTTTTAGCAAGTACTACAGGTGTTTTTGTTATTAATTTAACGTGAGTTCGGGATAAGAAACTTTAATAATTTATTGTAGAAAAAGCAGAGAATTAGTATATTTAAGTATCTAA
>CANMTP010000008.1 GCA_947500845.1 uncultured Aquimarina sp.
TACCCAACTAAACCAAATATCAATATAGATAACCTACAAAGAATTGGGTAAGCCTTAAACCGAACTCACGTTAATTACTTTACCCTCTATGACATAATCCTTCCCCTCTAACAAAGAAATTGAATCATTTAATTTGACAGGATGCTTAAAAAATATGATTAGGCTGGATGTTATGTTAGAAAGAATCGACCATTGCGCAAAAAAAGCAACTCCCACAACTGTGAGAACCGATCCAACAAAAACTGCCAAATCTGATTGATTCACCCCCCATATGAGAAACACGAAAATTATACATATGGAAAGTAATATCACATTGATAATTTTTTTTATGAGGATTCCTCGTGACTGCTGAATCAAACGCTGCGTGAGAGTCCTATTGATAATCTTAAAAAAGGCTACCCTCAATACAAAGTATATAGTAACAATAACTATAGATTCAATTATATTTATGTAGTAAGGTTTCATTTAATATGATCTTATCAAATCAAAGTTCAGGTAAAAGATATTTTCAGTTTATTTCAGGAAAGAAACTTTTCCGGTATCCATATCGTAAACCGCACCTATCACTTTTATTTCTCCTTTATCAACCATTTCTTTTAATATCGGACTTTTTTCATGAATACTGTTAATAGTGTTATGCACATTGCTTTCACAAACCAGATGAACAAATTCTTCGTTTTTAGAATTTCTTTCTCCCGAGTACTCAACCTTATCCACCGCTGGTTTGATCTTAGATAACATAGGTGTAATATTTCCTAATTCTACGTTGTCGATCGCTGCTTTTACCGCTCCGCAATGTTCGTGTCCCATAACTAAAATAAGTTTAGAACCAGAAACCTTACAAGCGAACTCCATACTTCCCAGAATATCTTCATTTACAAAGTTACCTGCTACCCTGGCCACAAAAATATCACCGATTCCTCTGTCAAAAACATCTTCTACAGGCACTCTACTATCCACACAAGAAAGTATGATCGCCTTTGGATATTGAGCATTAGTACTTTTTCTAACCTGCTCTGAATGATCACGGGCCGTGAGATCATTTCTCATAAATCGCTGATTCCCTTCTTTGAAGGATTGTATTACCATATCAGGAGTTAAAGCTTCTTGTTCCTCCTTTGTTAGTACATCTTCGACCAATCCAACAACACTCTCCTCATTTTTCTCATTACTTATTTCATTGGTAGTTTGATCATTGACTGATTCCTTGTTCTTTGGTTGTTCATCACAAGAAATGATGGTTAAGATGATCACCATCATGCCTAAGATACCCCTAATTAGATTTTTCATAAAATTAATGTGATTAAAAGTTTGAATCTAATGTATGAAATTGAATTCAAACTATTTGAAAAAGAGGTTAGTTAAATATTTCCAAAATTTTTATAAATCCAATCGTTTCGTGTGAAGTTTTCTTACTTTCAATTAAAAGAAATGTAAATGCAATTATTTAGCAAAATAAAGAAAGTTATCCACTTAATGAAAGAAGTGGATTTTGATGAATTATCCAAAATATCTGAAAAAATTGACCTTTCAGAAATCATGAAAACCGTTGGAGAGCTTGATGAGTCACAGCTAAATGGCCTGATGAAAATGCTTACCGAAAAACAAAAAAAAGGACAAAGTAAACTTCCACCGATTGACGGAGATTTCTATGATTACGACTTAAAGCTTACACAAGAAGAAAGGAATATACAATTAAAGGTTCGCAATTTTATGGAAAATGAAGTTGAACCTATTGCAAATGAGTACTGGAATAAAGCACAATTCCCGATGGAAATTATCCCGAAACTAGCCAAGCTAAATATCTGTGGCGTTGCATACAAAGGTTATGAGTGCCCTGACTTACCTTTTGTAATGGAAGGAATTATCGCCGAAGAAATTGCAAGAGTAGATGTTTCTATATCTACTTTTTTTGGCGTACATAGTGGCTTAGCCATGGGCTCTATTTATCTATGCGGAAGTGAGGAACAAAAACAAGAGTGGTTGCCCAAAATGCAACGACTCGAGGCAATTGGTGCTTTTGGACTTACCGAACCTAATGTTGGTAGTGGTGCGGCTGGAGGATTGGAAACAACCTGTAAAAAAGAAGGCGATCAATGGGTGCTTAATGGTCAGAAAAAATGGATAGGAAATGCAACATTTTCTGACGTAACAATCATATGGGCGAGAGACGTTGATTCTAATCAAGTTAAAGGTTTTTTGGTACGCAAAGAAAATCCGGGATTTGTCGCTGAAAAAATTGAAAATAAAATGGCGTTGCGAACAGTGCAAAATGCCTTAATTACACTCACAGATTGTAAAGTACCAGAACAGGACAGGTTGCAAAAAGCAAATTCGTTTAGAGATACTGCAAAAGTTCTAAGAATGACAAGGGCTGGAGTAGCCTGGCAAGCCTTGGGATGTGCGAGAGGTGCCTATGAAAGCGCTTTGAAGTATACTAAAAAAAGAGAGCAGTTCGGTAAACCCATTGCAAAATTTCAACTTATACAAAATCATCTTGTAGAAATGTTAGCAAACCTAACAGCCATGAAAGCAATGGTTTATCGTTTATCTGAGTTGCAAGATCAAGGTCTTCTTACAGACGAACATGCATCACTAGCCAAAGTTTTCTGCTCCATGCGAACGCGGGATGTTGTTAGTAGAGCTCGGGAAGTTATGGGCGGAAATGGTATTTTACTAGAATATGATGTTGCCAGGTTCGTAGCTGACGCTGAAGCAATTTATTCCTATGAAGGTACCAAGGAAATAAATTCTCTAATAGTAGGGCGTGCAATTACGGGTTATAGTGCCTTTGTATAATCACATATAGTTTAAAAAAATGAATACACATACCACAAATGTATCTAACGTTTTAGTCATAGGTAGTGGTGGCGCAGGACTTAGGGCGGCCATTGAGGCAAAAAAAGCTGGCGTTGAAGTAACCGTTATTGGCAAAAGACAAAAAGAAGATGTACATACCGTTTTGGCTGCGGGTGGTATCAACGCAGCACTGGGAAATGTTGACCCAGAAGATTCCTGGCAACAACATTACGCTGATACGATGCTCGAAGGCTACGAACTCTCTGAACCTAGGATGGTTGAATTAATGGCTAAAGAAAGTCCGGAATTAGTCAAAGAAATCGACGAATGGGGTGCCAATTTTGCTAAGCTAGAAAACGGAAAATTGGACCAGCGCTTTTTTGGTGCACACACGTACCGAAGAACCTGTTATTCTGGTGATTATACGGGAAGATCTATCCTATTTGCACTACTAAAAAAGGCTGAATCTCTTCAAATTCCCATTCACGATTCACAATATGTTACCGAATTGTTAGTTCATAACGGCATTTGTTTTGGCGCGATGACCTTCGATATCAAAAATGGGGAACGTACCGTATTCCTTGCCGATTCGGTGGTCCTTGCTGCAGGTGGCCACACCAGGATTTGGCGCAAAAGTTCATCGAGAAGAAATGAAAATACAGGTGATGGCTATTATCTCGGTCTTAAAGCAGGATGCACGTTGACCGATATGGAATTGGTTCAATTTCATCCCACAGGAATGGTAATTCCAGAAGAAATAGCAGGTGCTCTAGTGACTGAAGCCGTGCGAGGAGAAGGTGGTTACTTAATCAATGGAAATGGCGAACGGTTTATGAAAAATTATGATGCCGACCGTATGGAACTTTCTACTAGAGACCGGGTAGCAATGGCAAATTACACTGAGATTATGGAAGGGCGTGCTACTAAAAATGGTGGTGTTTATCTCGATATAAGCCACAAGTCTAAAGACTTTATTATCGAGAAACTCCCTAGAATGTATCGGCAATATCTAGACACGCTAATGTTGGATATTTCAAAACAACCTATGGAGGTAGCTCCTACTGCTCATTACTCTATGGGTGGAATTTTGGTGCACGCAGATGATCATTTTACAGGAATAGAAGGATTGTATGCTGCCGGCGAAGTTACGGGTGGATTGCATGGCGCCAATAGATTAGGCGGAAACTCATTAGCCGAAATATTAATCTTTGGAAAACGTGCCGGGAAATACGCTACAGAGCGGTCCCTGAACATGGATGTGCAATATCGCTCTAGGAAAGTCATTCAAAAAGCACACGATAAAATCGATTCCCTGATAAAAAACGGAAGCGAAGTTGCCAGACCATTACAACGAGAATTGAGAAATATAATGTGGGCACATTGTGGTGTAGTGAGAAGCGAAGAAAAACTACAGCAAGGACTGTCAAAAATAGACGAACTTGAAGACGCTGCAAAACACCTGGATGTGCGACCAGATTCTGAAGGCTTTGAAGATGTGATGTTGGCATTCGATTTAGAAGGATCTATACTTTCAGCAAAAGCAACCATTCTTGGCGCTATTGAAAGAAAGGAAAGTAGGGGCGCACATCAAAGAACAGATTTCACAGAAATAAAAAATGAAATGAAGGTCAATTTCATTTCAAAACTAAATGGCGATAATCAACTTGAAATCACTAAAAAAGAACTTGAACCCATTAGCGAAGACCTGAAAAAGGTCATAGAGACTACCGATAAAATAAAGAGTTTTAAGGGAAAATTACTGGAATAGCAAGCTCGTATAGCAACGGTAACTGCCCCAAAGGCAGTCATAATTATAGATTGTACTTTATCGTATCCGATGTATTTAAAATTGAGCCTCGGTTATACGTAAAGCAGATTAAATGATTCCCAACGCAGATGACAATTACGATGCCAATCCAGTCATGTGCGCTTACCGGCAATCGTAAAAACAACAATTTATACAAATAAATAAAAGTATATATAACCGATTAGGGCCTTTTGCACGCAAATTAAAAGAACGAGCTAAACAGGCAGATTCTTTACTTATCATATACCGGGAGAATAATAAATAAGCTTCAGAATAAACCTGAAACTTGTTTTATACATAGTACGCTGTTATGCTCTGGCATTTTGTGGTGCCCAATGAGAACAGAGCATTCCCGGAGCTGCTTTTTGCGGGTTTGCACAATCACTGGTTTCATATCGCATACATGTATCACAGTTTCTATTATCTTTTAATGTAGCCTTCATCTCGAAGCTGTCACAGGTATAACTACTACTAACTTTTACTCCGTGTACCTTGCAAGTATCGTTTTGCATTAAATTTTCACAGTTTTCACAACTGTTTCCTAATCGTATAGCCATTTTGTTTTGTTTTTTAAGTATCAACTAAAAATACTAACCATAATAGATAGAAACAATTTAAATAGCTGTTTTACCATTGTTTGTATTTAGATTGTCTTAAAATAATATGGTATTAGGGCCTTTTGACAATTAGAAAAATCATTTGGAAACACCCTTACGAATACTATAATTATGACTAGTCCTGAAATAGCATTACACTCAAGTTTAGTGTAATGCTATTTCAGGATGAGACACAGTGGAATTTTCGGGTTTTTGTATACAGTACACATTCATCTGTAAGGACATCTGTGAAAGATTGCCGTTGATTTTTATCTAATCCTGTTTCTATTTTTTTCATAAGTTTATTTTTATTGTCTTTTAATGGCCTTATGGAACCTTTGACAATCAAAATAATTATTCTGCTATGTGTTTAATAATTATTTTAATCGAGTCGGTTTCATTTGTTCTAAATTATTTTTCGTTAAGTACTATTTCGGTAGTGTTATGGTTTTTGTCTATTGTTTGTTTTTTAAGAATCGATAGAATTTCTGCAATGATGGATAGCGCTATCTCTTCAGGGGTTTCGGCACCTAGGTTCAACCCTGCAGGGCTATGGATGAGCTCTAAAAATTCAGGTTCAACTTCTGGATAGACATCAAAAATCTGATTTTCTAACTGCGCTTTTCGTTTAGAAGACCCTAAAACCCCAATGTAGTTTTTCTCAAAAGGCATTAGTTTCAAGAGGTATTGAAAATCCAGCGCAAAATTGTGCGTCATCAAAACTGTGACCGTCCTATCATCTATACAACTAAAATCAATGGTTTCTGGGGTTTCGTTGAGAATGATATCGGCCTTTGGAAAATCAATTTTATCTTTTGGATTTTTTAAGGAAGCAACAATGGTCACTTGCCAACCTAAAAATGCAGCAGCCTCGCAAAGTTTCTTGGCATCGTGTTCAGCCCCTACGATAACCAATTGTGTATCGGGATGAATACGCTGCATGAATACCTGTTCTGCATTGGAAACAGCAGTTGTTAGGTTAGGATTAGTAGAGAACTTCACTTCTGCAAAAGCAAATACAGAACCAAAATCTCCGCTGATATCCTGTGCCGGTTTATACATGGAATGGATTTCAAAAGAATGTCTGGTGTCCAATGCATTCTTAATAATTTTTCGATGTTCATCTTTTAGTTCAAAAGGTTCTATAAGAATATACAGAAACCCTTCACAGCCCAAACGATATCTCCCATCATAAGAAATCACCCGTGCTCTACCCGTTTTAAAAACTGTTTTAGCAGCATTAAAAATATCTTTTTCTACACAGCCGCCACTTAACGCACCTTGCATAGCGCCATTCTCGCCCAAAAGCATTCGTACTCCAGGTTTTCTATAGGAAGAACCGTGCAATCCTACCAAGGATGCCATCACGGTAGATATACTAGCATTTTGGCAACGGTCATAGAAGGCTATCATTCTTTGTAGTTCAAATACTTTCATTATTCTTTATTTATAAGTCGGCCAGCATAGGTGATGCTAAAAAACGCAATATGTTGCCAGCGTAAACTGGAAACGCTGCTATCTCGATAACGGTTTAAATAAATAGCGGACACACTTGTGGATGGCGTTAATTTATATTTCATCCCAGTGATGACTCTATTTTCAGTAGAGAATCCTGCTTGTTGTGTAGGGAACCACTCGTTCATTAAAAATACTTGCCATTTGTCATGTATCTGAGGGGCGATTCCTATACGTATTCTGGTTCTATAATTCAAAAGAACCTTTTGTTGTATGGTCAAATCCTCCAGATAGATCTGCTCTGCCGTTAGTCGTACCAAAGGATTTAGTTTGTTTTTAGAAAATACTTTCTGCCATTTTAATTGCAGTGCATTTCCAGAAAGACCATCGGGTAAACTGATATAATTTTCATGAAGCGAAAGTGTTCCAAGTTTATCAAATGCGTATGCAATTTCCAGAGCAGGTATAAAACCGCCGTAACTAGATGAATTATCATCAAAGATGAGCATGAGACTAGGTTTAGCAAACCATTTTGAGGTGCCTAATGCAAATTGTGCTTCTGTATGAAGAAAGAGCGACACATCATCATCATCGGGAACAATATCTACCTGACCAGATGCTTGCCATGTTCCTAATACGACTATACATACAAACCAAATAGATATCTTAAGTCTCTGATACAAGGTTATTTTACGTTTTAAATTAACCCTGTAATTTCACTGAATGCTCTAGTTACCACACGAGGTACCAGCTCTATTTTAAAGGAATTACTGCCATATCCTTTAGCATTTTCAACAACTTTTTCTCCAATCTTTTTGAAAAGTGCTTGAGAGGGTGCTTGACCAATAAACATTTTTTCGGCTTCTTTGTCTCTCCATGGTTTTGGTGCTATGCTGCCAAATGCCATACGTGCATCGGTTATTACACCAGTCTCCATCGTAACGGCAGCAGCAACGGAAACCAATGCAAAGGCATACGAATGTCTATCTCTTACCTTTAGATATGTAGAGCATTTTGCAAATTTTTTAGTGGATGCCGGCAAGTCAATCGAAGTAATGAGTTGCCCGGGTTTCAATATATTGTCAATCTCAGGGGTATCTCCTGGTAAAGCGTGAAACTCTTCAATAGGAATAACTATTTCACTGCCGTCTATATCCATTATATTAACTTTTGCCTCTAATGCCGTCAATGATGCGCACATATCCGACGGAAAGGAAGCAATACAGTTTTCGGAAGTTCCTAAAATGGATAAAATCCTATTATGACCATGCATTGCTGCGCAACCAGAACCTGGCTCTCTCTTATTACAAGGAAATTTGGGTGACATATAATAGGAACAACGGGTACGTTGCATAAGGTTGCCACCGTTGGTCGCTTTGTTTCTTAGTTGGTCGGTTGCACCCAACAAAATAGCTTCAGAAACAATAGGGTAGTTCTTTTTTACCGCTTTATGGTCTGCAGTATCGCTATTGCTTACCAGCGCACCTAAGCGCAATCCGCCCTGATGTTCTTCTATTTTATTGTAGGGCAGTTTATTGATATCGATTAAGACATCAGGGTGAAAAACATCCCTACGTATTCTATCTACCAAATTAGTGCCTCCTGCAATAAACTGTGTCTTTTCTGCTTCTGTATGTTTTGCTATCGCGCTAGCTGCGTCTTCTGTTCGTATGTATTTAAATGGATGCATGGTTTCTTTTTTAAGATTTTTGTCTTTGTAATAATTCTTTGGGCACGTTACCGTCCCTGACGGCTTCAACGGCAGCTACGATACCCTTGTAAGCACCACATCTGCAAATATTACCACTCATCCACTCCTGAATTTCCTCTGTGGTCGCGGCATGGTTTTCTTTAAGTAACATCACGGCAGACATAATTTGACCAGAGGTACAGTACCCACATTGAAAGCCATCGTGCATCATAAAAGCACCTTGTACAGGATGAAATTCATTTTCAGTCCCCAAGCCTTCAATTGTAGTGACCTCTAGACCGTCTGTTTGAATGGCCAGCGTAAGGCAGGAATTAACCCGCATGCCATCCAGGTGCACCGTACACGCACCGCAAGCCCCCTGGTTACAACCAATTTTGGTACCTGTAAGCCCTAATTGCTCACGAAGCAGGTCGGCCAAACTTGTTCTTGGATCAATTTTCATGCGCATTGCTTGCCCGTTTATGATGGGTTCTATTTCTAAATATTCCTCAAAATTCAAGGGCTTTTCTTCTGAGCTACATGCTAAGGTTACATAGGGTGCCAGTGCCAAGCCAGCTGCGGCGAGTGTTGACCGAGCAATAAAATTACGCCTGCTTAAACCGGCTTTTTCTGAGGAAATCTCCTCGGGCCATACCTCTTTATCTGATTTGTTTTTTTTCATTTTTTAATAAGTTTTGTGATTATTGCCCCTCGTATTTTTCTCTGATTAATGTGTTGTAAAACTCCCTGAACTTAAAAAGCTTATCGTCTTTAAATTGAAAAAGCACACAGTAATCGTTGGTGTATTTTTCGTTTTTATTATTTTCCAGATGGCCTTTGAACTCCATAAATAGATGCTCACCATCTGCCATCAACAAAGCAGGTTGGGATTCAAACTTTTCTGGTGTTTTCCTTTTAAAGGCATCTTCAAAATAATCTACTATATTATCCCTACCTTCTACACTCCAGGCACCTTTGGGTGAAAATGGAAATTCTAACGTACCATCTGGGTGCCAAATATCCCTCACAGCATTGACATCACCTGCTACCAAAATATCTAAAAACCGATTGGCTTCTTTTTCCAAATTTTTCATATTACAGAAGCTTATCTAAGGTTATAGGTAGGTTTCTAATGCGTTTTCCCGTAGCATTATAGATGGCGTTGGCAATTGCTGCGGAAACTCCAATAGCACTAAGTTCGCCAATACCTCTTCCACCATGCGAGCTAAATTTATAATCAGGCATGTTCAAGAACTCTATAGTTAAATCATTGATGTCAGCATTAACCGGAACGTGATATTCGGCCAGGTCTGCATTGATAATTCTGCCTGTCGCGTGGTCGAATTCCGTAGCCTCTAACAATGCCATACTGTAACCAAATATTATCCCTCCATACATTTGACTGTTTGCTAGCTTGGGATTAATAATTGTACCAGCATCAAATACACCCACAATTCGTGGGATGGTAATGACTCCCAAATCAGGGTCGATATTCGCCTCGACGAAAATGGCTCCAAAAGATTGATACGAGTATTCAGCCTCTTGACCGAATGCAAAGCCTTTTACCACAGAAGAACTTTCTTCAATGACCAATTCTTTTTTGTTAGCTCGTTTCATCACCTCTTGTACAGTATCCTTTTTTCCACTAGAATCTTGCATTGTTCCGTTGGCGAAAGAGAGTTTATCTGAATTTAATTGAAATAATGGACTGTCTTCTTGTTTTACTGCTAAATCAAGCAGTTGTTTCTTCAATTTTTCCGCTCCTTTCTGAATATAGCTACCAGCACTTGCGGTAACCATGGACCCTCCAGATAAGGGTCCTGCGGGAAAATCTGAATCACCAATTTCTATTTTTATATTTTCGAGTGCTAATCCGGATGCCTCTGCGGCAATCTGTCCCATAACCGTATACGTACCTGTACCAATATCCTGAATGGCCGTTTGTACTGTTAAAACTCCATTTTCATCAAGAATCAGCTTACAACTACCACCAGAACGATAGGCAGGATAGGTTGCTGTTGCCATACCATGCCCAATTAATTGACCATTCTTCACCATCTTACCGGGTTGGCGGTTTCTATTATTCCAACCAAACAGTTTTGCACCTCTTTCATAACATTCACGAACATTATTGGATGAATAAGGTAGATTATCTACCGGATTTACTGCTGCAAAATTCTTAACCCTTAAATCAATGGCGTCCATTTTTAATTTTTCCGCAAGTTCATCTAAGGCTGACTCCAGAGCAAAACTACCATTAGCTTCACCAGGTCCTCTCATGGGTGTTGGGGTTGGGTAATTAAGTTTGGTATATTGGTGAACCATAGAAAAATTAGGAATGTCATATAATTTGGCCGATGTTAATCCGCAAGGTTCATAATGTCCTCCTAGTATGGACCCATACGAATAGGTAATGTGCTCTGCAGCTGTAATATTTCCATTGTTCTCAGCAGCTAGAGTAATGCGTTGGCTAACTTCTGGTCTATGACCGGCCGAAGTGTACATATCTTCTCTACTCAGGATCAGCTTTACAGGTCTGTCCATGATTTTGGCAGCCATTGGGGCTAAAAGTGTATGAGGCCAAAAAAAGCCTTTACAACCAAAACCACCACCGATATAATAGGCAATTAAACGAACATTTTTTGGGTCCATTTCAAAACAATGCGCCACGCAATTACGTGAGTTGTCCACTCCTTGAGTCGAATCATAAACCGTTAATTTTTCACCTTTCCATATGGCGATGGTAGCACTGGGCTCCATTGGATTGTGATGCTCTGCGGGAACGGTATAATCTTCTTCTACTACTACGGAAGCACTATTTTTAGCTTGTTTAAAATTGCCTCTTCCATGCTGTAGCTCTTCACCTGTATTATATCGTTCTGGCGTTACATAATCATCATAAACCCTTTCTTTGTCAAGCGCCGCAGCTTTTTCTTGATAGCTCACTTTGAGTCGGGACGCTCCTAGTCTTGCATCCTCAATGGTTTCGGCTAAAATGAGTGCGATGTGCTGCCCTATATTGTAAACCTTATTATCTTGAAGTGGTATAAAAGGTTCGCCGGGAAAAAGATTAAATCCACCATCACCTCCTGTCGGGTAAGGCTTCAATTTTAAAGCATTACCAGCATGAATAACTTTCACGACACCGGGAATCTTCTCTACTTCTTCTGTAGCCATATTGGTTATTGTTCCATTGGAAATGGCACTTTTTACAATAACAGCATACAAAGGATTATCAACAGGATGTTCTGATGCATACTTTGCTTTTCCAGAAACCTTTAGTGGGCCATCGACCCTTAGTTTTTCTTGTCCTATCATATTGGTTGTCTTTTCATTTTTTAATAATTATAGTTGAGATACTGCCTCTTTTATAGGGGTATGACCGTCATATAATTCAAATATTTTTCCAATGGCATTTTCATTTTCAAGACATGCTACTGCAACAGCCGCAACATCTTCTCTAGAAATACTGCCCATACCTCCGGCATTTTGGTTTAACGTAACTTGGTTCTTCGATGAATTGTTATTCAAAGAGCCAGGTCGTATGATGGTCCATTCAAGTGAACTGTTCATCAACTCTTTTTCACCGTCTGCCTTCGCCTGCAAATAGTCTTTATAAGCATCGCCCCAAGAATTGGGTTCATGTGCCCCAAGCGCGCTTATGAGTATAAATCGGTTTGTATCATTAGACTGGCATGCTTCTATTAAATTTTTCACACCACGGTGGTCTACTTTTTGATGATTACCCGAACCTCCCACCGCTGCAAAAATGATGGCATCAATAGTATGCAAGTAATTTTGAATACTTGGGTCGTTGATATCCTTTATAAGAGGTTTTGCCCCTTTAGCCTTCAAAGAACTTTTCTGATGCTCTTTTCGAACAAGCCCTACCACCCGAACATCATGCTCAATTAGTTTTTTAACAATTAAGCTTCCTGTTTTTCCATTGGCTCCAGCTACGAGTGCATTCATATTAAATAGTGTAAAGTTTCTTATTTTCTCAAGTTTTTGTCTATGTCAAGATATTTATCATTATGTATTTAAGTATGTCATTATTCCCATTTTTCTTGGTAGTTATTCACACTCCTTTTTTTTAGAATGAATCCAGATAAGTGCATCCACAAAAACATTCATTCTACATGCGCGTAATTCTCATTTTAAAAATTTTCCTATCCTGTTCCGGTATTGGTTTGGCGTCATTTGGGCACGGTTTTTAAAAAAGCGAACAAAATAAGAGGGCGAATTAAAGTCTAGAAAGAAGGCGATTTCAGAGATCGTCTTATTGGTATGAATTAGCTTTGACTGGGCTGCCAACAAGGTGCGTTCAAAAATGAGGTCCGATGCCTTTTTGCCATAAGCTTCCTTTACCATGTTGTTTAAGTAGTTGGCATTGATGTTTAAATCTTTGGCATAATCGGCAACCCGCTTTGTTGCTATAAAATTTTGCTTGTGCCCTTCGATATAATGGTCTTCTATTTTCTCTTTAAAATCTTCACTTATTTTCATGGCCCTGGACCGATTTCTGTTTAAGAGATTAGACAGACTCCCTAGGTGGCATTCTTTTTGGGTACGTAAAAGTAATTCCATAATCCATAGGTGTATAAACTCCTCGCCTTGTGTCGAGCGATAGTCCTCTAATGCAATGTCGAACCGTTGCTGGTAATAATCGCTCACCTCTTGCTCCAAGTGAAATTTTGGCACCACCCGAGTATCCAAAAAGTCGAGCTTACGCATATACTTTTTATCGGTAAGTCGACGCACTATGAAGTCTTTGGTAAAGGCCAGTACATAGCCAGAAGCTTTTTTGATTTCTTTCCAAGAATTTAACTGCCCTGGTTGCGTAAAAAACAGATAGTTACGCTCCAGTGTAATTTGGGTGAGCTGATTGGTTTTTTCTATTTCACCATCAGTAACAAAATAGATAATGAAAAAGTTCTGATAGTAGGTGTTAGACTCTTGGGTAACGGTATGCGATACATCTTCAAGCCTTGCCATACAAACCTCTTGATGAGGTTTAACGTTAAAGTATTTGTCTTCTTCGAGATCCTCTTTTAAAAAAAAGGTCTCAAAATCGTGAAAGTCTAAGATAGTGTAAGCGTTGGGATCCAAAATATAATCGTTTTTATATTTCAGAGTAATACAGAATTATGCCAAGTATTTCTTTCTTTATAAGTATATGTTTTACAAGACTTTATGAATTATACAATTTAAAGCTTCAAATATATTCCCAAAAAAACTGAAAAAATAACTATATTTAATCCTATAATTTCTGGGAAAAAATGGAATATTGAAAAGCTACTGAACCTGATTTACCGTGTAATTTGAGATAACATCATAATCACGAGAAGATACTGGTGAAAACAATGAAAAAAGTGGCCGCATTCTGATAAAAAAGAATCCAAACGATTGCATTCCCAAATAAAATGGGAAATTAACAAAAAACAACAATAGTCTATAACACCATGACATCAAAGGAAGAAAAGCTTGTACAACAACTGCAAGAAGAAATACAGTTCAAAGAAACCTTACTCAGCATTAGCGAGGCGGTAGCAAGTATTAAAGGCCGTGAAGCTTTATTAAAAGTGGTTTTTGAAAAAATCAATCCTATTTTTAACTTTTATGATGTTGGCTTATTTGTTATTGACAAAAATGGTTCTGCAAGTGATTTAGCGGCTATTAATCCAAATATAAGTCCGTCTGAGGTAAATCATAAACTGTTTACTCAAGGAATAAATACTTTTGAATATAAAAAATCTGCTATTGAATGGGTAGTAAATATTGTAGAGAAGAATAAGCAACCTTACATTCTTCACTATAACGAAGAACTCTACGACATGTGGCCTGATTATTACCAGACAGATATAATGAAGGAAGTAGGATATGCGGAATCTATGATTACCACACTCTCTGTAGGTGGGGACCTAATTGGCGCCTTTTTTGTCAACAGTTTGCAAAAAAATAATTTTCAAATTACACAGTTTCCACTTTTCCAAGCCATTGCCGACCAATTAGCCGTTGCGGTAAGCAATGTACTTGCTAATGAGCAGTTACTGGAAGAGAAACAGTTCAAAGAAACCTTATTGGATATTAGCGAGGCAGTAGCAAGTACTCAAACCGGTTCCCAGCTACTAAAAGTTATACTTGACCATATACAACCCATCTTCAATTTTTACGATATTGGACTATTTGTTTTCGATAATCAGAATAACCATCTGAATGATTGGGTAATCAAATACCCTATCCTATCAGACTCTAAAGGTAGCCAACAGATGTTCGATAACCCCACTAAGTACAGTCAAATAGAAATAAATACGGACGGTTTAGTTTCTGAATTGATAACGAAATTAACGAATGATGGATCTCCCTTGATTGCCAATTTATCCGAACTAGCGGATCGTTATCCTGATTTTGTGCAAAACGACATAATTAAAGAAGAGGGCTATCAAGATACAATGATAGCTTTGCTTCGTTACAGTGGGAAAATTTTAGGGTTGTTCTGCCTAAATTTGTGTGAAAAAAAAAATTACAGAAAAGAACAATTCCCCCTCTTCCAAGCCATTGCCGACCAGTTAGCGGTTGCTGTAAGTAATGTGAACGCTAATGAGCAGTTACTGGAAGAGAAACGGTTTAAGGAAACTTTATTGGGTATTAGCGAGGCAGTGGCAAGTATTCAAGACCGAGAAGAATTGTTCCGGGTCATTTTTGAACGAATAAGACCACTTGTTAAGTTTGATGATTTTGGCCTTTTCCACCTAGACGCAAGCGGTCGGTACCACCGTGATTTGGCGGTTACCGATGAACATAGTATATACAACACAGGTGTAAAAGCATCAAAAATTAATGAGTATTTGCCCCACGATGATTCGGTCAAGGTGTTTATGAACGAAGGGCCGATGACTATTTCATTGGGTGAATTGACAAAGCGTTTCCCTGGTCACCCTTTCTTTCCGTTTATGCAGGAAGCTGGACTCAAGCAGATTTTCGGCGGTCCGCTGGTGTATCAGGGAAAGAAAATTGGCATGTTAGCCTTTAACAGTAAACAAGAAAACTTCTATTCCGAAAAAGACTTTCCTCTCTTCCAAGCCATTGCCGACCAATTGGCGGTTGCGGTAAGCAATGTACTTGCCAACGAGCAGTTAGTCGAAGAAAAACAAAAAACCGAAGATTTACTGGCCATTACAGAATCTATCGCCAATATTACTACAGGACCCGAACTGATAAAAGCTATCTTCGACAAGCTTCAAAAAGTCTTTCCCTTTGATGATGCCGGGCTGTTCCATTTAGATTATGAAAATAATAGGGAGCGCGACTTAACGGTGGATTATGGTTATGAAATCAGCGGCATCAATGCTGCCCATGTGCATGAAGGATTAACCGGATGGATGCCCTTGAGCCAAGCTTCCAAACTGGTGGTACAACAAGGTGTTTTGGTAAAAGGAAAAGAAATCTATGAAGAACTTGAACATCCTCATTTCAAAAATCCCAAAAACCGCATATTTGAGCAAATCATAGCAGCACCGTTACAACATGGCGACCAAACTATTGGGCTATTGTGTTTCTGGGGCAAGCAGCCCAATACCTTTGATAATCAATTACCACTTTTTAAAGCGATTACCGATCAAATGAGCATCGCTCTGAATAATATTATTGCCAACGAACAGCTTATCGAAGAAAAGCGAAAAACCGAAGATTTGTTGGCTATTACTGAATCTATAGCCAACATTACAACGGGCCCAGAACTGGTACTTGCCATCTTTGATAAGCTTCAAAAGGTATTGCCGTTTGATGATGCCGGGCTGTTTCATCTGGATTGGGAAAACGAAAAAGAATGTGATCTTATAGTTGACTATGAATATTATTCATCAGAAACCAGCAAAACGATAAATTCTTCAGGAATAAGGGGTTGGTTACCTATGACCGAGCTTTCAAAAAGGATGGCTGAAAAGACTGTTATACTATCTACAGAAACGCTTTATAAAAAGCACCAGCATCCTCATTTTCAATACACAAAAAAAGTTCCATTCCAACAAATAATTGCAGGGCCACTTAAGCAAGGTGAGCGAACCATTGGCCTTTTCTATTTTTGGAGTAAGACACCTCAAGCGTTCGACGAGAAATTGGTATTTTTTAATACCGTTGCTGATCAATTAAGCGTTGCTTTAAGTAACGTTCTTGCTAATGAACAGTTAGTCGAAGAAAAACAAAAGACTGAAGACTTATTGGCCATTACGGAGAGTATAGCCAACATAACAACCGGTCCCGAACTGGTATGCGCTATTTTTGACAAACTACACAAAGTATTACAGTTTGATGAGGCCGGATTATTTCATTTAGATTGGGAAAATGAAAAAGAGCGTGATTTAATTATAGACTATGGATACTTTGTATCGGAAACAGGTAAATCAATCAATCAATCTGGTATTACGGGTTGGTTGCCAATGACAGAGCTTTCTAAAAGTATCGCAAGAAAGACGGTACTATTATCTACAGAAAAGCTATATCAAAAATATCGACACCCTCATTTTAAATACACCAAAAAAGTTCCATTCCAACAAATAATTGCTGGCCCGCTAAAACAAGGCAAACAAGCGATTGGGCTGTTTTATTTTTGGAGTAAGGTACCTAATGCGTTTGATGATAAATTAACCCTGTTTAATGCCATGTCCGATCAATTAAGTGTAGCACTCAGTAATATACTGGCTAATGAAGCCATTCAATTGGATAACAAACATAAAAAAGTATCGCTTGATATTGCCAAGTCGATAGGCACCATTAACAAAATCGATGTTTTGTTAAAAGAGACAGTCAAAACACTAGTACCTATATTTAAATCACAAGAGCACGCTTTGATTATTATCGATGAAGAACAAGATGAATATGTCGATTTGGCCGTAATGCGCCAAGAAATCGCCGGTAATGCGCTAGACCTAAAGTTATCTGAAAAGGGTTTTTATTCCCGTGTCAAAATCCCTTACAAAGGTTCACAATTAGAAGAAGTGGTCCTGTCAATCAAACAAAATAACGATATCCCTGTATTGTTTGATTACAATAAAGACTATAGCCAATATAAGGATAAAAAGCTATTGGAAGAATTGCGCAAAAAACTAGATACCTGTGCGATAGCACTGCTCAAAGTATCAGGAAAAATAATAGGTGTCTTTATACTTGCGTATACTGAAGGCAACGAATTTGATATCAGCCAGATCGAGCTCTTTAAATCTTTAAGTGACCAGTTGGCGTTGGCCGTAAGCAATGTATTGGCAGCTGAGGACATTCAACGACGCGAACAGGAAAAGTCATTACAAATCAGTATCGTTAATACGTTGAACAGCAACATCGCCTGGAAGGACAAATTATTGCAATTGACACAATCCTTTTCTAATCATCTAGATAACCATGTAGTTATTTTTGCTTTTCAACCAGAAAAAAGCACCGAATTCTGCCATACTTTTGAAAAAGTCGGTGCTAATGAGTACAGACACTTTGATTATCAAAATTTTCTCGATTTTATAGAGCTTGACGAAGAAGAATATCGAAACAATAAAGAGAAAACCAACGGCTCGCTACTGCAAACATGTACAGCCTTTGTAAAACATCAACAAAAAAATACAGTACTGCAAAAAGTGGCTAAAAAGTTCAATGTAAACAGTAGACTAACAACCTCGTTTAAATTGACCTTTCCCGGACACTACCGCCTTAGTTTTTTGAGCAAAAATGATTTAGGGTATACTGAAAAGGACAAGCAGCTGTTGGAAGTCATT
The DNA here is from genome assembly GCA_947500845.1 of uncultured Aquimarina sp. Taxonomy (GTDB): domain Bacteria; phylum Bacteroidota; class Bacteroidia; order Flavobacteriales; family Flavobacteriaceae; genus Aquimarina; species Aquimarina celericrescens. The sequence goes on from CANMTP010000008.1 coordinate 18,109, forward strand.
AGGCCCTCGTTAGAGCTTGCTCTAGAAAAGGTATTTGCCCTAGAGCGCATTACCGAATTGAATGCACAGCTAAGACAAGAGAAAAACTACTTACGCGAAGAAATAAAGTTAGACCATGATTTTGAGAACATCATCGGCCAACATATTTCCTTAAAAAACGCTTTTGAGCAGGTACGGCAATTGGCCCCGATGGATATCAGCGTCCTTATTACAGGAGAAACGGGTACGGGAAAAGAATTGATTGCCAGGGCACTGCACGAAACCTCGGTTCGCAGCGAAAAAACCCTTATCAAGATGAATTGTGCCGCAATGCCCTCTGAGCTCATAGAAAGTGAACTTTTTGGTCATGAAAAAGGCGCCTTTACCGGTGCCACCAAACAACGCATTGGTAAATTTGAGCTGGCGCACGAAAGTACCATCTTTTTAGACGAAGTGGGTGAACTATCCCTCGAAGCACAGGCAAAATTACTTCGGGTGTTACAAGAAAAAGAATTTGAGCGCCTGGGAGGGAGCAAAACCTTAACTTCCGATTTTAGAGTAGTAGCTGCTACTAACCGTAATCTACAAGAAGCCATAGATGAGGGCACATTTAGAAGCGATTTGTTTTATCGCCTTAACGGCTTTCAGATTTATCTACCACCTTTACGGGACCGTCTGGAAGATGCCCCATTACTAGCAAGACATTTTGCCAAAACCTTTGCCTATAAAATAGGCAAACCATTTACCGGTTTTACACCACAAAGCCTTTTACAAATTCAGGAGTATAGTTGGCCGGGCAATGTTCGTGAACTCAAAAACCGGGTTGAACAGGCACTGGTCACCGCCAAAACCGATATCGTTACCTTGCAATTCTCTGATGAATCGCCACTGCAACATCCCGTAATTTCAAACAAAAGCATATCATCCGAAGGTTTAACTATAGACTATATTGAAGAACGAAAAAACTTGTTAGAAAAAGAACTGCTCAGCCAAGTACTTGAGCAGACCAACTGGCGGGTCAGCGGTCAAAAAGGTGCGGCAAAACTATTGGGACTCAAAGCAACAACATTAGAGTACCGTATGAAAAAGTTGCACATTTCCAAGCCTTCATAAGTACTGACGTCCAAACCATTTCTTTCTTATTCAAAAAACAACTGATAGTTTCTGAAGTGCTTTTATGTCATTTTTCCTAGGAAAAGTGAAACACATTAGCATTGTAAATAATCTACCTTACAGGACCACTTTTCTGTTGAACAAATCAACAAGAGTTTAGACGCAAGGTATGAACAAACAATATGATGCCATCATTATAGGAACAGGTCAGGCAGGAGTACCATTAGCGAAAGATTTGGCCGCTGCCGGTAGAAAAGTCGCTGTATTTGAGCGCAAGCGTTTCGGAGGCACCTGCCCTAACGTAGGTTGTGTACCTTCAAAGACATTTCATGCCAGCGCTAAGGCTATTTTTGATGCTAAAAAAGCTGCTGAATATGGTGTTACGGTTCAAGGCTTAATTAAAGCAGATTTAAAGGCAATCGTAGCTCGAAAAAATGCCATTATCGCACCGATTAAAAAGAGAAAAGACAAATTCAAGGCACTAAAACATATTGATTTTTACAACCAACATGCCAGATTTAGCGGTACACAAAGTATAAATGCCAACGGCACTATTTTAACCGCAAAATTCTTTTTCATCAACGTAGGTGCACGACCACGTATCCCTTCTTATGCGTACAAGGTCGATTTTTTGACCAGCACTACTATTCTCGATTTAGAAATGGTACCTGAGCATCTTATCATCATTGGTGCCGGTGCAATCGGTCTGGAATTTGGACAAATGTTCGCCCGCTTCGGTAGTAAAGTGACCATCGTAGAAATGGGTAGCAGGATATTACCCAGGGAACATGAGGATGTTGGTTTAGCTGTACAAGAAGTTCTCGAAGCAGAAGGCATTATTTTTAGACTGAATGCAGAATGTATCGACTGCAACACCAATAAAAACAAAATTGAAGTGCACCTGCATTGTTCTGAAGCAGAAAAAGACCGATTAACTGGTACGCACATTCTTTTTGCAACGGGCAGGCAGCCCAATACCGATGATTTAGGTCTGGAAAAAGCGGGTATAGAACGTAATGATAATGGCTTCATAAAAGTAAATGACCTTTTAGAAACCAATGTCAAAAATATTTGGGCATTGGGAGATTGTAACGGCAAAGGTGGTTTTACCCATACGGCGTACCACGATTATCAAATTGTAAAAGACCAACTGTTAGGCAACGGAAAACGCAAAGCTTCGGATAGAATACCCTGTTGGTCACTGTTTATCGACCCACCGCTCGCCCATATAGGTTTATCAAAAAAAGAAGCCTTGGCAGCTATTGAAAGGGACAATTTTCTACTAGCACAGTTACCGATGGAACATGTAACCCGTGCCATAGAAAAAGGTGATACCCGCGGTTTTATGGAAATTATTGTCCATAAGAAAACAAAGAAAATTTTAGGGGCGACCCTCTTTGGCGTAGGTGCAGACGAGGTCATTCATGCGGTGCTTCAAAATATGTACTGTAAAGGTACCTATGAAGAATTAAGGGATGCCGTACACATACATCCTACAGTTGCGGAGTTTTTACCAACCCTAATGGAAAAATTAAAACCCTTGAAGTAGCGCTATGAACATTGGAATAATAGGAACTGGAAGTTTGGGCAGCACCTTGGGGCAGCTGTTCTGCAAAAATCTGCATAAGGTTATGTTCACCTGTAAAAGACCGGAAGGCTTGCACACATTTACCCAAGCCGTAGGACCAAATGCTTTTTACGGAAGCGTAGAAGATGTGTTACAGTTTGCAGATGTTCATGTGATAGCTATCCCTTTTCTGGAACTTCAAAACCTTGCTACCCAATGCGAACTATTTACAACCGGTAAGGTTTTAATCGATACTACACGACCTTGCTCAAAAGGAAGGAAAATGTTAGGAAACAATGGATTTATAGATAGTGCGAAGAACAACTACCTAAGCCATCTTTTTCCAAATGCCTATTTGGCGAAAGCATTTAACATCCATTCTAGTGACGTTATCAAAAAACACGCTTTTAAAAGGCTGCCGCATCAAAAACTCACTCTTCCGTTTACGGCAAATCATCCCGAGGTAAAACAGATTGTAGAAAGCCTTATTTCGCACTTGGGTTTTATCCCGGAATTTCAACCTATCGCAAAAAACAGTACTATCGATATTGATAAAAACCAAAAAACAGAAGAAAGAATAAAAACGTAGCGGAAAAACGGATAGTCACATTGTAGCAAGAAAAATCAAATAGAAATTATAGAAGAACAACAATTTACTTAAACAGAAAAATATGAAAACAAAAAAAGTCTATACGGCCCAAGCATTCGCTACAGGAGGAAGAGAAGGAAGTGTCACCTCTGAAGATGGGGTGCTCGATTTAAAAATGAATCTAAAAAATGATGGTTCGGCCACAAATCCCGAACAATTGTTTGCAGCCGGATATGCAGCCTGCTTTGAAAGTACCATCCAGATGCTGGCCAGACAGCAACATATTACACTAACGGAAACAGGAGTGAATGGTCTTGTCGATTTGCAGCAAGATGAAAATGGCTATGGCATTGCTGTTGTCCTTGAAGTTTCGTTACCCGAATTGGACGAAGAAACTGCCCATGATTTACTTGAGAAAGCGCATCAAAACTGGCCGTATTCAAAAGCGACCAGAAATAATATCCCTATAACCATTAATCTGGTTCGCAAAATGACTTCAACACTTTAAACTATAGACTATGGAATATACAGAAAAATCAATCATCATCGTGGGCGCAGGACCTGGAATAGGACATGGCGTAGCACAAAAGTTTGGTGCCGAAGGTTATAGTGTTGGTCTCATCAGTAGAAAAGAGAAAACCCTAAAAACCTTGAAAGAACAATTAGAGAATGATGGTATCGCAACAGTATACGCTACTGCCGATGTCACTGATGTCGAAGCTTTTTCCAAAGCATTGCGAGAACTGGATAAAAAATTACCCAACCTTACCGTGGTACATTACAATGTGGCACCTATGGCACCAAAACATCTTTTAAGTTACGATACCGAAAGTTTTATAAACGGCTTGCACATAGGTCTTGGAGGAATCATTACGGTCATCAATACGCTTTTTGGAACACTCAAGGAAAATGAAGGAGGTCTTTTATTGACCGGTGGTGGTTTTGCTGATTATCCCAGTGCAGATTTTGCGACCACTTCTATTGCTAAAGCAGGTATTAGAAATATGGCACCGCAGTTATTTGAAGCATTAAAGGAAGAAGGTATGTACGCCGGAGCCTTGGAAATATTCGGTGAAGTCACTGAAATAGCTAAAAAACATAATCCAAAAGCTATTGCAGAACATTTTTTTCAATTGTGGCAAGAGCGTAGCGAAGCCTTAGTAAAATATTAATTATTTTCTTGAATGAAGCGTGTTAAAATGACATAGAAACGAGGAATAGTAAAACGCCAATGGGTCTCTAGTGTTTAGCTTTAGGGTATACAAATCAGTTCACTCAATAAGAACCATTTAAACAACTAGAGAACAGATGAAATCATGGCGAATTATAGAACCTGGAGACCTTGAGCAGTTCAAGCTTCAGGACATCCAACAGAACGAACTCTCTAAAGGTAAAGTGCGGATTAAAGTACGCGCAATCGGTGTTAATCCAGCAGATGTAATGCAGGTTATGGGCACCCACCAAAATCCGCCACCGCTACCTTTCAGTCCTGGATTTGAAATTTCAGGAGAAGTATCCGCATCCCATTCAGAGAAATATAAAGAGGGCGACCGGGTCATGGCATCTATGCATTTTGGAGCGTATCAAGAATATGTAGACGTTCCTGAGAATTTATTAGAAATCATTCCTGAAACGGTTTCATTTACCCAAGCGGCAGCGATACCCATTGCTTATGGCACTGCCTATATTTCTATGATACATCGAGGTAATTTAAAGTCAGGGGAAAGTCTTTTAATTTTTGGGGCTACAGGCGGTGTAGGTTCAAGAATGGTCGAAATAGGAGCGGCCAAGGGGGCAAATGTTATTGCAATCTATTCCAAAGCGGAAGAAATGGATTATTTAAAATCTTTGGGCGCTGATGAATGCATTAATTATAAAACAGAAGATATCATAGCACGCGCCAAAGAAATCACAGCTGGCAAAGGTGTAGATGTTATCGCCGACCTGGTCGGTGGGAACTTATTCCAAAAAGCATTAGAAAGTATTGCCTGGGAAGGCAGAATACTTCCGGTAGGTGCGGCCAGTGGAGAAATACCACAGTTGACCTCGATAGAAATGCTTATTCGAAATGCTTCCTTAGTAGGGACAGATTTTGCAGCTTATATCGTAAACGAACCAAAAACAGTTAGCAAAACATTTCAAAAACTCTTCAAGTGGTACGCCAAAGGAAAACTCAATTTCCCCCAGCCCTCCAACATTCTTTCCTTTGAAAACGCAAAAGAGGTATTTAAAAAAATGCAGGAAGGGTCATTAAAAGGTAAAACAGTTTTAGAAATACAATAATCAATTCACGGAATATAAATTAATTTAAAAAAAATCATGAATACATTCGAAAAAAAAGTAGTGTTGGTCACAGGTTCTACAGGTGGCATCGGACAAGCTGCCGCAAAGCAGTTTGCATCAAAAGGAGCTAAAGTTATTATTTCTGGCAGAAGAAAAGACAAAGGTGATAAGGTAGTTAAGGATATTGAAGATGATGGCGGGCATGCTTTTTTTATAACCATGGATATTTCTGATACCAATTCTATTAAACAGGCTTTGGAAACTGCGGTCGCTAAATATGGTAAATTGGATGTTTTGGTCGCTAATGCCGGTCGGGAACAACCTACTACCGCAGCAATAGAACAATTACCCGATAGTGAAGTAGATATGATTATAGACACGAATTTAAAGGGTACTTATTTTACCATTAAATACGCCTTACCGCATATGAATAAGCCAGGAGCATCGGTTTGTGTGGTATCTTCTCTTTGGAGTCTGTTGGGCGGTGCCGGGCTAACCGCTTATACGGCTACCAAAGGAGGTATTAATGCCTTGACTAAATCCTTAGCGGTCGAACAAGGACCTGCCGGCGTTCGAGTCAATTGTATAAGTCCTGGAGCCATTGAAACAGCAATGTTGAATCGCTTCACACAAGGCTCTGATATGTCCGAGTATTATAAAGCGAACATGCCCTTACAAAGGGCGGGACAGGCAGAGGAAGTAGCTGCTGCCATTCTCTGGATATCTTCAGATGATGCTTCCTATATAACTGGTGAGATATTAAGTGTTGATGGAGGTGTCACCAATAAAATGTCAACGGCAGGGATGTAAAAAAATCCAAGAAATAAAATTCTAACATTATAATATTTTAAATAATTATGGAGAATAAAAAAATCAACAGTTTGCCGATTATCGATATATGGTCTAAAACCTTTCAAATTTGTTGGGTAACCAACGACTTGGACAGAGCTGTTCAAGAATTGAAAAAGAAGTTTGACATTCCCAAATTTCTGGTAATGCGCGATGTTTCTTTTGATGACGTGTACTACCACGGAAATTTAGAAAAAGAGTATGAATTAAATGCAGCTTGGGCAAATGGCGATAATTTTAATCTTGAACTCGTTCATCCTCTGAAAGGGTTCACCACAGAATTCTATGGGTCGAAGTTACCTAGTGATGAATTTGTACTTCAATTTCATCATATGGGAGTACGTTACGATAATGATATACAAGGCTACGAGCAAGCTATTAAGGCATTAAAAAATAAAGGCTTTGAGCAGGTGGTTGATTCTGGTATCACTGGTATTTCAAAATTCTGCTATTTCGATATGCGTGATTTGCTCGGTCATTACTTAGAACTAATCTGGTTCAATCAGGAAGGAATAGATTTTATGAATACGTTAGTGACCGGAGAATTTGACGGTGAGTAGGTGATTCACTTCTTACACAAAATAAAATCTATATGGAGCTCTGTAAAATGGACAATTTTGCTTGTGGTATTTTGAACATTTAGAAATACTTACATGAAAATTCCCTACAACTATAATACTCAAGCAATAGACATAAAATAAGAATTGAATAAAATGAAAGAAACAATTTTAATAACCGCAGCCACAGGGAATATCGGTAGCGAACTTACCGGACTTTTAGCAACACATCCAAATGTAGACGAAGTACGGATAGCAACTAGAAATCCGGAATCCCAAAAAGCTCAGCTGTTACAGCAGTTTAACCCGCATACCATAAAACCACTACATTTTGATGTAGAAGACAAGAGCACTATAAGAGAAGCACTCAAAGACGTTACCAAAATATGTTTGATAACGCCTTTATCTGATAAAATGGTCGATTTTCAAGAAATAGTTGTAGACGAAGCCAAAAAACAAGGCATACACTACATTATAAAAGTAAGCGTAGATGCGGCAAGTCCTGATGCTGCGGAAGGCCCAGGTGCAGCACATTGGGCAGGAGAAGAACTAATTAGAAAAAGTGGTATACCTGCCACCATGCTCAGGCCTACCATTTTTATGCAGCACTTTTTAATCGTACCGGGGCTTTACGAAAAAGGCGATGATACCTTTTATCTGCCATCTGGAGATGGTAAAATGGCGCTTTTAGATTGCAGGGACATTGCTTTAGCTGCTGCTGCTTTGTTAACTGACCCATCGAAATCAAACCTGTTTGAAGAGGACTATTTTATGCTAACAGGACCCGAAGCCCTAACCGCTGAACATATAAAACAAGAACTCTCTCAGCTCAATAAAGATAAATTGTTTGTGCACGAAGCCTCAGAAGAAGCATTTATAGAAAATTCGCAAAAAATAAATTCCCCAGTGGAACTAAAAGAGATTTATGAAGCGGGTAAAAACGGTGCCTTTGCAAATGTAACAACAGAAGCCTTTATAAAGATTACCGGTACTAGACCAAGGTCCTTCGCCAGATTTGCCTGGGACCATCGGTATTATTTTCAGTAGAATGAACAACTATGAAAATCATCAGTTTAATCAATCAACAATGAAAAATATAATAACAATAGTATTAACAAGTATACTTTTTAACAACATGAATGCACAAGAAACATTAAAATTTAAGGTTATCGGCGGTTACCAATTCGCAGAAGGTTATGCCATACAAAGCAATGATCCCTTTGTTTATGCGCAGGCCGGGCAGCTCACGGGCTCTTGGCACTGGGAATTTGAAAACGCGAAAAAAGGAAACACGCACATCAATGGTGCAACTGCCAATCGGGTGCTCTACAACGGTAAGAACGAGCTCATGGGCACCATGAAAATAAACATGTTCGAATTTGAAGGCTCAGAACCCGAAAGTGACCTGTTGTTTTTGTCCTACAAAGCTCAGGAGTTTACCATCGAAGGTAGTAAGGTCACGATAAAGGTGTCGGGAGAATTTACAGGCGGTACAGGAAAGTACCAAGGAGCCAGGGGTTGGTTGACGGTCACTTCTATCAACGGTTTTTTTGATGATGGCAAGGGCGAGATTTATCTTGGTGAGGTACCAAGAATTACAGAAGAAAAAGTGAGACAATGGACCGTGGACTATTTCAAGGCTACCCAAAGTGGCGATGCCGAAATATGGGCAAATTCCTTTGCAGGTAACGCTTACATCAATGACCCCTATGGTAGTCCGGCGCCAAACAACAGGGAAGAAATAGTACAAATAGGTCAAAATTTCATGTCGGCCTTTAAAACAGCCGGTCTCTACCCTGATTACATTTTTGTAGATGGTCTGGTAGCAACCTCAAAATGGACGGGAAGAGGAACTACCAATGATGGCGACAAGGTCACTTTTGAAGGAGTGAATGTGACCACTTACAATGAGAAGGGCCAAATAACTAGTCATATTGGATATTGGGACCCAACCAAAATGAACGTAGAAAAATAAACCTTTTACATCATGAAAATAGGAATCATAGGCTCGGGAAATATTGGAGGTAACCTGGGCAAACACTTTGCAAACGCGGGACATGAGGTATTCTTTAGTTCCCGTAATCCGGAAAAGCTTTCTGGCTTGGTCAACGAAATTGGCCAACGGGCACATCGAGGAACCGTTGAAGAAGCCGCTACTTTTGGGGAGGTCATTTTACTAGCCACGCCCTATGGAATGCTTCCTGAAGTTCATGAAAGAATTGGTAACCTACGCGGTAAAACGCTTATTGATGCGACCAATTTCTACGTGCAACGCGATGGTGCGGAAATCAAAAAGCAGATGAATGCACAAAATCAAAGAGAATCCGAATGGGTGGCGCATTATTTTAAAGGAGCGGCCATTAGCAAAGCATTTAATACCATACCAGCCGCAAAATTGAGAGACGAAGCATTTAAAAAAGACGATACGCAAGAAATTGTACCCTTTGGCGCAAGTAATAAACAAGCAAAAGAAATCACACAGCAACTTATTTCAGCTATTGGTTTTAAGCCTGCCTTTATTGGCGATTTATCGAAAACTCAAGTCATGGAGCCTGACCAAGAACTGTATATGGGATTTCCTGCTGAGGAAGAAGTAAATGCATATACAATATAATGGATAAAAGGAAGCCCAGACAAATACGTTGGAGAATAGTCTTATTAGCTTGGCCTTGTGTTTATGGTCTTATCTACTTGGCCGGTTTTATTGTGCATCTAATTATTCCTGATGCTTCTGAGCCAGTCACAATTGGCATTAGCTCTTTTTTTATTTGCAGTACCATGATTTATGCTGTGGTTCCGCTCATATCAAAACATTTTAAAAACTTTATAACCAAAACATAAATGAAAGAAGAAAACAAACCGGTAAAGAAAGGATTTAGCCGCAGAAATTTTTTACAAGTTTCTGGTACCGGTGTAGCAGGATTGGCGGTTGCACCCCTTTTAGGTGCGCAGGCTGTAGAACAGAAGAATCCCGAACGACCTTTTGAAATACCTAACGCTGTTGATGTGCAACTAAATATCAATAACGAGACTATAAAGCTAAAAATAGACCCACGTGCCAGCCTGCTAGATACATTAAGGTATAAGCTAAACATGACGGGAACTAAAAAAGGTTGCGATGCGGGACACTGCGGAGCGTGCACCATTCACATTAACGGCGAACGCAAGTTGTCTTGCCTTACGCTTGCAATGCGCCATCAAAACGATAAGATTACAACCATTGAAGGGCTATCAAAAGATGGTGTGTTACATCCGGTACAACAAGCCTTTGTTGATAATGACGCTTTTCAATGTGGGTATTGTACCTCTGGACAAGTGATGTCTGCCGTCGCCTGTATTAAAGAAGGGCATAATAAAAGTACAGAAGAAATTAAGGAATACATGAGCGGTAACATTTGCCGCTGTGGAGCTTATCCAAATATCATTAAAGCAGTTAAAGCGGCATCTAAATAACATAGACTATGAATTTTTTTCAATATACTGAAGCAAAAACAACGCGCGATGCTATCAAGGCCAAACAGGAAAAAGAGGCTTCTTACTTTATAGCCGGAGGTTCTAACCTGGTCGATATGATGAAAGAGGGTATTCAGCATCCACAACAGCTTGTTGACATTAATACCATTTCTGGCTTACGCGAAATAAAAAATACGGGGGATACGGTGTACCTGGGTACGCTCGCTTCCAATACAGTAGCAGCAGAATCTGAGAAGATTATCAACTTTGCACCTCTTGTATCGCAAAGTATTGTAAAAGGCGCCACTCAGCAAATACGAAATATGGCGACCATAGGGGGCAACTTAATGCAAGAATCCCGATGCCCCTTTTTCTACGATGTTTCTGCCTCTTGTGGGCGAAGAACTGTGGGAGATGTGTGCCCAACGGTAACGGCCAAGGATGGTATTAGAACCAATGCGCTATTCGGGCTGAACGAGAGTTGCAATACCCCACATCCTTCGGATATGGCTGTTGGTATGTTAGCCTTAAGATCAAAAGTGGTATTACAATCGAAAAATGATACCCGTAAACTTACGCTAGATAAGTTTTATCACATCCCTGTTAAAGAAAACACCAAAATCACCCATTTACAGGATGGCGAAATGATTGTTGGAGTTGAAATTCCGCTAGAACATGGTTTTAACCATTCGGCCTACCTAAAAGTTAGAGACAGAAAATCATACGCATTTGCACTTATTTCGGGTGCGGCAGCACTCAATATTCAAACAGGAACCATACTCAATGCTGGGTTGGCCTCAGGTTGGGTTGGCACTATCCCTTGGCGATTTGAAGAAGCAGAAAATTTCCTGCAAGGAAAAGCTGCTACCGAAAGCAATTTTAGGCAAGCAGCAAAAATTGCTGTCGGTAACGCTCAGCCTAAGAAAAATAATGCTTTTAAAGTAAAACTCTTGGAAAAAATCTTAATAAGAACCCTATTAATGGCAAAAGAAACACCTTATGGAACAAATAACTAAACCACTCAACCGAGTAGACGGTCCTGATAAAGTTTCGGGAAAAATTTGCTATGCCAATGATGTCGCTATCGATAACTTGGCTTTTGGTTATTTCGTATCCGCCACTATTGCCAAAGGTCGGGTAAAGTCTATTCGTACAGAAAGAGCTCTAAGCCAAAAAGGCGTACTCAAAATATTTACCCATAAAAATATGCCAAGGCTCTACAGTCCGCCAACGTACATCTCACCTTTTGACCCAAGTGGTGATAGTGGGCAACAAAAACACGTCCCCATGCAGGACGATAAGATTGCCTATGACTTGCAATATATTGCTCTTGTCGTCGCAGAATCTTTCGAAGTAGCGCAAGAAGCAGGTCACCTTATTGAAGTTGTCTATGAAGAAGAAAAAGGAACGTATGAAGAGCATCCCAATCCTAATAATGCCGAAGAGTTGGAATTTCTTTTCGGAATCATGGAAGGAGATTATCACAGAGGAAAGCCGGAAGCATCCTTTGAAAAGAGCGAAGTGAAACTAGAACAAACTTATACGACCCAGACCATGCATCACCAACCCATGGAGCGCCATGGCACAACTGCGGTTTGGAATGCAGGAAGCCTGACAGTTTACGAACCGACTGCCTGGATTTTTGGTCACCAAAAAGGAGTGGCAGAGATGTTGGGAATGCCCGTAGAAGATGTAACTGTAATTTCCCCTTATGTTGGTGGTGCGTTTGGTGGCAAGGGTTTGGTAGCACCTCACACTGGTATCGTGGCTGCTGCTGCAAAGGAAGTAAACCGCCCGTTACGTGTTGAATTGACCAGAAAACAATTGTTTGGATGCGTCGGCTTACGCTCGGCTACACATAGCGAGGTAAAAGTAGGTGCTGAAAAAGATGGTACCATTAATTCTATCATTATTCATACCACGGGCGAAACGTCTGAATTCCAGAAAACAGCTTTTGAGTCCAGTGTCATTGCACCACGGATGATGTATAACAACCCTCATATGCGGGCAAAGATGGAAGTCGCACCAGTACCTATGAGCGGTCCCGTACCCATGCGTTCCCCTGGGGAAGCCAGTGGTCTGTTTTTGCTGGAATCTGTTCTAGATGAGCTTTCCTATAAATTAGACATGGACCCGATAGCCTTACGAAAAAAGAACCATGCCGATAAAAACCTGGAAACAAACCTTCCGTGGACTTCAAAACACCTCAATGAATGTTATGATGTAGGGGCTAGAAAATTTGGATGGAACAAACGCAATCCTAAGGTAAGCAGTATGACTAAAGATGGCATGCTTGTAGGTTACGGAATGGCCAGTGGCAGTTATCCTACCTTGTTTCATCCCGCTTCCGCAAAAGCGAAATTATTAAATGACGGTAGCGTAGAGCTCATTGTAGGTACTCAGGAAATAGGTACAGGGACCAATACCATTATTCGGCAAATTGCTGCCGACTATCTAGGGGTAGATATCAAAAACATCAAGGTAATAATGGGAAACACGAGTTATCCCAAAACACCACCAACCGTGGCTGCATTTACCGCTGCTAGTGTAGGTACTACCATTGCAAAGGTTTGTGAGCAATTAAAAACGAATCTTATCAGGCTCGCGACTTCAAATGAAGCTTCGCCCCTATTTGGACTTAAAGTAGAAACACTAAACATCAGCAATGGAACGATTACCAATGGTACAAAAGAAGAAAGCCTTCAAACAACATTAAAGTGCGCAGGCCGACCCTATGTAGAGACACAACTTCAGACACAATACAGTCCAGAAATGTTCAAAAAATCATCTTCTTCCTTTGGAGCCAATTTTGTGGAAGTAGAAGTTGACCCCATTACCGGCTGGGCATCGCTCAAAAGAATTGTAGGGGTTTACGATTGTGGAAAAATCATTAATCCGAAAACTGCACATTCTCAACTGATAGGCGGTTGTGTTTTTGCGATCGGTATGGCGATGCAAGAAGCCGCTGAAAGAGATTTAAGCAATTTTCGCTATCTCAACTCAGATTTGGGCGGCTATCATATGCCAGTACAGGCAGACATTCCAGACCTTGACCTTTCCTTTTTAGACCATACTGATAAAGAGGCCAATATACTAGAGGTTAAATCGGTAGGTGAACTGGGCGGTGTAGGCTTACAGGCTGCCATCATGAATGCTATCTATCATGCAACAGGCGTAAGGATACGGTCGCTACCTTACAAACCCGAAAAGCTTTTGGAGATAGCGGAATAATTAAAAACACAAACATATGAAAGCCAAAAACAAGATAGCCTTGGTTACCGGTGGTAGCCGTGGCTTAGGAAAGAACATGGCAATCGCACTGGCCGATGATGGTGTAGACATCATTTTCACTTATTATAACGAAGTTGAAGAGGCCCAAAGTGTAGTAGCAGAATTAGTTGAAAAAGGGCAATCGTCACAGACGCTACAATTAGACCTTGTACAGTTTAATCTACTAGATGAGTTTGTTCAAAAGTTCAGGACCATACTTAAAGAGGAATGGGGAGTTGAAACTTTCGATTTCTTAATACACAATGGTGGCATTGGAGCGAGTATTAGTATCGAGGATTGTACTGAAGAAAAATTTGACCAGTTACTGTACATACATTATAAAAGTGTCTATTTCTTAACCCAAAAATTAATTCCTGCGGTTAATGATGGTGGTTGTATTGTTTTCATTACCAGTGCCACTACCCATTATTGTATTCCTGGATATTCGCTCTATAGTTCGTTAAAAAGTGCCTTGGAAATGCTTACAAAACATGTGGCGCAAGAATATGGTAATCGTGGTATTAGGTCGGTTGCAGTGGCACCTGGAGCCATTGCTACTGATTTTAATAATGCCAAAGCCAGGTATGACGAAGAAGTGCAACAAAAACTTGCCAATATGATCGCTTTAGGCCGTGTCGGTCAACCCGATGACATAGGTCAGGTAGTTGCTTTCTTATGTAGTGACGCCGCTCAGTGGATTAACGGGGAGCGCATCGAAATTTCGGGGGGGGCAGGCTTTGTAGAAGAAAAGAAATATGAAAAATATAATTAAGCATAATTTTCAAAGGACTTTCGGTCTTTTTATTCTAGCGATAGTATGGATAAACACCAGTATGTTTGCCCAAGAAGGAAAAGCGCAAGACAGTAATGGGCTAGAACAGTTTGAAGTTAATGATATCCACGGTCAGTTATTCATTAGTAGAAGATTCAATATTATTCGATACTTGGACAAGTTTGATTATCTGCGAACGAATGAAAAAATCAATTTTTGGGAACGCTTAAAATATATTCCCATACATAAAAAAACCAATACATATCTTTCTATAGGAGGTGATTTAAGAACACGTTTTGACTATTTTAAAACAGATAATTTCGAAAGATTAGAAACGCCTACGGAAGAATACCGCTACGACCAGCGTTTGATGTTTCATGCCGCTATTCGTCATAAATACTTTGGAGTGTTCTCACAGGTACTTTCTGCGTGGCGATTAGGCAATGATTTGCCAGAAGCTCCTGTAGATGCAGATGACTTAGCACTTCATCAACTCTTTTTCATACTGAAATACCCACATGAAAGCACCGGAAAACAATCTTACCTACGTATAGGCAGACAGGAAGCCTTCATAGGGTCTGGTCGATTGTTTGCCATTCGTGAAGACCCTAATGTAAGACGGTCATATGACGGTGTTCGCAGTAATCTTTTTATCAACCGATTTAAGGCAGACCTTTTTTATTTTAGGGAAGTACCTATTGAACCCAATGTTTTTGATAATGATTGGTTAGCAGACCGTGAACTGTTTGGTATTTACACGACCACACCATTAAATAAACAAGAGAACAGGTTAAATCTGGAATTATATTATGTTGGTATCGACCATTGGGAAAACTTTAACCAAGATATCATCGAGGAAGATGAAAGACAGACCGTGGGTGCAAGATTGGTCCACCGCCGCAATCTTGATATCGGTTTTGATTTTGACCTAGAGGCAAACTATCAGTTTGGGAGTGCCGGTGAAACCGATGTTAACGCCTATTCCATAAGTACAGACATAGAATACTTTTGGAAGATTAATCAAAAAGAACATCGATTAGGTCTGGAGGCCAACATTTTTAGTGGAGATAAAGAAGCAAACGACGGCGAATCAAATACCTACAATCCGCTTAATCCGGCATTAGGATTTTTAAGCCGTGCGCCCTTCTTAAACTTTAGCAACCTGATAACGGTAAATCCTTCGTATCGTCTGTTATTGCCTAAAGGAATCGCAGTCACAGCGGAAACAGCCTTTGCTTGGCGGCAGAATACTTCAGATGTTATCTATTCACCACCGGGCTTACCTTATTTCGGTAATGCTTATGAAAGTGAAAATAGTTATGTAGGTCTAATACCCAGCATAGAATTGGAGTGGGCACCCAGCGCTTTTTTAAGCTTTGAATTGTTTTATTCCGGTCTCATCAAAGGTGAATATTTCGCGAGTGGTAGTGAAAATCAACATAATGTGGCCTTAATTACCTATCTCAGGTTTTAGAAATTTCCAATATCAGCTATTTGGTAATTTAGGTTTTATTTAATCTGAAAATCTGTTCCTTTAAAGGTTCTCTGATGTTCGATTTTCGCAAAGTATTTTATATCATCAACTGTAATAGGTCGTCCGTTAATTTCCCGATTGAAGGATGCCACATAATCTTTAATCAGCTCTCTGGTGTACCTTTTTAAATCTTGGCTGTTGTTCTGCAATTTTTTCAATTCATATTTTGAAGGACTAATGGTAATCGAATAAAATTTGGGCTCTTTCTTTTTCGGTTTTGCCGTGTTTCCATCAATTTCTTTGACCACTTCTTCAGCAGAAATCTCATCGTTTATAAACCGTATTTCTGTATTAGGATGTATCATCGCTTAAATTTTAACTTCTTTTCGATAGCTTCAATCATAATATTGGCAATATCTAATCCGGTTGCATTTTCTATTCCCTCTAGTCCAGGGGATGAATTCACTTCTAACAATAGAGGGCCCTTATTAGATCTAATGATGTCTACACCGGCTACCGGAAGATTTAAAATTTTTGCTGCCTTAATTGCCAGTTTTCGCTCTTCGGTAGTTATTTTGATTTTGGATGCAGATCCACCTTGGTGGATGTTAGCTCTAAACTCGCCTCTGGCAGCTTGCCTTTGCATAGAGGCTACTACTTTTCCGTTTACGACAAAACAACGAATGTCCTGTCCGTTAGCTTCTTTAATAAACTCCTGTACCAAAATGTTGGTCTGTACACTTTTAAAGGCATTGATCACGCTTTCTGCAGCTTTGTTAGTTTCTGCGAGCACAACACCTTTGCCTTGAGTACTTTCTAAGAGTTTGATAATTAATGGTGCTCCATTGACCATTTTGATCAAGTCTTTGGTATCCAGAGGGGACTTTGCAAAACCTGTAATCGGGATATGTATATCATGTTTGGCAAAAAGTTGGGTTGCGAGTAGCTTATCTCTGGATTGGGTAATCGCTTCTGCTGTATTCAAACAATACGCTCCCATAGAATCGAATTGCCGGATTAATGCACATGCATATAACGTCATAGAGGGCCGTATCCTTGGAATAATGGCATCAAATTCATCAATGATATTTCCTCCACGGTACCGTATTTCGGGTTGTATAGCATCTAATTTCATGTATGCCTGCTCTACGTTTAGAAATACCATTTCGTGACCTCTGGCTACACCTGCTTCAACAATACGTTTATTACTATATAGTTCTGGATTACTCGCTAACAATGCAATTTTCAACCCTGACTTCGCCTTAATAAATGGAGCATATTTTTCTGTTATTTGTTCTGAAGTAAAGCTAGTTGCCATATAGGTGGCAGATGGATTTACCATATATCGCCCCACTAATGCCTCACGACCTAATAGCATGCGAAATTCCATTGCATCACGATTAGCTAGTGTCAATTCGATTTCAAAAGTTTTGTCACCTATAGACACCGGTGTCTTGATTACGAAACGTTGTTCTGAAATCCCGGAGGAACTTTTCACAATGCGTTTATCGTGGAATTTGGTTTCACACGTTATGATAATGCTACGATTATCCTGAATTGGATTAACTTCAAAGCGTACCCATTCCTCTGTACCTTTATACAGTATTTTTATATTGTTTGCCTGTATCGAAGAGGTTTTTGCTCCAGAATCTACGCGTGCTTTGATTGCTGGAATTCCAAACTCTTTGAATACACACCATTCTTCACTGCCTATTATTTTTAGATCTATTATTTCCAATGTCTTGTTTGTATTTACATTAATTTTATAACGAACATATCAATAACTTCGAACAAGATTAAAATGATAATGATCCACTCCAACTTACTACTTTCCTTATGAAACATAATATCTTTAAAAAGCTCTAAGTTTTCTTTTATAATTTCGATCTGATCATGAATACTTCTATAGCGATCTTTTAGATCAAAAACCCGTTTTAGATCCTGATCTAATTTATTAAGGGTTTCATCATCCCAAGTCACATCATGAGAATCAAATATGTAAAGATTCTCTGAAATTTTATTTTTGATATTTAAAACACGCCCAATATACTTTTTAAGGTTTTTGCCACTAATATCTAACTTACCTTTTTCCTCAAGATATGTGGTATGGACCTTGGTGTCTTCTAAGATTTGTTCTGAGATGTTTGAATAACTATCAAGTGCAACAGATTGGGAAACATTGAGCATCACTAGCCGTAATGATTCAACATTAAAGTGCTTCAGGGTTACAGTCCCAAAGGATACGGTATTTGATGTTCCTCCAATAATGATGTCTATGTTTTCAGAAACTTCTTCTTTAATGAAACTTTTACCATACATCAATATCTCATTACAAATCTCTTCGGCATTATCTTTACTGATATTATAAAAACAAATCACTCCATATTTAAAAATATAGATATACTGTCCTTGAAAATATTCGTAAAACAGTTCATCTGTATCAAAAAATAATAATTCGGCCTCGAAATTTTTTCTGCAATTCTTTATCGAAATAACATCGGCAATTTGAATCGCATACGCTTCAGTTTTCATGATTGTTAGGCGGTGAATATCTCTCCGTGGTCTTTAAAACTCTTAAACTCTACCATATATCCATTAGGATCTTTTACAAAAAAGGAAAGATGTTCTCCAACCTTGTTTTCAAAAAAAGTAACTTCAGTGGTTACGTCTATATCCATTGAAAAGAGTCGAGAATATAACTTACCCCAAGTTTCTACATCTATGATTACTCCGAAGTGAAAAGACGGTAATACCTGATCTCCTAGGCGATAATTTTTGAAATTAAAATTAAAATCTCCGGCTTCGGTGAAGGTAATCTGGTTTCCATATAAATTAATATCCGCCCAACCATCTGTAAATCTTCCTAATTTAGCCCCAAGTTTGTAATTATAGAAATTTTTTGTTTTTTCTAGATCTTCACACGGTAATGCTAAGTGAAATTCTGCTTTTTTCATTGTACATTAATTTTAATCTTCTTCGATTTCTGGTTGTTCTGGTAATTCAGTTTCCTGCTCTTGATCATCTTCATCCTCGTGACTTTCCATCGCACTAACTAGTCGTTTACTAACTTTAACCAAATATAAAGTGTCTTCAGTTTTTACTTCTACACATTCTACGACTTCGTTTTTTGCATTTCTAAACGTAATAATATCATCTTCATCATACCCGTCTGGATATTTCATCACTAACAAATCCAGAATGGTATTGGTTAACTTTTTGAAATCAACAATAACTTTTTTTAAATGATCGTTTCTTGATCTTTTCATATTATTACATATTTAATAAATAAGCAAATAGTAAAGGTGCTACAATGGTAGCATCTGATTCAATAATAAATTTTGGAGTGTGAATATCTAACTTACCCCAGGTGATTTTTTCATTAGGTACGGCTCCGCTATACGATCCATAACTTGTGGTTGAGTCACTTATTTGGCAGAAATAATTCCAAAAAGGAGTATCGGTACGCTCCATATCCTGATATAACATGGGCACAACACAAATAGGAAAATCTCCTGCAATACCACCACCTATTTGAAAGAATCCAATGCCATTTTTAGAATTATCGGTATACCAATCGGCCAGAAAGGTCATATACTCGATACCAGATTTCATGGTACTTGCTTTCAGTTCACCTTTCATTACATAGCTAGCAAAAATGTTACCCATTGTACTGTCTTCCCATCCGGGTACTACCATTGGCAGGTTAGCTTTGGCAGCTGCGTACATCCAACTGTCTTTTATATCTATCTCATAGTATTGTTCTAACACACCAGATAATAACATTTTATACATAAATTCGTGCGGAAAGTAGCGTTCTCCTGCTTCTTCAGCATCTTTCCAGATCTTAAAAATATGTTTCTGTAATCTTCTAAAAGCTTCTTCTTCTGGTATACAGGTATCTGTAACACGATTTAATCCTTGTTCTAACAATTCCCATTCCTGTTGTGGGGTTAAATCTCGATAATTTGGTATTCTTTTGTAATGGCTATGCGCCACAAGATTCATAATATCTTCTTCGAGATTTGCTCCTGTACAAGAAACGATGTGCACTTTATCCTGACGAATCATTTCTGCAAAGATTTTTCCCAGTTCTGCAGTACTCATAGCACCTGCAAGAGAAACCAGCATCTTTCCACCATGATCCAGTTGGGATTCATATCCTTTTGCAGCATCGACCAAAGTAGCAGCATTGAAGTGCAAATAGTAGTTTTCTATAAATTGCGATATAGCTCCTTTAGTCTTCATCTGAGTTATATTTTAAGCGATTCAAATTGTTTTCTTTTTGGTTGGTGTATAAATTCTCGTTCTCATCATCCTCATCCTGTTCTGCAAATTTGTAACTCAACATTTTATAGTATAATTTGGCAGCAGCAAAATCAGAGGATTTATCATTTTTATTAGGGCATAATTCTACAATATCAAATCCTACTACATTTTTTTCTTCAAATATTTTTTTAAGAAACTCAAGAGTTTCATACCATAATAATCCCCCTGGTTCTGGTGTTCCCGTAGCCGGCAGAATAGAAGGATCGAGAGCATCCAGATCAAAAGTGATGTAAACATTATCTGTCATTAGTTCGATGGCGTTATCCATCCAATAATCATCTGTTGCCATTTCGTGAGCAAAGAACACATGATCTTCATTCATTACCAATTTTTCTGAAGCATCCATACTGCGAATCCCCACTTGAATAAGGTTGGTGTTTTGATTGGCTTCATACAATGCACAGGCATGATTGTACTTAGACCCCTCATACTCTTTTCTCAAATCAGCATGAGCATCTATTTGAACTACTGTTAAATCGTTGAAACATTCATCAAAAGCGCGTATAGCCCCTATTGCAATAGAATGTTCTCCTCCAAAAAGCGTCACAAATTTGTTGCGTTTTATAGTAGATTTAACAACATTGTGTACAGCTGTAACCATAGCTTCTGGCGAGGAGTTTTCATCAATGGCATCTGCGAGATAAATTCCTTGTTTGTATACTTCGCTATTGGTCTCTATATCGTATAGCTCCATATTTTCTGAAGCGTGTAAGAACGCTTCAGGCCCTTTATCGGCTCCCTTACCCCAGGTACTGGTACCATCGTAAGGAACAGGTATTAATACTACTTTTGATTTGTCATAGCCAGCATATTGATCAGGAATTCCGGCGTATGTTTTCTTAGTTTCCATTTTAAAAAATGTTTCGATTAAATTAATTATGAGGTATAAGTGTTTCTTTTTTTGAATGTTCTTTTGTTACTTCTTGTATTGTTTTTTGATACCCTAGAATAGATAGTAACTGTTCTGAGGTTTGTTGTGGTGCAAAAACTTCTGTTGTTAACGCTCCATTTTCGTCACGATTTATCAAAATATGCTTAGGTTGGGGAATCAGACAATGTTGCAATCCGCCAAAACCACCAATAGTTTCCTGATATGCACCCGTATTGAAAAAACCGATATACAAGGGTTTGTCTTTTTTATATTTTGGTAGATATATAGCGTTCATATGTTGTTCAGAATTATAATAATCATCACTATCACATGTTAATCCACCAAGCAGTACGCGTTCATATTCATCTTGCCATCTATTTACCGGAAGCATTACAAAACGCTTATTTATTGCCCAGGTATCTGGCATTGTTGTAATAAAAGACGAATTGATCATATTCCATTTTTCGCGATCGTTTTGCTGTTTTTGATAGAGCACCTCATAAATAGCCCCACCACTTTCACCTACGGTAAAACTTCCAAATTCGGTAAATATATGAGGGACATCTACTCTCGCTTCTTCACAGGCAATCTGGATTTGATTTACGATTTCATTGATCATATACTGGTAGTCATAATCGAATGCCAAAGAGTTTTTTATAGGGAAACCACCACCGATATTTAAGCTATCCAGTGATGGGCATATTTTTTTAAGACTAATGTATACTTTTAGGCATTTTAATAGCTCATTCCAATAGTACGCGGTATCGCGAATACCTGTATTGATAAAGAAATGAAGCATTTTCAGTTTCACTCTAGGATTGTTTTTGATTTGATTGTTGTAAAAAGACACGATATTTCTATAGCCAATCCCTAATCTGGAGGTATAGAATTCAAACTTTGGTTCTTCTTCAGAAGCAATACGGATACCTACCTGAAAATCTTCATTAATCACATTGCTTAATAAATCTAACTCTTCATAATTATCAATGATTGGAATACAGTTATGATGCCCGTTATTAATCAATCGGGCAATATTTTGAATATATTGATTACGTTTGAAGCCATTACTAATCACATAAGTGTCATTATTAATTTTACCTTGTGCCTTTAAGTTTTCAACAATATCAATATCAAAAGCTGAGGAGGTTTCTATATGAATATCATTTTTTAGTGCTTCGTTTAATACATGTTGAAAATGAGAGCTTTTGGTACAATAGCAATAGTTATAATTACCGGCATAATTATTCGCTTTGATGGCATTAGCAAACCATCCTTTGGCCCTGTTAATATTTTCTGATATTTTAGGGAGATAGGTAAATTTTAGAGGCGTACCATATTGGGCGATCAACTGCATAAGGTTGATGCCATGAAACTGTAATTGGTTATCCTCTAGTTTAAATTCTTCTTGAGGGAAATGAAACGTTTGATCAATAAGATCGATATATTTTGTTTTCATCTGATTTGTTTTGATTTGCAGATGAATTCACCATTGAAAACACAGACCAAATGAGCCTGAAAATCGATGGATCTTCCATTATTTGAGATTAAAAAAATTGAAAGTGATAAGAAAACGGCAATGCCATTTGTATCAATTATCTCATACTCGAATAATAGAAATAGTATAAGGAACGAATGGTATTCGCTCTAAAGATCTTAGTGTAGTGGTATATTTTTTAGAAGTCAGCCTGAGAATTCGGTTCCCCATCCCTGAGGCAGCTTTTGGAGTAGACTTCTTTATGCTCCTAAGCCCGAATCTGAAAAACGTTTTCATTTATGTAGGCAATGCGTCCTTATAGACTCATTATTAATTATATTCAAATGTAATAAAAAAGTGATATCAAAAACTTTTTTTGAAGAAAAATCAAATTATTTTAGAATTACCAGAATAATTGTATAAACATAACCATTGGTTTTGATCCATTCTCTGATTACAGAAACTTTTATAAACAAAAATAACCACATCAAAATTAGGTGGTTACTAATACCGATAACGGAGCTCTCTTCGACTCATACTTCACTCAGGATAAACCTCTCGCCCTTGTCAAGTCTTCAATACATTATGACATTAAAAAAAGCTCCACATTTCTGTGAAGCTTTTTCTTAGTAGCGGGAACAGGACTCGAACCTGTGACCTTCGGGTTATGAGCCCGACGAGCTGCCTACTGCTCTATCCCGCGATATATAATAAATGATTTACTCGTCTTTTAAACTTCGAGTTATGAGCTCGACAAACTACTTATTATCCCTTGCGGACGGCAAATATACGATCATTTTTATTGTAAACAACACTATTTTTATTAAAAAATTCTAAAAAAATGATAAGTATCTTTTAATAAGCATTTTAAGGTTATTGTTCAATATTAATTGCTTCGAAGCCTACTAATTCTTGATCTTCGAACCTTGGATGCAACTCTATAGGATTGCAACATACTTCACAATCTTCAACATATACCTGATAGGTCACTGATGGATCCAATAGCATCGAGATTTCTTCCCAACAATATGGACATTGAAAAAAATGTTCGAACATTTAAGTTATGTATTATACCGTAAAACTCTAAAACTCTATATTCAACAACTGCCCTGTTAATTGCAATAGCTGCAACTCTGCAAGCTTAGCATCGTATTTCGCCAAGGTTTTATTGGTTTGAGCTTGAATCAAATTAATCTGTGCTTGTCTAAATTCTATAGAGGTAATCTGACCAAGATTAAATCGTTCTTTAGAGCGCTCAAAGTTATTTTGATTGGTCACAACATTTTGTTGCTGTATTTCGTAAACTTTTAAACGATTTTCATAATTGCCCAATGCATTGGCAATATCTCGTTTCACCTCTTGCTCTAGTTGTTCTTGTTGAATTTCCTGATTTTCTAAGGCAATTTTTGCATTCTTAATTTCTGTAATAGTACGTCCTCCATCAAAAAGATTCCAACTCAAATTTACAGATGCCGAAAGACCATATGACGTAAGCGTTGCTAAGAAAGCAGCAGCATTGTTGTTGTTTTTGTTCCATCCGTATGTCCCGGTTAAACCAATAGTAGGTAAATAACCCGATTTACTTACTTTAAGATCATATTCGTTGATTTTGATATTGCTTTGATTGCGTAAAATTCTTACGTTATTTTCAAATGATTTTTCTAGAAAACCGTCGATCTGCAATCGGTTTACAAAATTAATGGTCGTATCTACTGCAAATGTTTTGGTAAGATCATTATTAACAATCAGATTTAAATCACGTTTGGTATTAACTAATAGTTGTTTTGTATTGATTAAATTTATACTATCGTTGGCCGCATCAACCTGAGCGTTAAGCACATCAAGTTTTGTGTTTTGGCCATATTCAAATTGATAATTAGATCTGGTTATTCTTTCTTCGGAAATTTGCAAAGTTTCTTTCAAAATTGTAACATTTTCTGAAAGTCTTGCTATTTCAAAATACACAGTAAACAGCTGAAGGATTGTGTTTTCTATGGTTTCTCGTGCTTGTAATTCAGTTAAATTATATTGTTCCTTTAGTCTTTTATAATTATACCAACGCCCTAGTCCGTCAAACAATGTATAATTAAGATTAACCGCTGCGTTATAACGATCACTCTCTGCACCATTCAAAATATTCGTCTCTCCATTGGCAAACTGTGCTTCGATATTATCTCTATTATAAACGGCAGCAGCATCACCAGTTACGTTAGGCAAATAACCCGAATTTAAAATGTTTTTATTATTTGACGCTATTTGTATGTCGTTGGTGGCAATCAATATTCCGAAATTATTCTCTAATGTTAGTCGTATAGCTTCCTGCTTTGTTAACTTTTGAGCTACCACTCCAGAAGTTAAAAACAGAAAGAAAATCAATGTTTGCATATAATTACGCTTCTTGCAGTTCCTTAGGTTCTTCATCTACTTCTTTTTGTTCTTTTATAGCTCGTTCTACTTCTTCCTTGGTTATTTTATTTCCGGTAGCCAACCACTTGGTTCCAACTTTAATACTATTGCTAAATGATAGATATAATGGTAATACCAATAATGTAAGTACTGTTGCAAAACCAATCCCATAAGCAATAGAAATTGCCATAGGAATCAGGAATTGCGCTTGACGACTCTGTTCAAAAATCAATGGTGCCAATCCAGCTATAGTCGTTAAAGACGTTAGGAAAATGGCTCTAAAACGTGATTTACCAGCCTCATAGATAGCATCATCAAAAGTCATTCCTGATCGAAGATTACTGTTAAATTTCCCTATGAGTACCAATCCATCATTGACCATAATCCCAATAAGTGCAATAATTCCCAATAAAGACAATATATTGATAGGGAAACCGTGTATCCAGTGCCCTAATGCTACCGCGGGAAGACTTAACGGAATCAAGAGTAATAGCAATAATGGTTGACTATAACTTCTAAACGTAAATGCTATAGTAATATATATTAATGCCAAAGAGGTAAGACCGACTGGCCCTAAGGACCCTAAAAACTTACCTGCTTCTCTGTTTTGCCCTTCATAAGAAGGAGTTACCGTAGGATATTTTGAAATAATATCAGGCATTATTATTGTACGAATTTCATCTAAAACATCTGTGGAACTGGTCGTTTCAGGATTTTTTAGATCTGCCGAAATCTGAATTTCACGTCTTCCATCTAGATGATTTACTGCAACATCTCCACGTTCTATAGTATACTCTGCGATTTCATTTAGTGGCACTCTCTCGCCTGTTGTAGTGGCTATTCGCATATTATCCAAATCCAAAATAGAAGAACGGTTTTCGCGATTATAACGTACCCAAACTCTAATTTCATCTTGTCCTCTCTGAAAACGTTGTGCCTGTACCCCAAAGAAACCTGCTCTTACCTGAGCCATTACGTCCCTTAGATTAAGTCCCAGAGCATAAGCGTTTTCCTTGAGTTCTAATCTGATCTCTTTAATTCCTGCAGGATCATTATCGGCTACATCTTTTAATCGTACATCGTCTTCCAAGACTTTTTTAAACTCTTCTTTGGCAGCTTTTAGCTCTCTAATATTATTTCCTAATAAAGAAACCGAAACAGGGCTTCCACCAAAATTACCCCCAGAACCAAATATTAATCGTTCTGCACCAAATACAGGGCCTACTTTTTCGCGTAGGCGGTTTGCGACTAGTCCTGAACTTACAGCATCAGGACGTTCTTCTCCTGGTAAAAGATTAATTCGCAAAGAAGCACCAGAAGATGAAGAGATACTTCTGATTACATTTTCAAACAACATTTTACCTTCATATTCTTCTCCTTTTAAAAATTCATCGGTGAGTTCCTGATTGATGAGCCACGCATTTTCTTCTATCATAGATATAATAGAATCGGTTACCTTTTCATTTGTACCATTAGGCATTCCTAAATCAACTGAAACTGCATCACTGGCTATACGAGGAAAAAATGAAGTTCTTACGATTCCTCCTCCAACACTTCCAATAGTTAATATGAGAATAACTATAAAGATAGAAAAAGTAAAAAATTTATTTTTTAAGGCGAACTGCAAGGTTGGGCTATACATATGATCACGAAGCCATTTCATGATTCGATCACCAAAAGTATTCACATAACGAAGCTTAGAAAACAGTTTAGCTATCCCTTTTTTAGGTGCTGCAGTTTCTGCCTTTAAGGCTTTAGAATGCGCCAAATGTGCAGGAAGTATGATCAGTGCTTCAACAAGAGAGACCGTAAGTGTAAGAATAACAATAACAGATACTTCTCCAAAAAAATCACCAATTCGACCATCAAGAAACAAAAAGATGCCAAAAGCCAATATGGTGGTCAAAATAGCAGAAACAATAGCAGGAATTACTTCCATAGTGCCATCGATAGCAGCTTGAACCGGAGTTTTTCCTTTTTCGTAATGTTGATAGATGTTCTCTGCGATAACGATTCCATCATCAACCAAAATACCAATGACAATGATCATGCCAAATAGCGATAATACATTGATCGTAACATTAAAATAACCGGCAAAGACAAACATTCCTAAAAATGCTATGGGTAAGCCAAAAGCTACCCAAAAGGCTAGGCGAGTGTTAAGGAATAGTGACAAGAAGGTGAGCACCAGTAACATACCAATAACAGCATTCTCTGTAAGAAGTTTTGTACGCTGTACCAAAGTTATAGAACGATCGCTAATGACGTTAAGCTGTACGTTATTATACTTCTGATTAAATTCTTCTATGTATTCTTTTGTTTTTTCTGCCGAAGAAATAAGATCCTCTGTGTTAGTACTTGTTATTTCTACATTAACTGCAAGATCCCCGTTAAAATATGTAGCGTTAGGGGATTCTGAAAAGCGATCTCGTATTTCGGCAACGTCTTTAAGTCGTATGGTTCGACCAGAAGCATCTGCTCGTATAACCAAATTAGAAAGTTCATTACCATAATAAGAACGATTATTGGCTCTAATAAGGTATTCTTCGGCATTTGTCTTAATAGTTCCTCCTGTAGTTAAAATATTAGCCTGACTTACCGCCTGAGCCACTTCATTAAAACTGAGTCTGTAGGCTAACAAACTATTTTCATTAACTGCTATTTCGATTTCTTCGTCTGGATAACCACTAATATTAATCTGCGATATACCATCAATACTTCTGAGATCGTTCTCAATCTGACGGGTAATTTGTTTGAGCGTACTCAAAGGAATATTGGTCCCACTTACTGCAAAATTAATAGTGGGTCGAACAGCCTCTTGCTTACCTACTACGATAGGCTCCATTCCTGTGGGAAAAGAAGGTACCCTATCTACAGCATTTTTCACTTCGAGTAGCATAAAATCGATGTCTTTCCCTTTTTCGATTTCGACATTGATACTACCGCTATTTTCTCTAGATGTTGAAGTTACACGTTCTATCCCCTCTAATCCTTTAAGATTATCTTCAATTTTTAGCACTACGCCTTCTTCGATCTCTAGGGGAGACGCTCCGGGATACGCTACGCTGATATTTATATTTTTGGAATCTGTGAGAGGAAAGAATGATGATTTCAGAGAGAGTGCGCCAAAAACTCCAAACGCAATAAAAGCGATCACTATAACGTCTACAGCAACATGATATTTGATAAAATAAGAAATGACTTTGCGCATGACTACTGTTTTGTGCCCGTACTGATCATATTATTGTCAGATACCGAAGATTTTTTACTTTTTTCCTGATAAACCTTTACTAACATCCCTGCATAAGCTCCGGGAACAGGTTTATTCAGGATTATATTTCCATCAGGAACTCCTTTAAGCACTACCTTTTTATCAGAGAAATAAACGGGTTGTACATCGATAACATCTAATATACTATCTCTTACCACAAAGATCTGATCTCCATTCTGAAGCAGATTACGATCGATCTCGATAGCATTAGTTTCTTTTTTGGCATCTAAATTAGCTTCGAGATAGATTCCTTCTTTCAACATAGGATCTTTAACTTCTATAAAAGCAGTAATGGTTTGCGTAGCTTGATCCACCCTGCTATTAATTCTACTAACCGTTCCCTTGTAGTTTTTAGTCTTATTTAGGTTAGAAAGTTCTACTGACTCTCCTAATTTCAGAAGATCTGCATATTCTTTTCCTACAGCAACTTCCATTTCGTACACTCCCGTTTCTATAAATTCTCCTAATTTCTGACCTTGACGAATTAAAGTTCCTTCAGTCACCAAAGCCTCTGTCAACACACCATCAAACGGAGCCGAAATAGTATATTTTGACAATCTTTGCTCTAGATTCTTTACATTGTAGTAGGATGTATGAATATTTCTTCCTGTAATAAAATATTTTTCTTTTTCTGAAGTAGTCTCTGGAAGCTGTGGAGTAGCTTTGTTCATATCAAAATTACTAAGATATGTTTGCCATTTATCATAAATTTCTGGATAATCCATACGTAAATCAGGCATGATTGCGGTAACTTGATTATACAAATTACTCTTTGCAGATTGGACACTTGCATAATATTCTGAAGCATCAATTCTAATCAATGATTGACCTCTTCGATACTTTTGTCCGGTTTTAAAAAGCTTAGCCCCTCCCTTGAAAATTCCTTGAACTTCAGCATATAGTTCCAATCTTCTTTTGGCGGTAAGATTTCCGTTAGCAGCTATTTTTATAGGTACAGTACCATTCTTTATAGTATCAACAAAGACAGTTTTGATTACTTTGGGTGGTCTTGGTCTAGGCCTTGTTTTGCTGTTAATTATCTTTACAGTAAAAAATACAGCTCCAACGATTAATAACAATCCGAGAACAGAAAGTATTATATTTCTCATACTTACAATTTTGTTTAAGCTTTGTCTTAAAAAAGCTACACAAAACTATCAACAACAAGGTTAGGTTGCAGTTAAAGAACTCATAAAAATTAACATACGTGCACGTTCTTATAAATCTAAACAAAAAAACATCTGTTACCAGATGTTTTTAAAATAAAGTAATACACGAATTATCATTCTGCTATATCGGCGATTTTCGTTTTTATTTTTTTAAGCACGGTGATTAATGTTTCTATTTCTTCTTCACTAAGGCTTTCCTGAACCGCAGGAATTAAATCATACATAATGGGCTGCACTTTTTGTATAATTTCCTTACCATGATCTGTCAAAAAAATGCGATTAACCCTTCTATCGTTTTCATCACTTTTTCTAACCACCAGATTTTTACTTTCCATTGTATTTATCAATATAGTCATAGAAGTTTTATCTCTATGGGTAATGAAAGCTAAATCATTTTGTGGTTGTCCATCATTTACATTTAATCTTTTAAGCACACTCCACTGTTCTTTGGAAAGGTCCAATCCATTTTCGCGAAATGCTTTTTGAACTAAAAACCCAAAGTCATAGTGAATCTTACCAACCCAAGACAGTGCGTGGGCATTTAAATCGATGGCTTTTGTATTATTCATAAATACCAATATTTAATTTTTCAGTACAAAAATATCTATAAAAATCTAGTTGCACTTGCAACTAACGATAAAAATATCACAAAAGTATTATGAGATTTCTAACTTAACTTTAAGGTAACAAATGATTGTTTTTGAAATCTGCAAAAAATGAATTCCAGATCTGAAAATACCCTAGTTTAATGTCAAAAAAATCGTTAATCTATCAAAAAACTGATACTATTTTAAGCATTCGTAAGCGAGTCAATTTCTTCTTGAATAGTCTCCCAATTTTCCATCAAAGATGATAATTCATCTTTTTTTGCCTGATATTGATCAAAAAAGCTAGGTTGTGCTATAGTTTGATCGTAATTAATAGCCAATTCTATATCTATTTCTTTAATTTCTTTCTCAAGCTTATTAATTTTTGACTCGATATTACTAAGCTTATTATTTAATGATTTGAGCTTTTTTTGGCTCTCATAAGACTGTTTTGCTGTCTCTTTGGTGTCAGAGACAGCCTTTACCAGTTTATCTTTTTTTTCTATATCCCGAAGATCATTGATTCTACGCTGCTCTAAATAGAAATTTATATCGCCAAGGTACTCTTTGATTTTCTTGTCTTTAAATTCATACACTGTATTGCTCAATCCCTGTAAGAAATCTCTATCATGAGATATCAGGATTAAGGTTCCCTCAAACGTTTTTAACGCCGCTTTGAGTACGTTTTTAGATTTGATGTCCAAATGGTTTGTGGGCTCATCCATCACAAGGACATTAAACGGTTGAAGTAACATTTTACACAATGCTAACCTATTACGTTCTCCCCCTGATAGTACTTTTACTTTTTTATCTACCTCTTCTCCCCTAAAAAGAAAAGCGCCCAACATGTCCCTAACCTTACTACGAGTTTTTTCATTAGCCGCATTAATCATGGTATCATGAACAGTTAACTCCCCATCCAGGTATTCAGATTGATTTTGAGCAAAATATCCTATCTGTACATTATGGCCTAATTTAAATTCTCCGTCATGAGGTATTTCATTAACAATAATCTTAGCCAAAGTAGATTTTCCTTGTCCATTTTGACCGACAAAGGCTATTTTTGAACCACGCTCAACTAATAAATCAACCTTCTTTAGCACCTCCTTTTCTCCATAATTCTTTCTTATACCCTCAGCTTCCATGACTACTTTACCCGGCTGGACACTTACCGGAAAATTAATGTTCATCACAGCATTATCATCTTCGTCTACTTCTATCCTGTCAATCTTATCTAATTTTTTAATTAGTGATTGAGCCATAGACGCCTTAGAAGCTTTGGCTCTAAATTTCTCGATTAGCTTTTCAGTTTGCTCTATCTGCTTAGACTGATTTTTTTGTGCTGCTAGTTGTTGTTCTCTAATCTCTTTGCGCGACACCAAATATTTTGAATATGGCTTGTTATAATCATAAATACGCCCTAAAGAAATCTCGATAGTCCTATTGGTTACATTATCAAGAAACATTTTATCATGTGAAACGATAATCACTACACCGGCATATGTTTTTAGAAAATTTTCTAACCAAATAATAGATTCTATATCAAGATGGTTTGTAGGCTCATCTAATAATAAAATATCATTATTTTGCAGTAAGAGCTTAGCCAATTCAATTCTCATGCGCCATCCTCCTGAAAATGTATCGGTCAATCGGTCAAAATCTTCTCTCACAAATCCCAGGCC
The DNA here is from genome assembly GCA_947500845.1 of uncultured Aquimarina sp. GTDB lineage: Bacteria > Bacteroidota > Bacteroidia > Flavobacteriales > Flavobacteriaceae > Aquimarina > Aquimarina celericrescens. Next base: position 49,801 of record CANMTP010000008.1, read on the forward strand.
CTGTAATACTCTTTCTGTCTCTCCTTGGTAATTATATCCTCCTAAGATTTCATAATGATGCGTATAATCGCTTAAATCGGTAATTAACTGATTATAGCTTTCACTTTCATAATCGGTTCGCTCTGCAAGTTGTGCATTGATGTCGTCAATATCGCGTTCGATATTTTTAATTTCTATAAAAGCTTCATAGGCTTCCTCTAGTACGGTTCGACCTTGTACAAAATCGATATCCTGTTTTAGAAAACCAATTTTTATCTCTTTATCCATTGCAATCTGACCAGAATCTGGTTCTTGCTCTTTAGATAAAATTTTAAGCATAGTAGATTTTCCGGCTCCATTCTTTCCTACTAATCCAACCCGATCTCCAGCACTTAGCATATAGCTAATCTCTTCAAAAAGATATTCTCCTCCAAATGAGATCGACAAGTTATGTATGTTTAACATCAGCTTTTGAATATTTTCTGCAAAGATGATTAAATTTGCGTTAGCATAAAAATCACATATGAACTTCTTGAAAGGAACCAAAATTTATAGCATTTTAACCGGAAGTTGCCCGGTTTGCCAGAACGAAAGTATGTATGAAGTTTCTAATCCTTATAAAATAGGAGATACCCTAAAAATGAACGAGCGTTGTAGCCATTGTGATACCAAGTATAAAATAGAACCGTCGTTTTTTTATGGGGCAATGTATGTAAGTTATGCAGTAGGAATAGCTTTTGCCGTGGCAGCATTTGTAATCACTAATTTAATTCTAAAATTAGGGTTGCTAAGCACTTTCTTGGCTATTGTAGCAACACTTATAGCATTTCTACCCATAATTTTAAGGCTGTCCAGAAATATATGGATCAATATTTTCATGCATTATAGTAAAGAAAAGAATCTATCTTAATTTTTCAAAACGTTCAATATCGCATTCTTTACTCAAAGAAATATTGTGTTCTATGTGATTATAAAGATGCTCTGCCGTTGTAGGGCCAATGAGTATTCCTCTACTACCAAGACCATTAAGGATATGAACATTTTGGTAGTCTGGATGAGTTCCTGCCAAAGGCCTTCGATCTCTTACAGTGGGCCTAATTCCAGCTACCTGCCCAACAACTTCATAGTCAACTTTTAAAAAGCGTTCTAATTTTTTTTGTATTTCTTTTCTAGCTGTATTTGTGATTTCTGGAGACTTATCATCATGGTTATACGTGGCTCCTATTTTGTAGTGATTGTCTCCCAATGGAATGATGAAAACAGAAGATTTTACGGCTTCTTCTAATTGCAATGCTTCAGACTTAATGATAATATATTCCCCTTTATTTCCAACTACCGGCAAATAATTGAATAATGGATTGTTCTTAATACCAAAACCTTCAGTAAAAATGATATTTTTGGCTTTCAGACCGTTATAAGCCACGAAGTCTTCATTGATAATTAATTCATTATACTCAAAGGATTCATTGACCAAACATTTCTTTTGATCGAGATATCTTAAATAAGCAGAAAGCATTCCTTTGATGTCAATTCTTCCAGTATGCTTTACTTTTCCGTAGCTATAAGGAATATCTAAAGCTAAATTACTATTCTTAAGTAATTTTGTAGAGAGAAATTGATTCAGAATAGGTTTGTCACATGCTTCAAACCATGTGTTTTGTTCTTCAATTGAATTGAATCTGCGTAATATTGGAAGATCAATTACCAATGATTCCTGCAATTTGGTCTCGATATTTCGATAAAAAGGAATAGATTTTTCGAGTTGTTCTTGAGCACTCCAAGCCGGCGTGAAACGTTTCAAGATTACAGGGTTAAAAAGCCCACCTGCCACCCTGGATGATTTTTGAGAGTAGTTCTCAAAAACACAGAAAGATTTATTATTAAGCTCTAGTTGTTCAACAAAAGACAATCCAGCTAATCCATATCCAACAACAATATAATCTAACATGTCCCAAAAATAATAAAACGCTCAACTTTCATTGAGCGTTTTACATATTATTTATAGAGTATCTTGGAAATTAGTAACTCCACATATCCATTTCAAAATTTCGAATACTTTCTTTAATTCGTTCACTTTCCAGAAGTTGCATCAAGGCATTATCTACGATATAATCTGTAATAGAACGGTCACCTTGTTCATTATCTTCCTTATAAATAACAGAATTAAAGCGTCTTGCGTTGAGAATATGATCCAACGTAAAAGGCATTGATGTATTTCTTCTGTTAAACGCAGATGCATTATGAAGAATCTCTCTTACATCTGGATACCAAACCCAGAAAAGAGCTACCATATCAGGCTCATCATCATCAATAAAGTTAACATCTGGAGCAACAGGTGCTAATCCCAACATTCTGTATCTTAGTTCTCCTTGACGCTTATCAAAATACCAATATCCTCTGATTTTATATTCTGCAATATCTGCTGAAGTAATATCTCTTCTATTGATATATTGCGGATCAACAGTTTCACCGGCATTGTATTGCTCATATCCTAAATCTGTAGTATCTATCTTAGACATTGTAGATTCTAGATCCTGAAAAGTACGTGTTTCGGTAAAATATGAATCTGAATAAATATTTTTGATCTTACCGCTTTTAATATTCGATACCAGCACATCATATAATGACCTACGGTTCACTCCAATATTATTAGTATCAATAGGGTAATACAATGGGAAATTTATACGCTCATCTAGATCGATAGTCTCCCAAGTAGTCTTTGCCCACAATACGTCACGCTTATCTACATAGGCATACTCTAGCGGGTGATCATTATCGTATAGGATTTGATCTTGCGTTTTCTTTCCAATATCACTGGGCTGATCAGCGTTTAGTACGTTGATTTGGCCGTATGAAATTATAGAAACGAAAAGACCTAAAACGGTTAATACAAAATTTCTCAAATTCATAACTAATTAAGTTTTTTAATTTGTTAACTCAACAATTACCGGAGATATTTTCTTCAGCTTATATCCTGCATTTGTAGTTAACTGTGCTTTTATATCAATTATTTGTACAGAAGAACCTCTTTTAGCCTTACGTAAAGCAGATTTAGCTTTAGAATCTAATCTTCCTCCTCGAATGCTAACAGTAGGCTGACCTTCTACTTTAAATTTAAATCCTGTAACCTTTAATTTAATATCAAAATCAAAATCAGGTAATATTGCCCCAATAGAAGAAATCTCTAATGCATTTCTTGCCATCTTGATAGATCCGTCCTCACCTCTTACAGTACCAACTGGTCTAGGAATATCCTTGATTCTAAATTTCTTACTATCACTTACCGTAGTACCGTTAGCAAGTTTACCACTCACTTTGATACTAACTTCACGAGCTTTTACCGTAGTAACATTCATCATGTATTTACCAGCACCACCAGCTTTTCTTAATCCGGGAGCACTAGCATTTACGTTAGGAACACCAGGAATAGAAATTGTCATTGGATTATTTACACCACGATATACGACATTCATTTTATCTGCCGATATTACCGCAGAATTTGGTCGAGGGATAACAGTATAAGAACTCTTAATAGGAATCTTTACTATAGAATCTCCTTCTTTAAACTCAAGTTCTCCAGCTACATCTCTTTCTCCAACATTACCCGCTGGGAAATCAAGCATGATCTGTCCGTTCTGAACTTTGGTTTGCTCTTTGCCATTAACCATAACTTTGGTTGGCTTTAAGGTTGCGTCAAAACGTCCAAGAACGATTCTACCTTTAAACTTCTCGCCACTAAAGAAAGCTGTTTTATCAGCTACTACGATTGCTTCGTAGTTACTAAACGAAAGCTCTGAAGCCTGTTGTCCTGCTAATAATGCAGAAAGCACTTTGCTTTCAGTAGTCTTAACGTCAGCTTGCATTTGAGTAAGCTTTGTAAGAGAAGCTACTAATGGAAAACCTTCAAAACTATAGTTTAACCATTTTTTGTTTACTCCTGAACGATCCTTTACATCTGCGGTAGCAAATGTTTTTAAAACATCATTAGCTACAGACTCATCCACTTCTTTTACTTCTTTAATAACCGAAGCAACACCATCACGATATTTTTCAACATTATCTAGAAATTCTTGAGCTTCTGCTGTAACTTTTCCTCCTTCAAAAAACTTCTGGTCCAAAGCCAATGACTTATCCATAGTTTCATAATCTGTAGGATCACTTAAATCAGAAGTTAATTCTGTTTTAAGTTGCTCGATATATGTATTAAACTCATTTGAAAAAGCACTAATCTGATCTGCTTTTTCCTTTAATGGAGTGTATTTTTCTGGCTGTTCATTAACTTTTTCAGCCAAACCAGCCATAAACGAGTTATTTCTTTCTGTAGAGATTGCATTAGATTCGGTTAATTTTTCATTCATCAAACCGAATGCTGATAGTACCTCTTTAGACATATTTAATGCCATCATTGCGATGAAAACCAGATACATCAGGTTAATCATCTTCTGCCTTGGGGATAATTTTCCTCCTGCCATTCTTCTTAAATTTTGGTAGTTATTATAATAATACTTCTAAATACTGTTAACTTCTGTTCATTGCAGTTAACATACCACCATATACTCCGTTAAGAGAAGAAAGGTTACTAGCAAGGCTTGCCATTTGATCTTGAAGTTTTGCTGCATTATCGGCGATAGCCTGGTTAGCTTCAGCCTGACGTGCAGAAGACTCTAGCTGTACTTTGTACAAGCTATTTAAAGATTCTAGGTGAGAAGCAGCACTAGCCATTTCTTCACTATATTTTTTAGTACCTTGAATAGCATCTACTGTAGGAGAAATGTTTTTAGCCGCTCCTTCGAAGTTACGGATACTTTCACCTAAACTACTCATAAGGCTAGAATCTACTCTAGCTTCTTTAAGCATCTCGTCTAATTTTTTAGACAACATACCGTCTGGAGTCATATCTTTCTTATCTCTTTTGTTTCCTCCTGCTAATTCAGGATATACAAGAGACCAGTCTAATTCGTCATCTACAGGTTCGAATGCAGAAACAGTAAATACAAATGCTTCTGTAATAAGACCAATAATAAGCATTTGATTACCAAATGGCCAGTGCATAATTTTAAAAAGTGCACCTAATATTACTACGGCCGCTCCTAGACCGTATACCATGTTCATTAATTTTTTGCTTGCTTTTGAATTTGCCATAATAAATTTGTTTTGTTTTTTTTAAATCTAAATGTTAAAAAAGGGTTAGTAATTAAGTTGATAGAATTTTGGGACTTATTTTTGATTCACAGTATTATCTTCTCCAGTCACGTCAGTACCCATATAGTCCTGAACCGTTCTAAATCCGATATAACTTCTCGCAGAATCAGCGTATTCGTAATCTCTGGTACTTACCTGTAGGAAATAAGCAACATCTTTCCATGATCCTCCGCGCACTACTTTACGTTTATTTTCATCATCGTTAACATTTGGGTTCATTGATGATACGTATTCGTATGCTGATGGATCATAAGAGGACTGTACCCACTCAGAAACATTTCCTGCCATGTTGTACAGGTTATAATCATTAGGATCAAATGTTCTGGCTTCTACAGTATATAAGAAATTATCTGCTGCATAGTTTCCTCTAAGAGGTTTAAAATTCGCAAGGAAACAACCTCTATCGTTCAAAGCATAAGGACCTCCCCATGGGTATGTAGCCGATTCGAGACCTCCTCTAGCCGCATACTCCCATTCTGCTTCTGTAGGTAGTCTAAAATAGTTTACGAATTCTTTTCCTTTCCTCTTTTGAAAGGTATTTTTTTCAATGGTTCTCCAACGACAGAAGGCTTTTGCTTGCTCCCAAGACACACCTACTACCGGATAATCATCATAAGCACTATGCCAGAAATAATCATTATGCATAGGCTCGTTATACGAGTAACTAAAATCTTTAATCCAAACTGTTGTATCTGGATACACTTCTATTACTTCTTCTTTTACAAAATCTTTTCTTCCTCCTTTTCTAGCACGCGCTGCTGCCTGAATATCCATCCAAGTAAATCTAAATTTAAACTTACTTACATCTAAAGTGCGTCTTCCATTGTATGATTCTTCCAAAGGAACATACATAGTATCCATAACTTCCGCATAGAACTCATCTGGATAATCTTCAATATCCCATTCGATATCAATATCCTTATTAAGTCCTCGACCTTCATAACCAGTGGTTCCTGTACCACTGTAGTTATCGTACATATATTTTTCGTATACCGTCATATTTTCGGTATCGGCATCTAAGAATGCATACTCTCCAATACCATCATCACCAGGTGTTTTACCTAGTTCGTCGGCCATAATAGCAAGTCTCATTCGGATTGTAGAATCTCGAACCCAATTTACAAATTGTCTATACTCACTGTTAGTGATTTCGGTCTCGTCCATGTAGAATGAACGAACAGTAACCATTTTCGTTGGTGCATTTGCCAGCGCCGCTTTGTCATCATCAGATTTACCCATGATAAATGATCCTCCGGGGATGAGTGCCATTCCATATGGTTTCTGTGGGTGCCATTTTTTTCCTTGTGCTCCTACTAGTTCTCCGCGGCTTCCACCACCACAACTATAGAGCATTGCTAAAATAGCAAAGAGTGATACAAATTTCTTCATAACGTGTTTTAGGTTAAGATCTTCTAGATTTAAGGACGTAAACCTATTTATTTATTTCCAGAAAAACAATTTTTTTCTAAAAAAAACCTTAAATCAGCCTAATAAAAATGTTAAACTTCGTTTTTTCGTTTTGCCTTATACCATCTTTCAGGTATTTCTTGATTACAAGCACGCTCATAATCGCTGTATGTGCAAGGTAATAACGTATGTCTTTCCAATTTATTATTACCAGATGAAAGAAAAGGTATTTCTATCCACCATCTTCCGGTTTTTGCACTCTTGTAAAAAGACAAAATTTCATCATCGATGGGTACATTATAATGTAAGGTACTTTTTTGATTCTTTATGTCTAGTTCGTTAGACCTATAATTAAATCCCTCTATAAAATACCAGATGATTTGGGCAATTAGCATCGATGTCATCTCTTCATTCTTGAAATTCTTAAACTCGTAAATTCCAAAACTTTTCACTCTATCACTAATTCCTGCATATCTAGAGATAGTACAAATTTCTCTTCCGTCAAAACCATTAGGAGAAGAAGTAACGCCATTCATACTATTAGAATTCATAACCCCCAAATCAACTGAAACAATATCTGCATCTCTCATGATAGGCTCTACTATAGTCACATCTGAAATAACCTCTCCCAAACGATAGGCATCAAAATATAATTTTTCTATGAGGTCGATCTCTTCTTGAGCATTGAAATAGGTTTGATATCCTATATTACTATAATTAAAAAGATTATATGGTTGTTCGACAATAATTTTACCTATAAAAGAAGTATTAGTAATGGGTTCTGAAGAATTTCCCAAATCAAATTTACTATCTACATTAGCAAGGTTGACCATTCGCTCTAAAATATCAAAAGATCTGTATTGAGCATATACGAGGTCTTGACTTCCTCCTATTATAACCGGGATAATTTTTTTTTGTAGTAATGCCGACAATACTTCCTGAACCAAATAATAAGTATCGCTTACTTCGTTACCGGGATTAATATCACCAAGATCAGCGATGTTTACATCCCAGTTTCCCGGATAAAGCTCGTATAAGGACTTTCGTATAGTATCAAAACTCAATTTCTCTCCTAGAAAATTAACATCATTTCTATTTTCCTGAATCCCTAGAATTGCAATATCAGTTTTTTTTAGATCAGGAACCCCATTATCTGCCGTATGAATTTTAATTTGTTTCCCCAATGAATGATCTGAAAGCAATTTAGTATGTGCGGCAACCAAATCACTAACTGGAACAAGAAATTCGAAAGACATGTATTACTTCTTTTTGGTTGTATTTTTCTTTTTAGCAGTTTTTTTCTTAGGAGCGTTTTTCTCGATAAGATCCTTTACCTTTTCTAAAGTTAATTTGGAGGCATCAACAGTTTTCGGTAATTCAATTTTAATTTTACCTTTTAAAATATTGCTCCTACCCCATCTTGCTTTTTCTACTCGAATACCTTCTTCTTCCCAATTATGGATAACTTTATCAATTTCCTTTTGTTTCTTCTCCTCTATCAATGTAACGATATCATTTTCTGATAAATTATCGAAATCATATTTCTTATTCACATTGATAAACATGTTGTTCCATTTAATAAATGGACCAAATCTACCTTTTCCTTTTTGAACCGGAAGATTTTCATACATATATATAGGAGCATCGGCTTTTTCTTTAGCATCGATCAACTCGATCGCTCTATCCAGAGTAATATTAAGTGGATCCTCGCCTTTTTCAAGCGAAACAAACTTTTCTGCAAATCGAACATAGGGTCCAAAACGACCATTATTCACTACGATGGTCTCTCCTTTATATTCACCTAATTCTTTCGGCAACTGAAATAAATTCATAGCCTCTTCAAAAGAAATACTGCTTAATGTTTGGCCTGGAGGCAGACTTGCAAATTTAGGTTTATCTTCATCATCTGCAGTTCCTATCTGTACCATTGGACCAAATTTACCCAAGCGTACACTCACGACTTTACCTGTTGAAGGATCTTCTCCAAGAATACGTTCACCCACTTCTCGTTCTGCATTTTGCGCCACATCTTCTACTCTTGGATGAAATTCTTCATAGAACTCTCTCATTACATTTGTCCAATCTTCCTGACCTTCAGCGATTTCATCAAAATCTTGCTCTACTTTTGCAGTAAAATTATAATCCAGGATTGAAGAAAAATGATTTACGAGAAAATCATTAACTACCATTCCTACATCTGTTGGGATTAGTTTTCCTTTGTCACTTCCTACCTTTTCGGAAAGTTTTTTCTCGTGTACCGAATCTCCCGAAAGTGTCATCTGGATGTAATTACGAACCTCACCTTCTTTAGCTCCTTTTTCTACGTAATTTCTATTTTGAATGGTTGAAATGGTTGGTGCATATGTTGAAGGGCGACCAATACCCAATTCTTCAAGTTTTTTAACCAAAGAAGCTTCTGTGTAACGGCTTGGAGGCCTGGTAAATCTTTCTGTGGCGGTAATATATTTATTAAATAGGGTTTCATTTACTTTCATCGCAGGAAGGATTCCCTCTTGCTCTTCATCTTCATCATCGTTCCCTTCTAGATATACTTTTAAAAACCCTTCAAATTTGATTACTTCGCCACTTGCCGTGAATTGATCATTATGCGTATTCGCATCAATTTTGACATTGGTTCTTTCTAATCTTGCGTCACTCATTTGTGAAGCAATAGCTCGTTTCCAGATCAACTCGTATAATCGCTGCTGGTCGTAATCTACATTTACAGAATGCCTGGAAAAATCTGTCGGTCGTATTGCTTCGTGAGCTTCTTGCGCACCTTTTGACTTACCTTTATATTGCCTGGGATTACTAAAATCTTCTCCGTAGGCAGAGATAATTTCAGCCTTTGCTCCGTTTTGAGCTTCTAAAGACAGGTTAACACTATCGGTTCTCATATAAGTGATCAACCCGGCCTCATATAACCGTTGCGCCATTGTCATGGTCTTACTTACAGAGAAATATAATTTTCTAGAAGCCTCTTGTTGCAGTGTTGAGGTTGTAAATGGTGGCGCCGGTAACTTTTTTGCAGGTTTCGTAGAAAGATCTGCAACTTTAAAGTTTGCACCTATATTTTTATTCAAAAAGGATTCAGCCTCTTCTCTGGTCTTAAAATTTTTAGGAAGCTTTGCCTTAAAGGACTTACCAGCTTCGTTAGAAAATTCGGCATCAATCCTATAGGAAGCTTCGGGTTTAAAATTGATTATCTCTCTTTCTCTCTCTACAATTAATCGTACAGAAACCGATTGTACTCTACCTGCAGACAACCCTCCTTTTACTTTACGCCAAAGCACAGGGGATAGCTCATATCCAACCAGCCGATCCAAAACACGCCTAGCCTGTTGCGCATTTACGAGGTTATAATCGATAGTACGCGGATTTTCTATTGCTTTAAGAATTGCATTTTTGGTAATCTCATGAAAAACAATTCTTTTTGTTTTATTTTTATCAAGTTTTAAGGTTTCGGCAAGGTGCCATGCGATGGCTTCTCCCTCTCGATCCTCATCACTTGCGAGCCATACCATCTCTGCATTCTTAGAAAGATCTTTCAGTTTTTTTACAACATCCTTTTTATCTTTAGAGACAATATATTTTGGTTTAAAATCACCATCGACATCAACTCCTAATTCTTTTGAAGGTAAATCTGCGATGTGCCCAAAACTGGATGCAACTGTGTAATCTTTTCCAAGAAATTTTTCTATTGTTTTTGCCTTTGCAGGTGACTCTACAATCACTAAATTCTTAGCCATAGTCCTTTAATTTCTGACCACAAAAGTATATCAAAAAAATGATATCCAGATTCTTTATTAAAAAATTACTTTAAAAAAAACCTGTCTCTGGACAGGTTTTTTGATTTTTATTTTACAAATAGTGTAGGGTCTTTTTCGGTTCCATCATCTTCAAAACCAATGGTGTCCTTATACATATGATACACGGGCATGTGTACAAAAGAAGCCGTAAGGAATATCCCTACAAAACACAACAAGGTCCCAACTAATTGAGATAAAATTGAGGAAATAAGTATTAGCCCAAAAGCAACTAACCAAATTTTATTACCTAATTTGAAGCTAGCCTTAATCAGATCTGAAGTATTAACGTCGGGATTAAATGCAAACATCACTCCTAATAACTGAAGCGGAACCATTACATAAAAAATTGGAAGATAACATAATAATGCTGCTAATAAAGCGATTCCAAAAGAAGCAATTGCAATAGTAAATACTTTTCCTATATATTTACCTTTTAAGAACATAAAATACGAAGAGGTTTCTGGAAGACCGTGATCAACTTGTTTACAAACCCTGTAAAAATGAGCCGTAATTGCAAACTGAAGAGCGGCAGCAATCATAGTGATTACGATAACCAAAATAATAAATAAGATCATTAAACCTATAGATAGTTCTTCTTTGGGAAAATCATCATATCCATTATAGTTTTGTTCAAATCCATCGATACCTATGATAGCAAAAAGAGGAATATACATAGCAAAAAACAATGGGAGCATTACCAGTAGGGATATTAATAAGTGGACGAATCCCTGAACCCATACTTTTTTAAAAAGTTCAAAACTTTTACTAAACACATCTCCAAAATCCAAGGAAGTACTTTTTTCTATTCTTTCAAAGAGTTTATTTGACGTCATATCATTACATTTATTGGTTGTAAAAGATCAAATATAGATTTTTTAAAAAATAAAACCCTGACACTTTGTCACAAATCGTATTAAAAGGTATCTTTGCACATTAATTGACCCCAATGGTTAATGAATTATTTTTTTATGGAGAAGATTATTGATGAAAACATACAAGGACAACCACTCGTTCTTGATCAGAAGCGAGGGAACAATCGTAAGCTTTTTATAGAAAGTTATGGTTGTCAGATGAATTTTAGCGATAGTGAAATAGTAGCTTCCATTTTGGCCAAAGAAGGTTTCAATACCACCCAAAACCTTGAAGATGCCGACCTGGTATTGGTCAATACGTGTTCTATTCGAGAAAAAGCCGAGCAAACCGTTAGAAAACGTCTAGAGAAATATAACGCTGTAAAAAAAATCAATCCAGGAATGAAAGTGGGTGTTCTGGGTTGTATGGCAGAACGTTTAAAAAGTAAATTCCTGGAAGAAGAAAAAATAGTAGACTTGGTTGTTGGCCCCGATGCATATAAAGACCTTCCTAATTTAATTGAAGAAGTGGATGCCGGACGTAATGCAGTTAATGTAATTCTGTCTAAAGAAGAAACGTATGGCGACATTTCACCCGTACGTTTGCAAAGTAATGGCGTTTCTGCTTTTGTATCGATTACCAGAGGTTGCGACAATATGTGCACTTTTTGCGTAGTCCCTTTTACCAGAGGAAGAGAACGAAGTCGTGACCCCCAAAGTATTCTGCAAGAAATTGATGAATTAGCAACTCAGAATTTCAAAGAAGTCACACTATTAGGACAAAATGTAGATAGTTATTTATGGTATGGCGGTGGACTTAAGAAAGATTTCAATAAAGCTTCTGACTTCCAGAAAGCAACCTCGGTAAATTTTGCTAAACTATTGGATATGGTTGCTGAAAAACACCCGAAACTTAGATTGCGTTTTACTACATCAAACCCACAAGACATGACCTTGGATGTGATTGAAGTTATGGCGAAGCACAAAAACATATGTAAATACATTCACCTGCCCATACAAAGTGGAAGTGATCGTATTCTAAAAGAGATGAACCGATTGCATACGCGCCAAGAATACTTTGATTTGATAGATAATATTAAAAAAATGATTCCAGAGTGTGCGATATCGCAAGACATCATTACAGGATTCCCTACAGAAACTGAAGAAGACCATCAGGATACTTTATCTCTAATGAAATATGTAAAATACGATTACGGCTTCATGTTTGCCTATTCTGAAAGACCAGGAACACTAGCCGAACGTAAAATGGAGGATGATGTTCCTGAGGAAGTTAAGAAAAGACGCCTTGCAGAGATTATTGGGCTACAACGTAAGCATAGCGAGTATCGACATCGTGCCTTTATTGGACAAACATTAGAGGTTCTGATCGAAAAAGAATCAAAAAAATCTGATGCCCATTGGAGCGGAAGAACCACTCAAAATACCGTAGCAGTTTTTCCGAAAGGGGCTTATAAAATAGGAGATTTTGTCATGGTTCGTATTGATGATTGCACGAGTGCCACCTTGCTAGGAGAAGCTGTGGGGTATTCAGAAAATAATTGAAATCAAACTAATTATAGTTTTTATACATGGAATCAGTTCAGGCCATAAAACAACGATTTGGAATTATAGGAAACGATCCAAAACTTAATCGTGCGGTAGAAAAAGCCATTCAGGTTGCTCCCACAGATATTTCGGTACTGGTAACTGGAGAAAGTGGAGTGGGAAAAGAAAGTATCCCTAAAATTATTCACTCTTTATCTCATCGTAAGCACGGAAAATATATTGCTGTAAACTGTGGTGCCATACCAGAAGGAACAATTGATAGTGAGCTTTTTGGTCACGAAAAAGGAGCATTCACCGGAGCTACACAAACTCGTAGTGGATATTTTGAAGTTGCAAGTGGTGGCACCATATTTCTTGACGAAGTAGGAGAACTTCCCCTAACTACGCAAGTACGCTTATTAAGAGTTCTTGAAAATGGCGAATTCATCAAAGTTGGGTCTTCAAAGGTGCAAAAAACAGATGTTCGTATTGTAGCCGCAACAAACGTAAATATGTTTGAAGCTATTAAAAAAGAAAGGTTCAGAGAAGATCTGTATTATCGTTTAAGTACCGTAGAAATCCTTCTGCCTCCACTTAGAGAACGTAAAGGAGATATTCATCTGTTATTTAGAAAATTTGCTTCAGATTTTGCTACAAAATATAAAATGCCAACCATTCGCTTAACAGATGATGCAGTTAGCTTGCTGGAAAAATATCACTGGAGCGGTAATATTAGACAATTACGCAACATTGCAGAACAAATTTCGGTCCTTGAACAAGAGAGAACTATATCGGCTACTAGCTTGCATGGCTATTTACCTAATATAGGAAGTAACTTGCCCGCTGTAATTTCTTCAAGTAAAAAAGAAAGCGATTTTAGTAACGAAAGAGAGATTTTATACAAAGTACTTTTCGATATGAAAAGTGATCTTAATGACCTCAAAAAGTTAACTATGGAGTTAATGCAAAGTGGTAATATGCAGCAAGTACAAAAGGATAATGAAGGATTGATCAGGAAGATCTATAGGGAAGATGAGCAAGAAGAAGTTCGCTTTGAAGAACCTACCGCACCTGCCGAGGTTTTACAAATACCTCCTCCTTCTACTCCGTCAAAAGAAGAGGATAAATATCATTTTGCCGAAGAAATCGAAGAAGAAGAGACATTATCTTTGCATGATAAAGAACTCGAATTGATCAAAAAATCATTAGAGCGTCATCGAGGAAAACGTAAAGCAGCTGCAGAAGAATTGGGAATAAGCGAACGTACCCTTTACAGAAAAATCAAACAATATGACCTGTAATAGGTTTGAGGTTTGAGGTTTGAGAAAAATGGAATTATCGAAATTTATAAAAAATTGATGAGTAGTATAAAACATATTGTAGTTAGTATTTTTACACTGGTATTAATTCAAGGATGCGGCGTGTATTCTTTTAGCGGGACCAACATTTCTCCAGACGTTAAGACATTTCAGGTAAATTTTTTCCAAAATCAAGCTCCAAGAATTTTTCCCGGCATAGATCAAAGATTTACGAATCAATTACAAGATTTGATCTTGAATCAAACTAATCTAAACTTAACCACCTCTGGTGGAGATATTGTTTATGAAGGAGAAATTGTGCAAGATTATGTAGCTCCCAATACTGCTACATCAGACATCACAGCTGCCCAAAATCGTTTGACGATAGCGGTGAATATGAGATTTTATGACGCCAAGGATCCATCTCTAGACTTAGAACAGCGTTTCTCTTTTTTCTTTGATTATCCGGCGTCTGCATCAGAAAATAATATAAGAGATGAGGCGTTACAAGTTATTTTTGAACGAATTACACAAGATATGTTTAATGCAACGTTAGCTCGTTGGTAGCATAAACCATTTATATTTTAAAATTGAATACCAAAGAACTTACACATCTGCTTCAACACCCTACCACGCTTACTAAAGAGCAGGTAAACTCCTTGGGGAAAATTTCTCGTGAGTTTCCTTATTTTCAATCTGTAAGACCTTTACTATTAAAAGCTCTCAAGAATCAGAAAAGTTTTAGATATAATCAAGAGCTAAAAACTACAGCTGCTTACACAACAGACAGGAGTGTCTTATTTGATTTTATAACCTCAGACTTATTCAGAGACAATACTGACACAAAAGACATTAAAATAAAAAGCAAATCAGATATCAGTGTTATTGATCCACAAGAAATAAAGGCATTACCCAGAATACCTATGGATGATGCTGTCAGGATGAAGATGGAAGAGGCGGAAGATGTGCTCGATCCTGCACTATTTGCTACAAGAAGAGAAGAAAGCACTCGAAAACAGGTTATAATTGCAGAAAAATCTATTACACCAGATCAAGAAAAAGATCAACAAGAGCCTCAAAATCAAAATAAAACTCCAGAGGAAACTTTACAAATAGATCAGCCCCTGGATTTTGACAAGAAAGAAACACATTCTTTCGCAGAGTGGTTAAAACTAACTTCGGTAACACCCCTTGATGAAGAAAACATTAAGGAAATCAATATTTCCTCTCAAGACACAGAAGAAAAAGATACACAAAAACCCCTTCATAAGAAGGATAAATTTGAACTTATAGACGAATTTATCGCTAATAATCCCAAGATTCAACCGGTATCAAAAAACGCTCCCAAACGTAATCTTGCTAAGGAAAATATGGCCCCCAACGATGAGCTAATGACAGAAACCTTGGCTAGAGTATATCTTGCACAAAAAAACTATAAAAAAGCAATTCAAGCTTATAACATATTAATTTTGAAAAATCCCGAAAAAAGTGGTTTCTTTGCAGACCAAATTCGAGCAATAAAGAAATTACAAGAAAATAAATTATAATATAATGACAACGTTTTCAATCTTTTTAATATTAATCGTTATCGTATCATTTCTACTCGTGGTAGTTATTATGGTACAGAATCCTAAAGGAGGTGGTTTATCTTCTTCTTTTGGAGGTGGCGGAACACAACAACTTGGTGGTGTAAAAAAGACGACAGACTTTTTAGATAAAAGCACCTGGACTCTAGCTACATTATTATTGGTACTGATCTTATTATCTAATATTGATTTAATGAATGAAGGTCCCGCTCAGGATTCTAAGGTAAATACTGAAGACGTTCAACTAGAAGCTCCTGCGACTCCGGCTACAGAAGATGACACTCAAGAATAATATCTTGTAAAAAAATAACTACAAAAATGTCGACTTGTCATACAGTCGACATTTTTTGTTTCAATTTGTCAGGATCATGCTACTGGCACAATTTCTGAAATATACAGCATCAAATATTTCATTTTAATTTTATAATAAAAACTAATCATAATGGGATTAAACATTAAACCTCTTTCAGACCGTGTGGTTGTAGAACCACTTCCTGCTGAAACACAAACAGCATCTGGATTATACATCCCTGACTCTGCTCAGGAAAAACAACAAAAAGGTAAAGTAGCTGCGGTTGGTAGCGGTAAAAAGGATCATGAAATGACCGTAAAGGTTGGTGACACTGTTCTCTACGGAAAATATTCTGGCACCGAACTAAAATTAGATGGAAAAGATTATTTAATCATGCGTGAGGACGATATCCTTGCAATTGTTTAAGCAAAATCAATTCAAAAACACAAATCACAAATCCCGCAAAACTTTTCTGTTTGGGATTTAAATTTTCAAAATCATAAATATTATGGCAAAAGATATAAAATTTGACATAGAAGCACGTGACGGTATTAAACGTGGTGTAGATGCATTAGCCAATGCAGTAAAAGTAACTCTTGGACCTAAAGGAAGAAATGTAATTATTAGCAAATCCTTTGGCGCTCCGCAGGTAACCAAAGATGGTGTTACTGTTGCTAAAGAAGTAGAATTAGAAGACGCTCTTGAAAATATGGGTGCGCAAATGGTTAAAGAAGTAGCTTCAAAAACTAATGATCTTGCAGGTGATGGAACGACTACTGCAACTGTACTAGCACAAGCTATTGTAAAAGAAGGCCTTAAGAATGTTGCCGCAGGTGCTAACCCAATGGACCTTAAAAGAGGTATCGATAAAGCAGTAGAGGCAATTACGAAAGATTTAGAAAAACAAACCGAAGAAGTAGGTGATTCTTCTGATAAAATCAAGCAAGTAGCAGCCATTTCTGCTAACAACGACGAAACTATTGGGGACCTTATTGCACAAGCTTTCGGGAAGGTAGGAAAAGAAGGAGTGATTACTGTAGAAGAAGCAAAAGGAACAGATACTACTGTTGATATCGTAGAAGGTATGCAATTTGACAGAGGATATCTTTCTCCCTATTTTGTTACAAATAGTGAAAAAATGACGGCAGATCTTGAAAATCCATATATTTTATTATATGACAAGAAGATCTCTGCAATGAAAGATTTATTGCCAATTTTAGAACCAGTTGCACAGACAGGAAAACCTCTTTTAATTATTGCAGAGGATGTTGATGGAGAAGCTTTGGCTACATTAGTGGTAAACAAGTTACGTGGTGCCTTAAAAATTGCTGCTGTTAAAGCTCCGGGATTTGGAGATAGACGTAAAGCAATGTTAGAAGACCTTGCCATTCTTACAGGAGGTACGGTAATCTCTGAGGAAAGAGGTTTCACTCTTGAAAAAGCTACTATTGAAGATTTAGGTACTGCAGAAAAAGTAGCGATCGATAAAGATAATACGACAGTAGTAAACGGTGCTGGAGATGAAAAATTAATCAAAGCTAGAGTTAATGAGATCAAAGTACAGATCGAAACTACTACTTCTGACTATGACAAAGAAAAATTACAGGAACGTTTAGCTAAGCTTGCAGGTGGTGTAGCTGTATTATATGTTGGTGCTGCTTCTGAAGTTGAAATGAAAGAAAAGAAAGACCGTGTAGATGACGCACTTCATGCAACTCGTGCAGCTGTAGAAGAAGGTATCGTTGCTGGTGGTGGTGTTGCCTTAGTAAGAGCAAAAGCAGCATTAGATAAAATTAAAACAGAAAATGCAGACGAGGCTACTGGCGTACAGATTGTAAATCGTGCTATTGAAGCTCCGCTAAGAACTATCGTTGAAAACGCTGGTGGAGAAGGATCTGTAGTAATTGCCAAAGTTCTTGAAGGTAAAGACAATTTTGGTTACGATGCAAAATCTGAAGAGTACGTAGATATGCTTAAAGCAGGGATCATCGATCCTAAAAAAGTGACGCGCATCGCTCTTGAAAATGCTGCTTCAGTATCAGGTATGATCTTGACTACAGAATGTGCATTGACTGACATCAAGGAAGAAGCTCCTGCTGGCGGTGGCGGAATGCCACCAATGGGCGGAGGTATGCCAGGAATGATGTAGTTAGATCGCGCAACGACAGCGAAGTAATTTGGCTTGTTTTTGAAAAAACTTTTGACAAGCTGAGTATGATATAGAAAAAACCCGTTTTGAAAATTTCAAAACGGGTTTTTTTGTGCATCTATTTTAATTCAGAATTAATCGTAAAGTACTTGTTGCTTCCTAAAAGTCAAATCCGAAAAATATTACTAAATTACGGTTTTAGG
Organism: uncultured Aquimarina sp.; assembly: GCA_947500845.1. Taxonomy (GTDB): domain Bacteria; phylum Bacteroidota; class Bacteroidia; order Flavobacteriales; family Flavobacteriaceae; genus Aquimarina; species Aquimarina celericrescens. Next base: position 68,122 of record CANMTP010000008.1, read on the forward strand.
TAAATTTTAAGAAAACAGGCTCAGTTCAGCAATTATGAAAATTTGTGAATTATTCAAAGAAGATTTTTATAATACATGCTTTCAAAAAAATCTATATGTCCAATGAAATGCTATTTTATTCTAATTATGCATGTAATGCTGTGCTACTACTCCTTCTCACAGCAATACTCAAAAAAACAAAATTTTAAGAAAGACTCTATTCACTTTCAGCAATTAATTGATTCTGTAAAATACTATCGTAATTCTGATCAAAATAAAGCTGAACTATTTCTTGAGAAAGCAGCACAACTCAATGTTTCTTATAAAAATGCTAAATGGACGGCAAACATATTCAAGCTAAAAGCTATACTATACTTTCTAAAAGGAGGCACCAAAAACTTAGAAAAGGCAATAGAGTTTCAAAAGTCTGAGTTAGAAATTTCTAGAGACCTCAAGGACTCAATTAAAATAAGTGGGGCACTAAATAATTTAAGTATTTTTTATTCACGTTCAAAAGATTATTCTTCATCAGTAAAATATGCCCTAGCAAATATTAATTTACTTAAAAGTATGAGTCTTGAAGAAGACAAACTTATAGAATTAGGTCAAGCTTATGCTCGAATGGGAGATATTTACCTTAATCTAAAATTCGTAGACTCATCCTTGGCTTACCATCAAAGGGCTTATGATATTTTCACAAAGACAGAAATGCCGGATCACTATGATTTAAAGAGTGCATCCTTGGTTAAGTTAGGATATATAAATCATAATTATAAAAATAATTATGAGAAAGCATTACTAAGTTACACAAAAGCTTATAAAGAGTTCGATAAAAAGAATTTAAATTCTCTTTCTCAGGTATCTATGCTCACAGGAGAAGTATATAAGGACATGAGACTATATGACGAAGCGCTATTCTATTATAAAAAAGCGCTGAGCTTTATCGAAAAGAGTAAGCAAGAAATTGCTAGTAAAACTAACTCCTTGTCTTCAATTTACATTCAGATTGCGGAAAATTATTATCTAACTTCTCAACCTGATAGCACACTTTTATATGTCAATAAAGTACTAAACGTATCTGAGTCTGGCATACTTCAGAATTTAGAATTAGAAATGCTCGCTAATGATATTAAATCTAAAGCATTAGAAAAAAAAGGAGACTCACTATTATCCCTTAGACATTTTAAAAAAGCTCAACTTTTAAGAGATAGTATAAATAAACTAAAAAATATACCCAAGACTACTGAAGTTTTATTAAATAACGAAAAAAGCCAACTACTCGAAAAAGAGAAAGGGTTCTTGAAAAAACTTAGTAAGAAAAATAAAATAGTATTTGGATCTATTTTCTTAGCAATTATTGTATTAATCTGTTCGTATATTTTCTATCTCAGGTACAAAAAAAGATTAAATATATTACGCAAAAAACAAGAGAAACTTACCAAAAATTTGAATTATGCTGTAGAACAAAAAGACTCTTTAAGTAGACGAATTACAGCTTCTTCTGCAAATCTTGCTATCAAGAACGATTTGCTACTCAAGATTGGTGAATTATTAAATAAACTATCAGAAAAAATCAGCTCTGAAGGTGATAAAAATACTATAAAAGACACACAATACCTTATTAGTGACACGCTAGAACTGAATAAAATGTGGGATACCTTTTTTGTACATTTTGAAGAAGTACATCCAAAGTTTATCGAAAATCTTAAAGACAATTATAACCTTTCGCTGAATGAGTTACGCCTTTGTGCTTTTCTTAAAATGAATCTAACCTACAAAGAAATTGGTCAAATATTAAATATTACTCAAAGTAGCCTACATGTCACTGTACATCGATTAAAAAAGAAGCTCAATTTGCCTAAAGAGGAAAGTGTTTTTGATTTTTTGTATTCCTTTTCAACATCTACGCTTTAACTATTGTATGTATCGTCGCTCAATTCTATTTCTTTTCCGCAAATTAAATACGCTTGGGAATCTAGTAAAATCAGGCATTTACTAGAGCTGTAAGCATTTGTTAAGCCGCTGTAAGCTTTAGTTAAGCTAGCTAATATATCTACAGGAAAGTTTTACCGTTAAGTTTAAAATGTTGAACATCTACTTAACGGAATACTATGAAACAAATACTACTTTTGCTTGTTATTCTTATTGGTTACACTCCTATTTACGCTCAAAATTTAGTGCCTAATCCCAGTTTTGAGGAGTTTGATGCATGCCCTCCAAATACTTCAATAAACACATTCGGAATACCAAGAATAAAAGATTATATCAAATTTTGGGAAGACAATGATGTGTCATCCTTTGGATCATCTTCAGATTTTTTTCACACCTGTGCAAATATTTACAATTCTAATATCGGACCGGCAACCGGTAATGGACATCTTGGAGTATTTACATATACCAATAACGATTATAGGGAATATGTGCAAGCTCCATTAAAAACAGCTCTATGTAGAGGTCGAACTTATAGAGTAAAATTAAAATTGGCCTCATCAAGAGGTGCAAGAAGAAACACTGATAGAATTGGAGTTTACTTTTCAAATGGCAGGTTTACTCCACCCAATGCTGAAGCTGTGCCACTAACTACACAAGTTGAGACACCAGCAGGTCAATTTATTGATAACGAGACTCGGTGGCGCGAGTTTACAATGATCTTTATGAATACTGGCGGAGGTGAAGATCATCTTACTATTGGTAATTTTAGAAGAAACAGCAACACCAATTTTACAGGTAGTGGTTCTAATACCTCCAACGCATATATCTATATAGACGATGTCTTAGTAGAGGATATTACTCCTACACTTACCATTTCAGGGGGTAACATAAATGACGCTACTTGTGGTAGTGCCAATGGGGGTGTTACCGGAATATCGGTGAGTGGTGGCTCAGGTACCTACTCCTATAGATGGATAGACGAAGATGGAAATCTGATCTCTACCGATCTAAACCCTTCTAATTTTTCAGCAGGCACTTATGAACTTTTGATTGCGGACGGTGGCGCCTGCGAAGAGTTGGCAAATCGAAGATTTATCATCGACGACGATTGCCCCGAGCCCTGCCCAAGAACAAATTTGGCACCTAATCCAGGATTTGAAGAGATTAGGCGCTGCCCCAACCAACGCTCTCTCAATCGTAACGATTTAGGCAGGAACGTAAGAGAATGGTACTCACCCAATGATGGTACACCTACGCTATTCCACCAATGTGCTCTGGGGGCGCCTTTTATGAGCGGAACACCCTCACCCTATCCCGGTCAAGGTTTTGTCGGTTTTTATACCTATTACTATGCGGCAGAATACGGAGATGACCGTAAAGAATATGTTCAGGCGCGCTTAGCCTCACCCATGGTGGCAGGTCAAAGTTATATCGTAAAATTTGATATTCGGTTAAGGGTAGCGAGAAATTATGCAACCGATCAAATGGGCGTTTATTTTTCGAATAATGCTGTGACAATTAATGGCTCGAACGGGGAATTAGGAGTAACCCCCTCATTAAAAACCCCGGCTGGAACCTACTTTACCAATACCGATAATTGGCAGACCGTTACTTTCGGCTCTCCCTATATTGCTAATGGTGGGGAGGAATACATCACCATAGGAAAGTTCGAAGACGTGGCAAATACCACTTTTCAAGACCTGATACCAGGTCAAGGAAGTGCAGAGGCATTTTATTTTATTGATAATGTAGTTGTAGAACCTGCTTCTGGTGCTAATGGAAGTATCAACGCAGGAGCAGATCAAATCATTGATAATACGCAAACCGCACAATTACAGGCTACACCAACTGGCGGAACTCCAATTAGCTATACTTGGACACCTACCACAGGTTTGAGTGATCCGACTATTGAAAATCCCGTATTTACGCCACCGACTGGAGCCGGAACCTATACTTTTACTGTAGAAGCTGATTTTGGCGGTGGATGTTCATCAACTGATCAAGTGACAATTACAGTAATTGCATCTTGTTCACAAACGATTCATGCCGGACCTGACCAAACCATCAACTCAGTAGATACCGCTACCTTAACTGCAACTACGAGCACAGGCACACCTAATTATACCTGGACATCCAGCCCAGTAGATACATCACTTTCAGGACAAGAGAACACACAAAATCCCACGGTATCGCCTTTGCAAACAACTACCTATACCGTAACAGCTGATTTTGGCGGTGGATGTAACGATAGTGATACAATAACCGTAACGGTAATTGACCCATCATGTCAATTAATATTAGATGATAGCACTATACGACTTAATGATGCCGATTGCGGTCAAACCAACGGAAGTATCACGGGAATAACCATCACCGGAAATTCTGGCAATGAAAACTATAGTTGGATTGATACAAACGGAAATCAAATAGCGAACACCATAGATCTTATAGGGGTGGGACCAGAAGATTACCTACTAATTGTAGAACAGGGGGCTTGTACTACAACTTCTGGTCCTTATTCCCTTCGTGAAAGTGGAGCTCCTATTGTAGATGATACTAATGTCAGTATCACAAATGCTAATTGCGATCAGAGCAATGGAAGTATTACTGGGATCATCATTACCAATCCTTCTGGTAACGAAACCTATAGTTGGACTGATGCTTCTGGAACCGAGGTAGGAACTGATATAAACCTTGCCGGAAGAGGACCAGATAGTTATTTACTAAACGTAGAAGTTGAGGCGTGTAGCGTAACTATCGGTCCTTTTTCTATAAATGAAATTGACAATTGTGAAGACCCTACAAGTCCCAATATACGTATTGCCTCTATACTAACCCCCAATGGCGACAACAGCAATGATATGTTCATGATATCTGGATTAGAAAACTATTCAGATAATCGACTCTACATATTTAATCGATGGGGAAATAAAGTATATGAAGCTTCTAAATATCAAAATGATTGGTATGGTACCTATCAAAACAAACCACTACCTGTAGCAACTTATTATTATATCCTGGAGCTTAATGATTCCAATAGACAGGTGTACAAAGGAGCTATTACTATTATCAGATAAATAAACCTAAGACCTACTCAAAATTATTAAAATAAAGCCCTCAATTATGAAGCTATCTTATTTTATATATAGTAAGAGCATACGGAGTAAAACAATGATAATTCTATATGTAGTGCTTTTAAGCATTAAAAGTATTGCACAACAAAACCCGCAGTTCTCACAATACCTGCAAAACCCTTTGGTACTTAATCCGGCAATCACCGGTGCAGAGGACTTTCTTGATGTGACCATAGGATACCGCAATCAATGGACGGGTTTCGATGGCGCTCCTAAGACAGGAACCCTCAGCTTTCATACGCCTACTAGCTTATTGTTCAGAACAAATAGAAGAGCAACGAGCGAATCCCATTCGGGTTTGGGTGCTTTTATCTATAGTGATGATACGGGGCCTATCAATCAATCTGGATATTATTTGAGCTATGCTTATCATCTACAAGCCTCCGAGGAATGGTTTGTATCAATAGGAACCTTTGTGGGAGGCTCACAATTTAGTTTTAATGCAAATGATGTGGAGTTGGTAGAAAATCCTAATGATATTCTGGTACAGAATATATCGAATACCAACTTTGATATGAGCTTGGGGATATATATCTACTCAAAAAACTTATTTATGGGAATTACAGCCAATAAAATCTTCGATCAGGAAATACCCTACAATATTCAAAATGGAGCACTATCTACAGGTACATTGCCAAGAAATTACAATGCACTGTTAGGTAGTCGTATTGATTTAGATCGGTATTGGACTATCATACCCTCCGGAGTCATAAGAACGATAGAAAACGCACCGGTACAATGGGACATTAGTCTAAAAGCTGAATATCAGAATAGGTTGTGGGGAGGAATTTCCTATAGAAATGAAGAATCGGTGTATGCCCTAGTGGGATTTCGAATATGGGACAGCTTCTATGTAGGATATTCGTACGACTACCCGATATCAGAGTTTGGCAATAATCAATCGGGATCACACGAAATTGTACTGAGTTATCGAATCTTTGGAGGAAATAACAAATGTGGGTGTGCGGTTAATTCTTTATAGGTGAGGTCAACCAAATACTACTTTAATTATTTACAAATATTATGGATTTGTATTCAAAAAGATCTTGAATTTTGAATACAAGGCTACGCAACAGTTTTTATATAACATCCCAGCCAAAAGCTTGTTTTAAAACAGCGCTACCAAACAATAAACACAAGGTTAAGATATGGAGTTTACTTTAATTCTTCTACATCGACACCCATATCATACGAAGCATCGACGTCATAATTTTTGATAATCTCAACAGGAAATACTATTTTATTTCTTGAACTGGCGTTAATTGGAAAATCATCTTTATCGATTATCGAAAAACCTACCTCATCATCAATGTCGCCAGAACTCACAAAACTTGTCTTAGTATCCAAATCATTATCGATTAACTCATAAACGGTCATAGAACTTAAGGCAAATATTGTAAAGCCTGATAAAAATATTAGTATAAAGAATTTCATGTCTTAAAAATTAACAAAAGTAAATTACGTTATAATTACACTCATTTCTATTACATAACTTTCATTAAAGTTTACATAATCTTCTTATTCAATATCTTTATTCCGAATTTTTTAGTTTCAAATTACATAAGCTCTAGATTAACGTAAAAAAGCACAGAGCTTACAATTATCGATAGGGTTATGATTTTTGGTAATTGAAGACATAACTTAAACTTTGACTTCGTAAATTATACCAAATATAAACGAACTATTTCCGACCAAAAATAACAATGATGCTTATCGAAGTAAAATCTCTTCCTATCAAGGAGGTTATAAATAATATTGCCCAAGCTTTTGAAACGACTTATGAACAGAGTTGCGGGGAGTATTTTCTAAATCTTCCCGAACATATTGGGAAAGGAAATATTCGAGGCATTAATTTTGAAGGAGGAATGGGTATTGTACAATATGACTGCATTTTTGAAGAAGAAGTTGAGTTTCATTTCACCATTAACAAAGTTCATCCACTTAAATTTCTATACTGTTTAGAAGGTTCTCTCGAGCATCGATTTGAAGGTTACGATGATCAACATGAAATTGTACAATATCAAGAGGCCATAGTAGCAAGTGACTTATTTAATGGACATATACTTTGTTTCAAACCCAAGACACATACCATTATTAATAGTTTAGAAATTACAAGAAACGAATTTCAAAAGAAAATTCAATGTGAACTTGTAACAATGGATGATAAACTACAAAAGCTTTTTAACGATATTGAAGCCAAAGAATTATTTTATCATGATGGCTTCTATAGTCTTAAATTAGCTGATCTTTTTAGAGAAATGCAGACTTTTCAAGGTGGAGATTTTTTAAAGAAACTCTTTTTAGAAGGAAAAGCTTATCAGATGCTCACAGAACAAATTCTACAATATGAAGATGATTTAAATGATATATCCGGAAGAAACATTTTAAGAAGAACTGAAATTAAACAAATAGAATTAGCGTCTGAATTAATCAGAAAAAGAATCTCCAAACTAGATAATATAGCTGAAATTGCTTCTGAAGTAGGCCTGAATGCAAATAAGCTACAAGAAGGTTTTCAGAGTTTATATGGTACTTCTGTAAAACAATACATAAAGCAAACACGACTCAATCTTATAAAAGATCTGGTTTTAAACACAGAGTATTCAATGTCTGAAATAGTAGATTTAGCAGGGATTTCCAGCAAAAGTTATCTGGCCAAAATTTTTAGAGAAGAATATGGCACTGCTCCTTCAGATTATCGAAAACACTTTATAGATTCTCTAACAAAGAAACAGTAATATCGACTTTATGAGAATTAGAAATTATGATACAGGGACTATTTCGAATATTGTTTAACTATATCTTCAACCAAACTAGCTGTTCTCTTATATTTTTCTTTAGCGAGTAATCGTTTTGGTGGTGCCATCCTTACTTCACAATCAGTCAGCGAACAAGACTCGCAAGTTACTCCAACTTTTACTTTAGGAATTTTGGAGTCATTTACGAAGTCAATCTTTTTTTCTAGAGCTGGTGAGATTAAAAAGCCGATTCCTATACTACGATAATAATCTTTTCTGAAAGGATCTTTTGTTGCCGAAGTAAACACTAAGTATTGCTGATCGGTGTCTGCATAATCTGATATTTGTATATTAAAAGCATAATCCAAATCTTCATTTGCGGTGCGTTGCAACGTTTTTATAGCCATCCAACGTCTGCAATAATGCTCATTAATCTCGTTAGCATGGGGTTGCTGCTGATGTGTGATATGTAATTCTTTAACGAGATTAAATTTGTCAACTCCTAATTTATGAGTAAATCGTAAGAAAAATACATTTTGCATTCCAAAATCTTTGGGCAACACGTTGGTAAGGCGCTGGTAAAAAGATTCTGGAGACGCATTATACATGTTCATAATCTTATGAAAAGCCTTTTCAGAGAATCGTTTCATTGCAAAAAGCTCTTTGAGATGGTTTCTTAGATGATTTCTTGGAATTATGAGAGCCCCGGCAAAGTACGATGCATAAAAATTATGTAGTACTTCTTCAAAATTATCATATCGTATCCAGGAAAAAGTATAAGGTCTCTCAGTAATTTCGAGATATTGATATCCTAGTTCTTTAGCATAGATAAAGGTTTTTTGGGCCTCATCAACTCTATCCGATAATAATAATGTCTTTGTCGAAGGGATAAAAACACATCTTAAATTGTCCAATTCTTCTTCTTCAGGAATACCCGCTTCATTAATTGTATATCCATATTCTTCCTTTAGAATTTCCTCTAGTTCATTTGAGGTGATCTTACCCTCTAGATCCAATTGATACGAGTTTGTACATTTGATGACTTTGTCTTCAAGATTTTTGAAGAAATTATTATGTGCCTCTTGATATGAACGTAAGGAAGCCAGATAAAATCCTTCACGACTCATATTATAGTGCTGAGCAATCTCGATAATCGTGCTAATAAATGCATTTACCTTAGATGGAGCATTCGCAATAATATCAATGAGATCACTTTGTTGTATTCCAAACAATTCTAATGGAATTTCATCAAGTATTCCAGACTGCAAAATCTCACCAATAGGAGCTAAGTTTTTATCTAGTTTTAGAGACACCAATTGATCATACGGCACCTCTAAAGTCTCTGCCAACTTAATAATTTTATCGGTTTTAGGATACTTTTTCCCTTTTTCTATTTCGTTCAAATACGATTTTGACAGTCCACTTAACTTAGATAATCCAAATAAAGACAGGTCTTTTTCTGTTCGTATCTGTTTGATTTTCAGTCCGAAAATTAACCTAATATATTCTTCTGCTATTGCCATAAGATCAAAAATAGTAATTTCTGCGTAAATTACGAAAAAAGAAAAAATTCACATTTAGCGAACGTTCGCTTGTTTTATAAAAAACTTTTTTTTAATATTGTTCACTCAAACGATTTAGTTACGTTAACCCTTAAAATAAATTTTAAAGAACAAAATTATGGCTACTTACAATTCGGTACTTGATACTGTACGCAATCTTAAAGCTAAACACGGAGATAATTGGGCAACTATAACTCCAGAAAATGCAGCTCGTATTGCTGTACAGAACAGATTTAAAACAGGGCTAGATATTGCCAGATATACAGCATCCATCATGCGTAAAGACATGGCCGAGTATGATGCCAATAGTGCAAACTACACACAATCATTAGGGTGCTGGCATGGTTTTGTGGCCCAACAAAAAATGATCGCTGTAAAAAAGCATAAGGGTACCACTAATAAAACATATCTATATCTTTCGGGATGGATGGTCGCAGCATTACGGTCTGAGTTTGGACCTTTACCAGATCAGTCGATGCACGAAAAAACTTCAGTTCCTAAATTAATCGAAGAAATATATACATTCTTGCGGCAAGCCGACGCTGTAGAACTCAATGATCTTTTTCGTCGTCTAGATGCCGGAGAAGATGTTCAAGATGAGATCGACAATTTTGAGACACATATTGTACCTATTATTGCAGATATTGATGCAGGCTTTGGTAATGAAGAAGCAACATATCTTTTAGCTAAAAAAATGATTGAAGCTGGTGCATGCGCGCTTCAAATCGAAAATCAGGTTTCAGACGCGAAGCAATGTGGCCACCAAGACGGTAAGGTAACTGTTCCGCATGAAGATTTTGTCGCTAAGTTAAATGCACTCCGATACGCATTCTTAGAGTTAGGAGTAGACGAAGGTGTAATTGTTGCCAGAACCGATTCTGAAGGAGCAGGTTTAACACAGAAACTTCCGGTTTCTACAGTAAAAGGAGATTTAGCTTCACAGTATATGGATTTTATCGATGCTGAAGAAGTTACTTTAGAAGATATTAATGAAAATGATGTACTATTCAAACGAAATGGCAAACTAGTTCGACTGGTAAGATTACCTAATGGTTTGTATAAATTTAAAAAAGGATCTAATATCGATCGTGTTGTATTGGATTGTATTACGAGTTTGGAGAACGGTGCTGATTTATTATGGATTGAAACTCCTACTCCAAATGTGAAGCAAATCGCACATATGATAAATCGAGTACGAGAAAGAGTACCAAACGCCAAATTAGTGTATAACAATTCGCCTTCATTCAACTGGACCATCAATTTCCGTCAACAGGCATATGATCTTATGGTGGAATTAGGTGAAGACACCTCTGCTTATAACCGCGCTGAGCTAATGGATGCGAAATATGATGGTACTGAATTAGCAAACCGAGCAGACGAAATGATTCGAACATTTCAGGAAGAATCATCTCGCGAAGCTGGTATTTTTCATCACCTAATTACATTACCAACATATCATACTACAGCATTACATATGAATGACCTGGTAGAAGGCTATTTTGGAGATATGGGAATGTTAGCTTATGTGGATTCTGTACAACGTCAAGAAATAAGAAAAGGCGTAGCTTGTGTAAAACATCAACGAATGGCAGGTTCAGATTTAGGGGATGATCATAAAACATTCTTTGCTGGCGATAAAGCCTTAAAGGCTGGTGGTGCTAAAAATACCAGTAATCAATTTGATACAGCCAACAGCGAGAAAAGTCTGGAACTAGTTCTTGACAAATAGATCTCTTTTAACATTGTTCAACTAAGACAATATAGTGATGGAAGCCCATAATGGGCATTTAAAAACAAAAACTATGGAAACTCAGACAAACCTTAGTCAAAAAATTAGCTTCTCTAAGGAGGTGAAGAACTATCATCCGGAAATTTTAACCGACGGCGCATTGACTTTCCTTGAAGCTCTGCAAGATCGTTTTAACGACAGACGATTAGTGCTTTTAAAAAATCGCAAGTGCCAGCAACAGCTGTTTGATCTGGGAACGTATCCTTCTTTTCCAGAAAATACCAAAGAAATTCGGAACAGTGAATGGTCAGCCGCTCCTATTCCTGCAGATTTACAAGATCGCAGAGTCGAGATTACCGGACCAGTTGATAGAAAAATGGTCATTAACGCCTTAAACTCCGGAGCAAAAACCTTTATGGCCGATTTCGAGGATAGCAATGCACCGCTTTGGGAAAACTGTTTACTAGGACAAAAAAACCTTAAGGATGCAGTCAACAAAACTATTTCGTTCTATAATCCAAAAAGAGATAAGACGTATTTGCTTAAAGAAAAAATTGCTACTCTAATCGTACGTCCAAGAGGGCTACATCTTAACGAAAAGCATCTTTTGATAAAGGAACAGGAAATGAGTGCTTCTCTATTTGATTTTGCCTTGTATTTGTTTCATAACAATCAACAATTAAAAGAGAATGGAACGGGAGCATACTACTATCTTCCAAAATTAGAACACTTTACCGAAGCCATATGGTGGAAAGATATCATTGATTTCTCTGAAGAGTACCTTGGCCTAGAGCACGGAAGCGTTAAAGTAACTGTTTTGGTAGAAACCATTACGGCGAGTTTTCAGCTGGATGAAATTATCTATGCGTTAAAAGATCATATTGTAGGCCTTAATTGTGGACGATGGGATTACATCTTCAGTTATATCAAAAAACTGAGAAATCATACTGGATTTGTAGTTCCGGATCGTGCCCAGGTAACGATGACTAGCCCTTTTATGGATGCCTATAGCAAATTAGTGATCCAAAGATGCCATAAGAGAAATATTTTGGCGATCGGAGGCATGGCGGCTCAAATCCCAATCAAAGATGATGAAGAGCGTAATGCCGCAGCTTTTGCCAAAGTAAAAGCCGACAAAGAGCGTGAAGTAAAGAATGGACATGATGGTACCTGGGTTGCACATCCCGGACTAGTAAAACTAGCTATGCAGGTTTTTGATACGCATATGCCTACTCCTAATCAAATGGATGTAAAACGCAATGACATTCAGATTACCGAAGAAGATTTACTTGCGATTCCGGAAGGAACCATAACACAAAAAGGAATTCAGGAAAATATTAACGTTGGAATTCATTATATCGCAAATTGGTTAAATGGAAATGGTGCCGTTGCACTATATAATTTGATGGAGGACGCTGCAACTGCCGAAATCAGTAGAACACAGTTGTGGCAGTGGTTAAAAAATGAAGTAACTCTCGAAGACGGAAGAACCTTGAACCAAACGCTTTTCAATGATTTATTTGAAAACGAACTAAAAATCATTAAAGGACAGGTAGGAGTTCAACTTTTTCAAACTGAAAACTATCAAAATGCCATTTCAATTTTCAAAGAATTGGTAGTCTCTGAAGAGTTTGATGAATTTCTTACAAACAGAGCATATCAATATCTGTAAAATGAAATATTGAGCTTTTGTAGGAACGACCTATTTTGCTGCTGTATCAAATACAGCAATAACTGGCAAATCATCCTCAGTAATAATAGAGGATAGCACAGAAATTGACCAATTTTAATTTTTTCCGATTTTATAATTGTGCTCAAAAGCGGCATTCACATTTGTGGGTGCCGTCTATTCCTTATACAGAAGAATATTTACTTACACTCCCAGGTAAAATTAGAAATTTTATATTTTAAACTATTCTTGTAATTGTAGTGCCACCATTCTGTTCTTATAGTTCTGAAGCCATGTTTATTCATAGTTTCACGAAGGAGTTTGCGATTATTAAGTGTAGTTTCTGAAAGATCTTTATAAGCATGATGAGCTTCTTTTCCAAAGTGATCAAAATCGGTACCCATATCAACCTCAGATCCGTCTAATTTCACTAAAGTAATGTCTACCGCTGCTCCTTTGTTATGAATTGATCCTCCTTTGGGGTCTGCCACATATCCAGGGTTTGGAAAAATTTTCCACATCTTTTTCTGGACGCTGTGTGGACGATAGCAATCGAAAAACTTAATTTTGTATCCCTGCTTCATAAAATCTCGGTTCGCTTCTATGAGGGCATCTGCGACCTCGTCTCTAACATAGCATTTTGCACAAGAATATACTTTTTCTTTTAAGAAATTGTCTTTTGTAGCATATTTCATATCCAATACAAAATCACTGGATATATTTTCAATATTAATGAAATCTTCATCATTACCATCGGTACTATCTCCAGATAACAATTCAATAGAATCTCTTTTATTAAACAGACTCTGTTCTACCTTATCCCCTCTTAACCGTAATGCTTTAGCTTTTTCTAAGAGAGCTGCTGTTTGACTCTCTGGAAACTCTTCGGCAGTATTACAGGAAAAAAATATTGTTGAAAAAATCAACACAAGTAATTTTCTAATAACCATAGGCTTTTTGTTTTATCCCAATCCCAATTACAATGATGCCAAAGTTTTTCAAACTGATTCTCCCTCAAAAATCATATTTCTGATATGCTTGACAACTTCTAAATATAATCAATATTTTATTTAATCGTTTCTTTTACACTTCCACACTTTAGCATTTTTTTACCAAAATATGGATTTCTAATCTCTTCAGAATCAGACAACCAATATCCACCTGATCCATCAAAAGCCATTGGACAGTATTGTTTATAAATCTCTCCCGATGCAATTTGTGCGGTACTAATCACTTTATCAACTTCACCCGTAATCGTAACAAAAAAATCTCTCTGCTTTTTGATGTCTTTAGTCAAAGAAATTAGTTTCAAAGTAGCTTTTAGTTGCTTATTCTCCTCTGAATCCTTTAGTATATTCTCCATTTTTTCAGATAAACTTCTCACAACCTCTGCATCTGAATTAACTAGTCCAGCCTTCATATCAAGATATATATTATAAATTTCTTGGACACCTTTGTCAGAAAATTTGACTTCTGATCGTGAATCGGTATGATTTAGATCTACAGCTTCGCCAGTTAACGTTTCAGGTTTTTTATCTTTATGACAAGATATCGTTGCTATTACAATTGCCAAAACTAGTATCCTACAAAACATTCTCATTATCTTAAAATCTTTCATCAAATAAATCTTGTTAAAAATTAAGTTTACTCATCTTTGATCAAAAAAACAAATTTACTTCATATATAAAACAATTACTACATATGTTTTCCTTGATTCTTAGTTTTTTTTTAACAAAACAATACCATTCTAAACATCCCTGTTTTATAATTTTTTTAAATATTTTTGAAGGAAAATTATTGGAATGCAATTAGAAAATTTAAAACCTGAAATAATATCTATCCTAAAAAACAATCAACAGTCAACAACAGAAAGACTTCAGATGGTTTGTCAACTTCTTAAGGACAAAATATCGTATTACGATTGGGTAGGTTTTTATTTCAGAAATGGAGATAAAGAAGAATTAAAACTTCGCACATTTGCAGGATTAGATACCGATCATAAAATAATTCCGTTTGGAAAAGGGATTTGCGGGCAGGTAGCAGTTTCAAATGAGAATTTTGTCGTTCCAGATGTACAAGCACAGGATAATTATATTGCGTGTAGCGTTAGTGTGAAATCTGAAATAGTAATTCCTTTATTTAAAGATGGAGAAAATATTGGCCAGATCGATATCGACTCTGATACCACAGACCCATTCACAGAAAAGGATGAGCGATTTTTAGAATTTGTAAATCAAGAAGTTGCTAAAATCCTTTAATTATTGTTCCTTCGCTTCTCTAACAATGCTAAATCACGATTTATATGAAAATCTTAGTTACGGGAGGATTAGGATTTATAGGCTCTCATACAGTTGTAGAATTACAAAATGAAGGGTTTGAAGTTATTATAATTGATAACTGCTCAAATTCTTCTGTAAAGGTTCTAGACGGCATTACAAAAGTATCTGGAAATAAACCTGCATTTGAACAATTCGATTTAAGAGAAAAAAATAAGGTTGAGGACTTTTTTAAACGACATCATGATATTGATGGTGTCATACATTTTGCAGCATCGAAAGCAGTGGGAGAAAGTGTTGAAAAACCTCTTTTGTACTATGAAAATAATATATCGACCCTAGTGTACATACTACAGCAGTTGAAAGAAAAATCATCTTCCAACTTTATTTTTAGTTCTTCCTGCACGGTATACGGACAGGCTGATGAATTACCAATCACCGAAAATGCTCCTGTGAAAGTAGCAGAATCTCCTTACGGTAATACAAAACAAATTGGTGAAGAAATTATAAAAGACACTTGTAAAGTGACTCCAAATCTAAAAGCAATTTCTCTTCGATATTTTAATCCGATAGGGGCACACCCTACTGCAGAAATAGGCGAATTACCCATAGGGGTTCCTCAAAATCTGGTTCCATTTATCACTCAGACAGCGATAGGGCTTAGAGAAGAACTTTCTGTATTCGGGGATGATTATCCAACATCAGATGGAACATGTATAAGAGATTATATTCATGTTGTCGACTTAGCAAAAGCGCATGTAGTCGCCTTACAAAGACTATTACAACATAAAAACACTTCAAATTATGAGGTGTTTAATGTTGGAACAGGGAAAGGAAGTACGGTTCTTGAAGTCATAAGATCCTTCGAGAAAGTATCTAAACAAAAATTGAATTATAAGATTGTTGGTAGAAGAGAAGGGGACGTTATCGCGGCTTATGCAGATACCACAAAGGCAAATAAAGAATTAGGATGGAAAGCTTTAAGCAGCCTGGATGATTCGCTAAGCTCTGCCTGGGAATGGGAGCAAAAGGTTAGCCGTCAGAAGTAGAATTTACTACAATCAGAAAAACAAAAAACCTGAAGCATCCTTCAGGTTTTTTTGTTCTCTCTATATGATTCTCCTCTATTTCCTAGTAGAATTTTGCTCTTTTATCTTCTATCTCTGCAGCTTCTTTAAGTGCCTCAAATACTTTAGAATTAACTAATCCAGCTTGGGTTTTTGATGCTTGAGCGGCATAGCTTAAATAAGTTTCTAATCCACTTGCAAGTGTATTCTTGGTAACTTCTATCACATAGACTCCATTATTGCCGACAATAGGCTCTGAAACATTACCTGTCTCCATTGCAAAAGCAGCCCCAACCACTTTTGGTTCTGTACCTGCTCCACTAATAGTTGGCGTTTTCATATTTAATGCTGAAGCCGTCTTTACAGTTTGACCAGTATTTGCGGCAATCTCTTCTACAGTATTACCAGAAATCTTATTCTTGAGCATTTCTACTTTCTTTTCTTTTATTAGAATTGGTTTTACTGTAGGACTGGCATCAGATGCAGCCATAGTACCCTTGGCCGATTTACCTGTTAATTGAACCACAGCATACCCCTCTGCAATATCAAATCTTTTTATGGCTCCAACTTCTGTTTCTTCATTAAAAGCCCACTGCACAATAGCCCTTTGACTTCCTATTCCTGGAATATTTTCATCCAATTCTTTGATCTTATTCACAGGACGCACAGCCAAATTATTTTCTTTGGAAACTTCTTCGAAGTCTTTATCTTTTGCAGCCATTTGAAATTTTGTAGTCTCTGTAAAGATGGTATTTATAGTTTTTTCGCTTGGTTCAATCTTTTGTGCTACCGTAGCTATCTTAATTGCTTTTTGCTCATTTTTTTGATCTTCAATACGAATAATATGATATCCAAATTGCGTTTCAACAATTCCTATATCTCCAACTTCATTATCAAAAACATAGTCGTTAAACGCTGGTACCATAGCTCCTGGTACAAAATATCCTAAATCCCCTCCTTTATCTTTGTTAGAACTATCTGCTGAGAACTCTGCAGCAAGAGTAGAAAATTTACTTTTATCAGATTTTATTACACTAACGATACTATCTGCCAGGCTTTTTGCTTCTTCTTTGGTTCTTTTTATATCACCTGCAGTACGAAGACCTTCCCATGCAATCAAAATGTGACTTGCTTTTGCCGAATCTGGCATTTGCTTTTGAGCAATAACCTTTGATATTTTAATATACTCTCCATCTTTATAAGGACCAAATACTTCTCCAATCCCAAGATTATATAGAGTATCAGCAACTGTTGAAGGTAAATCATTCTTAAATTTAAAACGATCATCAAATTTCAAAGAAGAATTTTGATTCACAAATTCTTCTGCGTTTTCTGTATTTCTGAATCCTTTTACAGAATCATTAGTTTTAGTAGCATCAACGAACTCTACTTTATCATCCAATAAAGCAGCAACTTTCGAGGTTACTTCTTTTTCATCTTCCATGCTCGGTTGTTCCTTGAACAAAACATAACGAATGTTTCTTGATGCATCTGATTTATATTGTTCGGCATGCTTATCTATATACGATTTAATTTCTTCATCAGTCACCGTTACTTCGGTATCCTGAATACTAGAAAACGGAAGCTGAACATATTTAATATTAACATTATCATTTTCCATTTTATAAGCTAACTCACCTTCTTTTAATGTAGATCCAACACCAGCTTTAATCAAATTTAAATAAATCTCTTCTTTGGCACTTTTACTCATATTTTCTTCGTACTCCAACCACTGCTGATATGCTTGAGGCGAAGTAGCTTTAATGTTGGCAACATACTCTTGCATTTTAGCTTTATCAAAAACACCCGCTTCATTTTGAAAAGTAGGATTATTTGCCAAAGATTCTTCTAACAATTGGTTGACCTGGTCTTCTCCTACTTTTATACCCAGCTCTTCAAACTGTTCTTCGAATACTGCCTGACGCACTTCTTGGTTCCACACATAATTCATTGCTTGAATGCTAGATCCTCCGGCACCGAAACTTCTAGAAGCAGTTTCCACTTTTTTGGCAAATTCAGTTCTATCTATATCTTTTCCATTTATGGTAGCAATAGTATTTTCTGCTCTTTGAGAAATCGCTCCTCCATTACGAATCAGATCTGCAAGTACAAAAGAGAACAGCGCAAGTGCGATGATCACGATTAGAAAAATGGAACGTTGTCTGATTTTATTTAAAACTGCCATGATGTATTAAAATTTATTCGAAATATAGTGGGCGAAAATACCATTTTATTGTAATAATACCAATTAAAGAGTAAAGAAATAAATCTTCATATTTTTATGTAAAATTAAAAGCAGTATTGAAGGTAATTTTGATCAACTAATTTTTGAAGACTGAGCCGTAGAAGGAATTAGAAAATGGGCTATTCATCTATCTTTACTTCGAGTTCTATGATCTCTATTTTGGTGTTTGAAGTTTCTATGATTTTTATTTTGATATTATCAATTACAACCTCTTCTTCTTGTTGTGGAATTTCTTCAGTATGGTTAACAATCATCCCTCCAAGCGTTTCATAATTTTCACCTTCCGGAAGGTTCAACTTGTATGTTTCATTAATGTAATCCACCTCAATTCTTGCAGAAAAGAGGTACTTATTGCCACTAAGTTGTTTTTCGATAAGCTCGACAGAGTCATGCTCATCTTCTATCTCTCCAAAAAGCTCTTCTACAATATCCTCTACAGTAATTATACCACTGGTACCACCATACTCATCGATAACCACAGCCATACTCTTGTGCTTCTTCGTTAATAGATTAAGTACATCTTTGACGAACATAGTCTCGGGAACAAAAACCACAGGGAGTAATATCGAGCGTAAAGATTTTGGTTTTTTAAAGAGTTCAAAGGAGTGAACATACCCAATAATGTCGTCTACAGTACTATTATATACTATTATTTTTGACAAGCCTGTGTCTATAAACAACTTGCTCACTTCATCTATCGATTGAGATTTTTCTACAGCTACAATCTCGGTTCTTGGGATCATAACCTCTCTAGACTTAACATCGGAAAAATCCAATGCATTCTGAAAAATTTGAATTTCACTATCTATTTCATCATGTTCTTCTACAGTTTCCATTTGTTCATTGATGTAATCGCCTAATTCTGTCTTGCTAAAAGCAAGTTGAACCTGGTCTCCATCGGTTTTAAAAAATCTTTTTAGAACAACATCTGAAACCCATATTACAAAGGAAGAAATAGGCGAAAATATGATATAGAATACGTATGCAGGAAATGAAAATGCTTTTAATAATGTGTTTGAATAGATCTGAAAAAATACTTTGGGCAGAAACTCGGCTGTAATTAAAATTATTACCGTTGTAATTATTGTCTGGGTTAAAAGCTTTAAATTTGTTAAAAAATAATCAAGTATCCAAAAATTTGATGGGAGAAACGAAGCAAACACGTTCATCAATAGTTCACCCATATAAAAACCATATACCACCAAAGCGATATTATTACCTACCAACATCGTAGCGATAAATTTTGAAGGCTTTTTTGTTAAACGCGTTAGAATATTGGAGATAAACCCCCCTTGTTTCTTTTCTATTTCAATATGAATCTTATTTGAAGAAACATAGGCAATTTCCATTCCTGAAAAGAAAGCAGAAAGAAGAAGGGAAAATACAATAACAATAATGCTTAATTCCATGAATTAGTCTTTGTTATTTACTTCATATCGTTTTCTGAAATTTCTTTTAAAGAAGAACATAAAAAGAGCAATCGCTGCAAAAAAAAGATAAAGGTACCCTTTTCCTCCCTCTAATCCCCATTCTTCATATGCCTGGTACAAAAAAAAACACATGATTGCCAAATAAGCATATTCAAAAAACTTAAACACTTTCATCATAGTCTTTAATTACTCTTTGATAAGTATAACCCCATCGTTAATTCTTGAATTCAAGATAGTAAAATCCTGATTAGCATCAAAACCATCACCTTCATTAATATCTCCACCTGGCAAGTAACTCTTGTAAGGTCGATCTGTAAAAACCCAATTAATATTTTGGTCCCAATATAATTGATCCGCTTGCAAATGCGTACTATCTGCAGTTTTGATATCGACATTTCCACTCATATCAATTAAGGCAGTTTGTTGATAGGAAATCGCATAATCAGAAGTTATTTTACTCACTTTTCCTTCTTCATCTATGACATCTAGAATAATCCCTTCAGGAAATTCGTGATAACCAAATGATCTATGTGTATAATCCAGTATTCTTTTTGCCTTAAGCACGGCCGTAAGCCTTCCAGAGTCTGTGTATTTTAGATTTACATCGAATGCCTCACCTATGGGCGCATCCTCAGAAATAACATAGTTTTGGTCGCTTGTTGTATTCGACTGGCATGAAAAAAACAATGTCACAGCCAAAGCTGTGACAAAGTTTATGAATATATAATAATTTTTATTTTGCATTACAGCTTGGGCACTCTAACGGTTTCACCAATCCAACATCCTATAGCTACCGAAGTTACTCCCGGATTATTAAAGATATCGGTTTTTGAAGGCGCCTTTGCTTTATAGTTAGCTGCAGTTTGATTAGCAGTAGATTTTAAGCTTGGATCAACTTTTCCTGCTCTTCTTGCATAATTCTCTGCTAACCAGTAAACGGCTCTTTTACTAAATACGTCTGTACCACAGTCATTAGCACTACTTGCAATCATACTTGCAATTCTAAGGTATGCAGTACCCATAGATGGTCTGTATTTTAAGGCTTTTCTGTAATATCCTCTGGCTTTTCCTTTACTACCTTGCTTTTTCAAAACTTCTCCTATTCTGAAATATACCTTTGCCTTATCACTTGCCTTCTCTTCCATGTCCGCAGATTGATTAAAGTACTTTAACGCTACAGATGTTTTCTTATCTTTCAGTGCAAGTATTCCCAAATAATAAGCTGTCTTTGCTGAAGGCTCTAGCTTGTGTTGAGACTCTACCAGTTTAAAGAATAATGGATCATCGGTACATTCTTTAGCATACATTCTTCTCGATGCACTTTTAACCCACTTGATATCACCTTTTTTAGCATCAAACTGACCATTATATAAAGGGATTAAATTGGTACAATCAGCTCTTGCTCCTAATTTTTGATTAATCCCTGCTTTTACTTTACTAAAAGCTGCAAGATTGATCCCTGCGTTTTTGAATTTTCTCTTTTCTTTTGACGTTAAAGCAGTACCTGATTCTTCTTTTTCTGTTAATGTCGAGATAATTTCTGCTCTTTTACTTTCTTCATCCTCAATTTTTTCGGTGATATCATCATAAAGGTCAAAAACTTCCTGAAGCTCTCTTTTACCTTCATCGTGTAAATCTACAAATAAAGAAAAGTAGGTATATAATTTCTTTGCTCCGGTAAAATTATCCTTGTCTTCAGTATAAGCTTTATGGAATTCGATAAATTGCTCATAGTTTGTTCCAATTTTATTGTCAAACATTAGCTGTCCTATATCAGAATGCAAATCCCCTATTTTAGTTTTTCCGGGAAAATACTGAAAACGTTCTTTTTCAAGAGCGATGAGTTCTTTTGCAATAGCTGTTTTTTGTCCATCAGCAGCTTTTTTCATTTTATCCTTTAGCAACTTCTCCCCGAATTGATACGTTGCAACACTATATGTTGGACACTCTTTCCTTACTTTCCATAGCGGCTCTTCTGCTGCTTGATAATTTTTTACTTTAGCATGCTCATAAGCAATTGAGGCTGTAGTAGCACAATCTGTAGCCTGAGCACTAACGCTAGTAGCGCCTAAAACTAATCCTGCTGCTATTGTAAATAAATGTTTGGTATTCATAGCTGTAAAATTGTGTTAATTAAATTTTATTTTTCTAAACCATTTATCGTTTAAAGATAAACTTATAGAGACATTAAAAAAGTCTTCCCTTACTAGTCCAAAATCTTTGGTACCTCGTTGACCATATTCAAAACCTATGTTTGTATTAGAGAATAATCTGCCAACTGGTAATCCTACTCCAAAAGATATGCCAAACTCATCTATAGATTGGTTATTGATATTTAATCCTGTTTCTTCATAACGAAATCCCGCTCTATATGTAACCCTACTAAAATAGTTAGTTAATGAATTATATTTAGGAATATAAAACCCTCCTACTTTAAATTTTGAAGCGTTACTATACTCAACATTTTCTCTTATGAACAAAGCTTCGGTATAATCTCCAGAATCTGAATAGGTATATTCTGCTCCTACAAACCAATTTTTAGGATTGCCAATTCCAGTACCTACTTTTAACTCTGCTGGAATATCAATCTCGCTTTCTTCTAGTTCCGTTTCTTGTCTATCGATAACTACCTCTTGACCATTATTTCCGAGCAAGATTGAAGACAGCTCTCTAGAACCATCAAATGTCAACGAAAATGATGGCGTCGAAACCACTGAAGCAGACAACTCTAGTTTCTCTGACACCATTGTCTTGTACATTAGCCCCAGGGATAAACTAAATGATGATAAATTCGCACTAGTTATCTCCCTTGTATCAAATTGCACGTCTGGTCTGCTTAAAATGGATTTCTCCTCTATATTACCAAAGTTATAATTAAAATCCAAACCTACACTTAGATTATCATTAACTTTAAGTCCTGCTGCCAAAAACACTTTGTTCAACCCTCCAGTACCTGTAAATAGCTCTTCTACACCATTATCATCAATATTATCTAATTGATATCCTACAGAAGTAAGAGGAATTACTCCGAATCCAAATCCAAATTTACCAGCAGGGATACCGATGGCCAAATAATCTAAAGTTGCGTTATCTCCCGATGAAGATTCTGTTTGATTGCTAATTTTGAAATTATTGTATGTAGCACCTACTGCATATGTAGTTAGCCGAAGTTCACCAAAAGATGCTGGATTTTGAAGATTTAAATGTATGCTATCCGCATAAATACTCAATCCCCCCATCGATCTATTTTCTACTGTACCTTTAAACTTCTGAATTCCTATTCCGTAAAAAGAATAAGGCGATGAAGTTCCTTCTTGAGCATTTGAAATTACAGCAACAAGCATCAACACGACTACTAAAATCTTCTTTATCATCTACTATTATTAAAAGCTAAAATGTAGTTTAATCCCTCCAATAAAAAATTGGAAGTGGCAAATATGCCATTTTTTAATCTTTTAGACAAAAAATGTGCATCCCCTCCGGTTAAAATAACTGTTAAATCAGGATAAATGTTGCAATATTCTTCAATTAATCCTTTGATTTCATTTAAAACTCCGTGTATAACTCCAGAATGTATTGCTTCTTCTGTGCTATTTCCTATGACACCTCTTGGTTCTTTTAATTCTAACAACGGTAGTTTTGCAGTAAATGTATGTAGGCTAGTATATCTTAATTTTATACCGGGAGAAATAGATCCACCAAAATACTGTTCTTTGTTATTCTTAAAATCATATGTTATACATGTTCCTGCATCTATAATCAGAACATTTTTTCCAGGAAACTGATCAACAGCTGCTGCTACAAGTGCTAATCTATCTAGACCAAGTGTCTTCGGGGTTCTGTATAAATTCTCGAATGGCATTTCTATTAAATGATCTAAAACTAAAGTCTTAAAAAAAACGTTTATGTGCTCTGTAAGTTCTTCCTGTACATTAGAAACTGAAGAAATTATCGCATCTGTAATCAAAGGATAATTTCTTTTGAGGGTACTTATAGTCTCTTTAAAATCAACTTGTTCTATTACATTCTTATAAACAATTTGTGATTCATTAAAAACTCCTATCTTAATGTATGTGTTTCCTATGTCTATAACAAGATTCATGCTTTGTAAGGTAAACGGCAAAAGTACAAAACCATTTTTTTAATTTTTTCTTTTGACTATTAAAAAAAGCGTTCTATATTTGCATCCGCTTACAGATAGGTGCCTTAGCTCAGTTGGTAGAGCAAAGGACTGAAAATCCTTGTGTCCCTGGTTCGATTCCTGGAGGCACCACCTCAAAAACCCGAACAAAATCGTTCGGGTTTTTTAATTTCAAAACACAGCAAAGTTCTGAAGGACCAAAACTGAAAGTTATGTTTATTCATATATTCTGATTAATCTAAAAAAGAAAAGTCTGCATTTTCAACTTCTCTGAATTGAGCCTTAAATGCTTTTGTTTTCAAGCAAATGTTTCAGTGAAATTGTTATTACTGCTACTGAAATAGTAATTTTTATTTTCACCCTATAGTTTTATAAAAATTAGAATATAAAACCAACCGAAATCGGAAATTTATTAAATCCTGTAAATCACTACAAAATATGACGTTTCGGCACATCTTTTAAGTGTATTAATAGCGTGCAATGCTTAAACTTAGAGTATATTGTATCTTATATTGCTTCCAGCCACCATCACAAAGTTCTAAAACATAGGCTTAGATTTAATTTATCTAAGTTGAAAAGGTACCTAAAATATTAATAAACTTAAATTACATACTTCTATTGTAAGAGATTTATATGAAGCTACATACAAATAAGAGGACTAATTTTGATTAATATACTTTTTTAATCTCTATTGAATCAATTATTTCATTAATTCTTTTTCTTATGGCTTTGCGATCTTCTGGATTATCAACCTCCTCTAAAGCGTCTCTAAAGTCTTCTATAGCATCTTCGATATTTTTTGCTGCAGACCCAATGTGATCTGATGCTTCCTCTATATCATTTGCCCTATCTTCTAATTTTTCAGATTTATTTTCTAATTTATTTTCTAATCGCTCTATATTATTCTCTTTACAAGAAAAGAAAATACCCAGACATATAATGATCACAACGCTTAATACATGATTTTTCATTTGAATTATTTTTAATAGTTATTTACTTTTTTATTTAAAACAAAAGCTCTGATATTAGGGCCTCATACGTCTTTTTTTTTCTAATCAATCATTTACGATGAATGCATGAATCACTCCAGGTATCCAGCCAATAATGGTAAGGAGAATACTAATTAGAAATGTCCCACTCAAACCATGCTTAAGAAACACAGCTAAGGGCGGTAATAATATATTAAGAATAATAGTTAGTAAAGACATACAGTAGTTTTAAATTAATAATTCTTAAAAATACTTAACTCTACCTCTATAAGGTAACGTAATCACAGTAATCTTTGACTGATACCCTAAAATAATATACATGCTAGAGCACAGATATTAAAAGCTGGTTACATTCAAATCTTTCTTGATGAGAATATAAAATCATAGAATTTTGCCAATAAATCCATACACTTAAAGTGTTAAAGTAATTGCAGAGTAGTTGCATGAGTTGGTTACGGGTTTAAAAAACCCTAACTTCGAATACTAATATATTAGAACAAATATTCAGTGATTAGCATTCATAACAATAACGTTATTCAAATTATTGACTCTTTTGCCAATCCACTTAATGCAAGTATTAGAAAAGGGTTTGGTTTTTCTATCCTACAGGTAAATAACCACCTTGCCGATGGTCGAATTTCTGCTTTTCATATTTTTTCTGGGTTTTCTTGCATCACCTATGATATTGAGTTTTTAGAGCCTTTTGAATTCACTCTTAAAGGAGCTGCAATGAATTCGCTCTATTTTGTATATTGTATGACCGGGTTTTTAGAATATAAATTTGAGGATGAAGAGCGTTTTAACACTATTAATAAACAACAAAATACTATTATTCTAGGTAAAAATCATTCAGAAAATCAATTCGTTTTACCCTGTAAAACAAAATTGAAAATGAGTGTCATTTATGTTACCGAAAATGAACTAGTTAAAAGCAAACTATCAAAAAGTAATTACTTACAAGCTAATCTTTCTGATATATTTACTCAATTAGAATCTAAAGAGAACTATCAATTTTTTGGTAGAGTGCGACCCAAAACTACTGAATATGTAAAGTTGTTGATCAAGAACAGAAAAAGTGGTTTGGTAGGTCGGTTAATTACAGAATCATCTATTTTTCAAATCTTGGCTTCTCAGTTAGAGAACCATGATAAGGAAATTAAAAATCCACATATTTCACCTAAATTATCAAGAAAAGAAATAAATCTTACCATCAAACTATCAGAAAGCATATCTCGTAAACTAGAGCAAAATCTTAGTATTATCGAATTATGTAGTATTTCAGGACTTTCTCCCAAAAAGTTACAAATGGGATTCAGGCATCTTTATGGTATGACGGTATCCCGTTTTATTACGAAGGCACGAATGGAAAGATCGAGAGAACTTATGGAAACCACAGAGCTTACTGTTTCAGAAATCGTTTATTCTGTGGGTTTAAGTAGTAGAAGTTATTTCTCAAGAATTTTTAAAGAGATGTATACTATTTCTCCAAATGAATATAGAAAACAATACATTTTAGAGCAAAAAGAAATATAAGGTATTCGTAAGAAGACCTTTAATACTATATATTGTAGCCTTCGTACAGTCTTCAATTAATAATTTAAACGAATAGCTTATGAAAGCTGCCTCAGTAGTTATCGAAAATAAGATTTTGGAAATTATGGAGCTTTGGGAAAAAGAAGTAACGAAAGAAGTTCCGGCCTCAAATAATCTTTCTGAAATTGCACTCTATGATCATCTGCCTAATTTGATGAAAGATATATCTACCGTAATGTCCCGTCGTAAGACATTAATAGAAGCCCAAACGGATGATAAATACAAGGAAATACTAGAAAACAGTATTGAACATGGCAGACATAGAGCAGCAGCATCTAATTATACTGCAAGCCAAATTGTTCATGAGTATATCGTTTTTCATAAGACCCTTACTGCTACTTTGCTCAAAAACGAAGTATATACCTTAGAAGTTGGAGAATTACTTAAATATCTAATTGAAACAGCCATACTAAATTCTGTAGAATCGTTTTCAAAAGCGTTGTCAGAGATGCAAGACACCCTAATAGGTACTTTAGCACATGATATTCGTAATCCATTATCTGCCGCACAAACCTCTCTTGATCTCATGACATATAAAGAGGGTGAAGAATGGTTTGATACTATGAAAGATACAGCTTCAAAAAGTGTGAAAAAAGCGCTAAGTCTTATTGAAGGTCTTATGGATTCTATAACGGTTAAAGCCGGACAGGGCATGATGATGAATTTTGATAAAGAAAATATTACGGAGGTAATTAAAGAGGTATATACTGATGCTACCGACATCTATTCTCATTCTTTTAAATTAAAAGGGGATCTCTATAATATAAATGGAGTTTTTGATAAAATAGCCATTCGTCGTTTATTTGAAAATTTAATCTCAAATGCCGTAAAATATGGCTCTTACAACACTCCTATCATCCTTAAGTTGATAGACTTAGAGGAAAGCGTAAAAATTTCAGTTCGCAACTACGGCTCTCCAATCCCTAAAGAAAAACAAGGTGAAATATTTCAATTCTTAAGACGGGATCAAAGCAATAATAATATTAATCTGAATAGTTGGGGAATGGGACTTACTTTGGTTCGTTTAGTCGCAGAAGCTCACGGTGGATATGTTCATTTAGAAAGTGATGCTTCTGAAGGAACTTGTTTTACCATACTATTAGATAAAAACTTTAACAAACCCGGTAAAATAAGAACCAAATTAAAATGAAAACTGAATCACTTCTTATAATTTACCATCCATTGAATGTCGAATTGATCAGAACAGCGCCCGTAGTAAGCTCCCCAAGAAGTATCTTGTAAAGGTGTATGTACGCGACCTGAAGCACTTAATTTATTAAAGATTTTTTCTGTTTCTTCTTCTGATGATAAGTCAATGCTCATTTGCATGTTAGATCCAGAGGTTAGTGGTGTATCCGGAGCAGCATCGTAGGCCATAAAATGAAATCCTTTTCCCTTTAATTCTGCGTGTTGCAACTTATCCCTATAACTTGCTGGAATATCAATTGATTTGCCCTCATAGGTTTGACGGTTGATAATTTCTCCCCCAAAAATGTTCTTATAGAAGTTTAGTGCTTCCTGGCAGTTTCCTTTAAATGCTAAATATGCTTGAATTTTCATGATTCTATTTTTATTAATTAATACGTTACAACTATATTTCTTCGATTTTTCTTACACCTTGTAACATTTTGTCCATAAGCTCCTTACCTTCTGCATTGTGTAACACAGACATATCTCCTGTAGATTCTAAAACCACAGCCAAGACCTCATTAAAATGAATTACATTAGCCTCTCTTAACTTTGCAATAAGATCAGCTTCTCCGACATTGCACTTTGCCAAATTATCATAGAGTATGATACCATCTTTCATTAATAACATAGGTTTATTAGTTAAAAACCAGCTAAGGAAATTCGACTTTCTTACGGCCAATGAAAAAAAAGTTTGAAATAGCACAATTCCGGCCAAAGCAATGCCTCCTTTTAAAATGGATTGTTCAATATTCATAACAACGGCTGCCAAAATTGAACCTATAGCTATGGTAGACGCAAAATCAAAACTAGACATCTTTGCAAAAGTTCTAAGTCCCGATATTCTTGTGATTATAATGACTATACTAAAAATAGCAAGTATTGATAGAAATACTTTTATCAATATTTCAAGAGATACATATATCCAGTTTCCATAAAATAATTCTTTATTTGTTAAGGGATAGCTTATGCTAAACCGTTATTGTTTGCCTACTTTATTTCAATAAAAAAATTTCAGGTAATGTAGATCCCCACTCTCCTGCTTTTAATGAATTATCGTATCTTTCACCTTAAGCCTTAACGATTGGTGAACGCTTTTATATGCGTTATCCTTAATATTTGGCCTTAAAGCTTCTTCTTTTTCTGATTCATTCTTGCTAGACGGTTTTTTATTATTTTATTTTTTTGAAATACTAAATTTATAGCAACGGTGACTCAAAACTTACTCTTATTAATTTAATAATTGACCTAAATACGTATCTAACCTATCTTTAAAAACCATAAGTTTTTATATTCTTTAATCAATAATTCCACAAATCTTTAACCACAATTTAACGGTTATTGATCGATTGAATCAGGATTATGTTTTATAACAAGCCTTTCTCATCATAGATTAGATCTATATTACTACATATTAAAAATATATGTCACTAAGAAAACTATCGAATACCGATAGAATAGAGCTCATAGAATCTGAACTGGATCAAAAATTTGAACATCTCAAACTTTACCAACCCCTTAAATTTGTTTACTGATATAATTGAAGAATCTCTCGCGATAATGGTGTCTGATAATTCTTTACAAATATCTTTTGGTATTTGAGGAGTGCTTCCCGATAATTTTAAAAATGACTGAAAAAACTATAATAAGTCTATAGTACATTGAATGGAAAATATAAGAATTAAACTTATAGTAGTCAACTACGGGCTCGAATAAGTTTTCATCATGTCATATTGAATATTTAAACCATTAATTCAAGGCAAAATTCATCTTCATAATGTAAATGCAATTTTATGTACTGGTAATTACCAATAAGTTACTATTTTTGCTCAGCAATTTTTTACTATGACTTATCATAAAAACCTACTTATCTGTATCTTGTTAATACTTATTACAAACAAAATACATTCTCAGGATTCTCAGGAAATTTTAGATTCTCAAGACACACAGGACTCGTTAAATACAGCAAATGCTCAAGAAAAAATGACTGCCTGGCAGACTATCAAATATGATGGCTTGTCTATATATGGTAGCGTAAAAAATGCTTATACCCAACCTTTTAGATGGAAAGGTAAGGATTGGTTAACTTTTGGTGGTATCATGGCAGGAACTACTATTCTTCTAGCTGCTGATGATCCTGCAAATGAATATTTTGCAGAACAAGCGGACGATATACCAGAATTTGTTAGAGAAGCTAGCTTTAGATTTGGAAAACCACTCTTTAACTATGGTCTCACTACGAGTGTCTACGCATTAGGCTTAATCACTAAGAATAAAAAGATAAGAAAGACGGGAGTGCTTCTTATTGCATCTGCGACTGCAGGAGGGCTTCTTCAAACAGTAAGCAAGACGTTGGTTGGACGAGCTAGACCACTTACTGGAAAAGGTAATCTTCATTTCAAGTTTTACTCAGGTGGTGATGCAGGTTTTCATTCTTTTCCCTCTGGTCATGCAATTCTTTCGATTACCACTGCCTATGCCATTGGTAAACAATTTAAAAATCCGTTTATAAAAGGGGGAATTTATGCTCTCGGCATGCTCTCGCCTATATCTCGTCTTTGGGAAGAAGCACACTGGCTTACCGATGTCGTTTTGAGTACTGCCTTAAGTATAGTTATAGTAGATGGTATAGAAAGATATCTAGAAAAAAAAGATCGTTATATATATGGCCTTAAAAAGAATAAAATCAACTGGAACCTTAGTCTGGGTGCTGGACGAATTGGGGTCATTGGCAGGTTTTAGCTTCTGGTGATTTAATTTTTAATAAAATTCTTTTTCATAATAGGTTGCCGCATCTTGCAACAACAAATCGAGATATTGATTCTCAGATTTTAAGCGGGTTTCATCCCAATTCAAGTATTTAATAAGGTCTTCTTCTACAATAGACCTGTACTTATGTACACTACTAATATCAAAGTAGAGGCGTCCTGTTCTTCTCACAAAGAAATCTGCTAAACCATTGGTCATTTCGTGATGTACACTATACCATAACTCTGCTCTTAATAACCTCTCTTCGATGGCATTATTTAAAAAATAATCTACTTTATTGATGATATAATCTGTTTGTTTTCCGTAGGTAGACACCAGATACCAACCATAATATGGATCCTTAATTTTTAAATCTTTAAGTTGTTGGGTGATTTGATCCATATATAAAGTAACCTCTTTAACATCTTGAAGTGGATCACTTGTTAATTGGATTTGTTTTGTATGTGATTTAGAAATACTATCTCTTTTCTTACTTGGCATCGTTTTCAGTACGGTATCAACAACACGTTGTGCCATTTTTCGATACCCTGTAAGCTTTCCTCCTGCAATAGAGATCAATCCTGTTTTGGAAACAAAAATTTCATCTTTTCTGGATAATTCAGAAGGATCTTTTCCATCCTCATGAATTAAAGGTCGTAATCCAGCCCAATTAGATTCAATATCCTCTACAGTAAGATTTAAACTAGGAAACATATGGTTTACTGCTTTAAGAAGATATTCAGCATCCTCTTGTATTGCAACTACCCGGTTTAAATTTGCATCATAATTTGTATCTGTGGTCCCCACATATGTCGCTCTTCCTCTTGGAATCGCAAAAATCATTCTCCCATCGGGTACATCAAAATAAATAGACTGCGTTAATGGAAATCTTTCTCTAGAAAAAACAAGATGAACACCTTTAGTAAGATGTAAATGCTTCTTATTCATAGAATGATCTTTTTCACGTAATAGATCTACCCATGGACCTGCCGCAGAAACATAATTTCTCGATGTAATGGTAAACGTTTTTTGGGTGTTATGATCTATGCATTGAACACTTTTAATCTTGCCATCTTGATCGTAGTTAAAAGAAGCCATTTCGCAATAGTTTATGCCATTTGCACCAAAAGAAGCTGCTTTTTTTAGTAATTCTATGGTCAACCTAGCATCATCCGTCCTGTACTCTGCATAATATCCACCCCCAGTAAGGCCCTCTTTAGCAAGTAACGGTTCTTTATCTAAGGTTTCTTGGGCACTCAACATTTTTCTTTTATCATCTCCTTCTACATTGGCGAGGAAATCATAAACTTTTAATCCCACAGAAGCCATAAATTTGCCATAAGTTCCCCCTTCTACTAAAGGAAGTAACATTTTTTCTGGTACCACTAAATGAGGAGCGAGTTTGTGTACCGTAGCCCGTTCACTTCCAGACTCCTTGACCAATCCTATTTCCATTTGTTTAAGATACCTCAATCCCCCATGAATTAGCTTTGTTGACTTATTGCTAGTTCCCGAAGCAAAATCGTTCTTTTCTACCAAACATACTTTTAAACCTCTTGAGGAAGCATCTAAAGCGATTCCCGCACCAGTTACTCCACCACCTATAACTAGGAGATCATACTTTTCATTTGTGGCTCTCCTCAGTTGCGTATTACGATCCAGAACAGAAAAACGAATAGGACCTTTTTCTTTAACCGCCAACATATTTTTGTTCACTGTCTTAGTGCGTTCTACCGCTTGCTGCCACCCAATATACTTTCTACCGCGCTCATGTTCAGTAATTTCTGTTGTAAAAACGGTATCAATTGCTCTTATTTTTGAAATATCCTTTTTAGTCCATATACCCGATTTTATTCCTGCAAGAAAAGCAGCGCCCAAGGCAGTCACCTCAAGCATTTTAGGTCGATCTACCGCTACATTAAGAATATCGGATTGAAATTGCATCAGGTAATTATTGGCTGAAGCTCCCCCATCAACCTTGAGCTCTTTCATTTGTTTACCGCTATCTTCGATCATTGCTTCTAGCACGTCTCTGGTTTGATATGCTAAAGCTTCTACTGTAGCTTTTATGATTTCGTTTTTACCAGAATCTAAGGTAAGACCATAAATAGCTCCCTTGGCTTCCATATCCCAATGAGGAGCACCCAAACCAGCAAAAGCAGGAACTACATATAAATCATCAGGAGATTTGGTAGATTTGCAAATTGCTTCGGTTTCGGTTGCATCTTTAATAATTTGAAGTTTATCCCGTAACCACTGTATCGAAGCTCCACCAACGAATATGCTTCCCTCCAAAGCGTATTTAATAGAGTCCTCTGGAAGACTACAACACAATGTGGTCAATAATCCGTTTTTGGAAGTATATGGTTTTTTTCCTGTATTAAGCAACATAAAACACCCTGTACCATATGTATTTTTGGCGATTCCCGATTTATATCCTCCTTGCCCAAATAACGAAGCCTGTTGATCTCCTGCAACACCATAAATAGGAATATCAGTGCCTTCATGGTTTACATTTCCAAAATCTGAACAGGAATATTGTACCATGGGAAGAACAGAATTTGGAATATCCATTGCACTCAGTAATTCTTCATCCCAATCAAGATCAATAATATTATAAAGCATAGTTCTGGATGCATTAGAATGATCTGTTACATGTTTTGCACCATTAGTGAACTTCCAGATTAGCCATGTGTCTATCGTACCAAATAGTAAATTTCCTTTTTCAGCTTTTTCTCTTGCACCTTCTACGTGATCCAAAATCCATTTTAGTTTAGTGCCAGAAAAATAAGAATCAATGACCAATCCCGTGTTTTTAGAAACATATTCGCTCAATCCCAAAGATTTAAGATTTTCACAAATCTTAGTCGTTCTTTTATCTAGCCAAACTATAGCATTATATATAGGCTCTCCCGTGTTTTTATCCCAAACCACCGTAGTTTCCCGTTGATTGGTGATACCAATACTAGCAATCTCTTCTATAGCTATACCCGATTTTTTAATCACTTCACCAAAAACCTCTTGCTGATGTCTAAAAATCTCATTAGGATCATGCTCTACCCATCCCGATTTTGGATAATGCTGGGTAAGTTCTTTTTGGGAAATTCCGCAAATCTCACCTAAACTGTTAAAAATAATAGCTCTGGTACTTGTGGTTCCCTGATCAAACGCTATGATGTATTTTTTGGTCATATCTGAAAATTTATAAGCAAACAGCACTACAAGACAAAATTCTTATAAAAGTCCTTAAAAAAAAGAATAAAATTCAAAGAAAATGCTGATCACATACAAATATCCAAAGTATCACTACAATAGAAAAGTTAATCTTCAATTAAAAAAAATGTAATCGTTTGTATTATTTTTTATATGCAACATGTACGATTTCATTAAATTTTTTATAAAGAATTCCATGAAATACAATAGGTTTTCCATCTATGAAGAATTACTTCAATTACCGATTTTCAATCGGTAGAAATATTTCTGCTTTCCATTGCAGCTCATTTCCATCCAGCATTGGATCATTATAAAAAACTTCTAAAGGTTCTTTTTTAACTAGGATATTATTGGAGGCTGCATATTGTAATAATACAAACCAAGCTTCGTCACTATTTCTATAATTTCCAAAATAGGTGGCTTTGAGTGTTTTTTCAGAATTCATTTTGACGTATTTAATATTGGAGTCAATTGGTAACGAATCTCTGTATATTATAGGAAAACCAAAATTCATTTCTATACCATCCGTAGTTATATCCCAACTTTTAATTTTAACAAAAGGATGCCCGGTTTTATCAACGTTGTTTTCTAAGAGCTCAGGGTGTAAATAGCCATTGCTTTTCATCATTTCCTGAGCTTTATCGTAGCGTTTTGTGATCGAAGAAACAATTAGCGCATCCTGCGCCGGTGTCGTAGCCTCTCCGTCGATAATGATCCTGAAGGTATCTGTATAATATTTCAATTTTTTCCTAATTTGTATCAACTCCTCTTTTACAGAAGTAACTAGAGGAGACGAACCAGTAAGTATTTTCAATCGGTTGTGCAGGGAATGTTGCGAAGACAAGATACCGACTTTTATCTCGGTGACCGTATCTGTTACACTTTTGAAATGCCAATCTAAAAGCACATTTTGATCATGAATAGCAAATTCTTGTCGTAATGCAGCGCCATTAGTATCGGGGTTACTCATTTCTAAATACTTGCTTCCTTCCGTTTTAATGCTCTTAATTTTATGATAAGCGCCCAGAGGAGCCAGATTTGCCTTGAAAGTAATCACATAATCATATTTCTTGAGAAATAAATACCATGTAATTAAGCCTAGAAGTATAATCAAAATACCGATTGCTATTTTCTTCATTTGTCTACTAATTACATTAGATGTTTAATCGTTATTGATCATCTCAAGTTTTTTGACCACATATTTTCCCAATTCCCGCCCCTGCTGTAGACCTAAATCGATGGCCGCCCGATAATGAATCCCTCCATACAGCCTACTAATTGCGGCTTCGTCTGCTGCCTGATTAAAAGAAACAAAAGAGCGAATAGGCAGTCCATATTGTAGTTCGGTATCATCATTAAAGGCAAAATCATCCCCGAAAATCTGTGTAAGCACTGTCGAAGCAGCCCCAGAGACTACTGAATGCCCACTGGGGTATTCTGGAAAAGGAGGTGTTTGTAGAACAGGTTCCCAATTTTCATCAATATGTTGATTAATTAAGGTTTCTGGTCTAATTAAATTACTTCTGTATTTCTCGTCCCAACAACTAATAAACGCATCTGCGATAGCTATCGATGTTTTGGTATAGGCATACACAGTTTTATAGAAATCTGCTCCGGTTTTTTTACAAGCAATCTTACAAATCCCAATCCAATGTGCTCCCGGTGTAATTTTTTTGGTAGCAAACATCAAATGACCTTTATGCGTAGATACATATGGATTACAATCCCAAAAC
Source organism: uncultured Aquimarina sp. (assembly GCA_947500845.1). Lineage (GTDB taxonomy): Bacteria > Bacteroidota > Bacteroidia > Flavobacteriales > Flavobacteriaceae > Aquimarina > Aquimarina celericrescens. The sequence goes on from CANMTP010000008.1 coordinate 103,488, forward strand.
TGTGCTATTTGTAATTTTTCTGAAGTTTCTCCTTCTTCCTTAATGGTCTTTCCTACCTCATAGGTTTCAGTTAGTTCTTTATAAAATTGGGAATCTTTTTCTAAAGAAAAATCAGGATGTTTTGATGGTGTAAATTGTGAGGCAGAATCTATGATCGATGTTCTAATTGCCCTCCAATGAGGTTCTATACCATCCATATAATCTGGCGGAGTAGGTTGCCAACGCGCGGGATCATCTGTATTTACTGAAAATTTGGGCATGGTGCGTGTTTGTGCATAGTTATCGGTAGACAACCACTCTTTAATATGTTTTGCCACAGCTAATCCATACAATTTAGAATCATTGAAGCTATTTTGGTTTAAAGATGCCCAGGAATTATATAAGCTATCCCTATACGCTTCGACCTTATCTTCTGAAAACACGAGTTCCTTACTCACTTCCAAATATGCAACTAAGGCGGCTACTTTCAAATTAACAGCTTGTGTGGTATCCACTTCTGGAACCGGAGTAAGACCATGCAATTGACCTGCTAATGTTTGATATCCTGTTTTGCCTTGACAAATAACTTCATAGGCCGCAATATTAGGATAGTTGTAGATCCTACTCGCTACCGGAGGGGAAAAAATATCATGCACCATGACCTCAGTAATTTTATCTACTACTGTATGATACTCATCTGGTGTGATTTCTATGCTAACATTTTCTTGTGTACAAGAAGACAATGTTATTATTCCTACGAAGAGATAGCATATTTTCTGTCTTGCACTAATACCCTTTAAGAAGTTTATATCAATCAAATTCATAAATTTCAGCTTTTCCATCGTTTATAGTAATAAGCAAGTGGTCTTTGCCTTCAAAATTAATAATATTTAGTCCTCTTACTAGTTTTTGGGTAAGGTTAACATTTAATTCATTGGCCGTAACCACTTTTTCTTCTTTTTGAAGCATTGCCCCCGCAAAACTATCAAATCTTCCGTGATAAGGTATCAACCCAAAATAATTACCTGCCATAAACACTTCTTCATTCCCATCTTTGTTAAAATCATATCTCAGCATTTTGGTGATGGGTGCAACCTGAAGTTCTTCTTTAAAAGGAATAAACGTAAACACTCCGTTATCATTTTTTAAATATCCCGAAGCCAATTGATCTACTTCAAATAAAGTTGCATGATCTAGGGCTGTGACATCAAAAATCTCTTCAACGGTTTTGCCGGCAAAGGAAGTATAACTCGTGAATTTTTTCCGAAGAAAATTTAACTGACTTGCTAATTCATCTAATCCCAAAGCGGTATAATAGTTTCCGTTTTTGGGAAGTGCTATAATGGTTTCTGTTTTTTGGTTGTTATCAAAATCCACATAATACATTTTTAGAGGAAACTCTGCAGAGGCCTTAAACTTAGTATTCAACCCAAAGTTGCCCAACAAATAATCCATATCGCCGTCATTATCGATATCAAATTCTACTATAGATTGCCATAAACCATTGAGCCTATGGTGTAGCATCGAATCTGTTATATCAACCAGATTTCCTTTATCATTTTTGAAAAAATGTGGAGACATCCATTCTCCCACTACAATCAGATCTTTTACTTTATCCCTGTCAACATCTGTCCAAATAGCATCGGTAACCATTCCTACTTTTTGAAGTGCTTTATTCTCTTGTAGGCTGAAGGTGCCTTTGTCATTAAGCAGGATATATGAATTTGGGATCTTTCCAAAGTCATTAGACACCGCGTACCCTCCAACAAACAAGTCTACATCCCCATCTTGATCGATATCATACGGTTTTATAACAGATTCGTGCTCAAAAAATTCGGGATACTCTGCTTTTGTAAATCCTGACTTCGAGTTAAGGTATAATCTGTCTACCAATTCTTTTGAGTTTCCATAAAATTCTCCTCCAGAGGATGCTACCAAAAGATCTTTCTTACCATCCTGATTTAGGTCTTCGATGATTGCAGTGACATCTTCTTTACCTTGATCGGCTTCAAGGATATCGATTTTTTGCTCACGAAAACCATTTGAAGTTTGAATATAGATTTTGGAGGTTTCATTTTTTGAACTCCCGAAGAAAACATCATCCTTGCCATCACCATTAAGATCGCCAATAGCTGTTGCCGGACCTTTATCTGATATTTTATACGGAATGAGCTTTTGCCGGTTAAAATCAATATAGGTATTCTCTTTATGCACATAGTCTAAACCAGGAATACTATCTACTTTTCTAAACCATCCCTTTGCTACAGGAAACAACTCTTTATAATCTACAGCTTCTCTTTTATGCAACACTTTGATAGTAAGCGTTTGATTTGTTTGAATGTTTTCTGCTACCTGTATCGTATTATCGGGCCAAATAATTTTAAGAGAATCTACCATGCTTTCGTTTCCATATCCAAAATGAATGATCGCCTCTGAGGAAGACTGAAAGCCTTTTGCAGTAAATAATTGTTTATACTGCTGTATTCCTTTGTGATAGGATATTACCTTAGTTCCGATTCCAAATGTATTCGGTTTTTTAAAATTGAATTTCAGCTTTAGATAATTTGCAGTAGTATTGGTGTTATTTCTGTAAAATACAGCGTGATCATTTATGGTATTCGTTACTATATCTATGTCTCCGTCATTATCAAAATCTGCATACGCACTTCCGGTTGACACATTTTGATCATCAGGCAACCATTTTTTGGATTGATTTGTAAATTGTATTCCGGCCTTCCCCTCGAATACATAATTTTTAACCACTCCCGATGGCATCATATCTAATGCTTCTTGATCTACTAATTTAGTTTTTGAAAGTTTCTCTTTAATCTTATCGTTAGAAATGTATTTGATATAATCCAGATCGTTTGGCCTTTTTGGTATTCCGTTGGAGATAAAAACATCTTGTTCCCCATCCTGGTTATAATCGGCAAACAAGGCACTCCAGCTCCAGTCTGTAGCCGCTACACCGCTTAGCAGTGCTGTTTCTTGAAAATACTTTCCACCGTGGTTAATGTGAAGCATATTGCGTGCATATTGGTAATGATAACCCAACTTATTGATACGCATCTGTAGCATATCCACCGTTTCATCACCAGCAGAGGATTTCAATATTTTTTCATCTTCGGGAGTCATATCCAAAGTGAGAATATCCTGATATCCATCATGATTAACGTCGGCAACATCACTACCCATAGAAAAACGGCTGGTATGCCCGAATTTCTCTTTTAGTTGTTCTGTAAATGTTCCATCCCCATTATTCATATAATAATAATCGTCTTCGTGAAAATCGTTGCTTATGTAGATGTCTGTATACCCATTATTGTTAAAATCGGCTGTTGCAATGCCCAGGCCATACCCGTTACCACCACCAAAAATACCAGCTGTTGCACTTACATCTGTAAATCGCCCTCTATCATTGCGAAGTAGTTTATCTCCGCTTTCAATGCTTCTTTTGTTCCTTAAAGAAGCGCTACCAAAGGAATTTTGAGTATGGATCGCATGATTTAAAAGATACAGGTCTAAATCTCCATCATTATCATAGTCAAAAAAACTGGCAGCAGTTGAGTAATTCTGAAAATCTAATCTATATTGAGAAGCCTTTTCTGTAAAGGTACCATCGCCATTGTTCATAAAGAGCTCGTTTGTACCTTGTAAACCTTGAATTCCTGCCACAGCGCACACATAAATATCCAGAAAACCGTCTCCGTTTACATCGGCCATAGTGGTTCCCGTATTCCAGTCTGAGTTTCCTGAGACCCCGGCTTTTTGAGTAATATCTTCAAAGCGGAAGTTCCCCTGGTTGAGATAAAGCTTGTTTTTTCCTTGATTAGACGTAAAGAATACATCCACCAGATTGTCATTATTAATATCCCCTACAGCAACTCCTGCCCCGTTATAGAAATATAAATAATCAAGGATATTCAAATCTTTGGTAGGGATCAACCGATTCTGAAACGTAACACCGGTAATTTCTGAGGGTATTTTTTCAAATAATTCTCCCTGATGCAGATTTTGTTTTTCGCATCCTATCAAAAGGATCCATCCTATAATGAGTATGCTCGTATTTTTGATCATTCTTTTTATTCTTACTCAATTAAGGCTTCAAAACATAATATTGAAGTACATTCAACTAACTTCTAACCTTATTCAATTACCAGCGAAATGCGTTCAACGCTGTTTTGATCTTATTTAATCATCGACGAAATGTATTCAACCAACTTCAAACCCTATTCAAACATCGATGAAGTGCATTCAACAAATTTCAAACCCTATTCAAACATCGACAAAACGTATTCAGCAAATTTCAAACCCTATTCAGTCATCCTTATCAAGTTAATAAATCAATCAGTCCGCATAGTCCTGCACCAATTATTATAGACCAAGAAATCCAATCTTTAAATTCATTGTTCTTATGTTTTAGAAACAGTATATGAAGTCCTAAATGCACCATCATAAATACATTAAATCCGTAAATAAATGCTTCAATATTCTGGCTGTGTGTTAGTCTCCAAAATACAAAGTAAAACAGGGGAACATGTGAAAATACAAAAACTATATGTCCAACTTTGTCACTAAGCATTGATAACCCAGGAAATATTCGCCACTCCTTGCAACGTACTGCATCCATTTCGTGCATTGTCAAAAGGGAAAGTCCTAAGTAAAAGAAAATATGTTCTGTCATCTTAATTTTCTATTTTTTTTGCGTTAATGTCGTTTTTGGTTGCAGCTAACAGAAAAAATAGTATAATGTTACTTCTTCAGTTTAAAAATCTTAGGAACCATATTGTTAATCACTACAACAAGATGTTTTTCTCCAGAGGTATTCGTGATCCACTGCATAGCCATTACCTCATCCTGAACCAGAAATCCTGTTGATTTTCGATCTACATACCTTCCATTCTCGTCACTAATCAAAATATTCCCTTTACCTGCATCTAGTCTGGAAAACTGCGGTTTAAAATTATGTTGATTACCCGCCAGGATGAGATCTAAGACACCATCGTTATTAAAATCTTCTGTTGCAATGTCATTGATACAAGAAAGTTGTGCTTCTTGCGGAAGTTCTTGTATATCAAAATCTCCTTTGCCTTTATTATAAACAATCAAGCTCGCAAAATTATTCGCTGTTTTTACGGTGGAATTTTTGAGGGTCTCTTCAGAAAATAATTCTTCTATAGATTTTTTGGCATACTCGGCATATTTTAGATTTTGCTTTTTTAAGGAATTGATTTGTCCTGCAATTTCATTTCTTAAATGTATGGGAACGTCTCTTCCATTACTAGTTTGCGTGATAATCTGCTCTACTGTACCATTGTTATCAAAATCGTTGATATATATCTTTAAAGGCTCTGAGGAAGTTGCACTATAGGTAGCATTCAACCCTCGATTACCTAGGATCATATCTATATCTCCGTCCCCATCGATATCTTTGGCTTCAACGCTATTAAACCAACCTGATGTATCATCAAGACTTGTGGAAAACGAAACTAGCGCATCAGATGTATTCCTGAAAATTTTTGGAGCCATCCATTCTCCTACGACAATCAAATCTTTTTTACCATCTGTATCGATATCCTGCCAGGTGGCATCTGTTACCATTCCCACATCACTGATTCCCATAGCTTTTTGTTTGGTAACGTCTTTAAAATTTCCTTTCCCGTCATTTTCCATCAAATAACTTTTTGGCGTGACTCCGTACGTACCTACGATGCCATGACTTCCTATAAACAGATCTATATCTCCGTCCCCATCATAATCTGAAGCGGCAATGGCTCCTATATTGGTATAGGTAGGCAAGATAATACCTCCTACAGAAAAATTACCGAACCCGTCGTTGGCATAATATCGAACGCCCGTCCTGGCTTTTTTAAAATTGCCACCAGAGCCAATGATAAGATCCAGATCTTTATCGTTGTCGATATCTTCGAAAATGGCCACTACATCTTCAAAGGCTTCTTCAGTTTCAAATTTTGCGGGTTTTAGATCACCATTTGGCATTTGCAAATATAGTTTTCCTGTTTGACCGTATGCCCCTCCGATAAATACATCTTCGTTTCCATCATTATTCACATCTCCTGTCGCCAAAGCGGGTCCTTCTCTCGATTGCATTTTGTATAGCAACCCTTCATAATCAAAATCTACGTAGGCATCTTCTTTATGAATAGTTGCAGCATGTTTTATTTCTTCGAAATATGTATTATCGATAGCCGGTTTTAGTATGTAATCCCGAGTTGTCTCTTTTTGATCGAACACTAGTAATGAGTTAAGTTCTATATCATTAACAGTGATCATTTTTTTATTTGGAAAAATAACTTGTAAAGAATCTATCTTTTGTGTTTTACCAAGTCCGATGGTCATTACGTATTCGATAGAAGATTGAAAACCCCGTGTTGGGATCAACTCTTGTCGAAGGATTTGATCCCCAGAAAATATTTCGACAACACTCCCGATAGCAAATGTATTTTTATCGGCGCCCTTAAGCTGTAGTTTTATGTAGTTATTTTCTTCTTTCTCGCTATTGTTTTGGTAAATAGAAACTGGCATGTTGAAATTATTTACTACTAGGTCCAGATCTCCATCATTATCCAGATCTCCGTATGCCGATCCGTTTGAAAATGTAGGCTCTCCAAAGCCCCATTCTTTTGTTGTATTAGAAAATATGAGGTCACCGTTATTTTTAAATGCATAATTAGGAATGGGTATAGAAGGCATTTTACTGATGATAGAATCTACTTCTTCTTTTTTTCCGGTTAGTATCATTTTTTGAATGATATCATTGGCAAAAAAATTCATAAAATCCTGGTTGGTAAGATCATGATAAATCCCATTACTTACAAATATATCACGATAACCATCATTATCCATGTCAAATAATAATGCTCCCCAGCTCCAATCTGTTTTTGCCACACCGCTATAAAAAGCGATTTCAGAAAACGTATGATCGCGATTATTAAGTTGTAATGAGTTTTGCATGTATTGGTTATAGAAATCGCGACTTTTCTTCAGCCTATATACATCATAGCTTTCAAAATTACTGGTTTCTTTAAGTCTTTGATCATCTTCGGGCAGCATATCGGTAACAAAAATTTCGGGATAGCCATCATTATTGATATCAGCCATATCTGCACCCATCGAGGAGATACTTAAATGTTGTATCCAATTTTTGATTTCTTCAGAAAAAGTGCCATCTCCCTTATTGATATATAAGTAGTCTCTTTCATAAAAATCGTTGGACACATAAATATCTGGTAACAGATCTTTATTAACATCTCCTATGGTGACCCCCAATCCAAAGCCGATTAGACTGCCATAAATACCTGCAGACTCGCTTACATCTATAAACTTTCCATTGTCATTTCGAAGTAATTTATCACCGCCACCTTTAAGAATATCGGGGATATCCCAATCTTTGGCTCGAAGATTTCGCTTGTTCACATACCCTAAACTGCTTACCGGAATAAAGCTGTTGTTAAGTAAGTACACATCTAGATCTCCGTCAAGATCATAATCAAAGAAAGCTGCGTGGGTAGTAAATCCGCTATCTGCCAGATTGTATTCTGCCGCTTTTTCTGTAAATGTTATGGTTCCTGAGCTTGTCGACGGACCGTTATTAATGAATAATTCATTTTTTTGATCATCTCCTTTTACATTTCCTGCATTACAAACATAAATATCTAACCAGCCATCTGCATTGATATCAACCATCACTACTCCTGTCGACCATGCATTTTTTCCTGTAGTTTTTGAAGCATTAGAAATGTCTTCAAACTGAAAATTTCCTTTATTAAGATAGAGTTTATTTTCTTTTTGATTTGCGGTTAGATATACATCTGGCAAACCATCGTTATTGATGTCTCCTATGGCGACTCCACCACCATTGTAAAAATTACGATAGGTAAAAATGTTAAAATCCTTTTGGTTATCTACCTGATTGGTAAAATCGATATTTGTAGTTGTCGAAGATAACTTGGTAAACAAGGTGTTTTTTTGTTCAGTATTTTCTTCATTGGCTTGTTTTTTACCGCAGGAAATGAAAACTACTATTATAAGAAAACCATATAAAAACTTACTTTTCATTTTACTTTTTCATTTTTTGATTACCTGAAGGCTATCATTGTTAATCCCAAACAGTAGATATTCTTCTTCTTTCACTATGATTTTTTCGATGGACCTAACGGCACCTTTTACTGAAAAAACTGGCTGTTCACAACTTATAAAACCATTCTTTTTGTCATTTAATAAGACAACTCCATAAGAAGCATCTAATCTACTTAATTGCGTATTGATTTCGTAGGTATTCCCTCCCAGAATTATATCCGGATATTGATCATCATTAATATCATCAATCAAAATATCATGAACAGAGGAAATTTGAGCTTCCCATGGTAATTTGTGCGCAACAAAATTAAGATTTCCTTTATTTTCAAAATACGTAGTGCTTAATATATGAACTTCTCTTTTTTGGGCTTTCTTAACTTTTGAAATCGAAAAGTAATCTTGAAAATCTGCTTCAGCAAAAGTAGTGTAAGACAAATATTTCTTATTTAGCTCTGGTATTTGTTTTACTAATTCGTCCTTGGTTGCAATTGGAGTTTCTTTTCCTTTATAAAAATAAGTAACAATAGGATCAATCTTACCATTATCATCGAAATCAGAAAGATATAATTGGATCGGCTCTTCAATTGAAGCTGTTAATCGGCTATTCAAACCCCAATTCCCTGCAATAATGTCTAAATCACCATCTTGATCCATATCATGTACTTCAATAGCGTTCCACCAACCATTTGTATTCTTTAGTGAAGTATTATGCTCTCTGTTAAAATTGCCCTTACCATCGTTAAGCATAATCGTAATAGGCATGTAATGCCCTATTAGGATCAAATCATCAAACATATCATTATTTATATCTACAAATTTGGCATCAGATACATTACCGAGAGTATATAATTCTAATGCAGCAGTTGAAGTAACTTCTTTAAAGGTTCCATCACCCATATTTTTGAAAAGATAATTCTTAGGCACAAGCCCATACTTTCCTGGAACTGCATTACTGCCAATGAAAATATCAATATCCCCATCAGCATCAATATCTGATTTTGTAACTATCGCTGCATTAATTGTGATATCTGGAAAAGCTTCTGATTGTCTTTTAAAAGTACCCTGATCATTAATGAATAAGGCTGGAGCGCTTTGATAATTTGAGTAGCTTTCATTACCGCCATAAACCGTAAATAGATCTAAATCACCATCTTGATCTACGTCAAAAAAGCTTTGATCAATATCTTCATAGCGTTTAAATAACCCAAAATCGGGTTGTTCGCTTTTAATAAATTCCCCATCAGCCTGTTGTAAAAAAAGTGATGCAGATTTGAATCTTCCCCCTGGAATAAACACATCTTCTAACCCGTCTTTATTTACATCAATAACGGTTATATGTGGACCTTCATTAGAACTAGCATAAGGCGCTAATGGTTCTATGCTAAAGTCTTTGGTCTCATAATCCTGGTGTTTAACTCTTAATCCTATATTATTGTTTTCCCTCACTCCTAATGGATTTTTTTCATTTTCTTGCAAGAAAACCTCCTCTTTAATATCCAAAAATAGTAATTGGTTCGCTTTTATATTTTTCTTGATCGAAGAATAGCCATCAGGCCATAGTACTCTTATTGAATCGACTGTCTTACTATTTCCAAGACCAAAATGTTGGACTGAAGTAACTGAAGACAAATATCCCCTGGTTCTAAAAACTTCGGATATTTGAGTTTTATCTTTCGTGTAGATAAATACTTTAGCCCCGACAGCATCAGGATTACTTTTATTCCCCTTGAGTTTTAATTTTATAAAGTTATTTTGGACTGAAAGTTGATCTGATCTATTTTCATATAGGAAAGCTTTTTCATTGATATTATTTGTAACGATATCCAAATCTCCATCATTATCCAAATCTGAATATATAGCACCATTACTATAAGAAGGAATAGTTTCAGACCATATATTAGAAGTATTCTTAAAAGTCAAATCTCCATTGTTATGATAAAAATAATTGGTTGTTTTCTTGTTAGGCAATTCATTGATTAAAGTCAAATCTTCTTTATTCATTCCCTTCTCGATTCGTTTTTGGATATTGTCGTTGGCTATAAAACTTATAAAATCCATATCATTGGTGGCTCCTTTAATTCCGTTAGAGATAAAGATATCCTTAAATCCATCGTTATCATAATCTGCTATTAGCGGTGCCCAACTCCACTCGGTAGCAGCAATACCGGCATAGAATGCTATTTCGCTAAACTTGTTATTACCTCTATTAAGCTGTAGTGTATTTTGCATGTACTGTGGTTGGTAGCCATTTTTGAGATATTGATTATAAATTGAAAAACTATATTCTGTACCTGAAGATTTATAGGTTTTTAAATCTTCTGGCAGCATATCTAAAGTTAAAATATCGGTTAGGCCATCATTATTGATATCGGCAATATCAACTCCCATAGAAAAGTGAGAAGTATGTTGTATTGCGATCGATTTATTTGAAATTACATCTTTAAAAGTTCCATTTTTTTGATTGATGTATAAGTAATCATTTTCAAAAAAATCATTAGCTACATAAATATCAGGATATCCATCGTTGTTAATATCGCTTGTTGAAATTCCTAACCCGTAACCTATTGCTCCTTGATATATTTGTGTCTGTATTGAAATATCTTTGAATTTACCATTGTTATTTTGATAAAATCGATCACCCGAGAGCGAATCAATTTGTTTTCGTTTAGACCCTCTACCATAAGTTCTGTTAGGATGAACAGAGTGGTTCAATAAATACATATCCAAATCTCCATCCAGATCATAGTCAAAGAAACTTGCTTGGGTGGAAAAACTTGAAATATTAAGATTGTATAATGAAGCTTCTTCTTTGAAACTAGGAATTCCCTCTTTATCTACTCCTTGATTAATAAACAACTTATTCTCTCCTTTTATCCCTTTATAAGTACCTATTTTACATATATAAATATCCTGTAAACCATCATTATTAATATCAACCACTGTAACCCCTGTAGACCAGCCTGTACTATCACGAAGTATATCAGATGTTGATTCTTCAAATTTAAGTTTACCCCTGTTTATGTACAAACGGTTTTCACCTTGATTAGAGATAAAATATAAATCTTCTAATTCATCATTATTAAAATCTCCTACAGCAACTCCAGCTCCGTTGTAATAATACAGATACGTAAGAATGTTAAGCTCTGGAGATTCTTGTAATTGATTAACAAACGAGATGCCAGTATGTTTACTTGGTAATAATGTAAATAATTTTGATTTCATTTCTTTTTTGCAAGAAAAAAGAAATGCCAAAATCACTAAACAAATAGCTATATATTTATGGGATAAATTCAACTTGATTTACATTTTCTTAAAAATAACAAATTAGAGAGCCCTTCATAAATGGAAGGGCTCTATTCTTACAATCTTAGCTTAATATTTCGATTTAGTAACCAGGGTTTTGACTTAAATTAGGATTAGATAATAATGCTGTTTCGGGGATAGGAAATAAAACTCTAAACTCATCTGTGTTGTTCTTTAATCCCCAAGTTTCGGAAAATTTTCCAAAACGTATTTGATCATTGCGTCTCCAGAACTCACCATATAATTCTCTACCTCTTTCATCTAATAAATCCTGCTCTGTTAAAGATGTCAAATTCTGAGCATTTCGTATGTTTCTTAAGTTATTCACTAAGGTAAGTGCATCATCTCCCGAAGTTCCTCCTCTAAAAACAGCTTCAGCTTTCATTAAGTAAGCATCTGCATAGCGAAAAACAATCTCATGTCTAGCAAATTCGCCATTAATAGGATGATATTTGATTACTCTTATGCCCGTTCGTTCACTATTACCAACAAGCCCAGGGAATTCTCTAGTAAATTCTAAAGGATTTCCTTGTCTATCTGTTAGTGGAATACCTTCTTCATTATATTGTTGCCCAATTAAGAATCCAAAACCTATTCCAAGATTTGATCCATCGGTCGGCACAAAACCTCTTCTTTCTTCCTGACCGCTTCCTGGCGTATTTATGTTAGGATCTCCTTCGAAAAGATCATAAAACTCAGCTAGAGTTGACCATCCATTCCATCCTCCACCGTCATTATCTGGAGCATTTTGATTATAATGTAATCCATTCCATATTCTATTCCCTACACTAGAGTTAGTGAAAAAAATTGTTTCACTATCTAAATCGGATTTGAAAATATCAAAATATCCTGTTTCTAAAGAAAAACCATCTCCCCCAATAGCATCTACCAATTCTACTACTCTTGTCATATCTTCAGGAGTGGGTGTTGTAGCCAAGTATATATGTTTATTGAGATAAAGTTTTGCAAGAAGATAATTTGCGGCAGCACTTGAAGCTTTTGATGTCTCTGTTCCTGGCCCTATTTCTGGAAGATTAGGAAGCGCTTCATTTAAATCAGTAATTATGTAATCAAATGCTTCTGGACGCGTCATTACCATCGGATTTGAATCTGGACTGTCATCCGGATTTCTAAAAGGAGCCACTCCATACATATCCATTACCCAAAACATACTAAAAGCTCTTAAAAACTTTGCCTCTGCAACCTGCTGAGGACTCGCATTACTTCTAGAATCTATTATCAAAGTAGAATTGAAAACCAATCTATTGAGATTGTTCCAACTGTTTAAAATATAGGGATGAATTGAACTCCAGGTATGCTCATGAAGTTGTCTCCAAACACCATTATCACCCCAGTCCGTTCCTCTAGTGGGCACTAAGAGTTCATCACTAGTGACTTCGTTAAGTGCGTAAAGATTCTCTTGGGTTTCAATAATTCCGTTAAGCGAGTTGTATAAACCGCTTATTGAGGCATCAACATCACTAACTCCTGTAAATTCAGTTGTAGATTCAGAAATCTGAGAATCTGATTCTTCAATTTCCAAATCAGTACATGAAACAATAAGAAGCATTGACGTAAATATCAATACTACTGATTTTAAATGTTCTTTTTTCATAATTTTATTTTTTTAAAATTTCGCATTTACACCAAACGTATAAGTTCTAGGTCTTGGAAAAGCAGTATAGTCTATCCCTGCAGTAGGTAAATTATTTAATGAATTTGAAGGACTTACACTTACTTCAGGGTCCAAACCACTATAATCTGTAATCACAAAAAGATTTTGGCCATTTATATACAATCTTAGAGATTTGAATACTCCATCACCTGAAAGTGGGACATTGTATCCTAAAGTTGCATTCTGCAATCGCAAAAAGTCTCCGCTTTCTAGAAAACGTGTCGAAACAGCTGGGTTATTACCTTCTGACTCTCCGTTACCAATAACATCGGTAGTTACATTTCGACTCCCTCCGGCGATACTACCCGCAGTAAAAAATGCATTCGCAGTATTATTATAAATATAATGCCCGAATTGACCTGCTAAAAATACGGATAAATCCCAGTTCTTGTAATTAAAACTAGTAGAAATACCTAAATTAATATCAGGTAATGCACTTTTACCCACAAGTTGTTGCACATCGCCATTAGGATAAATAGACTGCCCGTTTTCATCAAATCCTGCGAACTCTCTTAAATAATATGAAAACAATGGCTGATCACTCACCAAAATTTGCGAAAATGCACGAGAGAGTCCTTGACCAAATATTTGACCTGCAGGAATCTGTCCTGAAAAATTTTGTAATTCATTCTTATTGTACGCAATATTAAAGCCAATATTCCAATTCAAATCAACTTGTTGTAGAATATCATAATTAATTGCGAATTCGATTCCTTCATTTATTACATTACCATCTATATTTGTAAAAGTAAAGGGTTGAGGGGCAGGTTGTGCTGATTCTACTCGTAATAAAAGATCTTCGGTATCTTTTCTGTATAAATCTAAACTACCGTTAAGACGATCTCCCATAAAACCAAAATCAATACCCACATTTATTTGTGAAGTTTCTTCCCATTTTAGATCATTATTGGCAAAAGACACTTGTGAAATGCCAGGAATATTAATTTCACCTCCGTTACCAATGGAAATAGGATTTCCATCCGCATCATTAGAATCAAACCGCTCTCTAGGTACAAAATTCCCAAAACCAAGACCATCCTGATTACCTGTAATACCATAACCCACTCTTAACTTAAGTGTAGAAAAAGCCTCTGGAATAAAATCTTCCTGATCCAATTTCCAAGCGAAAGCACCTGAAGGGAAATAGCCATATCTATTATTCTCACCAAATCTGGAGGAACCATCTGCTCTTACCGTTGCAGTAAATAGATATTTATCTGCTATTGAATAATTTGCTCTAACGAAGAACGATTGTAGCTCATCTGTAAAATCAAATGTATCTGCAAATATTGTTCTTACGGAAATTCCTGCGGGTTCAGCAAAGCTTTCCGCCCTTGATATTTCTGGTACTATTCTATTTACAACTGCTCCTGCAAACGGATCTCCCCCATCAACTAATTGGTCAGAGACAATATATTGCTGAAAATCTCCAGATATTGCGCCTTCAATCAGATTTGCAGAATCCTCAAGATTACTCACCATTTGATCTAAATCTGTCGATTGAAAACCAAATCCAGTTACGTTTCTTCCGTTTCTCGCAAAATCCTGAAATGAATATCCTGCAAGGACAGAAAATGAAGAATTCTCAAACTCCTTTTCATAATTAACGGTAAACTCTAACAACCTATTTGTAACCTCTATTTCATTATAGGTTCCTCTTCCATTTCCTGGGGTTCCATTATTTAGACCCGTAATTGCACCGGAAATAGCACCCCTTCTAAAAGATTCTGAATCATCATATCCAATATTGACTTTCGCGCTTAAACCTTCTAAAATTGTATATTCAGCTGAGCCATTTAAAAGCACGCGATTTGTATTAGTTTCATTTTGACTAAGCACTAAGAGTGCCGAAGGATTAATAAATGCCCCTCCGGGAACAAAAGAAGGGTCTGAAGGCCATGTTGGATTCGCAGTATAGGCAGCACCTAGCAAATCTCCCTGAAATCCAGCATTATCGCCAATTGGTGCTGCTTGATCATTAACCCTGGAAATCGTTCCTTGAAAATTTACTTTTAATTTTTCATCAAAAAAACGATGTGTAGCATTTATACGTCCTGTTATTCTTTCTAAAGAACTACTTTCTACAACTCCAAATTGTTTACCATATCCAAATGATGCTCTTACATTACCATTTGTATAACTTTGTGCATATGATAGATTCTGTTGTTGTGAAGCAGCAGTTCTAGTAATTACGTCCTGCCAATCGGTATTTGCACCAAAATCCTGACCAGCTACGTCCCCTCCAAATTCTTCAATTGCAGATAAATACTGATCTCTATTTAATAGATCAAACTCTTCAGCAGGTTTAGCGATACTCACGGTAGACGAAAATTCAAAAACACCTTTTGCAGAACCTCTACCACTTTTCGTAGTAATGATTACTACTCCATTAGCTCCTCTTGACCCATAAATGGCTGTTGCAGATGCATCTTTTAAAATACTTACACTTTCAATATCATTAGGATTGATAAAATTAAGTGGGTTTCTGGCAGAACTAGAACCTACTCCTATATCGTTACCTCCCGATGCTGTATCATCACCTGCCAAAGGTACTCCATCAACCACAAACAAAGGATTATTATTAGAACGTACAGAACTTGTTCCTCTAATTCTTAAAGCAACACCTGCTCCCGGTTCTCCACTTGCCTGAGTAATTTGGACTCCAGCAGTCTTACCTTGAATCAATTCTTCTGGAGACGCAATTACACCCTGATTAAAATCTTCGGTACTCACAACGGCAACGGCACCAGTAGCATCTTTAACCGATTGTGTTCCATACCCAATGACCACAACTGCTTCCAACTCAGCAGCATCTTCCTCCATAGTTACATTTATCGTAGCTCTACCGTTGACAGGTATTTCCTGAGCCTTGAAACCAACATAGCTAAAAACAAGTATTGCATCTTCTGCAACATTATCTAGCGTGTAATTTCCATCGAAATCAGTAACCGCCCCATTACTTGTCCCCCTCACAAGAACATTAACCCCAGGAATTGGACCTCCAGCATCAGAAACCACACCAGAAACTGTGATTTGTGAATACAACATACTCCCCGATAGAAATACCAGCAGGAATATGAGTTTTTTAAGTATCATACTTTTCATAATATAGCGTTTGATTTAAAATTTGAATTGTTTCTTTGTTTTTATGTTCCTAAAAAAAGCGAATTATTTTTGCTTGTGTAAGTAACAGTGGGACATCCAAGTCTTTTTTACCACATTTGACTAATTCTGTAACTATAAAACCAAAAGTTACAAAAAAAATGGATGCCCCAGTTGTTACACCTTTGAGAAGTTTTACTTAAAAAACTCCTCCGCTAACAAACAAAAACTAATTTCACTTTCTACTTTATTCATGTTAGTTTTTAAAGTTTTATTATCTCTTAATTAAATTCAACAACAATCCCCTGATAAGGTTCAAGTTGTATGATATTATCTTTAACCCCTAGCTTTTTATAATTATTTATTATTATATCGCCCATAGATGTGTTGGCATCTATAGCAAAATCTGTGTTTTCACTACCAAAGTTTAGCGCTACCATAATTTTTTCGTTTCCTAATGTCTTCTTATATATATAGAGATTGGGATCACTAAATTCTAATTCTTCAAAGTCTCCGTAAACAAAAACATCATAATCTTTTCTAACCATTAGTAAGTCTCTGTAAAAGTTAAGTATAGAGTCTGGATCATCATCTTGTTGCGCTACATTGATTTCTTTATAATTAGGGTTAGGCTTTAACCATGGTTCTTTCATAGAAAAGCCTCCATTTATTTCGTCATTCCATTGCATGGGAGTCCTTGCATTGTCACGCCCTTCTTTGTTAATCATTGCTAAAGCCAGTTTTTTCGAAAATCTTTTAGTTTCTAAATTCTCATTATAAAAATTTAAGGATTGTACATCTTTAACTTCATCTACACTATCTAAAACTATATTAGTCATCCCTATTTCATCTCCTTGATATATGTTAAGCGTTCCATTTTGGGTTGCTTGCATTATAAATAACATCTTTGCAGATGCTGACCAATATTCTTTGTCATTTCCAAATCTGGATACCATACGTGCAAAATCATGATTTCCCATGGCGTTAGCTAACCATCCTTTTTCGTGTACTGCATCCCTCCATCTTTTAAAAATACCTTTCATATTCACCAGGTCAAATGGGGAAGCCTCTTCAAACTTGCCATTGACAATAGTACATTCAAGAATATCAAAATGATATAACATGTCGAGTTCTTTACGGTCACAATTGATGTAAAGCCCAGCATTATTGTGATTTATTCCTACTCCTTCTGCTAAAGAAAAGGCATCATAGTGGCTCACTACCTTATCGTTCATCTCTCTTAAATACTCGTGTAGTCTGGGGCCATTTGCATACACATCTTCTATTATTTTTCTAAAACCAACCTCAGGAGCATCGGGATATCCATCTCGTTTTGAGATTAAAGGAATAACATCCATTCTAAATCCATCAACACCTTTGTCAAGCCAAAACCGCATGGCACCATAGATTTCTTCTCGAACTTTCGGGTTCTCCCAATTTAAATCAGGCTGCTTTTTAGTAAAAAGATGTAAATAATATTCTCCAGACGCTTGATCATACTCCCAGGCACTTCCTCCAAAAAACGATTTCCAATTATTCGGAGGGTCACCATTTTCTAACGGTTTTTGCCAATGAAAGTAATCCCTGTACGGATTATCTTTTGATTTCTTAGCTTCTTTAAACCAGGTATGCTCATCAGAACAATGATTAGCTACCAAATCAAGAATTAATCGCATTCCCTTGTCGTGAGTTTTTTGAAGCAATTCATCAAAATCATCCATCGACCCGAATTCAGGCATAATTGCACAATAATCACTTATATCGTAACCATTATCATCATTCGGCGAACTGAAAATCGGACTTAACCACAAAATATCAACATTAAGCTTCTGTAAATAGTCCAATTTCTCTATTATCCCTCTTAAATCTCCAATCCCATCATTATTACTGTCATTAAAGCTTCGTGGGTAGATTTGATATATAGTCCCTTTTTTGAACCATGTAAGCTCCATGCAATTAGGTTTTTAAATTCTTAAAATTTATTACTGAAAATATTAATCTCCTCCCTGCATTTTAAAAGATGTTTAATTTCGATTAAACATTATTTATCCTAAATTAGCATAGACATAGTATATTTTGAAAGCAAAATGTTTTTTTGGGGAAGGCTTTCATTGCAAAAACAATTATTTTAAGTAGGTATAATTATTAATTGTTCAAAAATAAACTATGTATATTACAAATTACTAAACATTTAGGGGAATTGAAAAGTAATACCCTGATTTAAAAAAATACAAACGTTTGTATTATTATATTTTTAGTGAAAATGATGTTTCGATAACAATTTTTTAACGAAATTATAATGACTTTAAGAAAAAGAAGGGTAAAACTTGAAGATATTGCTAGAAAATTAAATATTTCTATTGCAACTGTTTCGAGAGCTTTGGACAAAAATCCAAGAGTAAAACTAAGTACCAGAGATAAAGTATTTAAGATGGCTAAAGCAATGGGATATATGCCCAATCAGATTGCTAAAAGCCTTAGTTCTGGTAAAACCAATATAATAGGTGTGATTATCCCAAGATATGATGAGCCTTTTTTTATAGAAGTTTGTAGAGGTATTGATCATTATGCTCGTGAGTACGACTATAAAATACTTATTAGTTCTTCAAGAAATTCGTTTGAATTCGAACGTGAAAATCTTATATCTTTTGAGAAAGGTTTAGTTGATGGGATTATTCTCTCCCCTACTCATGAAACAGAAACTTTTGTGCATATCAAGAATATCATTAACAAAGGTATTCCGGTAGTTTTGTTTGATAATATAAGAGAAGAAGTACAAGGTGCAGATCACGTTAGCATTGAAGACGATAAGGCATCGTTTTCTGCTGTTGAATTTCTTATTAAAAAAGGCAAAAAGCGGATTGCATTTATTGGAGGTATCAAAGAGAAAAAGGTTTTTCAAGATCGTTACAAAGGATATTTAAAGGCTATGCAAGAATATAACATCACTATTTATGAAGAGTTGATTCTACATTGTGACTCACTAGATCGCGAATGCGAAGATGCCGAAATACAAAAGTTTTTCAATGGACTCTCCATAAAACCAGATGCAGTCTTTACCTGTACAGATAATTATGGCCTGCTTACTATGAAAACACTTCTTAAATTAGGATATAAAATTCCCGAAGAAGTTTCTGTAATTGGTTTTGGAGATTTAGGCTTGGGAGAAGTATTTGTACCTTCTATGACTTGTGTTGCTCAACCTAGTTTTGAGATGGGACAAAAAGTCGCAGAATTGTTAATTGATCAGTTTAATGAAGCTACCGATGTAAACCACCGGAAGAAAGTAATAAAACTAGATACCAAACTAGTTCTAAGAGATAGTACATAGTATTACCACACTATACATCGAGTAACTAAATTACAGAACTAACGAACAGAAAATAGTATATTTGAATAGGGTCAAATTTAGAATTATAGAAGTTTTCTCTTTTGTTTTTTTACATCATAAATCGTTTTATCATTATGTCTATCAAGGTCCTTAAAGTTACTCTTGCCTTTATCATTATACTAACTACAACAGGCCCACTTGTCTTTTCACAACAAAACGACTGGGAAATTACAACTAC
This sequence comes from uncultured Aquimarina sp., assembly GCA_947500845.1. Classification (GTDB taxonomy): domain Bacteria; phylum Bacteroidota; class Bacteroidia; order Flavobacteriales; family Flavobacteriaceae; genus Aquimarina; species Aquimarina celericrescens. Next base: position 123,216 of record CANMTP010000008.1, read on the forward strand.
AGATTATCAAAACTACACCGGTATTGTAACCGCCAATGGTCGTATTGGTATACTTCCATCATTCAAAATTTTGGAAACAGATCAAATAATCCTAAATAATGTTTACGACAAAGAATCTCTACTAGGTGTCAGTAAAATACTTTTGGGTATGAATTTCGGGAATCTAGAAATACACATAAACGGTGAAAAACTGAATAATGCTAAAATTACCAATTGGAAACAGACCATCAATATGAAAGAAGCAAGGTTTACTACTTCTTTCACCTATAAGAATGTTGCTAACGTATCTTACAGCATTTATGCACTTCGCAATGTTCCGTATGCAGGCTATATAGATTTTGATATACAGGCTTTGGAAGATATTGAGCTGAAGGTTGTAGGAAAAATTCAAACTCCAGAAGAGTATAATAACCCTATGAGTACTTTTAGAATCCTAAAAGATCTCGAAACAACAATGCCTATACTGCAAACTGTTGCAAAAAGTAGATTGAATAGGCATCGTGTTGCAACTTCTGCAACTTTTATATGGCATAATATTAATTCGACTCATGAAAATCAAAGGCCAGAATTAATTCATGAAAAAGTTACAGAATACGACAATCGATTATCTTTTAAGAGTAAGGTGAGAGTTGGAGAGCAGTATACATTTGCATGGACTGCCTCACAATGTTCTACCCAAGATTTTTATGATCCGCAAACAGAAAGCGAGCGCTTTGTAATTTTTAATTTACTCACACCAAAAAATGACTTGCTATCACAACATAAAGCATTGTGGAAAGATCTATGGAAAGGAGATATCATTATAGATGGAGATACCCAATCACAATTGGATGTTCGACTTGCTTTATATCATTTATATGCATTTTCACGAGAGGATTCAAATTTAAGTATTGCACCGATGGGATTAAGTTCACAGGGGTATAACGGACATATATTTTGGGATACTGAGCTTTGGATGTATCCTCCTTTACTTGTCTTAAATCAAGATATTGCCAGATCACTGGTAAATTACCGATCAAATAGACTAGATATTGCCAAAAAGAAAGCTATTAATTTTGGATACAAGGGGGCTATGTTTCCTTGGGAAAGTGACGATACCGGTGAAGAAGCGACACCGGCATGGGCACTTACAGGCACCTTTGAACATCATATCACAGCTGATGTAGGTATTGCATTTTGGAATTATTACAGAGTAACCAAAGATAAAAGATGGTTAAAAGAGCGAGGATATCCATTATTGAAAGAGGTCGCAGATTACTGGGTCAGTCGTTCTACGATAAATAAGAATGGTTCATATTCAATAAAAAATGTGGTAGGTGCTAATGAGTTTGCTCCAAATGTTGATGATAATGCTTTTACTAACGGTTCTGCAATAACTTGTTTACGATATGCAACCCTTGCGGCGAAAGAGCTGGGAGTCCTCCCTGATAGCACATGGAACCATGTAGCAAACAAAATAATCATTCATAAATTTGAAGACGGAACTACAAAGGAACACAGCAATTACAATGGAGATCAAATAAAACAGGCAGATGTTAATCTGTTGGCCTATCCATTGGATATTATTAATGACAAAAAAACCATTTTAAAAGACCTAAAATATTATGAGCCAAAACTAGCAAAAGAAGGCCCTGCTATGGCGCAAAGTGCTTTTGCCGTTATATATGCTAGGTTAGGAGATGCCGATAATGCTTTTAGACTTTTTAAAAGAAGTTATGAACCTAATAAAAGACCCCCTTTTGGAGCGTTGGCAGAAGCCGCAACTAGCAACAATCCATATTTTGCTACCGGTGCCGGTGGGATGTTACAAACAGTGATTTTTGGTTTTGCAGGATTACACATTACAGACAAAGGAATCATTCAAAAAAATCCAATACTACCTAAGACTTGGAAAAAACTAACGATCACCGGGGTTGGACCTGATAAAAAGACCTATGTTATTGAATAATTTTAGCTGGTAGAATCTCTAACGATTAATGAGGTCTTTATAACTTCGGTTCTTGTTTTGTAATTTTCAATAAAATTATCAAGTTGATCAACTAGAATTTGAGCAGCTTTAGCTCCCAGATCTTCCGCATGTTGAGAAACTGTAGTTAATTTAGGATACGAATGCTTTGATAATAAGCCATCGGTAAAACCAATAACAGAAACTTCTTCAGGAATTTTATATCCTAATTTATGGGACATATTAATAGTGACCGCAGCCGCTGTCTCGTCTAGCCCCAAAACAGCATCAATATCATTATTTTTGAGAAACTTTTCTATGTCCTTTTCGAAATTCTCAGGATCTTTCAAAGATAACTCTATTAAAGAAACATGATCGTGCTGATCGATTTCTTCTTTAACTCCTTCCAATCGTAACTTAGCGACACTTAAACCTCCGATCGTAGTAATCACTGCAATTTTAGAGCAGTCAGTATCGATAAGATATTGTATTGCATTTTTGGAAGCTATCTTATCATCTACAATTACCTTATCACAGTCTAATTCATCACTTACTCTATCGAACATCACAATAGGTACATTATCTCTTTTTAATGCCTGGTAGTGGTCGATTTTACCCAGAACCTGGGTTTCCTGACTAAGAGCAACTATAAAACCATCAACACTACTGTAATTAAGCATCTCTACATACTCTACTTCTTTTTGGTAAGATTCGTTGGTGATACAAGTCACAATCTTATATCCGCTCTTTGAAGCCTCTCGTTCTATACCAAATAAAGCCTTGGCAAAAAAATGATTGAGGATCTCGGGTAATATAATACCGATGGTTTTAGTTTTACTGCTCTTCAGACTTACCGCCAGAGCATTCGGTTTATAATTATAAAAACTAGCCAATTCATGCACCCTATTGATTGTTTTCTGACTAATCTCAGGGTCATTTTTTAATGATTTGGATACAGTGGATATTGATAAATTTAATTCTCTGGCAAGTTGTTTTAATGTAACCTTTTTCCTCATGACCTCAAGTTTGGCATTTCCTATTTTAGACTTATAAGCATATTAGTCAAATTATCTTTGGAGTCTAAATTAAGCTTTTTTCTCAATCTATAACTGCTCACATCTACACTTTGTGAACTTATTCTTAATAGCCATATAATTTTGATTACAAAAAGTTACATCGAGATCTGTAATACCCTATAACCATGATACATCTAGAATACTCATAAGGATATTATAACAATCATCACGCTTACTCAACAAAATCTAAATTTTTATTTTTCAAAAGAAAAGTCAGTCTCTAGAAGGGTATTAGAACTTCCTCCAATAAAAACTTTAAATTCCCCCGGTTCTGCTTCCCATTTTCTATTAGCTGTATAAAATTGTATGGTCTCTTCATTAATGATAAAAGATACTGTTTTGCTTTTTCCGGGTTCTAATTCAATTAATTCAAAACCCTTGAGTTCTTTTACGGGTCTTGTAAGACTACCTATAAGATCACGAATATACAATTGTACAACTTCTTTACCTTTTCGTTTTCCAGTATTAGTAACAGTAATAGATACTTCAATTTTACCTCCAGAAGAGAAAGATGATGAACTGATCTTAAGATCTTTATAATCGAATGTAGTATAACTTAACCCATGACCAAATGGAAATAATGGCTCATTTTTCTCGTCGGTGTAATGAGACCAAAATACCAGTCCTTCTGGATTAGAGGGTCTTCCTGTATTTTTGGCATTGTAATAGATAGGTACTTGACCTACACTACGCGGGAATGAAACCGGTAGTTTCCCGGAAGGATTATAATCTCCAAATAAAACATCGGCAATAGCATTACCCGACTCAGAACCCAAATGCCATGCTTCAACTATAGCCGGAGCTTTTTCTGCCACATGAGTTATTGCCATGGGTCGGCCATTCATCAATACCACCACTATATTTTTATTTACTTCATAAATTGCTTCGAAAAGTTTTTGTTGCGGTATGGTAAGCTCGATATTAGCCTGGCTTCTGCCCTCCCCTGACTGAAAAGCTTCCTCACCGATGGCCAAAACCACTAGCCCTGCACTTTTTGCAATGTCAACAGCCTCTGTAATTCCTGAAGTATCTTCTCGATTTATTGCTAATTCTTTGATAAAATTTCGTTCACCTTTACCAAGTTTAACACCTTGTGCATGAGATACTTTCACATTTTTATCAACCTTTGCTTTTATTCCTTCGAGAAGTGAAACAGCAGAATTGGCTGTAGCCATTCCTCTCCAACTACCAATTGGAGTATCTTTATCATCGGCTAACGGACCAATTACTGCGATACTTTGTATATCTTTTTTGAGCGGCAATATATCCTTATCATTTTTAAGCAAAACAATAGATTTTTTAGCCACGTCTCTCGAAACCTCGAGATTCTCTTTAGTGTACATGTCTTTTTTTTCACGCGTTTCATCACAATATTTGAAAGGATCATCAAATAGCCCCAAATCTAATTTAACTTTGAGTATTCGTTTTACAGCGTCATCAATCAATTTTTCATCAACCTTACCTTCTTTTACTAAGTTTTCGAGTCCTGCTTCATATGCTCTTCCTTCCATATCCATATCATTGCCGGCAATAATTGCTCGTTCTGCCGCGTGGATTTTATCTTTGGCATATCCATGGTATATCATTTCTGCTATAGATCCCCAATCTGAAACTACAAAACCATTCCAGTTCCAATCTTTCTTTAATATCTCTCTTTGTAATTTTTTATGACCCGTTGCTGGTATTCCATCAACCTCATTAAAAGCACTCATCATAGTTGCTACTCCCGCGTTTGCTGCTGCCTTAAAAGGTGGCAGTACTGTGTTATAAAGTTCATATTCTCCTATACTTACGGTATTATAATCTCTTCCACCTTCAGCAAATCCGTAAGCTGCAAAATGTTTTGCACATGCCGCTAGTGTTTTATTGTCAGAGAGATCATTTCCTTGAAATCCTTGTATTCTTGCAACTGCTATCTTAGAACCCAAAAAAGGATCTTCTCCTGCTCCTTCCATTATTCTTCCCCATCTGGCATCTCTTGAGATATCAACCATAGGACCGAATGCCCAATTAATTCCAGAGGCTGTAGCTTCTTTTGCTGCAATCGATGAAGACTTTTCTATAGCCTCAAGATCCCAACTTGCACTTTCTCCTAATGGTATAGGAAAAATGGTTTTGAAACCGTGTATCACATCATATCCAAAAAGCAACGGTATCTTTAACCTTGAATGATCCATAACTAAACTTTGCAATTCTCTAGCCCCACTTACAGAAGTCACATTAAGCATCGCTCCTACTTCTCCATTTTTAAGCTTTTCATATTTTTCCTTATTACCTACATCAGATGGCGGTCCTGTAACATCCCAGCTTCCATTATATAGAACCAGCTGCCCTATTTTTTCCTTAAGAGTCATTATAGAAAGTAAAGAGTCTATTTTATTTTCTACAATGTTTTTGTTGTTCATTGGTATTGTGCTTGTTTTTGTTGAATTTTGAGAAAATAAATTGGTCGAACTTAATAAAAGTATCAACAACGTATATTTAGTGAGTACTTGGGTGATGTTTTTTCTTGTTTTCATTAAAAATGATTTTAGAACTTCTGCTTTTGTTCATTTAAATTTATGATACAGCTTAGTTAGTTTGGCTTATTAAAATCTAAACATTTTATTTACAAATGAAATTTAGATATAATAATTTTAGGGTATTTATCATAAAAAATAATTGTCCATAATCTAGATTTAAAATATAATCTTTAATTAATCATGCTGCTAGATTTTCTAGAACGTAATCAAAACCAAGAAGATAGATATTCAAAGAATATCAATAATTCTCCTTATATTCTGGTTCAAATTACTTAATAATAGCCATAGTATTTTCGAATTAAAAAAATATATCTTTTATTGTAAGTATATAAGCACAATTTACGACAAATACATTTCACGTCTCTATCAAAAAAACTAAATATACGATGTCTAAAACATATTATGATCCTGCTGATTTAAGAAAATTTGGAAAAATTACCGAATGGAGTGAAGAGTTGGGCACAAAATTCTTCGATTATTATGGAAAAGTATTTGAAGAAGGAGCTTTAAGTGCTAGGGAAAAATCACTAATCGCACTGGCAGTATCTCATGTTGTAAAGTGCCCATATTGCATTGACGCTTACACCAAAGATGGGTTGCAAAGAGGAATCACAAAAGAAGAAATGATGGAAGCGGTACACGCAGGAGCCGCAATAGAAAGTGGTGCCACATTGGTTCATGGTGTACAGATGATGAACAAATATGAAAAACTATCAATGTAAACACTGATAATCAATTTTGTTTATTAAAATTGTACCTATCGCTTATACTGACGAGGGATAGGATTCAAGCTCCAAGTCAAAATAATTGAATAAAAAAGATGTCTGAAGTCAAAACAAAAAAGTCTCTACATAAACGCAATGATCAGTTGGCAGATGCTAACAGGCAGCTTGAAATTTTAAATAATGGGATTTTTGCCAATGGTGAGTTGCCCAGGTTCGCAGATAAAATTGCAGAAATAGGTTATTCTCCTTTGCGCCCAAACAAACTGGAGATCCTGCAGATCAATGTAGGGTATATGTGTAATCAGGTATGTGAACATTGCCACGTAGATGCAGGGCCAGATCGTAAAGAGATTATGACCAAAGAAACCATGCAGCAATGCTTAGAAGTCATCAAAAAAACAGGTGCACATACCCTTGATTTAACTGGAGGAGCTCCTGAGATGAATCCAAATTTCAGATGGTTTGTAGAAGAAGCAAGCAAAGCTGGTATTAAGGATTTTATTGTAAGGAGTAATCTAACCATTATACGTGCGAACAAGAAATATCACGACCTTCCTGATTTTTTCAAAAAACATAATGTGCACGTAGTTTCCTCTATGCCTCACTGGACCAGAGGAAAAACAGATAAACAAAGGGGTGATGGCGTTTTTGATAAATCTATCAAAGCGTTACAAGAACTAAATGAAAGAGGATACGGCATGCCCAATAGTAATCTTAAATTAGATTTGGTATACAATCCATCTGGAGCTTTCTTGCCGGGAGACCAAGCCTCTATGGAGAAAGAGTTCAAAAAAGCATTATTAGAGGATTTTGGAATACATTTTCATAACCTTTTTGCAATTACTAATTTACCCATCAGTAGATTTTTAGATTATTTAATCGCTTCAGAAAACTATGAAGATTATATGTACGCCCTGGTAGATGCTTATAATCCCGATGCGGTAGCTAATGTGATGTGCACTAATACGATCTCGGTGAGTTGGGATGGTTGGCTCTACGATTGTGATTTTAATCAAATGTTAGATCTCAAAGTGGCCAGTAAAGTGAAACATATTAGTGACTACAATGAAGAGTTGCTTCAGGATAGAAATATTGTTATTTCTCAACATTGTTATGGTTGCACAGCCGGGGCCGGAAGTAGTTGCCAGGGAACCGTAGCCTAATATTTCAAAGTTCTTTTTAGATGAAGCATATTTTCCTTTTCATATCATTATTCTTTTCAGTTTTTGGAAGCGCTCAAAATTCTCTGGATGAACTACTAAAAACATATAACAATGAAAACATTCCTTATATTTCTGTGATAGAGTTAATGGAAATTCAGGAACAAGTACATCTATTTGATGCTCGTGAAAAAGATGAATACGAAGTAAGTCATATCAGAAACGCAATAAATATTGGATATACCAATTTCGAGATAGAAATTGTTAAGAAACAAAATATTCAGAAAAACGATACCATCGTAGTATATTGTAGTTTAGGAGTTCGTTCTGAAGATATTTCTGAAAAGTTAAAAGAGGCAGGCTTTACTAATGTATACAACTTGTATGGTGGTGTTTTTGAATGGAAAAATAACAACTACCCCGTTATAAATTTGCAGGGTCAATTAACCGATAAAGTCCATGCTTACTCCAAACAATGGGCAAAATGGTTACTTAAAGGAAAAAAAGTATATTCAAATTGAGCGAGAAAAATCTATTGATGATTTTTACCCGAAATCCTGAATTGGGTAAATGTAAAACACGTTTGGCTTCAACTATTGGAGATCAAGCAGCACTAGAGATCTATATCTTTTTACTAGAACACACCATAGCCATTACCAAAGATCTTGATGTATTTAAAGAAGTTCATTATTCTGTTAAGATTAGAGAGCACGACTTATGGGATTCAAAAATTTATGACAAAAAACAACAATCTGGGGGTGATCTAGGGCAAAGAATGGAACATGCTTTTGCCAAAGGATTTGCAAATGGTTACCAAAATATCATTATCATTGGTAGTGATATGTATGAGTTAAATAAACAAGATTTAGAAAGAGCTTTTAAAACCTTACAATCTCATGATTATGTGATTGGTCCAGCAGAAGATGGAGGATACTATTTATTTGGAATGAAATCCTTAAATTCACAGGTTTTTAAAAACAAAATCTGGGGAACAGCAACTGTTCTTGAGGACACATTAAATGACTTAAGAAATAACAATATAAAACTATTAGAAGAACGTAACGATGTAGATTATTATGAGGATATAAAAGACATTGATGTTTTTCAAAAATTTTTAAACCAATGATAAAGTATATTGACGAAACAACTGATTTCTTAAAGGAGAGAGGTTTTGAAAACCCCGAGATTGGGATTATATTAGGAACCGGATTAGGACAGCTGATCAATGAAATTGAAATTAGTAAAGAAATAAGCTATAACCATATCCCTAATTTCCCTACAGCTACGGTTGAGTTTCATAAAGGAAAATTAATTTATGGTATTCTTGAAGGCAAAACAGTTATCGTCATGCAAGGCCGCTTTCATTTGTACGAAGGATACTCACTACAGGATGTAACCTATCCCGTAAGAATAATGCACAAATTAGGAATCAAAACACTATTGGTATCTAATGCATCGGGAGCCGTCAATCTCAATTTCAAAAAAGGAGAATTGATGCTTATCGACGATCACATCAATCTTCAGGGAGGTTCGCCTCTGGCTTTTAAAGGAGTAGAACAATTAGGAAACAGGTTTACAGACATGAGTGCCCCATACGATAAAAAAATTAATGCAACATTAAGAGCTATTGCCAAAGAAAAAAAGATTAACCTTCACAAAGGGGTTTATGCCTCGGTATTAGGTCCTCAGCTAGAAACTAGGGCAGAATATCGTTATCTTAAAACTATTGGGGCAGATGCAGTTGGAATGAGTACGGTACCCGAGGTAATTGTTGCTAACCATTTAGATCTTCCGGTCGCTGCAATATCAGTTTTGACAGACGAATGCGATCCAGACCACCTTAAACCTATAGACATCGATGAAATTATTGCGATGGCAGGAAAAGCAGAGCCTGAAATGATTTTACTTTTCAAAGAATTAATAAAATCTCTTTAAAATCAATTTTGAAAGTTCAATCACAACTTTCCGACTGAATAATGTACAACCCAAAATAACTTATATTTCAAAGTCGTGCGAAAGCTAAATAATCCAATTACGAAATGAAGAAAACTTTGAATGATTTAACTAAAGATGAATGGAATAAACTTTTTCCAATTGAATTGGTTGACCATAATCCTGAGTGGAAGAATATTTATGAAAGTGAAAAGAAACGGATTATTGATACGGTCGGGAGCGAAACAATTTTGCGGATAGAACACTTTGGGAGTTCATCAATACCTAGCATTAAATCAAAACCATATATTGATTTACTGATTGAAATTCCTAAAAAACTGTTATTTAATAAGAATTTAATTGGACAATTTACTGAATTAGGATACTCTCATTTCGTAGTTCCTGCCAGAGAAAATATCGAAACATACTCATCATTCGGAAAAGGATACAATCTTGATGGAACAAAAGAACAGATTTTTCATATCCATATGTGCCCAAGCGACAATGTAATGTGGAAACAAATTGACTTTCGAAATTATTTAAATTCTAACCCCGAAAGAGCAAGACAGTATGAAAATTTAAAAATCGAATTAGCAACTAAGTTCAAAAATGACAGAGGTTGTTATGTGCTTGGAAAAACAGATTTTGTAAACGAAACTTTAGATATAATCAAAGAAAAAGCTATCGCATAGCACGGTAAAGGAAAAATAAAAATTAGTTTATGAGCTATTTAAATACTACCCACGATGTCTATAAGGAAGCAGCACTAACTCCAGATGTGGGATTATGCTGTACTACAAATCCTATTTGGGAGCTACCAGGCCTCAAAATTCCTAAAATTATGCAAGAAATGAATTATGGCTGTGGTAGCACTGTAAATGCACGAGATTTAACTAATAATCCAAAAATATTATATGTAGGTGTTGGCGGCGGAATGGAATTATTACAATTCTCTTATTTTTCTCGTCAAAAGAATGGGGTTATTGGCGTGGATGTAGTACATGAAATGTTAGAAGCTTCTCGTAAAAATTTTAAAGAAGCCGAAGCTCAAAATGACTGGTTCAAAAGTGAATACGTTGATCTTAGATACGGTGATGCATTACATCTTCCTGTAGACGATAATAGTATTGATGTTGCAGCACAAAACTGTTTGTTCAACATTTTTAAAGAGGATGATCTAAAAAAAGCCATAGAAGAAATGTACCGTGTGTTAAAACCTCATGGACGACTGGTGATGAGTGACCCAACATGCGAGCAACCTATGAATGATAATCTTCGTAATGATGAAAGACTAAGAGCGCTCTGTCTTAGTGGAAGTTTACCTATTGCAGAATATGTAAAAGCACTCACAGATGTTGGCTTTGGTACGATCGAAATAAGAGCACGCAAACCTTACCGAATACTTGACCCAAAGAACTATGATACTGATGAATTAATCTACATCGAATCCATTGAAGTTGCTGCCATTAAGGATCCAATGCCCAGCGATGGTCCGTGCGTTTTTACAGGTAAGGCTGCGATTTATTATGGCGATCAGGATTATTTTGATGACAAAAAAGGGCATATCTTACTAAGGAATCAACCTATAGCAGTTTGCGATAAAACTGCGGGTGCATTAGCAGATCTTGATAGAGATGATATATTTATTAGCGAATCTACCTATCATTATGATGGAGGTGGATGCTGTTAAAAGCGATGGCTAATTGATACCACTTTAAAAGTCGAAAGCAAACTATTTGTTTTCGACTTCTTTTTTATGCTTTATTTTAAAACTGTTTCTATCTCATAATCCATTAATTACTATCTTTAAAACTGTATTGTTCTTAATTAAAACAAGTTATGGATAGAAGACAATGGTTAAAATCTACTACGATTGGTGGTGGTTTTGCAATACTTGGAGGGATAGAAATTGCCAATGCGCTAACTACAGAAGAAATTATAAAGTTTAATCCCAGGCCACTTTCTAAATTAGTACGATTAAGCTCTAATGAGAATCCCTACGGTCCCTCTAAAAAAGTACAAGATGCTATCAAATCTGCTTTTGATCATGGTTGTAGATATCCTTATGCCTATGCCGATGAGTTTGCTGAAATCCTAGCCAAAAAAGAAGGAGTGACCAGAGATCACATTATTATTTGTGGAGGTTCTACAGAAGGTCTAAAAGTTGCCGGTCTCACTTTTGCCGCCAATGGTGGCGAAATAATAGCCGCACAACCGACTTTTCTGGCAATGATGACTTATGCCAAACAGTGGGGAGCAACTGTAAATTGGGTTCCTGTTGACGAGAATAAAGGGTATAACATAAATGAAATAGAAAAACGAATTTCCTCAAAAACCAAATTGGTTTTTCTCTGTAACCCTAATAATCCTACCTCAACCATTCTATCCTCAAAAAAACTTGTGGATTTCTGCGATGCAGTCAGTAACAAAACTATACTTTTTAGTGACGAAGCCTATTATGATTATATCGAAGAGCCCGATTACCCATCTATGGTTGAGCTGGTAAAACAAGGAAAAGATGTAATTGTATCCAGAACGTTCTCGAAAGTTTACGGGATGGCCGGATTAAGAATTGGTTACCTTATTGCCAAACCCGCTTTAACAGAAAAGCTGAGAAGAAATATGGTAGCTTACAGTAACGTACTTGCCATTGCAGGAGCCAAAGAAGCCTTAAATGATAGAGAATTCTTTACCTTTAGCTTACAAAAAACCAGAGAAGCAAAAGAATTGATTTACAAAACGCTCGATAACTTTGAGCTACCTTATATACCATCTAGCACTAATTTTATTTTCTTCAAATCGGGGAAAGATATTAGAACCTTACATAAAGAAATGATGAGCAAAGGTGTTCTTATTGGGCGACCGTTCCCTCCATTTTTCGATTGGTGCAGAATTAGTACAGGTACTATAGAAGAAGTAATTGCTTTTAACAAAGCCCTATCTTCTGTCTATGGCTAGATTTTTTTTGCCATTGCTTTTTTAAACTCATAAATAACCAAGAACATAGAACACCATAAGGGGCTCATATTAACCTTCAGTTGTTTACCTTTAGAAAAACGAATGAGTTGTCTGGCATAAAAACCACCTTCGGCAGAATCTTCAAACTGCTTAATTCCTGTCCTTAAAACCAGATTCTTAAGATTTGTAATTTCTCCTTTCAAAAACTTAGGAATATCTTCTCTATTTGTTATAAAGGGACGACCCATTCCGATTAAATCAACTTCTCCATTCTCTAGTACTTCATTACAGAAATCATAAGATCTAAAACCACCGGTGATCATTAATGGTAACGTACTTATTGCTCTTACTTTTTTTGCAAAATCAATAAAATAGGCTTCTCTTCTTTTGGTACTTTCTTTAAGCACCACTCCCTCTTCATTCATCAAAAAAAAGGCAAGCTTTTCATAGGTGCCCCCAGAAATTTCAAGTACATCAATTTTAGCTGAGTCCAACATTTTTACTACGTCTAGCGATTCTTCCTCGGTAAAACCTCCTTTTTGAAAATCTGCCGAATTTAACTTTACTGCTATGGGAAAATCAGCCCCTACTTCTTTTCTAACCTCACGAACGATAGTAAGCAAAAGCCGACTTCGATTTTCGATGCTTCCGCCCCATTTATCAGTTCGTATATTAGTTAACGGAGACAGAAATTGGCTTAACAAATATCCATGAGCCGAATGAATCTGAATTCCTGTAAAACCAGCTTCTTTTGCTAATCTTGCAGCTTTTACAAATCCTTTGATAACTTCCTGAATATCTTCTTCGGTCATTGCCTTGGGTTTTCCAAAAAGTCCCATTTTATTGAGCTGTATCTCAGATGGAGCCAATGGCCGAGCGGTTGCAAATCTATTGGTTTGTCTTCCAGAATGTGATATTTGCACCCAAATGTGATTTCCATTCTTTTTACCCGCTTGTGCCCAGGATTTCAATTTTGGTAACATCTTATCATCATCAAAACATACATTGCCCGCCGATTCTAAATGTTTTCTGTCAATAACGACATTTCCTGTGATTAGCAAGCCTGCTCCCGTATTTGACCAATCTTCATATAATCGTTCATGGCCTTTTACAGGTTCATACTTTCTATTACTAATTCGCTCGGTCATGGCGGCTTTTACCAATCTGTTTTTCAATATTGCACCACAAGGCAGCTTCAGTTCTGTACTAATCATAATAAAATAGTTCGATTGCAATGATACATAATTCCTGTGATATTGTACAACCTCAAAATGCAAAACGAATAAATGATATCAAATTCATACATTGTACCAGTTCTGATGTTAATTTACGCAAAAGAAAAATAAAAGATTTTTGTGTTAGATGAAAAACAAAAATCGGTCATAGCCTGAGCTATGAGTTATTTTTATTTTGAAATATGGCGTAAAAAGACATATTTTAATGGTGTAAATTAACATTAGAAATGGTATTAGAGACTTAGAACATTAGTCAAAGTTTTAATGAATGTTTATTTGAGCCTCACCTCCAAAATTTACTCTCGAACATGAAACATAGTTTGAATTTTGGTTTCATTTTCTTGATTTTTAAGGTGAGTCTCCAGCAACTAGAGCATCTATACAGAACTGAAGAAATAATTATTTTAGTATGAAGAACTTATTGGTTTTTATGTCCATTAGTTTATTTTTTGCTTGTGGCGGAAGTAAAAAGGTAGTACAAGAGCCTAGGAATACCATTATTTCAGAAAATAATGCTCCTGTAAAAAGTGATTCTACTGAAATAACACTATCTATAAAAGAAAAAACTCCGGAAACTCCTGTTGAAGAAACAAAACCTACAGAAAATAAAGAAACAATACCAAATCAAACTACCCAAATGGTTGAAGCTGCCAAAGTTGTTTCTGAGCCAATGACGCATCAGTCGTGGAATTCATTACTAGGTAAACATGTGTCAAAAGACGGCATTGTGAGCTACAAAGGTTTTCAGCAGGATCGGGTTATGTTCGAATCCTACCTCGCTGAACTAAGTGAAAATGTTCCCAAGAATGATTGGACTAAAGAAGATAAGTTAGCCTATTGGATCAATGTATACAATGCATTTACTATAAAATTAATTACAGATAATTATCCTATAAAAAGTATTAAGGATATAAAAGATCCATGGGATTTACGCTTCTTCAAACTTGGAAAAAAGTGGTATACTTTAAATGATATTGAACACAGAATTTTAAGGAAAATGGAGGATCCAAGAATTCATTTTGGTATTAATTGCGCCTCTTTTTCTTGTCCGCCGCTGTTAAACAAGGCTTTTACTTCGCAAAATGTAGATCAAGAACTCGATAAACTTGCCATCTCATTTATAAACGATACAAAACGCAACACGATTTCTGCAGAAAAAGTCGAACTATCCAAAATATTTTCCTGGTTTGGCAAAGACTTTAAAAAAGAAGGCTCCCTGATTGACTTTTTAAACAAATATTCTACTATAATCATTAACAGTAATGCAAAAAAGAGCTTCAAAACATATGATTGGAGCCTGAATGAATAGATATTTAAAAAAGAGTTTCGCCAGGATGTAGTGCATTAATCATCATTTTCGCTCTCATTTTAAGTGTTACGTATAAATAAAAGATTGTAACTTTAAAATATAATTTCAAGATGCCAGAAAATTGAAAATATCAATCATCATCCCTACTCTAAACGAAGCAGCTACTATAAGTACGCTACTTTCTCACTTAATTGATAATTCGTTTGTTAAGGATAACATAAAGGAAATCATATTCGTAGATGGAGGTAGTACTGATGGGTCGCAAGGGATCATTCTACAGTTATCGAAACAAGAAAATATAATTCGATTAGTCGCTTCAAAGAAAGGACGGGCCATACAAATGAATACAGGTGCAAAAGCTGCGAAAGGAGAAATTTTATATTTCTTACATGCTGATTCATTACCTCCTCTACACTTTGATATGGATATCATTGAAGAGGTTAAAAAGGGAAACAATGCGGGTTGTTTTAGAATGAAGTTTGATTCTAACCACTGGTGGTTACGATTTCTGGGGTGGTTAACGCAATTTGAAAGTAAGCGATGCCGCGGCGGGGATCAAAGTCAGTTTATTACAAAGTCCTTATTTAATGAAATAGGTGGATATGATGAATCCTTTATTGTTTATGAAGATAATGAACTTGTAGATCGATTATTTGCATTAAAACAATTTGTAATTATACCTAAATATGTAATTACATCGGCAAGAAAATACCGTGAGATTGGTGTTTGGCGACTACAATATCATTTTCTGAACATTCATATGAGAAGATGGATGGGCGCCTCATCTGAAGATTTATATAGATATTATAAAGAAAAAGTAACTTCATAATTTTGACCGAAAATCACTACTTTTAGTAAAAAGTAGCATTTAGAATACCTTTTTCTTTACATTTTTGTTCCTTATGAAAGTTGTACCACAGGTTTTTTATAAACACCCAAAGATTGAAAAAGTACTTGTTGATGGTCTCTCTTGCATCATTTTAAAAAGTGTAAAACAAGCCGACCTACAGAATGAACGTTATCTGGCGGCTCATGCGTTAACCTTGGTTTTAAACGGTGCACTGCAAGTGGAAGATCCAGAGGGTGATGTCACTATTGTTCCTAAAAACCAAATGATTCTTTTACCAAAAGGATTGTATATGATCTCTGATATCATTCCTAAAAATCAATCTTTTGATGCCATCGTTTTTTTCTTTGATGAAGAGATTACAGATGAATTTCTTATAAATTTTGAAACAGGAACATCTGAAAATCTCTCCGGGTCATTATTAATCCCCTATGACGAAAACTTGCGATTATTTGTAGATACTTTATTAATGCTATATAAAGGAAAACATCAGCATCAGTTTACCAAACCCAAACTCTTAGAATTTCTTCACCTCATTAGTCTTACAGCATCTGGAGAAGAGTTCGTACAACGACTTCAATCTATAAAAAACAGAGAACGTAAAAATATCAAAACCTTTATGTTACAAAACTTCGATAAACCACTGGATATCGAAGACTATGCCTATCTTACCGGAAGAAGTATATCAACCTTCAGAAGGGATTTTAAGTCTAAATTCAATATCTCGCCCAAAAAATGGTTAATTGAAAAACGTTTAGAAAAAGCAGCTTCACTTTTAAAAGAAAAAAGCGATTCAATCACTAGTATAGCATTACAAGTAGGGTATGAAAACACGTCTCATTTTATTAAGGCGTTCCAAAAACAATTCAACACCTCTCCAAAACAGTTTCAAATTACGTACAGAAAAGAAATCTTGTTGTAACCGTTAGTATACTCGTCTGCAATAACTAATTATAGTGCTATTTCTGAGTAAGAAAACGAATAAATAACGTGGACACCTTTAGGTTGAGCTTTTGCAATAGTGTAATCATAGAGCTAAAGTGATAAAGAAAGATAGGGAACAAATTTATTATTCGCTCCCCATCATAACTTACAATATCATAAACGCTACGATTATTCAATAATCAGTTTTTCTGTAAAAGTACCTTGGCTGGTATTAATCAATACAAAATACAAATCTGGTTGTAAGCCTTGCAACGACAAAACTTGTTTATCAGTTTTGTTGCTTACAGGAATATTGCGATACACAATCCCTGAAGTGTTCGTAATAGCAATAGTATTAACTTTTAGAAATGAGGTTTCTTTCTTGTTTTCAACTATAAACTTATTCAAACGTAATGTTACCTGATCTGTAGCAGGATTAGGATATAGAACACTATTTTCGACCAAGAACGGCCCACCACCGCATTGATTTGAGCTTTTGGCAACTACGGTTAATATTGTCTGTGAGGTAGCACAACTATTGGTAACATATAGCCTCACATTGTAGGTGCCGGCTCTAGTTGCTGAAAAAATGATAGGTATGGGAAAGATAGCATTTCCTGAAAACGTTATTTCATTTTGTAACTCAATAAGCAAATTCGCAGAATCTGATACTAACCGATATTGTTGAGCGCCTGCAGTTTCAGGAAGGAGAAATTCTTCATCTGGTATAATAGCACCAACACAAATATCAGGTACTGGATTTGTTTGAATCCTAGGTGCGCCATTTAGCACTTCACGACTAAATCTTATCGTATTACAATCTGATACAATATCAACATTAAGGGTAAAAGAGTTTCCTGATCCAACATTCACCGAAACTGCAGAGGTTCCATTACCTGAAAAGGTCACAGATGAATTGGGAGATGACCAAATATAGTTATTGGCTCCTGCAGGTACGCTATAAGTGCTAGCACCACATATCTGCGATGGCCCGTCTATGGTTATATTTTGGCAATCAAAGCTGTCACGAATAGCGTCTCTATCCAATTCTTCTGCCAACCAGTTGCCATTAAGAGCGTTAAAAGTGATATGGGGTTCACTTATATTTTCTGTATTAAAAGAAGATGTGAAATTAACAAATGGGATCGCTCTGCTACCTCCCGGGGGGTTACTGACCGTGTAGGTCCGATTGTAATCTGATGCATTTAAAGTGACGTTACCACCACCCACGTCTAAAGCGCTTGCCACAGGTATGAAACTAAAATCAGCATTAAACGTTACATCAAAACCTACTTGACCAAAAGCATTATCAACTTCAGTTAAATTAAAATCATCTTCAAAAATAGGATTTACTCCTCCTGGATACGTTTCAATAGGTAAAATTCCTGGTTGGGAGTTGAAAGAGCGTTCTGTAATGGTTTTATTGATATCGATCAGCCATAGCAATTTCTTAGTATACCTTACTCTACCATAATAAACTTCCCTAGAACCACTAGTAGGATAGGCGTTAGCCCGCACATCAATACTTAGGCGACTATTCCCTGGTAATATACCTAATAAAAATCCAGCATCTGCAACTAGAACGGTCAAAAATGTACTAACAAAAGTATTGAACAACGGATTTATAGTAAGTAGGATGTCTGTAAGCCAACCCGTTTTGGCACCACCGTTAAGTGTAAATATTCGATCTCCCGGCTGTATCTTTTGTGGATTACCACAATGACTACCATTACTAATAGCAACATTTCGAGTTAGTTGTGGATACCCCTGATTACCTAAGCCTCGTAGCTCATTTTGAAACGTATCAAAAGCCGTATTATCAACTGCAAAACTGCTGTTTACATAATTATCAACCAGTTGTTTGACTCCCGGAGCTTCCAAAAGGTTGCGTAAATCCTCTACACTAGCACCTCCATCGGTGATATCCAATTCAAAACCAGAAAGTGGAGTACTAATAAAGCGATCTATAAAATGTCGTGCCATATATTGTACTCCCAAAGGGATATGAGCTCCTTGATGAGGAGCATCGTGGCTTACAAACAAATTAGTATCATGGGCCTCACCGCGATTCTCCATATCACGTAATGCATATCGAGTGATGAGCCCTCCCATACTCTGGCCCAAGATTACATTGGGGGTATTTGTTACTTTGTTGGCATTTACCCATTTAATCACATCTTGCAATACAAACGCATTACGCTGTAAATAATCGGTACCGTTACCCCAGTTAACGTAGACGACATCATAGTCGATATTGGTATCATTAGTGATTAGGTTTCGAAGCTCGAAACTATTGGAATCATCCACGGATGCAAAGAATGAATTTATATCCGTATCCCCAATACTTCCGCTTGCAGCTTGTAACCCTGTATCGAGCCCTTCGGCTACGATCAATGGATTGCGCAACCGGCAGTCACTACTACCATATACAATTTGCAAGATGGCACCTCCGTTTCGTCCCAAATACGGACGAGAAGCAACAATTTTTTCGCGGTCTTCTGTACAATCAGATTCAACTCTATTCGAAATTCCACCACGTATTTTGTTAAATTTAATCTTCATACGGCTGGTTAATAATGTACCATTGGTTAATGTAATATAGAAGTCCCAAGTTTTGTACCCGATACTACTTGTGTTTGCATAATTTAACTCTCTCCCCCCAGATATATCTTGTCGCCCCAGACCATTGTTAAAATCTATTTCGATTTGATCGATTTGTGTCGACTGATTAGTAAACCAAAGTGATGTGGGCAAGCTTATTTTTACACTATGGGTTTGGACCTCAAGTACACGCGTAGAAAAAGCAATCACTTCTTTGGTTTCATAAGGATTTTGCCAGGTACCATTACTATAAACATCATTATATTGTGTACTTCCGTTAATCACCCGAATATCTCCTTGATCCAAAGCGTTTTCTCGAATTTTGCTATACTTAAAATATAATCCGCTTAATACCAAATGGGTAACCGTTAAGGAATTCTTTTCGGTTTCCTGTTCTTGTAAGGTTTTCCATTCTTGGTATTTCTGCTTTGGATTATGGATCCCGGCAACCCCTGTCTGGATTGCAGAAGAAACGACAGTATTATAGATACTTCGATATAGGGATGGCTGTATATAGTTATTCTTTTGAGAGACCCCATTGTATTTATCCAGCGCGACAAAATCAAGTCCATAATCTAATAGTATCCCATGGGGTACGCGGTTTTTTTCTAGTGGAGCAAATGCATAGTTGATCGCATCGGCTACGCTGGTGTCGGTTGTTTGTGCTTGTACACAAGACGTAGTAATCCAGGCCACTACTATGGTGGCAAAAAAATACTTAAACATGGTATTAAAGGTTTTAAGGTTGAGTAGAAAGGTTTACGCATATATCGGTAGATATATCGTAATGGTTCTAAAAGTATTTCCTCGAGGTGTGTATCTATACTATTTTTTTTACAATTAATTGGTATACCGCATATCAAATCTGCCGTTGGTAATATTGATCTCATTACCGTCATTATCCAAAGCAGTAAATTCAAAAGTACCGGCAATAATCCCATTTTCCTGATCAAACTTGGTGATGGTTAAAGTGCCGGGGTCATTGGACGATGTAACTGTTCTTATAGTAAGCCCCCCCCCGATAGAATATCGACCACTAAATTTTCCAGACTCTTCTTCAATAAGAATATATGTTTTTTCAGTCAGCATATCAACGTCAATTCCTGCCAATGCAACAGATTCAAAATTAGGTCCTGCATTTCCATTACTCGCAGAAATACCTAGAGTAAAGGCTCCATTCACAAACTGATAAAACGCTCGGGGTCTGCCCCCACCTGAACGAATAGGAATAAAAGCCTCTCCATTAATTAAACACCCAAAAGTTTGCTCCCCGGTTTGGGTAACGGGTGGTAATTGGTCTATAGGAGCTCTATCGTCATCATCGCTACAGGCTACACTATGTAAAACAAGTAAGAATAAGGTTAAATATTGGAATATAGTTTTCATTAAGATTTGGTTTTAAGCAATTGAAAGTTACTAAACAAAAAATAACACAATGTTAAAAAATCATTATTTAACAATTGGAACAGTGTATTCATCTTGACTTTTGCATTTTACATGTATAGTTTTAAATTTTATCTTCCGTACATGTATGTGTTCCCCTTTGGGGGTTAGGGGGAGATTAATTCGTATACCGCATATCAAATCTGCCGTTGGTAATATTGATCTCATTACCGTCATTATCCAGAACCGTAAATTCAAAAGTACCGGCAATAATTCCATTTTCCTGATCAAACTTGGTAATGGTCAAAGTTCCCGGATTGTCTGAAGAGGATACAGCTCTTAAAGTAAGCCCTCCACCCAACTTATATCTTCCATTAAACTTTCCTGGTTCTTCGTCAACTAATGAATATGTTATTTCTTCAAGTGATTCAACATCTATACCCGCTATTGAAATTGATTCCAGAGGAGAAGTATTTTTACCCGCGGAAATACCAAGGGTAAAGGCTCCATTAACAAATTGATAAAACGCTCTTGGCCTTTCTGGACCTGATCGGTCTGCTATAAACGTTTCTTTGTTAATTAAACAACCAAAAGTCTGCTCCCCGGTTTGGGTAACGGGTGGTAATTGGTCTATAGGAGCTCTATCGTCATCATCGCTACAGGCTACACTATGTAAAACAAGTAAGAATAAGGTTAAATATTGGAATATAGTTTTCATTAAGATTTGGTTTTAAGTAATCTAAAGTTACTAAACAA
Source organism: uncultured Aquimarina sp. (assembly GCA_947500845.1). Taxonomy (GTDB): domain Bacteria; phylum Bacteroidota; class Bacteroidia; order Flavobacteriales; family Flavobacteriaceae; genus Aquimarina; species Aquimarina celericrescens. The sequence goes on from CANMTP010000008.1 coordinate 144,589, forward strand.
AAAATAACGCCATGTTAAAAAATCATTACTTAACTATTGCAACAGCGTATTGATCTTGACTTTTGCATTTTACATGTATTGTTTTAAATTTTATCTTCCGTACATGTAAGTGTTTAGGGGGAGATTAATTCGTATACCGCATATCAAATCTACCATCAGTAACACGGATTTCATTACCATCATTATCTAAAACGGTAAATTCAAAAGTACCGGCAATAATTCCATTTTCCTGATCAAACTTGGTAATGGTCAAAGTACCCGGATTGTCTGAAGAAGTCACAGCTCTTAAAAAACGCCCGCCCCCCCCAATCGAAAATCGGCCATTAAATTTGCCAGATTCTTCCTCTAAAAGAGTATAGGTGATTTCTTCTAAGGCTTCAACGTCTATACCAGCTAAGTCTATAGATCTTAAATCTGGCCCTGCAATAGCATCGCTTGCAGCAATTCCCAGAGTAAAAGCCCCATCTACGAATTGATAAAAAGCACTTGGGCGTAATGTTCCAGAACGCACAGGAATAAACGCCTCCCCATTAATCAAACACCCAAAAGTTTGCTCCCCGGTTTGGGTAACGGGTGGTAATTGGTCTATAGGAGCTCTATCGTCATCATCGCTACAGGCTACACTATGTAAAACAAGTAAGAATAAGGTTAAATATTGGAATATAGTTTTCATTAAGATTTGGTTTTAAGTAATCGAAAATTACTAAGCAAAAAATAACACAATGCTAAAAAATCATTATTTAACAATTGGAACAGTGTATTCATCTTGACTTTTGCATTTTACATGTATTGTTTTAAATTTTATCTTCCGTACCTGTAAGTGTTCCCCCTTTGGGGGTTAGGGGAGATTAATTCGTATACCGCATATCAAATCTGCCATCAGTAATATTGATTTCGTTACCATCATTATCCAGCACCGTAAATTCAAAGGTACCGGCAATAATTCTATTTACTTGATCAAACTTGGTGATAGTGAGTTGACCCGGAATACTATTAGTTGAACTACCGCTAAATATATTGCCGCCACCTATAGTGTAGACGGCGTGGATAGCACTAGGTTCATCATTACCAATAGTGAAATTACCTCTTTTAAATGCTTGTACATCTTTGCCTGATATATTTATAGTTTCTCTTCCGGGTCTATTATTACCATTGCTTGCAGAGATCGAGAAAGTGGTAGCATTAGTAGTAGCATTAATTAATACATAAGGTCTTCCTTTTCCATTATCCACAGGAACAAATATGCCGTTGTTAATATAACATCCTAAGGTTTGTTTACCCGTCTGAGTTGCCAAAGGTAATGTATCATCATCTGCACAACAGGATGTTGTAACTGTGAGTACAAATAGAGTTATCGAAACACACCAAATAATATGACTGGAATTAAATAGACTATTTTTCATTTGATTATGGTTTTAATTACATTTTAATGATACTTATTTTATTAAAGCGTTGCTTTCGCATACGTTAAAAAAAGGCAATCTTTATTTTAACCTGATTTTAAAGGGGTTAGGAAATACTAAAAAGTATATTAAACCTATTATCAATCATAAAATATCGCTACCACTTAGAACCGTTAATACATGAGCATTAATTAAATTTTTGGTATTCCTTCCAAAGTATATATACACTTTGTTCATCTTAAAAATTAGAGAATATGATCATTCTTATTATAAAATGATTTAGATATCTCACAAAACTTAACATAACGATCATCTCCTTTCCCCAGAATATGCTTATTTTAAGGTAAATTTGATATAAGAAAGTCTCGTCAGTTTGAGTGTCCGCCTTGGGCGGATGTATCGAAAACAAGAGACTTTTTTATATCGAACTCACGTTATTTTAATACAAGTTTCTATATGTAAACACATGATCGCTATGTCCCATAATACTATTCAACTCATTTGTATTGGCATCGTTATTCTTGCATGGACTTACATCGTACCTATGCTATTCAAGAGGTTTGGCATAAACTATGATGGTAATAATTATAGTCGCGAACAGAAGAAGCAAAATTTCAAAAGATATCTTTTAAGCTTTACAATCTTTATCTACATAACTATTATCTTAATGCTAACCGAATATGTAATGAGATATTACGATCTTTTATAGAAAGTATGCTATGACTCCTATTAAGTTTACAGCTTTACGTACGGTTTTTCATCATTTTAAATTTTTGAAAATTCTACAGACATAAGATGGTTTCGAAAGTTTGAAATAGTATCATCCTTGCTTTATTTCAGAATCTTATACACCTTAAAAACAACTATTTGTGAAATCTTAAACTTGATTCAGGATGACCAATCGATGTTTTTAAAACCTTATCATATTCCTGACCGAAAAACAGCACTTTTTGATTTTATGAAGATTTCTTCGATGCTATTTATAGGACATTTGTATGCAGCTTAATGAATTAAAATACTCAAACACATGAAAAAAATAGGATGGATAGGTCTCGGGATTATGGGTAGTCGCATGGCGGCCAATCTACTAAAAGAAGGATACTCACTTGTTGTACATAATCGTACCAAAGACAAAGCGACAGCATTACTAAACCAGGGTGCAGCATGGGCAACAACACCCCAAGAAGTAGGACAAGGAACAGATGTGATCATCACCATGCTTTCTACTCCCGAGGTAGTTAGAGAAACCGCTATAGCAGAGAATGGATTTCTATACGGAATGAAAAAAGGAGCCCTTTGGATCAATTGCAGTACCGTAAATCCTTCTTTTACCGAAGAGATGGAAGTACTTGCAAAAAAACATGAAGTACGGTATATCGACGCACCCGTAGCAGGTACCAAAGGGCCTGCCGAAAGTGGCGAGCTGTTATTTCTTGTTGGCGGAAACACTCAGGATATCGAAGAAGCTACTCCGCTTTTTGAGATCATGGGCAAAAAGACCTTGCCTCTGGGCGAGGTAGGTAAAGGTGCCGCGATGAAAATGCTCATTAATCAGCTTTTAGGACAATCGATGGTGGCTTTTGCAGAAGCTTTGGTCCTGGGTGAAGCGATGGGACTCAAAAAAGAAACACTTTTTAATGTATTATTGAATACTCCGGTAGTGGCGCCGGTGATGTCTGCCGTACGTCCAAAACTGGAAAGTGGCAATTACGACCCTAATTTTCCGCTGCAATGGATTCATAAAGACTTACATCTGTCGAGTATCTCTGCGTACGAGAACAATGTAGCCACACCAAACTTAAATGCTACCAAAGAAATTTTTGCCCAAGCCAAACAACATGGATTTGGTGAGCAGGATTTTACTGCGGTTTATGAATTTTTAAACCCGAATTATGCATTAAAACTTCGTTATGAAGATTGAAAACGCAATAAAACCTAGTATTTTACAAGTTTTTGCATAGCATCGCTCTGGTTAAACTTGAAAATGCAGCGGAGCGCTATGTTTTGAAGCGGTTTCAAGCTGTAATAGATTTTTTAATCCATAATCCGGGTTAAACCTTAAAAAATAAAAACTATGAAATTACTACGAATAGATGCCAGTTCAAGAATTGAGCATTCTGAGAGCCGAAAAATAGCTGATCAATTTCAGCAACAATGGCAAAAATCCAATCCCGATGGATCTGTAATCATTCGGGATATTATCAAGCAACCGATTCCTCATATTCAACAAAAAACAATTGAGGGTTTTTATACCCCTTCAGAAAATTTTACTCCAGAACTTCAAGACGCTACAAAGCTGTCTGATCAACTTATTGCAGAGCTTACTGGCTGTGATATTGTATTGATCAGTACTCCTATGTATAATTTTGGGGTTCCCTCTGCCTTAAAAGCATGGGTTGATCACATCATAAGAATCAATAAAACATTTGGCGTAAGTGAAGAAGGCGCTTTCTACGGAATGGTAAAGAATGTTAACGCCTACATTATTACGGCTGCAGGTGCTGTTTACGCTTCAGAAGAGATGAAAGCTTTAGACTTTTTACAGCCTTACCTGCAAACCGTTTTAGGACTTATTGGAATCACCGATGTTACTTTTCTCCCTCTTGAAGGCACCACAATGGACGCTTCAACTTTTGAAAAGATGAAGGCGCAGGTTCTAGAAAGTATCAACAAAATATAAGATAGAGCGTAAATTACCTCGGGGCAAGCCCAGAGGCATTCGTTAGAAACAAATTTTTAATTTCGAGGCAAGCCTCGGGGTACTATACCCCTTTGGCGCCACCAATAAAAAAGTACTTCCTCAATAGTATATCGATAAAGGATAATACAACAAATATTGAGGAAGCAATACTTTACTATATCTATGTTTGGTATGTAATTTGATGCTGTACACATTCTATGAAAGCAATTTTACTATTTCTATGTGTACTAAGTTATATAGCCGTTAATGCTCAGAAATCTGACTTTCTTGATGGATACATTGTTACCTTTTCTAATGATACATTGATTGGAAAAGTCAACGATCGAAAATTGGGGCGTAGAGATGAATTGACCAACAAAATACATGTTAAGCTTGATAACGGTCGAGTGAAGAAAATTAAGAAAAGAAATATTGCCGTATATAAAAGAGGAAACGAGATTTTTATAAGAAAAAGAATCCAAGAACAACTCCCATTATTCAAAATAAAAAACGATGCAGAGTATTTTTTAGTGCAATTAGTTTCAGGTCCTGTAGCGCTTTACAAATACTATTTTAACGACTTTGATAATCATACGATTGACTATGTTTTTCTTATTAAATCTAAGAATTCTTACACATACAAAAGACTCCCCTTGTTAGGCTTTAAGAAAATATTGAAACCATATTTTAATGAATCTCCCGGTATGATAGAAATGATAAATGAAAAAAGATTTCGATACGCCGATATTCCAGAATTAGTGCAAGCACTTCAAAGATGATCGCATTTCTGGCGTCAATGCAGATTGGGTATCTGTAATTGAAAGAGTAACCTCTCAAGGTTTTGATCATATCTGCAATCAACACCGTCAAATATGGATCGTATTTGCCCAGATAGTAGTGCCATCTTATAATCTGAACCTTTTTTTTCTCTTTTTGAAGGTACATTTGATCCTACAAATCGTAAAACACTTAATTTATGAAACATTTATTTAAAATTTTGGTCGTTGTGGTGATGGGATTTGGAGTATTTCATTCCTGTAGCGATGATAAAGATGATGATCAAGGTACTGATACCATTGAAGATTTAAGTACGCTAGGTAATGACGAGCAGTTTCTTGGTTTTGTTGAAAAATCAATGAGTGCGACCATAATACTGGCTGATGCAGATGAAGTAAGAGAAATACTAGCCAAGGAGGAACCCTTTACCGATGAGGAGTATACGTTTTTGGCTACTACAATGGGCTTTGAAAGTCTAGAGGCTATGAAACAATACTACCTAGATGATGCATTGGTATGGAGCGAAATCGCAAATCGGTATGATTTTCAAAATCAAGATTCTGATGCTATCGCAGAAATATACTATCAGGTGGTGTTGGGGATAAATGCTAAGCAGGACGAATATACAGAAGATGATTGTATAGATAATTGTTTAGATAGTTACTATAGTTCGATAAGAAACGAATATACTTTGGATTATCTATTAAAAACTATATGTGGTTCTACGGTACCCCCTCAAGTTCCTGATCAAGATGACCCATCTTATCCAGAAATAAATCAACAATGGATCGCATGGATGCAATGCTATTTTGATGTTAAATCGAGAAACAATGCTAGTGGCGGCCTAAATCTTTTCTATCTTGAAAACTGTACCCTTTGTTGTAATGAAATTCTTTACGAATGCGCATATGGTGTTTTATATATTCCTAATTAGATATAAAAGCCAGTAATAAAAAATGGCTATAAAACTCACATGATGTATTAGAAAATTGATCATATTTTTTTTGAAATCAACCTTACTGTGTAGGACATTACCAAGTCTTGAGTATAGCACACGCTATTGTCATGCTTAGAATGTAGTGAAATTGTAGTATTTTGCAATAATTTCAAGCTATTACGAATTTTCTAATACATCATGTGGGTTTACAGTTAAAAATATGATAATCATCAACTTGTTGGTTATGCGCTACAGAAATTTGAACATCATTTAGTTTAAAATGAGGTTATGCTCACATTTTTCATCTTTTCGAACCCGATTTTTATGATTACTTTGGTTTCAAATTTAAAAACATCATGAAAAAGATCACTCTATTTGTAAGCATTCTATGGTTGGCTGGAGCCTGTACATCAAATAGCAAAAGTAGCAACGCTTCAGATTCTAGTGCGGTAACAACGACTACCCAGCAAGTTGATCCACCAGAAGTATCGCAATATATTATTGTAAAGGTTTCGGGTCGAGCACCAGAGCGTATTGAAGAAACCGAAGATTTTTCTCCTACAGAACTAAGAACCGCCAGACTGAAAGACGGTAAAATCATTACCACTTTTAAAGGATATTTGGGTTCTTTTGATGATGAAAAAGAATATGGATTAGAGTTAATGTGTATTCGTAAGACCGATTCGGGAGCATTAGCCAAGGGAACCTATAAACTTATAGCTACCGCTGATGCTGCACAGCTAGCTTCTGAAACCAGTCCTTTCTTCGAATCTATTAACACCTCTAATGCTGAGACCTACAAGAATGCGAAAATGTCAGGCATGCTTGACGATTTTACGAATGAGTTTTATGCACCTTTGCGTGAAGAAAATGTGTTGGTTATCGAATCGACTGAAGATCTGGGAGAAACCGCTAATTCAACTGAAAATTTTCCTGAAAGACTACAACGAGTAAAAGGGTATTTAGTTTTTTTTATTAATGAAATGACATCAGAAGAAGAATACAAACTACGAGTGGATTTTAATATCATCAACGAAATAAGAATTCTGAAGGATTAATTCATCCTTCGTATTTTGGACCAATACCATTTTTTTACACCTCAAGTTCTATTAAACCCGTTTCATGAATTAGAAAATCTGTTACAGCTTCCAGCTACTGCAAAATATAGGACTACGCTACATTTTTAAATTTAACCGTAGCGATGCTATGCTAAAATTTAGAAAATGTCATATTTTATGGCATCTGAAAGCTTCATTACGAAGTTCTAATGCATAAAACGGGTTAAATGAAGAACAAACACATGCCTATAGTTTTAAAAGCTGCCGCCATTTATAATTTGATTTGGGGCGCCTGGGTGGTATTGTTTCCCAACCATTTTTTTGAATTGGTAGGTATGCAACCTCCTTTACATGTGATGATTTGGCAGGGTATGGGTATGGTGATTGGTGTATATGGTTTAGGATACTGGTGGGCTGCTCAAGATCCCACTACCCATTGGCCAATTGTTATGGTTGGATTTTTGGGTAAAATCTTTGGTCCGTTAGGTTTCTTTGCAAACTATATCCAAGAAAAAGTACCTTTTGAGTTTTTCTACACACTTATTACGAATGACTTTATTTGGTGGATTCCTTTCTTTTTAATTCTCAAAAAAGCGTACCAGGAGAAAAAAATACAATGGATATAAAACGAATATTGCTGTACCTTTTATCTGCTTTTTATTTGGTTGCGGGTATTAATCACTTTGTACATCCAGAATTCTATCTCCCACTTATTCCGAAGTATTTGGTGTATCCTGAGCTTATTAATTATATAAGCGGAGTAGCAGAAATAGTACTGAGTGTTGGGGTGCTTTTTACTACTACCCGAAAAACAGCTGCTTACCTTATCATAATACTATTAGTGGCTTTTATACCTTCTCATATTTATTTTATAATGACAGGTAGTTGTGTTGAAGATGGTTTATGTGTTGCGAAGTGGGTGGCTTGGTTCAGGCTTATTGTGATCCATCCTATTTTGATTTGGTGGGCATGGTGGGTAAGAAAATAATGTTATCACCCCGTTGTGCATTATGAAAGAAATAGTAAAGAAAAGCGTCAGTTCGAGTGATTTTCCAAAATGTAATGGAGGAAAATCGTATCGAGAATAGCTTTTTGGATCCAAAAAGCTATTTTCGATAGCTCTGCTGAGTATAGTCGAAGCATTCGAACCTGCCAGATCTGTCGGGGGGTCAACGAATTTCGAATAAAGATATCAAAATGCACAACGAGTACCTTTATTATAATTCTATAGGCCTCCTTAATAGGCTATTACAACTACAGTCATAACGATGTAAAAAGACCTGTAAGGTTTTATCAACTCTACAGGTCTTTTCTTAAAAATATATAACTAACACTATTAATTTGCTACTATTGTTTCATTTGGCACTTCGCCATCATCCTGGTTGTTATTGATGCGGGTATTGATGATCTGCTGGTATCTTTTAGACAGGGTGTTCAGCTCATTGTTTACCGTGTTATAGGTATTGTTTTCGTCTAACTCGGTAAGTGCCCCGATGCGCTTGTATAACTTCTCATACACGACCAGCGCTTGTGGTTTTATGGTCGTATAGGATTGCTTTTCGGCAGCACTTTCTATAGTGATACGTTCTTGATATTTGGTCCTAAAAGAAGTATTGGTTTCTTTAAGGATCGTAGCCCAATCGGTCATTGCTACCGTTTCTAGAGCCATTTTAAGTTTAGACTCTGTTTCATAATCCTCGATGATATTGACCATTACTGTACTTTGCGCTTCATAGTTAAGTCGGGCGATACCACTACCATAGGTATCGATATGGTCCAGCAGCAATTGTCCTGCCTCCTTTTTCTTGGCATCTTGATGGTAGCTGTTCATTAAAAATCCGTAACGCATGCCGTTAATCGCATTATCCCGGGTAATATCTAGTTTTTCCAGCTCTTGGGTAAAATCGCTCTTGCGGTCATAGATTAAAGCATCGTCGAGTTGTGCTACGGCTGCATCCAGATCGGCTACTTGTTTTTGGATCTGTAGCGCCACAGGATCGTTTTTGTATACAAATATCCTTGGTACTGGGCAGGTACTCGATTACTTCTTCTTTACTAAGCCTGGTTACGTTGTTTGTTGTTAACATATCTATAAGTTTTTAAATTTGTGAGGGCAAATATATTGGCTTCACCTATGCATCAAAAATGCGTATAGGGGGGATTAAACCCCTTTTTTATAAACCACTGATTATTAGTTTTGTAAATAGCTCCCGCACCCCTGCGAGAGCTCGTTGCAAAGCTGTACATAACTGTTGCAGGGCTGCAGGAGCTCGTTGCCATAGTATACATATCACTTGCAAGGGTGCAGGAGTTCTTTGCAGGAATAAAAATACCTCTTGCACCCTAGCGAGAGGTCGTTGCAAAACTATACAGAGCTGTCGCAGGGGTGTGGGTGGTGTTTTTATTGGATTTGGGGATGGGTGGGTGTTGTAATTTAGATGAACATGATACTGGTCGATTGATAGGGGTTTGAACTTTTCAGATCTTTAACGGGGCTCGTCATAGGCGAGTGCTAGCTGGTTGACCGCTTGTTCACTTTTACACGTTAAAAACACCTTTTATCACCTCGTAAAACTGTATATAAGCAATTGTGATTTTATTCCTTGTGAGATTACAACAAAATAAAAACGCTCCTAAAAGAGCGCATTTAAAGTTGGATTGTTAGAAATTAACAGGTTGTGCAACGGTTACCTTTGTTAGGCATAGTTATTTTCCGTACAGTTATTCTATAGTCTTATCCACTACTATTAGCATAAGACCTTCTAAAGTATATCTTCGATAAAATTTCATGTATGCCATAAATGCAACAAAAGAGAGCCCCATTAACAATAGATTAAAACCAACCATTGTCCAGTTTACTAATAATTCGGTATCAATTGTCTTTAGGCTGACTGCTAAATAATACCAAAATGATAAAACAAATGCAAGAACTAGATTTCTCAAAAAACCATATAAAGCAACATAATTTACCATTCTAAATTGATGCTCTTTGCTATTTTCAAACGCATAATGATGAACGATTCTATTAAAATCGATGCACCTTAAATCATTTTCCATTATGTTCTTCGAATTTGAAAGTCCTTTTGAATTTAATAGTTGAAGAACATTTTCTTTTATTATTCCCATTAAATAAGGGTCAAGTCCTTTCGAATAAAAACTTTTAAAGTTGAGTAAAGTGCCAAACAAAAATTCTACGAGAAATAGAGGAAGAAGTAAAATAATCAAAATTATGCGACCAAAATTTCTTAGATTTCTTTTCATATTATCTACTTCGTAAAGCAAGTTTGTTTGCTCCCAACCTTCAGGTAGATTTTTTTTAATCCAGTACGATTCCTTTTCATAGCCGATTACCGTTTTCGATGGATAACCATATTTCCAGTTCCCATATTTTTCAACAGTAATTGATGATATAAAACTTATTAAATGCCCTAAAGAATAGGAGATAATTATAAAAAAGAATATTTCTTGAAAATTATATTTTGAGACAGAAGAAAAGATTGTTTCGATATTCTGTTTGCTATTTTCATTTGTCCAATTTTCGATAATCAAGAAAAGATATATGACCGTCGAGCCTGGAATCAAATAACCCAAAAAATCATAAAGCGAAAAGGGGTTTTGTTTCATATATTTTCTTTTTTATAATTATGCCTAACGCCAAATATATGAATCGGAGCAAGGCAAACATTCCTGAACCAATGGATTTGTCTACGCATTATTATTTCTTATTAAACTTATAAAAAATTCGAGCCTTTGCAAAAAGGAAATGACCTTTCGATCTAGCACTAAATTGCTCTGATTTCATATTTAATGTTAAGCATATTTTTTAAAACTCCTGATTCCATTCATCTATTTTAGTACCATTTTCATAACTTTCAAAAAGACAATTTCTATTGAGAATATCTAATTCCATATAGATCCCTAATTCATAATCGCATACGTGCTCAGGAAAGGTCTTTCCGTCATTGGACCAAATATTATCATAACTCTCTTTTGTTAGAGCTCTTAGTCTATTTTTATCACTTAACCTTTCGTGTTCAGGTCTATTTGATTTTTTCATTTCAATAGCCAACAAATTGTCATTTCCAATTTGATTTCCACGACTGTGAACTATAATGTCGCAATTAATTGTCACGACATTCATTTCATCGTCAAGAATAGTTTTTATTTCGCCGTTTTGTTTTCGATTATATTCAGGATCAGAATAGTATTCAGTCAAGTCATATTTTTCAAGTAAAATTTCCAAATAGGTAGATAACCGTCCGCACAAATTTCTCTCATTAACTCCAGCCAATATATTATCAATTTCTTTCTGAAAGAGCTTTTCTTTTCCTTCATTGAATAAATGTAAAAGTTTAGTCTGAAGTTCGGTCATTGAATTAATCCTAAATTATGCTTAACTTAAGAATATATGCACTAGTACATATATTTTACTTATATTATTTCTTTCCAAATCTACTACACCCATCCTTATTAAACCTGTGTAAAACCACATTAGCATAAGTATTAGTATTACAATACTGTAACTTTGGATCATGGTAGACGCAAACGAAATTACGTAATTAAGATATGCGAGATTTATGGGTTTCCACAGAGCGTTGGTTTTTGCTTGTTGTACCTACTAATCTTTGTGGGCATTGGTCGAGATACTGGTGGTGGCAAGGGAAATTTTAAAATTATTAAAAGGCGTACTAAATCATTGTAGTATACTTATTTATTGTAAAATTACCCTTTTAAATTTTTGTCTTTACCATTTCTATATCCAAAGAAAGTAGAAGACTTAAAAAAACAAAACACTATGGATTTGAAATCCATAGTGTTTTGCCAAAGAATAAAATTCTATTTTCTATTATTGAAGAATTATACTGTTTTTGTCATTCCTGCGTAGGCAGGAATCCATAACTACAGTAGTACGAATGGATCCCAGCATACACTGGGATGACAAAATTGTTACCAAGCTTTATAAAAACTAAAGTAACCGTAATCAAATCAAAAGGTTTTAGCCTTTAACTACCTAATGAACCTGCAATATCCATTAATTCTATAGTTTGTTAGCTACTGGTTTATTCAGTTTTGTAACCTCTAGTGTAGACTTATTACTTTTTTAATTTTCCATTGTCCATTTTCATTATTCCAAACGATAACAAATTTAACAGGGATAGATGCAGCATCTGGTTCCTGGTTGTTGTAATATTGATGAAACCCTATCTGCACTGCTCCGTAGTTATGGATAGGATATACCTCAACACTGGGTTCTATTAATGTTCTGGTTACTTTTCCGCAGATATTACGTTCGGTTGCATCGAGAATATCTTGCTTCGAGGTCATGAATCCGCCTTTGTCGTGAAAAAATTCTATGTCATTGCTATACATATCGGCTTGTTTTTCTAAATCACACCTATTGTAGGCATCAAAAAATTCCTTGTCCATCTTAATAATAGTGTTGTACAATTCTTTATCTACCGGTGTGTATTTTGGTATTTGATTTGATGTAGTTGTCTCTAACTTTTCGTCCTCGGGTTGCGGTTTTTCACCTGTGGCCAGTGCTATAATTTCTTTTGCATATTTCCCTAAATACTTTGATAAGATTTTTTCATATACCTTATACCCATCATCTACATTGGTAAAAATTAGGATTCCCTGTTTGGTCTTTGGAAAGAAAAACACAATGGTTTGCACTCCTTTGTCTGCACCGCCGTGAGAGAGCGCATAATTTCCATCTTTGAAGTCATACCTTTCAAATCCGAGTCCAAAATGCATTCCGTTTCTTGTGGCTACCTGGTTCGATTGCATTTCTGCCAAAATAGTAGTAGAAAGCCCTTCTCCATTCATTACACTAATAAGGAAGGTTGCATAATCTTTTATGGTGGTCAATATATCATCTGCGGCGTTTGCAGTCTTTCTTTTATAGGTTTTGTATGGGTTACCGTTTTTATCAAAACCTAACGCCACTCTGGATTCATCTGTAGTTTCATCCCAGAAGTATTTTGTATCCTCCATTTTTAGAGGTTTAAAAATGAGTTCTGTCGCTAATTGATGTAGTGTCTTGTTAAATTTATTTTCTAAGGCCTTTCTCAAATATTCAAATCCTTCGCCAGAATATTGATATTGTGTCCCGGGGGTAAACATAAACTTTAGTTTCCCGTCTCTCCAATTAGGAAATCCTGTTTGATGGCTTAAAATATACCGCGTAGTCAGTAATTTTGTATTGGGATCATTTTTGATATCAGGATCTACCCAATACGGTGCTAACGATTCATCCAAACTCCATTTTCCCTGACTAATCAATTTTAAAGCCACTACTGCTGTAATTGGTTTTGTTAAAGAAGCGACATTAAAAATAGTATTATAAGGGGCTTTTTGGTTCGGTTTGATATCTCCATATACTTCTATTTTACTTAGTTTTCCGTTTTCGATACTACCCAGACCCAGAATTGGAATTTTGTTTTCTTTTAACCATTTTTCCATTGCTGCTTTGTTTTCAACTTGGGCAGTAAGTAGTATAGCCGTAAATAATAAATAGATGAGTACTAGATGTTTTTTCATTGTTGATAAAGTTTAACCCGTTTAATATGGATACAATATTACTTTTTCAACAACAAAACAGGCCAAAAATCAGCCTGACAATAACACGACAATGTGCTGACAGCTTTTATATGATACTGAATTTCAGCTTAATATATAATTTCTTGTTTTTATCAAGTTCTGCAGTATTACGTAGTATAATACATACATTCGCTAATAAAAGTAAAAGCATGGTAAGCGGAACACTTTGTTTACTTATGGGAAACAGATTTCCGGCAAATATCACCGTGAGCACAATAAGAGGAAACAATAAAGTCCATAAAATCTGAAGAGAAACAATTTGCTTTGTGATCGCATTGATTTCTTTTTTCCAATACATCAATATCAAAGGCATAATGATGCTTCCCAGTGGAATGATAAGGAGTAGTAAAGAAGATAAATTGATTAGCTTAACCAAGAAGATATTCACTTCTTTCTCTTCTGGGTTATCGGTAAGTAGTTTTTCTTTATCTATCCCAAGAGCTTGAGATAGCGCTTCTAAAGTATGTCCTTTAAGTTCTTTCCCAGCCTCGATACGCTGAATTGTTCTAACAGAAATATTTGCTTTCTGAGAGAGTTGTTCCTGGGTCAAGTTTAATTTTTCTCTATATCTAAGCAGTGTATTCATTTGTTTTTTGGCTAATATAGCTAACGGTTAGCGTATGTATTTTGCCAAAAATACAGAAATCATTGGATTAACTACTTTGCTACTTTGATCCTAAGTTGCTAGCCACAGTTTTTGTAGGGTAATCGGCCTCAAAAAATCAAATTTATGCGGGTTTATAATTTTTCCTGTTTTTTCCTTCCAACGATTATGAATCCAATCGATATTCCCAAATAACTATTGTCTACTGTTCCGATTATTTGACCATTTGGTATTTCAATATCTGCTTTGGTGATAAAGTTATATTCTAATCCAAATCTTGTATTCCCTAAATCAAGTCCTCCTCTTAACAGCAGTCCTAGTTGATTATTGACACTTCCTTCTAGTACATCTGTAGCGCCGTCTCGCCTGGACACATCTATGTTGTTAAAAAAATAATACCCTAGGCCCAACCCTATGTAAGGTCGATAATAATTTTCATTCAAATAATAATCAAATGTAGAAACAAAAGAAAACATCCCATTGTCATCTAAATCATCGATAAAAAACGGAGCGCTATCATCAATATTAAATTTTTGAGAGTTTATTGCAACTCCAAATCTTAAACCGATGACCGTATTTTCTGAGGCTTTGACTTTAGGCTCAATATTAAGCATTAATCCTAAATTTTCTGAGCCTGTCTCTAAGAGCACCCCAGGTTCTAATCTTAGTTGTACTTGAGCATTTAAATTAGATAAACAAAGTGCTACTATTATCAGGAATAATCTTTCCTTTAAAGTAGTGTTCTTATTGTGGAAAAATTCAGGTCGAAAAACCTCCATAAAGATTTGTTGTTCAATTGCTAAAAGTAGAACGTTGGTTTTTCTTTATAATTGTTGTTCAATAGCTTGCCTGAGCAATGAATCGGCTATTTCTTGTATACATTGGTACCTAATAGGTTTTTATTGCTTATTTAAAATTTGATCTGTATCATCGATCCATTCGTATTCTGGAACGCTTTTGTTCAGATATTGGTCTGGTCGTCAAACTAACATAATACGTCAATAGTAGTATCAAAAACTAATAGATCACAGTAGTTATAGCTAAATTAATATAAAATGGCATTAAAAATTTATAAAGTAAAAAATTGAAGTTCAAGGCGAAAAACGCAGTCATAGCAGAGCTAAGCCGAGTATTTTTAACGTAGAAATTCGATTTTTTACTAGAAAGATTCATGTTATTTTATGTTGATTTAGCTATATGTTCTCATCTCGATACATTTTTATCAACCGCTATCACTAATGATAAAAACACTCGATGAGACGGCACGTTATTATCTTGATAAACACTACACCTTGAAATATCTCAATAGAAGTAGTTTTACAGGAAGAAAAGTACCAAACCGGGTAAGGTTAGAAGACTGATCTAAGAAAGCCAATCGAAATAAGGATATTTATGAACCACCTACTTTCAACCATCAAAAATCAAAAATACTGCCCGATCCCAAACACAAAACCATTGGTGGCATCTTGGGTAACACCGTAGCCATAATCAATTCTAAAAATGGCATTAAAGATCTTTTTATGCATAAAGCGTAGTCCCACACCGGGATAGAGTCTAAAGTTTTGGGAATCGCCAAAGTCTCCAAAATCACCTCCGGGGTTGCGCCAGCTCCCACCATCTACAAATACATTGCTTTGCAGTACAAACCAGTTTTTTTCGTATAGCGTATGGCGATATTCGGTATTGAGTACAATCACTCCGGTACCGCGATCGATAATATTTCCCACTCCGCGAATATTCAAATTATTATCTACCGCAAAAGGAGCAAAGGGAGATTCGTCGTTGCTTGCCAAACCAAGTCTTAGCCTCGACGCCCAATTACCTTTTTTACCTATGCGTTTGTAATATAAAAAGTCGTTCCACCAGATAAAAAAATCAGGTAATATGTCTTCGGTACTGATCACATATTGTGTATTTAGAATACTTCGAAACCCAGAGACATATTGATAGTCATAATCAAGGTTATTGTATTCATAAATAAACTTATACAGTAGCTTATTTACATCAAAATCTTGAGGTACTTCGGGATCGGTTACCCCCTCCTTATATTCATAATCTTCATTAAAATAATTGATGCCCAGTTCTATCCGGTTTTGTATATTAAACTGATATAAACTCAAAATTTCATACGAAGTATTGTTGTATTTATAGTCTGCGGTTCCATTTTCCAGAAACACAGGTTCTTCGGTAGTAATGTTACTATAATTCAAAGCTAATCCCAATCTTTTGCCGAATAAAAAAGGAGCTCTGATGTTGGCCATGTAAGAAGAATAGATATCATTTTGGTAGATGGCACCAAGAGTAATATTTCGTCCCAATAGATTAAACTCGTACAACCCTAATCTAAAGGCAAATTCGTCATCATTAGCGGTATATACATTGGCCGAAGGAATTAAGGTGAAGTTTTCTTCAACTCCGTATACCAATTCATAACCTTCTTCCTTTTCATGAACCTGGTAATAGGCATGGGCAATAGATGGTAATCTTTTAAGCCTGTTAATATCTTTCTCGATTTTTAATGAATCTAGTACACTGCCTTTCTCAATGTTTATCAGCTTGGTCAAAGCAGCAGTTTTGGTTTTTTTATTGCCTTGAATAACTATGTTTGTAATTATATTTTCTTGAGCCACAGCAATGCTGGTAACAAACAGGATAATAAAAGTAAGAGTTGATTTCACTGCTTCTATGTTTTTACTAAAGATAGTATAGTTCCTTCTCCTGGGGAGAAGGTTAGGATGAGGGATCATGACACTAAAAACCATCACCTTAATCCTCTTTTCTAGGGAGAGGAAATTTTAAAATTTTTAATCCCATTTCATTAATTTGCTGAATAAAACTCTTGTATTATCTTTTCTGAAGGTTTATTCTGGATTGTAAATCGGTTATTCCTCTTACCGCCGACCTCACCGTGATTATGAAACCATTTCCAAAGAAAACCACCGGCAAACCAAGGTTCTGACCAAAACTCTTCATACAATGCAATTAAGGCATTATTTTGAGCTTCAAAATTGAAATTACCTTCAATTCTATTAGAGTCCCAGGGTTCTTTACCGGTATAATGCACACTACGATACCCGTACTCTGTAAATAAAACCGGTTTATCCACCTTATTTTGTAGCTTCATGATATTTATTTTATGTTTTTGCCAACCTTCTTTAAGTTCTTCGATACTGGGCGTTTGGCTTTCTGCCACTGGAAAATATGCATCGATCCCAATATAGTCCAGCTCTTGCCAAAAGGGCGCCTTATCAAACTGATCCCAATTCTCTGCATACGTCAACTTTCCTTTATAGATCGATCTGATCTTCTTAATCAACAAACTCCAAAACTGCGGTCTTATTTGCACAAATGTGTGCAACTCTGTACCAATACATAGAATGGGAACCTTCATTTCTTGGGCCAACTGTGCATATAGTATTATAAATTCTTCATATGACTTTTCTAACACTTTCCAATTTTCTTCAGAATCCATATTGATATTTCCCGTAAACTCGCCTCGCCATACCCAAATCTGAGGCTTAAGCATCACTTTAATGCCTTTCTTATTTAGCAGTGCTATCGTTTTTTTTGCTCCCTCTATTCGTTCCCCCCACCATTGTCGCTCAACATTAAAAACTACGGTTGGGGTCTCTAGATTTTTCAAAAACCCAAATGGCATTACAGCAGCCCAATTGGCATTAACTTTTACAACAGGTTCTATTTCTTTTATACTAATTTCATTAGGAGATCCTACAAAACTTACTCCGTTAATCTTCGATTGCTGGCCAGAACAGCCGGAAAAAATAGTGATTAGCAGCAGTAGAAAAAACTTCTTCATTTTTGTTTTTTACTGCTGAAAATACAATTTTATTAGAATACGGCCCTTAATCCTATATTAAATGTTTCTCCCAGACCTGTAGCATCCCCTCTTACAAAGTTTGTGTACAATGCCTCTACATTCAATTCTCTAGTAAGTTGATATTTTGCTCCCCCTCCCAGAGCTGTAAAATTTTGATCAAAATCGTTTCCTAAATCGATCAATTCTGAATGTTGCGCAAGCACCAATACCGTAAACGTCGAACTAGGAAAATAACTGAAGAATACTCCTGGTGTGAGTCTAAGACTATTATTAGCAAAACTATCTTCTTCATCTCCAAAATTTAGTTCAGAATTCACCTCTCCAAATATTTGGAATTTATTACCCGCAAATGTATGATCGTAGAAAAATCGATTCTGCCAGGTATATCCTTTCTGATCAAGAAATACTCCATCTTCTACTTCATTATCAACTAGTGGTATGAAAAATGAACTTTGTATAGAAAAATTATTTACATTTTTAAGGGGAACAAACTTTACAGAGGGCGCAAACGAGGTGAATCCGGATCTTGCGGTACCTCTTTCACCATCAAACTTAAAAACGTCGAGCGCATCACGATCATCAATAACACTGGATCTAAATTCGAGGATTAAACCTACATTCCATCGTTTATTACTGCCTACCCCGGTATACGCTTCTAAGGTAGAAGTAAAAAAAGTCTGTCTTGGTATCTCACGTTTTTCGCCACCGGGGCCAAAAAGATCTTCAGTTTCTGTATACAAATTATTGAACCACTTGATATCATATTGGCCTTTACCTATGAGCTTTGATGGGGTTAGCGTTTGTATTACTGATCCTTGTTGATCATTATCCTGTTCTTGAGCAAAACCTATAGTTAAAACAAAAATACTTACTACAGTGAATACAATTTTTTGAGTTTTCATTTTTTTGAGTTTTTGCATAAGTATCCTTATAAAGTATTCTCTTTGAAGACAAACTTTAAGCCTATACTTACTGAATATTTAATGTTATTGAAAAATTACTTGATTTGATTCAGGCTCCAATCATAAGGATAGTAGGAAACCTTTACTCCTTCGGGGATTTTTTCTTTTCTGAATGTATTGATATAGTCAATTTCAGATCCGTTTCGAGTAAAATCTTCTTTGTACCATTCAAAAATTTGAGATAATTGAACTTTGTTGCCTTTTACTTTGATAAAATCCGGATCGTTTAAAGCTTTTACCGTCTGCCGTTGTAATTGCTTTTCTAGGGTTTTGGGTGTATAGGCCTCGGCAATAATGGGAGGACATCCTAATCCTGCACATACCAATACAAAATGAAACCGGGCCTCTTCAGGAAAGTTTTTACGTAGTATTTTATTCTCCAGGTCATTGAGTGTAGTTTCTTTTCCACCCAGATGATATGTTGTTTTATCAAAAAAACCTTTTATATCCAATGGTGATTTTACCGGATATGCATTCACAATACCTTTTATAACTGCAAGATTATACGCATTGATATAAAATGCCTGATACTCTTTTGCCTGATCTTTGGAAATAGATATCGAAGAAGCCATATCTAGTAATTGATCTAGAGATGATGGGTCTTTCTTTATTTCACTATAATTAACCCGCCCATCAGATACATATGTTTTAAAAAAAGCATCTGCCTGGATAAAGAAATCTTCAGTACCTTGAGAAAAACCAAACTGGATGATGAGACTAAAGAATATGACAATTATATTTTTCATATGTGTGTGTGTGTTTTAATTTTACGCAGTTATTTTAATATAAGTCGAGTTTCAGATGATTAAAATATCTTGGTATTGGCCAGTCAGTCGAATGGTAAATAACCAACTTACAAACTATTAACATTTTTATTTTTCTCTTTACTCAATACACTTCACGTTCGAAAAAGAATACTTGCCCTTACAAAACCTTAAGTTTTTAGATTCATTCTAAATTAAAGCTACTTTTTAAGTTCTTATATTTATGATCGACTTATTGATCGAAGCAACCACTTCATCATTAACAAAGACAATCAACAATCATCTTTATGGAACACATTGTAATTATTGGAAATGGAATTTCAGGAGTTACCGCTGCCAGGCATATTCGTAAAATGTCTGACAAAAAAATTACTATCATTTCTGCCGAAACTGATTATTTCTTTTCCCGTACTGCACTTATGTATGTGTATATGGGGCATATGAAATTTGAACATACGCAACCTTATGAAAATTGGTTTTGGGAAAAGAACAATATAGGGCTTAAACAAGGTTTTGTATCCAAAATCAATCATGAAGCAAGCGAACTCATCTTTTCTGACGGAGAGAAACTAACGTATGACCAACTAATAATCGCGGTGGGTTCTAAACCTAACAAGTTTGGATGGCCCGGCCAGGACCTGGATGGTGTTATGGGAATGTATCATAAACAGGATCTTGAAAACCTTGAAAAATATGCCCCTACCAATAAAGAATGTAAACATGCAGTAATTGTTGGTGGTGGATTAATTGGGATCGAATTGGCAGAAATGTTACGCTCCCGAGATATTCCCGTTACCTTTCTAGTAAGAGAAGAAAGTTTTTGGAATGGCGTTTTGCCTGCCGGCGAAAGTGCAATGATCAATAGGCATATTAAAAATCATCATATCGACCTCAGACTATCTTCTAATCTGAAAGAAATCATTGCTGATGAAAATGGAAAAGTAAAAGCTGTCGTCGTTCAAGAAACAGGAGAAGTTATTGATTGTGACGTAGTAGGGTTAACAGCAGGGGTTTCGCCTAACGTAGATTTCTTACAAGATTCTGGTATCGAATTAGGGCGCGGTGTTAAAGTAAACAGATTTCTTGAAACCAACATACCCAACATTTATGCAATAGGTGATTGTGCAGAACAACATGAAGCTATTGGATTACGACGTCCCATAGAAGCTGTTTGGTATACAGGGCGTATGATGGGCGAAACGGTGGCACAAACTATCTGCGGAAATAGGACCGAGTACAAACCAGGACATTGGTTTAACAGTGCAAAATTTCTGGATATCGAATATCAAACCTATGGTTGGGTATTTGCTCGACCTAAAGAATACGAAGAACAATTTCACTGGATACATGAAGATGATACTAAATGCATAACCGTTTCATTTCACAAAGGAACTCAAGATTTTTTAGGAATAAATAATTTCGGAATCAGAATGCGCCATGAAGTTTTTGACCGATGGCTAACTGAAAAAAAAGATATCAACTTTGTCATGCAGCATCTGGGCGAAGCTAATTTTGATCCTGAGTTATATACAAAATATGAATCCGAGATTCTTTCAGCTTTCAAAAAATCACAGCTTCAAACTGCATAAAGTATACATAGACTTTCGAGCATCGAATAATTTCAAAGACTAAAAGATAAAAAATGAGCAATAAATTAAATCATAGTATGTCTCTTGCCAGTCCTGAACCCAAAGGACTTAGTACAAAACAAAAAATTGCGTCTGCCATAGGCCTAATCGGACTTTTTGTTCTGGTTTTAGCCCTGTTTAATACTACCTTACCTAACAAACCTGTTTTTCTATCACTTTCTTTAGGTTTGATTACATTAGGTACTATAGTATTCGCCAATGATGCCTACTTAACAAAGCTAGCCGGAATTAAAAACGACGGAGTCTGGTTCAAGTCGATTTCTTCCCGAGGTCTTATCGGTTGGCTAACTGGTGTTGGCTTAACCACTTTTTATGTGGTTTTGTATTTTTATGCAGAACTGCTTGGTCTGGGTACAAATGGAGAACCTAATACAGGATTGGTAGCACTATTTGATCCGTTAAGCAAGATACTTAGTGGTAACCCGGCAAGTCAATGGTTTGTATATGGTACTTTATATACCATTGCTATTCTGGCATTTGGATACAAGTTTCTTTTAAAATATAGGCACAATCGATACCAACAAATTCGTACGGGGTCTGTTATGTTTTTTCAGCTGGGGTTTGCATTTTTGATACCAGAGTTTATGGCGAGATTAAATTCAGATACTTTTTCGTTACCCTATTATGACCTAAAAAACATCTGGCCATTAAATTATTATAACTTCGAACAGTATAGAATAAACGATTTCTTAAGTGCTGGTAATATTGGACTTGCATTACTGATTTTTGGAGTAGCTTCTATTTTTATCATCACCCCTATCCTTACTTATAAATATGGAAAACGCTGGTATTGCTCTTGGGTATGCGGTTGTGGTGGATTAGCCGAAACTGCCGGAGATTCGTTTAGGCAACTTTCCAGTAAAAAGCTAAGTGCCTGGAGAATCGAGCGCTGGTTAATTCATACAGTTTTGGTGTTTGTAGTAGTCATGACCACAGCTGTTGTTCATAGTTATTTGGGCGATGACTCTTCTAAATATTGGCTTACCAAAAAGTCATTTCTCATAAGTGTTGCATCATTTTTAACACTGGTTTTTGCGGGAGTTATGATTTTTAAAAGAAAAGAACTGGCCAAAGATGCACAATACGGGGCTATAGGATATTTCGTAATCCTTGCTGTGCTCTTCGGAATTCACTTTTTGAGCGGCGATGGAAAAATCTTCATTCTTAAGGCTGAAACCTTGAGATCTACTTATGGATTTGCGATTGGTGCCATATTTTCTGGCGTAGTTGGCACGGGCTTCTATCCAATCTTAGGAAATCGTGTCTGGTGTCGATTTGGATGTCCTATGGCTGCCATTTTAGGCTTTCAGCAACGTCTATTTTCTAAATTTAGAATTACAACCAACGGAGGTCAATGTATTTCATGCGGAAACTGTTCCACCTACTGCGAAATGGGAATCGATGTTCGTTCGTATGCCCAGAAAGGTGAGAATATTGTAAGATCAAGCTGCGTGGGTTGCGGTATTTGTGCTGCGGTATGCCCTAGAGGTGTGCTTAAATTAGAAAACGACAAATTAGACGGTAGAATTAATCCCAACGAAATATTGTTAGGCAATGATGTAGATCTTATGAATTACGTTAATCAAAAATAACCGTCTGTAAGCTACAGAACGCCTTATCTCGACATTGATACGGCGTTTTTAATTTTAGTCACTTTAAAAACTTTGTTAGTATCTCTGGTTAGATTCGTCTAAAAGACGATATAAAGTGATTGTTATGATGCAAAAGTCGTTTCTTGTAGTATTAGTAGCTTTTTCAGTAAATCTGACATTTTCTCAAAAAAACTATCATCATAACTATTACCCTAGTGGAAAATTAAGATCAGAAGGTTGGAAATTGGGCGAGGCCAAAGTTAATTTCTGGTATTTTTATCACGAAAATGGTCAAGTATCACATGAAGGACATTTCAAAAATGACCATAAAGATGGATATTGGTATTTTTATTCTACCGAAGGTAAATTGCTTAAGGAAGGGCATTTTATAAACAATAAGGCTGAAAAATGGTGGATTATTTACGATATTGCGGCTCGAATTACGAGAAAGTATCAATACAAAAACAATAAAAAAGAAGGATATTGCTTATTATATAGAAACAACAAACTTTTTAAAGCTGAACGATACAGTAACGATAAAAAAACCGGCGAGTGGACCGACGTTTTTAGTTTTAAAAGAGATAATCCTAATGCTTCCCTATAAAATATGCCTCCAATAATAAAAGTTATTATCCCTGCTTTTAACGAAGAAGAGTCTATTGCTTATGTGATTAAAGAAATACCAAATATCGTTTCTGAAGTTATCGTAGTGAGTAATAATTCTACAGATACTACTGAAAGTGTTGCAAAAAAGGCTGGTGCGACCGTACTGCGAGAACCTCAAAAAGGATATGGTTATGCTTGTTTAAAAGGTATGGAATATATAGCTTCTAAGGATCTCAAACCTGATATTGTTGTATTTCTGGATGGTGATTATAGTGATTACCCTCAGGAACTTACCAAGCTTGTCGCTCCTATAGTGAATGACAATATAGATATGGTTATTGGTTCTAGAGTAAAAAGGTTACGCGAATCAGGATCAATGACTTTTCCTCAAATATTCGGAAATTGGTTGGCTACCAGCTTAATGAAACTTTTTTTTAATGCAAAATTTACAGATCTTGGCCCCTTTAGAGCAATTAAATATGACACATTGCTATCCTTGGGTATGGTCGATAAAACCTACGGTTGGACGGTAGAAATGCAATTGAAAGTGTTAAAGAAACGTTATAGCTATACTGAAGTTCCTGTTCGCTACAAAAAGAGAATAGGTGTCTCAAAAGTTTCAGGAACCATAAAAGGTGCTATATTTGCAGGCGTTAAGATTTTAAGTTGGATTTTTAAATATAGCTTTTCATAATGGATATTGCTATCATCATAACCTACACATTGGCCCTATTGATTATCTTTATGTATAGTCTGGCCCAACTGAATCTGCTTGTTAATTATTTAAAAGCTCGAAAGCAACCCGATAATTCACCCACTTTTGATTTTTCAAAGCAAGAAGAGATTCCCTATGTAACTGTGCAGTTACCCGTATTTAATGAACTGTATGTAATGGATCGTTTGTTGGATAACATTGCAGAGTTAGACTACCCAAAAGACAAGCTAGAAATACAGGTATTAGACGATTCTACAGATGAGTCAGTTATCACAACTGCAGCTCATATCAAAAAGCTTCAAGAAACAGGCCTGGATATTCAGCACATACAACGTAAAGACAGAACCGGTTTTAAAGCAGGTGCTTTAAAAGAAGGATTAAAAATCGCCAAAGGAGATTATATTGCAATTTTTGATGCAGATTTTCTTCCAGGTACAACATGGCTCATACAGACTATTCCATATTTTAAGGATGAAAACATTGGAGTGGTGCAAACCCGATGGGGACATATAAACAGGGACTATTCGATGCTTACCAAAATTCAGGCATTTGCCCTGGATTTCCATTTTACAATGGAGCAAGTAGGTCGTAATTATAAAGACCACTTTATTAATTTTAATGGTACTGCTGGTGTCTGGAGAAAAACATGTATCGAAGATGCCGGAAACTGGCAAGGGGATACACTTACAGAAGACCTGGATCTAAGCTACCGTGCACAGCTTAAAAAGTGGAAGTTTAAATATCTTGAAGAGGTAGAAACTCCCGCAGAATTACCAGTAGTGATTAGCGCTGCACGTTCACAACAATTTAGATGGAATAAAGGCGCAGCAGAGAACTTTCAAAAGCTGTACTGGAAATTACTTAGAGATAAATCAGTTCCTTTTAAGACCAAATTTCATAGTTTCTTTCACTTGTTAAACAGCAGTATGTTCTTATTAGTACTGCTTGTGGCAATATTAAGTGTTCCTGTAATGTACATAAAGAACAGCAACCCTATGTTTAGTTGGTACTTCAACGTAATTGCATTTTTTGCATTAAGCACGGTGATATTTTTCTTTTGTTACTGGCATACCTTCAAGAAAATACATGGTAAAGGTTTCTGGAACTTTATGGAATATATCAAAATGTTCTTTACTTTTTTCTCTATTGCAATGGGATTCTCTGTTCATAACTCTATGGCAGTGTTAGAGGGTCATTTTGGAAAGAAAAGTGAATTTGTACGTACTCCAAAGTTCAATATTAATACCTTAAAAGACTCTTGGAAAGGTAATAAGTATGTTAGCAAAAATATATCGGGAAACACGATTATAGAAGCGTTATTAATGGCCTATTTTGGTTTTGCTTTATATAGTGCATTCAAATTACAGGATTTTGGATTATTCCTATTTCATATCATGCTATTCTTAGGATTTGGATTTGTGTTCCTTAAATCGGTTACCTCAAAACTGTAGTAATGTTAGCACAATGGAAATATCATAGATTTTCCATACTCTTCCTTTTTATTGGTGTTCTTTTTTACTGGAGTTTTGCGTATCAGTTGGATCGCACAGATTTTACTAAAATAATAACCCTTTGGGCTGCATTATTTATTGTATCCTATAAAATCGTTCAATTCAACCCCAATAACTGGAAACTACTAGCTGCTACCGGATTATTATTTCGATTAGTTTTCCTATTTGCCATTCCCAATTTATCACAAGATTTTTATAGATTTATTTGGGACGGACGAATGTTGCTGGAAGGATATAATCCTTATTTATCGCTACCAGAAGTTTGGATTGCACAAGGAAATGCTCCTATCGCACAAGCGCAAGAATTGTACGTGGGTATGGGAGAGTTAAACGGAAGTCATTATACGAATTATCCCCCTGTAAGTCAGTTATGCTATTTTATCGCCGCTTTATTCGCCGGAAAAAGTATTTTGGGATCGGCTGTGGTATTACGAACCCTTATTATTTTGGCCGATATAGGTACTTTTTTCTTCGGAAAGAAGTTGTTGAAAGCGATGAACCTGCCAGAAAAACAGATTTTTTGGTACATTTTAAATCCTTTCATTATTATTGAGCTTACCGGAAATCTTCATTTTGAAGCGGTAATGATATTTTTCATTATTTGGTCAATATATCTTTTGCATAAAGGATACTGGTACTGGGCTGGGATTATGTTAGGGCTTTCAGTTTCGGTGAAACTAATACCGTTATTGTTTTTACCACTATTCTTTCAGAAGTTTGTGATGAATAAAAACGGAGGGTTCAACAAGTTAAGCCTAACGTTGGGTTTGCCAAAATTGATAGGTTTCTACAGTATTTTAGTATTCACCGTTTTTCTGACTTTTGCTCCTTTTTTGTCTGAAGATTTCTTTCATAACTTTAAAAGAACGATCACACTTTGGTTTCAAACTTTTGAATTTAACGCCAGTATTTTCTTTGTCATTCGCTGGATTGGGTATCAAATCGTGGGATGGAATGTTATTGAAACTGCCGGAAAGATTTTACCTCTGGTGACCATTATCATTCTCTTAGCGTTAACGTTCTTCAGAAAAAATAGAGCCACACCACAACTGATCACTGCAATGGTCCTTGGTATTTGCACCTACTATTTTTTATCGACTACAGTACATCCCTGGTACATAGCAGTACCTTTATCTCTTTGTATATTTACCAACTACAAATTCCCGATCGTATGGTCATTTGTGATCATTTTAAGCTATACAGCATATCTACATCCTAATTTTAAGGAAAACCTATGGATGGTAGGATTAGAGTATATTAGCGTTTTTACAGTTTTGAGTTGGGAAATTTACAAAAATGCTAAAGCTTCAGAAACGATGCCTATAACATCTTCAAATTAATTACTTCTTGCTCGGTAAGTTTACGCCAATGACCTCGAGGAAGATCTTTTTTGGTCAATCCTCCAAAAATTACTCGGTCTAATTTGATCACATCATAATTAAGATGCTCAAAAAGTTTGTGGATGATGTTATTTTTTGAAGATTGTAATTGCACTCCTATTTCATTCTTTGATGCACCTTCTATATATGAGATATCATCAACTTGAATAAATCCTTCTTGAAGTTTGATTCCATTCTTGATCTTTTCAATATCTTCGAATTTCAGATTACGATCCAGCTCTACATGGAAAATCTTACGAACCCCACTTTTATGGTGCGTCAATTTCTTTTCAAGATCTACATCATTGGTAAATAGCAGTAACCCTGTGGTATTACGTTCTAAGCGTCCTACTGGTTTTAACCTGGCTTTAGAAGCATTTGCTACCAATTGCATAACCGTTTTGGTCTTCTCTGGACTTGTCGAAGTTACAAAACCCTTGGGTTTGTTAAGAAGAATATATTCTTTTTTTTCTGGGGTAATTAAGCGACCGTCAAACTTCACCTCATCGGTTAGCTTCACCTTATATCCCATTTCGGTAATCGGTTTTCCATTTACCCAAACACTACCCGTTTGAATATACAAATCTGCTTCCCGACGAGAGCAAACTCCAGAATTGGCTACAAATTTATTAAGTCGTATCTCATCAGGATTTGAAATCTTTTTAGGACTATTCTGTGCTTTTTTTGCGGGTGTATCCCTTCTCCCAATCGGTTTAACTCTGGATTTTCCTTGTCTTTTGCTACTTTTTCCTCCTCGAGAATTATCTCCACCACTCATATCATAAATTTTGTGCAAAGATAATCGATTACTACATACGTTTTACAATTATTCTTTGTCAAACCAAATCGTACTTTGCCGCTGTCTGTTTATGTGTAATTGCGTAACGTCTGGCCTCGAATAATGACCCACCGGATCAAAATTTTGGCGCTCTTGCAATACGCGATTAAAATCTAAGGTCTCGATTAAAAGCCCCTCTTTATTCAATACTGGTTCAAGCACCCATTCTCCATCAGGACCTGCTATACAAGATCCTCCATTTCCTAAAATATCAGGAGATTCTTTTAGAATTTCGTCGAGATGAGGCGTAGCACCCGGGAAGTCTTCTTTTCTCATTAAACTAGACACAGAAATAACATAAGATCTTGATTCTCTCGCAATAAAACGCGTAATATCTTTAGTGTTGTAGTCACTACCAGGCCAGACAGCAATGTGTAAATTTTCTCCTTGTCCATATAGTGCCGCCCTGGGTAGTGGCATCCAGTTTTCCCAACAATTTAATCCCCCCACCGTAAATGCTTTTAGCGAATGTACAATCAAACCATTTCCATCACCGGGCGACCAGGTTAATCGTTCTTCGTAAGTGGGCTGTAGCTTTCTATGAACCGATTTAATCTCTCCTGCTTCACTAATATATACCAAAGAAGCATATAGGCTATGTCCCCCACGATCTAATGGCCTTTCTATGATCCCCAAATAAACAGCAATTTTATGTTTTGCAGCAAGCTCACAAATAGAATCCAAGTCCCCGTTCTCAATAATCACAGCATTTTGGCCATAGTATGCATGCAATTCTTTTTGAATGGCACTATCAAATTGAGCTCCATCGGTTAGTGATATCCAAAAAGGATATCCGGGCAGTAAAGCTTCACCAAACACAATTAACTCAGCATTTTGAGAAGCAGCTTCGGTAATAGAGTTTTCAATTTTTTTCAGAGTAGCACCCTTATTCAACCAAACCGGAGAAATCTGTGCAAGTGCAACAGTTAATAATTGGTCTTTCATACAAGCGAGTAATAATAATTTCTATTTTTAAGTATACGATCTTTTTTTAGAATATTACAACTTTTAAAAAACAAATGCTTAACATTCAAAAAACTGATTATCAAATTATTAAAATAAAAAGATGCTCCTAAAGAAGACTAAATAACCTTACCTTAATATTTAGATACACTAATAATCTAAGTATCCTTACCATCCATATCCAAATTTTAAAGATTCATCAATATACACATTTCTTTCCTTTGTTTTCATCAGAGATAAGTACTTAAGAGGTATGTTTTATTCAAAGTTTAATTTATGTTAAAGCCTATTCATTTTAACTCAAAATTGATCATGATGACACGTTATGATAAAATGAAAAGCATAAAATTTGAGTGTGAGCAAACTACATTTGAACCATAAAATTAAAACAAATTAAACAGTATAACTCAAATCTTTAAAAACAAAAAACAATGAAAAAGTTAATTGTAGTATTATTTGCTTTAGTAGTAAGTTCTGGTCAAAGTTTTGCTTCAAACAGCAATCCTGTTGAGAGGGACCAACGTATCAGAAATGAAGTTGCCAATCTATTAAAAGACCCAAAAATCAGTGTAGAAAAAAATGACCTTTCCGCCACTATTCAATTTACCCTTAACAAAAAAGGAGAACTCGTGGTATTAGATGTAGATTCTGAAAAAGACCTTGTAATTGATTACATAAAATCACGACTCAACTATAAGAAGGTAACAATTGAAAAAGTAAAAAACGTAAATAGAATTTACCACCTTACTTTAATTATTAAAAGACCTAAGAATGTTTAGTTGAGTTAGCCACTTTATAATGGATAAAGCAGTCATGATATGATATTATGACTGTTCTTCCTTTTTTACCAAAGAATTCTATCTAAAATCATATTAATATCAATAAGAACAATACTTAACGTACCTACAACAATAATTAGCTTTAAAATATTATGCAACCAGACATAATGTATTTTTGCTTTAGACATCCATAGTGCCCCTAAAAACAAAAATAGAAGCACTAAACATCCATAAAAATAAAGGTACATAACACCGATTTCATATCTGGTTAGTAATAAGTAAATAGGTATCCCGGAAGCTATAATAAAGGCACTTATTATTCGTTTTGAAGCTAATTCTCCGTAAACTACGGGGATGGTTTTATAATTCTGAGCCATGTCCCCTTTTAGGTTCTCCAAATCTTTTACCATCTCTCTAATCATTAGCATTAAAAACAAAAAAGTAGCATGTACAAAAATAACTTCATCAAAATTTTTGTAATAAATAAATACCGCAAAGAATGGGGTGATAGCCAGAATAGAAGCAATCATATTACCAATAATAGGATATTTCTTCAGTTTGTGGGAATAGAACCAAATCCCGAAGATGTATAGCGAGAAAAAAAGAACTGCCCTAAAAGAAACATAACTCGCCAAGACTACCGAGAGGAAATTTAAAATAAAATATCCTGTTAGCTTTGTTTGTTGACTTACCAAGCGGTCAAGCATAGTTTTCTGAGGTCGATTAATCAGATCTTTCTCTTTATCATAAAAATTATTAATAATATAGCCTGCAGCAATTACTCCAGCAGAAGCTAAAACTATAACAAAAAGATTGGGATCCAGAATGACCCTTCTTAATCGAATATGGGGTGCCAAAATAAAAATAGAGGTAAGATATTGCGCTAAGACAATGATAAGAATATTGTAGCCTCTTACTACAGAAAATAAACTCAATAATTTAAGAAGAATGAGTTTGTTTTTTCTGGTAAGCATAGGAAATGCTTCTTAAAAATTGTAAACAACTTCTAATTTGTAGTCTTTAAGAGAAGCTTGTGCTTTATCAAAATCTTGTGTAAAGCCCAGAATATAACCTCCACCACCAGAGCCACATAATTTCAGATAATAATCATTGGTTTCAATCCCTTTTTGCCATAAACTATGAAATTGTTTAGGAATCATTGGTTTGAAATTATCCAGAACCACATGAGAAAGTTCTTTTATATTCGAAAACAAAGATTTCACGTCCCCTTTTAAGAAATCATCCACACAGGCATCGGTGTATTTTACAAACTGATTTTTGAGCATGCTTCGGAAACCTTCTTGCTTCATGTTTTCCATAAAAATGCTAACCATTGGTGCAGTTTCACCCACGATACCACTATCTAATAAGAAAACTGCTCCCTTTTTGTTCTCAACACTTTGTGAGGGGATTCCTGCCGGCTCTATATTGTCTCTTGAGTGAATA
Organism: uncultured Aquimarina sp.; assembly: GCA_947500845.1. GTDB lineage: Bacteria > Bacteroidota > Bacteroidia > Flavobacteriales > Flavobacteriaceae > Aquimarina > Aquimarina celericrescens. Next base: position 175,693 of record CANMTP010000008.1, read on the forward strand.
AGAATAGGAAGGCTTAAATAGCTATTTAAAGGATCTAATCCAGAACTGCTTCCGTGAAAGAAAGATTCCATTGCTCCAAAAATCTCTTTAAGCTTCAATAACTTATCCCTTGTAAGATTTTCCAGTACAGTAATTTTATCATAAGCATACTCATCATATACAGCAGCAACCAGAGCACCACTACTCCCTACACCATATCCCTGGGGAATACTACTGTCAAAATACATTCCGGCATCTATATCTACGTGTAGTTTTTTCAAATCAAATTTTACAACACCTTTACTCTGGATCTCTTCAAGATATTTTGCAAACTCTTTGAGATTATTGTTGGATTTTATAGCTTCCCTATCTGGTGTTTCAGAAACCTTAAGGGCTCCCTTAAAAAAATTATAAGGAATCGAAAGACCTTTAGAATCTTTAATAATACCATATTCTCCAAACAACAATATTTTTGAATAAAACAGGGGTCCCTTCATTATTTTTTTGATGTAATTATACCTTATTTGTATTCCGTACTAGGATAAAGTTACAATAATTTTGCACCCAATCCTATTTTATCGCAAATATACTGTCCATTCTGGCAATATGCAACTAACTTGCTGTTAATGAATTCTAAAACCTTTTCTTTTTCTGAATAAGGAAATAGTAAATGCACATTTGCTCCTGCATCTAATGTAAAACATAATTTAGAGCCTGTATTTTTACGATACTCCCAAACTTTATTAATAACAGATAGTGTATTGGGTTTCATTAAAATGAAATAAGGCAAAGAAGTCATCATCATTGCATGAAGGGTAAGTGCTTCACTTTCTACCACTTCGATAAAAGCATCCAAATCACCTGAAATCAATATTTCTTTAAGTTTGATGCTATTTTCTGAAGCCTGCTCAAAGCGTCTCGCAGCAAATGGATGACCATGCATAAGATCATGACCAACAGTGCTACTGACTTGTTTTTCTCCTTTATCAATTAATAGAATAGTATCCTGATAATCCTCAAAATTTGAATGAATCTCATAAGGAAATTTGATTGCAAATGCATCATTGCTTCCCTCTATATCATTATGTTCGCCCCAAACGGTAATGGGTCCCTCTAGGCTTCTACATGCGCTTCCAGAACCTAACCGGGCCAGAAATGAAGTCTTCTTAATAAACACTTCATTAGCAATTTTAGGGTGTATCTTTTTCTCTAATTGCGCCAAACAAAATGCCAAAGCACTCATTCCGCTGGCAGATGACGCAATCCCGCTACTATGCGGAAATGTATTACTAGTTTCTATCGTAAAGGTATATTGCTTCAAAAAAGGAAGATATTCTTCTATCCTTTTAAAGAAGTTTTTGATTTTTGGCCTAAAATCTGGTTTTAACTTCCCTTCAAAAAAAAGTTCAAAATCAAAATCTTCGGCAATTGTATCTCGCCTTTTATATAGCAGACTTGTCGTGGTTTTACATCCATCAAGTGTAAAACTAATTGAAGTATTTTCAGGAAGCTGCACAGGTCGTTTACCCCAGTATTTCACCAATGCTATGTTACTGGGCGAGGTGCATGTTATTACTCCTTCAACAGGTAGTTCTGAAATCATAGGCGAAATAAACTCAGGATGGTCCATCATAGTAATACAATATTTTTAAGCAAATATAGGTCGTATAAGCTATTTAGACATATGGGTAGTAAAAATAAATTGCTATTTTAGTACTGCACTAATCTATTTTAATGAAAAAGAGGTTAATTCGTATCAGTATTGCCGTTTTGGTATGTCTATTAGTAGGTTTTTTAAGTAGTATTGCTACTCAGACCTCTATTGATACCTGGTATGTTAATTTAAAAAAGCCTTCCTTTACCCCACCTAGTTGGATTTTTGCACCCGTATGGACTATCTTATATATTATGATGGGTATTGCTGCTGGAATTGTATGGAGTAAAGGCTTTTATCATAAATGGGTCAAAACTGCGTTATATCATTTTGGGTTTCAATTGCTACTCAATGCTGCATGGTCCATTTTTTTCTTTGGATTGCAAAATCCGCTAATTGCGTTATTGGATATAATTGCCCTATTTATCCTATTGCTATTTACAATTAAATGGTTTACTATTGTAAATAGTATTGCCGCTTACCTACTTATCCCTTATGTTGTTTGGGTTGCTTTTGCGACTGCATTGAATTTTGGCATATGGCAACTAAATTAAATTATTAGAATAAGGAATTTCACTTTTTATGAGTAAAAAAGCAATAGTTTTACAGACTACTCTAGAATTAATAACCAAACAAGGAATCGGTGCTACTTCTCTTTCACAAATCATTAAAGAATCTGGGGTAGCAAATGGTACCGTATATCATCATTTTAAGAATAAAGAAGAAATTATCACCGAGTTATATTTGATGCTCACTCAAGACTTTGGAACGGTAGTGATGCGTAATATACCCGAAGACGATATCAAAAAACAGTTTACTGTAATGTGGTTAAACCTGTTTTACTATTTTGTGAATAATCCGCTCGCTTTTATATTTTCTGAACAAATTGCACGATCTCCAGACATTCCGCAATCCTTAAAAGATAAAGCCAGGGAATATTATCATGAAATTGAAGAATATTTCAAGAAGGGAGTTAAGCAAAAAGTGTTTAAATCCTACAATACGTTAGTTATGGAAGAGCTATTTTTTGGAAATGTGGTCTCCCTTGTAAAAATTCATGAAAACGAACAGATAAAACTTCAGGAAAAACATATTAATCAAGCTATCGAAATCTCTTGGCGAGGTTTTTTGAAGGATACAACGATTATTTAGATTCTAAACTAATTGTTACATGATCCTAGTCCTACAGTGTAATAATTGAATATTGTCAGTTTAAGTCTGTCGAAGACAATTTCATATGCTATAGATTTAAAACTTCGACAGACTTAGTTTGACAATTATAGATGATTCTTAATTAAATACAATATTGACACAAGATTCTTTATACAAATCTTTTAATACATATTCTATTGCTTTTCTAGCTTCATCAGCCTTTCCGATCTCACTTCCTTTAAACGTAAGTTTTCCAGTATCTCTACTCCAATAAAACTCATTATTATCAGACTTGATGATTCGCTTATCATCCCTTGAAGTCACTTGAAATGAATCAAATTCCTGGCTGTATTCCAGTCCTGATGGGAAGTACACTTCAGTAACAAACTTAGTGGTTCCTTTTCCGTATACATAGCAAACACATTGGCCAATATCTTTAGCTTCAGAAACCCGTACCATATTATTTTGTGCAATCTTCCATCCTCCATTTACCCGAATTGCCACGACGTCCATTAGAATAGTTCCTTTTTCTGCTATTTTCTTATCTATATACGATTCAAAATTAATCACTGCAGAAATAGTTCCTGCTCTTTCCTTTTGGATTTGATAGACGATTTTATCAAGAATAAGCTTAAATTTATAATTATCATCGTTAATGATATCATCTAGTTGAGAAGCGATATCTTTTTTGCTGTAATTCTTCCTGATTAATGCTCCAGATAAATTAACATAAACCGTGTTTCCGTTATATTTTTCATCATATAAGTTTAACACATCATCTTTTTGAGTACCTTGATTAAGCGCATTCATCTTGTTGATGTAATCCATAAACAACTGTTGTACAGGATCTTTGTCTCCAGAAGCATATCCATGATGTAAGTTACTTAATAAAAAAACAAAGAGAAGGAAGTAGGTAATTTTTTTCATAATTAGTGAGGTGCTAGTTTAACTTATAAATATATAAAATTTTAATGAAAATAACGAATTGTACTAGTGCTATTTATGAATTTGATTTACTTATTTCTAGTAATTTAATTATGGTTTTTAAATTTCTGGTAGTAGCGCTGCACTTCAGTTTTTTTTCAAAGAAATTATTGTTCAGCTTCGTTTTTCCGTAACCATTGGCGGCAAAAAAATATACTACATTTTTGGTTATCACAAACTCTTCTCCGCCTGAAGATGCGGCAATACACGTTTCTGGATTTGTAGTCTCTGGTGCACTGCCTAACAACGTAAAATACATCCTTTTCTCTTCGATTTCCCCACTCATAATTCTTTTAGAAAACGGATTGTTTTGATGGATTGATTTCAATGTCTTTGGAGTAAGCACTAGCACTGGGACATCATATTCAAAGGTTTCCAAAATTCTTTCTTTAATACAATGGCCAAGGAAATCAATATCTTCTTTATCACTTTTGAAAATAATATTACCACTCTGAATATAGGTGGTTACCGATGTGAAACCAAGATTTTCAAACATAGTCTTCAGATCGACCATTTTGATTTTTTTCTGTCCGCTAACGTTAATACCACGAAGTAATGCGATATATATTTTCATTGGATATTTTGATTTATATTAATATGCTTCTACAAATACAGGTAGTGCCAAAGAATGTTAAAGTTTCATTTTTATTGGCGCCGCCAAAGGGTATGATACCCCCAAGGCTTGCCTCGAAATTAAAAATTTGCTTCTAACAAATACCTCTCGGCTTGCCCCCGAGGTAATTTACTATGAAGCAATGGATTGAGCAGCAATAAAACCGCTAGTCCAGGCATTTTGAAAATTAAAGCCCCCGGTAATAGCATCAATATTTAACACCTCTCCTGCAAAGTAGAGGTTCTTATATAACTTACTCTCAAACGTCTTAAAGTTAACTTCTTTAAGGTTAATCCCGCCGGCGGTTACAAACTCTTCCTTAAACGTACTCTTTCCATTTACCTGAAAAATTCCTTGCGTAAGTTCTTCTGATAATTCACGAAGCTGAAATTTATTCAAATCTGCCCAACGCGTATCTTTTTTAATACCTGAAGCTATGATCAAACTCTGCCAGAGCCTCTTGGGCAATTCGAATTTGGCATATGTATATACTTGCTGCTTCGAGTGGTTATTTTTTAATTCTTTCAGTTGCTCCAGCACCTCTGGTTGTGAATACTGCGGAAGCCAGTTTACCTTAATTTCAAAATGATAGTCGAATGCATTCAACGCTATGGCGCCCCAGGCTGATAATTTTAAGATGGCAGGGCCGCTCATTCCCCAATGTGTAATTAATAAAGGCCCTTGGCTAGTTAATTTTGAGTTTTCAACCTTTACTGTTGCATTGGTAACTACCCCTGGCAAAGCTGCAATTCTTGAATCCTTGATGTTAAACGTAAACAAAGACGGAACCGGATTAATAGTTTCATGACCCAATTTCTGAAGTAATTTCCAGATTTTTGGATTGCTACCCGTTGCGATCATTAATTTTGTTGTTGTGAAATCCCCTTGACTGGTGTTAACCTCCCAAACTTTATTTTCTTGCTGAAAACTTTTTACGGCATGATTTGTTAATATTTCGATACCTAATCGCCTGGTTTCAGACAAAAAACAATCAATAATAGTTTGTGAAGAATCTGAAACCGGAAATATCCTTCCATCGTCTTCAATCTTTAATTCGATACCGCGCTGACCAAACCAATCCATCGTATCACCAGTCATGAAAGTATGAAAAGGTCCTTTCAGCTCTTTTTCTCCGCGGGGATAATTTTTGCTTAATTCATTAGGTATAAATTCGGCATGAGTGACATTGCAGCGCCCGCCACCAGACACACGTACTTTGGACAGGACTTCTTTTCCCCTTTCTAGAATGGCGATTTTTAGATCGGGATTATTTTCAGCAACATTGATTGCTGTAAAAAATCCGGCAGCACCTCCACCAACGATAATCAGATCATAGTTCATCATGCAAAATTCGGAAAATCTGTGATGATGGCATCAACATTCCATTTTTTTAATTTGCGAATCATCATTTCTTTATTTACTGTCCAAGCATACACTTTATACCCGTATTCTTGTGCAAGAATAACTTCATCTTTAGTTAAAGTAAGTATTGGTGGGTGTATTGAAAATGCTTTTAGTTTTTTTGCAACAGGTAATGCCTTAGTAATATTCTCTTCGGTAAGCACCCCTACTTTAAACTTTGAAGAGCTATTTTTTACATCAAACAACTGCGAATGGTCAAAACTAGAGATGATGAAATGATCATAATCCCAATCGGTCTTTTCGATATATTCTTCAACTATTTTCAAGGTTGGTAATGCAGTATCTTTTCCTTTCAATTCGATATTAAGTGTGCATCGCGCATCGACCAGACGCAACACCTCATCCAGGGTTGGTATGAAAAACCCTTCTACGGTTTTGAATTGTTTTAGCTCTTGTAAAGTATAATCGGTAACCTTCCCATGGCCATCAGTAGTTCTGTCTAACGTTTCATCATGAATCACTATTAATTCTCCCGATTTACAACAATGCACATCGATCTCGATACCGTCTATAGGATGAATTAAAGCTTCTGCGATAGAGGCTAATGTATTCTCTGCTACAAGACCTGCAGCACCACGATGACCGAATATTTTCATCAGTTCTTTATTTATGGTTTTTAAATATCACACTTCGGTAAGCTGAGCACGGATATGGAATTTGCCATTAAACATTACGGTTGATATTCATGCAATTATCATAGCTCGTTTCATAGGCTAAATTCAGTATAAAACTAGGCAAATATGCTTCTAAAACCTAAAGGAGAAACGCTACGATTGTTTATTTATGGTGTGGTATTATAGTATTGCTCATATAAAACATTCATTAGATGATCCATTAAACCCTATAAAATGCAGACAAAAGCCTACTGAAAGATTCTAGAAAAAAACTGAAAAAAAATATCTCAGTTTCAAAAAATGAAACTGGCGTGCAGTATCCTTGCACTGTAAATGGAAGTTACCATTTTCAGTTCGTAGTTAGCCAGTACGATCCTGATTGTTAATCAGATTAAAATAAAGATTCAATATTCGATGGAGACTAGGGGTAGGCGAGATCGATATTGGATCCTAAGGAGGTAATGATACCCCTTAATTTTTCGGCGGTTTGCTGATTTTTTGTAATTCCCTTGATTCTCCTGTATTTCGGTACAGGAGAATTTTTACTTAATCATTTATCTGTTTATCCCAAAAAATGAAATAAAAGTCTATTCTCGATAATTCTTCTGAGCTTTTTGAAGTACATTTTTTTAGAGAAAACTGCTATTAAAAGCTTTTCGATTATTTAAACGCAGAAAATCCAGTGATATCCAAACCTGTGATTAACAAATGGATATCATGCGTTCCCTCGTAAGTGATCACGCTTTCTAAGTTCATCATATGGCGCATAATACTATACTCCCCCGTAATACCCATACCACCAAGGATCTGTCGTGCTTCTCTGGCAATTTTTATGGCCATATCTACATTATTGCGTTTGGCCATAGAGATTTGGGCACTTGTTGCTTTTCCTTGATTACGCAATACTCCTAATCGCCAAGCCAGTAATTGCGCTTTGGTAATTTCGGTAATCATTTCTGCTAATTTCTTCTGCTGTAACTGTGTTGCTCCAATAGGTTTGTCAAATTGAACACGTTCTTTAGCATATCGCAAAGCAGTATCATAGCAGTCCATAGCAGCACCTATTGCTCCCCATGCAATTCCATAGCGAGCAGAATCCAAACAACCCAAAGGAGCTCCCAACCCGCTTTTGTTAGGTAGCAAATTCTCTTTGGGTACTTTTACATTATCAAAGATCAATTCTCCTGTGGCCGATGCACGAAGTGACCATTTATTATGAGTCTCTGGTGTTGTAAAACCTTCCATACCCCGCTCGACTATCAAACCATGGATACGTCCTTCTTCATTTTTAGCCCAAACTACGGCAACGTCTGCAAAAGGAGCATTTGATATCCATAGCTTTGCCCCGTTAAGCAGATAATGATCTCCTTTATCTTTAAAATTCGTGGTCATCCCGCCAGGATTTGACCCATGATCGGGTTCGGTTAGACCAAAACAACCCATAAATTCTCCTGAGGCTAATTTTGGTAAATATTTTTTGCGTTGCTCTTCATTACCATATTTCCAGATAGGGTACATTACTAAAGACGATTGTACCGATGAAGTAGACCGCACTCCAGAATCACCTCGTTCTATTTCTTGCATGATCAAACCATAACTTATCTGGTCCAATCCCGCCCCTCCATATTCTTCTGGGATATAAGGACCAAAGGCCCCGATTTCTGCTAATCCTTTGATGATTTGATTAGGAAATTCGGCACGTTGCGCATATTCTTCTATAATTGGAGAAACTTCGCGTTTTACCCAGCTGCGGGCAGCATCACGAACCAATTTGTGTTCGTCTGTAAGTAATTCGTCTATATTATAGTAATCGGGAGCTTCAAAAAGATCTGGCTTCATCTGGCAGTATATTTTATTTACATTATTTCTAAAACTAGTACACTTAAATACTCAACAAATGTAATTAATGGAAAAAGAGCAACCAATTTTTTTCATACGTTTAAATTCTTTTAATTATTTTAAAGATTAATCAAAAAGTCAAAAATACAGTTGATCGCTGTACCCTCAAATCCATTATGCATATTTTTTTTCAAGAAATAAAAGTGATGATTGTTTTATAAATATGCAATCAAAATTGTGTATAAATTCCGCAGGTCAACACCTTTTTCTACACTTCTCTTCGTATGTGCAGAAATAAATTCTAAAAACAAATAATTTATAAAATATTGATTATCATTTGTTTACAATTAAGATGTAATCTGAAATCATCTACTGGCACAATTATTCTATAGTATACTGTGTAACAAAATGTAAATCTTAAAAAGAAACACAAAATGAAAAATTTATTTGTATTACCAGCTTTAGCTTTTGGATTATTATTAGGAACTCAAGGGATCAACGCACAAGAAACCGCTTCAAATGATAATACTGAAGTTACGGCTCCCGCTCAAGATAAATACATCGAATTAGCGGTGGAAAATCTTCCTCAAAAGGTTATCGATGCAGTAGCAAAAGACTTTGCAGGAGCTACTATCGAAAAAGCTGGTGCTAAAGAAGATGCTTCAGAATTTATGTTAGTATTGAAGCAAGGCGAGAAAGAAATGGAAGTATACTGTGACGCAGATGGTAACTGGATAACTAAGGACTAACCAAAATAGTAAAGGCTTAACTTCTGAATACTCGACGAATTAAGCTTTGCAGAGTGATTGAATTTGGAAAAGGAGAACTTTTAAAGTTCTCCTTTTTAATGTTGCTACATTTTCAAATAAAAACCTTGAGTAAGATTAATGTAAGCGTCTGTATATTGATGCCTAGAATTTTCAATAATCAGTTCGTCTGTTTGAGGAACGGCCTGATCAAAACCAAACAAGACCATACTTCTTATTATTTTGGAAGTTGGATTACCTTTTACTCTGGTAATTTTATGGGCATATAGCGATACTTCTTTTGCAAGTTTAATAATCTTTTCTTCTTCTTTGTATGGTAAGATTATTGCAAATTTTCCATGATCCGACATTAATTTTGAAGCTCCAACCAACAAGTGTTCAAATGGAAGTGAACCCTGAAATCTGGCTATATCCCGTTGTTTATTTGACGTTTTATAATCTTCAGCATAAAAAGGTGGATTGCTAATTAACAGATCATACTGGTCATCCATCTCTTCGACAAATTCTTGAAAAGAGGCATGATAACAAAACAATCTATCTCCCCAAGATGAAGATTCAAAATTATCGACCGCTTGTTCATAGGCTTCTGCGTCGATCTCGATGGCATCAATAATTTCGGCATCAGAACGCTGCGCAGCCATTAATGCAATAATACCTGTGCCTGTACCAATATCCAGAATTGAACTTTCAGAACCGCCTATTGGCACCCAAGCACCCAATAAAACTCCATCTGTACCTATTTTCATGGCACATCGATCCTGTTGTATTGTGAATTGTTTAAATTCGAAAGGTTTCATTTGTAACAATTTTACTGGAAAATGAATTCTGGCCTTGCCAGATTGACGAAGAAGGTGAGAATTTAAAGATATAAATCAATAAGCCCTTCAGGTGTATTTACGAAAACCTGTTTTGCCTCTCGATCTATTTTTTCAACGAACTCATCATTCATAGGGATGAGGACCTCGGTACCTTTATGATCGATTTCAAAAAGAGCCTGTGCTGTTGAGTCATTGATTGATTTGATGATTCCTACTTCTCCAAAGGTTTGGTCTATAATGGTAAAACCAATAACTTCGTGATAATAAAATTGATCTCCTTCTAGTTTTGGCAGTAGTGTGAGCGGAAGATAAATTTCTGCTTTCATCAAATCATCTGCATCTTCTTCAGTATCTACATCCTCAAATTTCACCCGAAGTAAATCACTTTTATGCAATGCACTTCTTTCAATAAAAAAAGGAACCAGATTGTCGTTATAGTCAACAAATACTGATTCCATTTTTACATAACTTTCGGGTTCATCGGTATCCAGTTTAATCAATACCTCACCCTTAAAACTAAATTTACTTACGATTTTACCTAGATAGAAGCATTCTTCTTTCTTCATCGCAATACTACAACTATTCTTGTTCGTTGCTAGCTTCTTCTGTTGCGGACTCTGCTTCAGTTGCTTCAGCAGCCTCTTCTGGTGCTTCGGCAGCAGCAGCTTCGGCTTTTTCGGCGGCTTCAGCTTCAGCAGCTTCAGCTTCACGCTTAGCATTCACTTCTTTTTCTGCTGCAAGAGCTTTTGCTTTAGCATCTGCCTCGGCTTTTGCTAACGCATCTTTCTTAGCAGTAACAGTTCCTTCTTTTTCAGATAACCAAGCTTGAAACTTCTCTTCGGCTTGTTCCTCTGTTAGGGCACCTTTTCTTACTCCCCCTGCCAGGTGATTTTTAAGTAAGGCACCTTTGTAAGATAAAATAGCTCTTGCCGTATCGGTAGGCTGTGCACCGTTTTGTAACCACTTTACTGCACCATCGACATTAAGGTCAATACTAGCTGGGTTTACATTAGGATTATACGTACCTAACTTTTCAAGAAATCTACCATCTCTTTTTGATCTAGCATCTGCGGCTACGATCCAGTAAAAAGGTTTTCCCTTTTTACCGTGTCTCTGTAATCTAATTTTAACAGGCATACAAATTAATTTTTGGGTACTCGACCCGGATTATAATTAAGGGCGCAAATGTAACTATTTTTAATGAAAAGAATGTACTTATTTTAAAGTTTATATCCTGTAAAACAATAATTACTGATCTTACGTAAGTTTTAGTATTTTTTTTCTTACAAAAAATAGAAATAAATTCTTATAAAACACGAATAAAAAATATTAATTAAATCATAATTGTGTATTTCATCGATTAAATATGTTTTTTTTCGATGAAAAAATTGATTTTACCGAATTTTAGTTTTATGTTTGTCTTCTAAACATTTTAATACGGTAAAACCGTATGTGATGAATACTAAAGCCCCAAGCCTATGATCAGAATAACTACGCTATTCATGGCAGTAGCCTGCCTTATTTTTTCTTCTTGCTCTACCGATGTTCAAATCAACAATCCTGCTCTTCAGGCCAAAGTTGACGGAGAACTTTTTCGCACGGTATCTAAAAAAGCTATGATCTATGATGATGGTACTCTTGTCATTTCAGGAAGCGAAGGAGATAAAGCTATAAGTTTTACAATTTCTTCAACCAAAATGGGAACCTATAAAATCAGTCAAGAAACGCTTAGTAAAGTAAGTTTTCAAAAGGATCAAACAAAATTTGTAGCCCAACAAGGAGAAAGCACAGGAGAGGTAAATATAATTGAAATCAATAATAATGAGATTTCTGGTAATTTCTACTTTAAAAATTTAAAAGACAGTAATGGTAACAGATCTAATTTTAATAATGGATGGTTTTACAGAGTCCCTATTGAAGAAGGTATAATAGAAGAAGTGGTTACCCAAGAGATTAATCCGTGTTTGCTTAATGCATCGCTTACTGCAAAAGTAAATGGCTTTGAAATGATTACTGATGATCATTCTGCTCAACTATTTGGAGTAGACAACGCGTCTATACTAATAAAAGCAAGTAATATTGAAGACGAAATTGAAATCGTATTTCCGTCTAATGTCGCACCAGGCGAATATTCTTTGTCAGGTTCTGGAGACTATAGCGCAACATACAGCAAAAGAAAAGACAAATCTTCTGTGCTATCCGGAACACTAATAATTAATGAACATAATACAGATTCAAAATGTATCAGCGGTACTTTTGAATTTGAAACCAGAAGTGGAGCTCAGATATCTGAAGGGCTGTTCGATTTTGGTTATTAATGAAATCATAACTCAACTTAATCAAGATCAAGCGATCATCTCTTTGGGTGATCGCTTTTTTTTATGTTAAAAAGATCTTTAATATGACGAAAAACTCACGCTTTTAAATTCTAAAAAATTCTTCATTTAACACTTTTTAACACCGATCAAATATTAAAGTGTTAATTCAAGTTAAAAACTATTAAACCTTGTTAAACCCCTTGACACAAGGGGTTTTAAGGCTTATACTATTAAAGAATGTTTAATTACATCAACAAATAATAATAACTTTTAAAATGAAAATGATTATGAAGTACACAGAAAAAATTACTGACCATTTAAATGATGTTTTGAAAAAAAGTTTTGATGCAGAAAAAGGCTATCTTACAGCAGCTGAAAACGTAGACAATACAGATTTGAAAAAATATTTTGAAGAAAGAGCTTTTGAAAGAAGAGAGTTTGCAAAAAAATTACAATCTGAGATAAAAACCTTTGGAGTACACCCAAAAAACGATACTAGTTTTGAAGCTGATGCACATAGAATCTGGATGAATTTTAGAGCTGCATTATCTTCAAATAACGAAGAAGCTATCCTAAAAGAAACCATACGCGGAGAAGAAGCTGCAATAGAAGAATATAATGATATTTTAAAAGAAAGCACGTTGCCTAAGAGCACCTATGATATGTTAATGAAGCAACGAAGCACCATTATCAGCGCCTTAGAAGATGCAAAAAACTTCGAAACGATTGAAGCATAACAGATTGATCGTCATAAAATACCCTATTAAAACCGGAAAAATTTCCGGTTTTTTTGTTGTACGAAGTACAGAAATTACATGTGCATCCTATTTTAATTATATTCTATAAACACATAGTAACTCAAAGTTTGAATAACCAAATACGCTGTAATTATCAATTTTTTTCTATTCCTGCAAATCCCTAAACCATAGAAGTTAACAAGCTACCCATCTTTGCTATACAGATTTTTTTTCTTAATTAACAGTTAATAACTATGGATATGTTTTTATAAATTAAGGTCCTATTTTGCCTATTTTTGAAAGTTCGTAAGGATCTAATTTCTCGAAATCTACTAATTTATGTATTTAGTTTTTGATACTGAAACCACAGGTTTACCAAAACGCTGGGATGCCCCCATTAGCGACACCGATAATTGGCCAAGATGTATTCAAATTGCATGGCAATTGCACGATGCTATGGGGAACTGCATTGAGCACCAGGATTACCTGGTAAAACCCGATGGGTTTAATATTCCTTATGACGCAGAAAAGATACACGGAATTTCTACCGAGCTTGCTGAAAAGGACGGAATTACATTACAGGAGGTACTTGAAAAATTCAAGATCGCCTTATCAAAAACTAAGTTTATAGTTGGTCAAAATGTAGGATTCGATGTTAATATCATGGGAGCCGAATTCTACCGCTTGGGCTTAGAAAACGCCCTTGATAAGCTTCCGGTTCTGGACACTTGTACCGAAACTACGGCAGAACTTTGTCAAATCCCCGGTGGTAGAGGAGGGAAATTCAAACTTCCTACACTTACCGAATTACATGAACACTTATTTGGAATTGCATTTAGTGAAGCACACAATGCAACCGCCGATGTTGAGGCAACAACCCGATGTTTTCTTGAATTGATCAGAAAACAAGTTTTTACCATAGAAGAACTTGATGTACAGCCAGATTACTTCCAAAATTTTAAAGAGGCAAATCCAGAGCCCATTCAGCTTATTGGATTAAAACATATTAATCTAAAAAAAGCTTCGCAAAAAATACAGGAAGCCCTAGCCAAAAAAGATGCTTCTGATCTATCTCAGCAAGAAATTGACAAGAACATTGCCGCTTTAGATGAAGTAAACTTTGCGCATCTTCATAATCATACTCAATTTTCTGTATTACAGTCGACTACCAGCATTCCTGACCTGGTAAATGTGGCTGCGCATCATAAAATGAATGCGGTGGCGATGACCGATCATGCCAATATGATGGGAGCATTTCATTTTGTGCAAGCCGTTTCCAATCATAATAAAAGTATAAAAACAGCCATTGCCGAAGCTATTGAAAACGGACAAGAACCCAACGGTGTTGAAATTAAACCTATTGTAGGTTGTGAATTTTTTGTTTGTGAAAATCATAAAGATAAATCCAGGAAAGATAATGGCTATCAAATTGTACTTCTAGCCAAGAACAAAAATGGATATCATAATTTGGCAAAAATGTCATCTATTGCGTTTGTTGATGGATTTTATTACCTCCCAAGAATTGATAAAGAAATTATTAAACAATACAAAGAAGACATTATTGTTCTTACTGGAAATTTGTATGGTGAAGTCCCGAGCAAGATTTTAAATATTGGAGAAAAACAAGCTGAAGAAGCATTACTATGGTGGCATCAGGAATTTGGTGATGACCTGTATATCGAGATGATGCGTCATAATCAGGAAGATGAGAATAGAGTTAACCAAGTATTGCTGCAATTCTCCAAAAAACACAATATAAAGACCGTTGCAACAAACAATACTTATTATTGCGAAAAGAAAGATGCCAATGCTCATGACATTTTATTGTGTGTTAAGGATGGTGAAAAACAAGCTACGCCTATTGGTCGTGGAAGAGGGTATCGATATGGCTTACCCAATCAGGAATATTACTTTAAATCTTCCGAGGAAATGAAAAACCTCTTCAAAGATTTACCAGAAACCATTATAAATGTTCAGGAAATTGTTGATAAAATAGAACCTTTTGTACTTGCCAGAGATGTCTTGTTACCTGCTTTTGATATTCCAGAACAATTTCAATCTGAAGAAGACGAGATAGATGGAGGAAAGCGTGGTGAAAATGCGTATTTAAGACATATCACTTATGAAGGTGCAAAAAAAAGATATGGAGAAATCACCCCAGAAATTGATGAGCGATTAGATTTTGAACTTAAAGTAATTGAAAAAACCGGATATCCAGGTTATTTCCTGATTGTTGAAGACTTTATTCGTGCAGCTCGTGATATGGGAGTGTCAGTTGGCCCTGGCCGAGGATCTGCCGCTGGATCTGCAGTGGCCTATTGTTTATGGATCACGAATTTAGACCCAATTAAATATGACCTGCTTTTTGAGAGATTCTTAAACCCTGATCGCGTAAGCATGCCTGATATTGATATCGATTTTGATGATGAAGGACGTAGTCGCGTGATGGATTATGTAATTGAAAAATATGGCGCTAACCAGGTAGCACAAATTATTACTTACGGTACGATGGCGGCCAAATCTTCAATACGAGATACTGCCAGAGTATTGGATCTTCCTCTTGGTGATGCCGATCGTATTGCCAAACTGATACCTAATATGTCCAAATTGGGTAAAATATTTGGAGTTGATGAAGCTACACTTAAGAAAAAATTTAGAAGCGACGAATTAGAAAAGGTGAATGAACTTCTTACTATTGCAGAAGGCAGTGACCTGGAGGCTGAAACACTAAATCAGGCACGAGTTTTAGAGGGTTCAGTTCGAAACACTGGTATTCATGCTTGCGGGGTAATTATTACACCAGATGACATCACTAAGTTTGTACCCGTAGCTTTGGCTAAAGATTCAGATATGTATTGCACGCAGTTTGATAACTCGGTGGTAGAAAGTGCAGGACTTTTAAAGATGGATTTTTTAGGTCTCAAAACGTTAACACTGATCAAGGATACGGTCAAAATTGTAAAAGCAAAACACGGTGTAGAACTCGATCCAGAAAATTTTCCTCTGGATGATGAAAAAACGTATGCCCTATTCCAAAGAGGTGAAACTGTTGGAGTGTTCCAGTACGAATCCCCAGGAATGCAAAAATACATGAAGGAACTTAAACCTACTGTTTTTGCAGATCTTATTGCCATGAATGCTTTATATCGTCCTGGACCTTTAGAATACATTCCTAGTTTCATTAATAGAAAACATGGTAAAGAGGAAATTATTTACGACCTCGAAGCTTGCGAAGAATACTTACAGGAAACTTATGGGATTACGGTATACCAGGAGCAAGTAATGTTACTTTCGCAAAAATTAGCTGATTTCACCAAAGGTGAAGCCGATGTTTTGCGTAAAGCAATGGGTAAAAAGCAAAAGGCCGTTCTGGATAAAATGAAACCCAAATTTATCGAACAGGCAGCTGCTAAAGGTCATCCAGAAGATAAACTTGAAAAAATATGGAAAGACTGGGAAGCATTTGCAGCCTACGCATTTAACAAATCTCACTCTACTTGCTATGCATGGATCGCCTATCAAACGGCTTATCTCAAAGCTCATTATCCAGCAGAATATATGGCCGCAGTACTTTCAAACAACATGAATGATATTAAACAGGTGACCTTCTTTATGGAAGAATGTAAACGTATGAAACTTGAGGTTCTAGGGCCTGATGTGAATGAATCGTATCGCAAATTTTCAGTAAATAAAGATGGGGCTGTACGCTTTGGAATGGGAGCAATTAAAGGTGTAGGCAGTGGTGCAGTAGCAACTATCGTAGAGAATAGAAAAGAAGATGGACCTTACAGATCTATTTTTGACCTGGCAAAACGTATTGATTTACGTGCAGCTAATAAAAAGGCGTTTGAAAGTCTCGCGCTGGCAGGTGGATTTGATTCTTTTACCGAAACACATAGAGGGCAATATTTTCACCAAGAAGGGGATGGAATCACCTTCC
Source organism: uncultured Aquimarina sp. (assembly GCA_947500845.1). Lineage (GTDB taxonomy): Bacteria > Bacteroidota > Bacteroidia > Flavobacteriales > Flavobacteriaceae > Aquimarina > Aquimarina celericrescens. The sequence goes on from CANMTP010000008.1 coordinate 192,530, forward strand.
TGGAAAAAGCAATACGATACGGATCTAAATTTCAGGAAAGTGAAAATTCATCACAGGTAAGTTTGTTTGGCGAAGCTAGTGAAGTACAAATTCCTGAGCCTGTAGTTCCCCCTTGTGAAGAATGGGGAACTATGGAAAAACTAGCGAGAGAAAAAGAAGTGGTAGGAATTTATCTTTCTGGGCATCCCCTGGATGATTTTAAATACGAAATGAAATATTTCTGTAACGCTACACTTCTTAATTTTGCAGACCTCGAAGGTAATATTAACAGAGAACTTTCTTTTGGTGGCGTTATTACTAATGTAGAACATCGAACCTCAAAAAATGGTAAAGGATGGGCCACATTTACGATGGAAGATTACAATACTGCCCACGAATTCAGGATTTTTGGAGAAGAGTACCTTAAACATCGTCCTTTTCTGGTAAAAAGCACCTTTGTCTATGCCAAAGCTTTCGTAAAAGAAGGCTGGGTAAATCGTGATACCGGTAAAAAAGGAGATCCAAGAATACAATTTAATAGTTTTCAGTTACTTCATGATGTCATGGAAAACTATGCAAGAAAACTCACCATACAATTAGATATTAATGAACTTTCAGATTCCAGAATTGAGGATTTGAAAGAATTGCTAGGCATACACACAGGAAATCACACCTTAAACTTTGTTATCTATGAAATGGCAGAGCAGCTAAAACTGCATATGCCCAGCCGAAAGCAAAAAGTAAATATTTCTCCAGAATTACTTGCCGCTCTTGAAGATGATTCTATATATTACAAATTAAATTAGGGATAAAGTTATATACATCTTTAATTACCAAGTAAGTACTATTCATAAATTACTGTTATATTGTGATAGATTAACTCCCAACCATCTATGCAAAAAAAGGTGTTTTATGTAATCGCAATGTTTATATGTATTGCTTGCAGCCTTCTTTATTTTCTTTTATTTGAAGAGAAAAAAGACAAAATGAATGAATATGTGGCCATTCCTCCTATTGCAGTACACCATAACGGAATGGAATTTATTGACTCCAAAGTCTGCTTAGAGTGCCATAGGCAAATAGTTGAAGATCATTACCAAACTGCACATTTTAAGTCATTTCAAATTGCTAATAAAAATACCATTAAAGGAAGCTTTGAAGAAGGTAAAAATAGAGTTGAGCTTAATCCTGAAGAATCTATAAAAATGGTAGCAAAAGATTCGAGTTTTTATCAAGAGGCGAGAATTGGCGAACAGCATCAACTTTTTTATAGCGCAAAAATAGATATTGTTATTGGATCGGGAACCAAAGGAGAATCTTATCTTATGTGGCACCAAGATCAGCTTTTTCAATTGCAAGCTTCATACTTTACCCCAACCGATAGTTGGATTAATAGTCCTGGTGCACCAAAAAAAATTGCCCCGGCCAGACCGGTTATTGAGCGTTGTTTAGAATGTCACACTACTTATGCGCAAAATTTATCTGGAATCAAAAAAGGAAATCGTTTCAGGAAAACTAATATTGTATATGGCATTGATTGCCAACGCTGCCATGGCGACGTTGTGGCACATGTAAAACATCATAGATTAAATCCTGATGAAAAAATTGGACAAAACATTATTAAATACAACGATTTTACAAGGCAACAACGCCTGGATGCCTGTGCTTTATGCCATTCTGGACTAAGAAAAGAAGTAACTCGTAATGCTTTTGAGTTTACTGTAGGTGATGCCTTAAAAAACTTTTCTGTGCCTGATTATGACGAAAATAGTCTCAATAATTTAGACGTTCATGGAAATCAATATGGGCTGTTAAAAGCCAGTAAATGCTTTCAAAAAAGTGAGATAATGGATTGTTCTTCTTGTCATAACCCTCATAAAAAGGAGCGCGGAAACCTGGCTATGTTTAATCAAAAATGTGTTAATTGTCACAATACCGTAAATAATACAATAGCATGTAGTGGAGATCAATCAAAAATTAAAGATATGGGCAATAACTGTGTGCAATGCCATATGCCTTTGGTGAATAGTAAAACTATGAAAATACAAATTCCCAATAATGAAGAAATTGCTGTTCAGGTAAGAACTCATTTGATAGGAATATACAGCAAACAAGATTTAAATTAATTAAAAAAACTACTTGCCCAGATTTCTGCTTCAGACAATTCCTTAAAAAATGTAAAAGCCTCATTCCAAAGAGGTTGTTCTTGTAGCGCTCTTTTTATTTCTTCGGGATCCTCTGAAACAATGGCAAAACCGATCATATTCTTTAAAATTTTTCCTTTATAAACATTCAAGTCTATTTCATGCGGATATTTTCTATGAGTAATAAAAACAAAGCTTCTGCCTGCATAATGACTATCCAGAAGAGAGGTAATCTCTTCTGCCGTTTGTAGGGTGATTGCAGAATCCTTGTGCATTACCAGAATAGCATAAGACTCGTTAAAAATAAGATCGCAATAGGGTAGTTGAATTTCTTTAATCATGCCTTAGTCATTCCTACAAATATAATGTTAATTTCAAAATGCTTTCTCTTACAACAAAAGGATTTAAATCCTTTTGTTGCTTTTATAACTTTATAAATTAAACTATATTTCAACAAATTAATAAGATTTTCTTGTTAGTATCAAAAAATCAAATGACTCTATAGTCAAAAGAAATATCACGTTTGTAAGCTTTGGAAGAATTATTGACTAATTTTGTAAATATTTTAATTAAGTAAAAAAAATTCAAATAATAAATAACTATGGCACTAGAAATAACGGACGCTACTTTTGATGAAGTAGTACTTAAGAGTGACAAACCTGTATTAGTAGATTTTTGGGCAGCATGGTGTGGTCCTTGTAGAATGGTAGGCCCTATCATTGAGCAAATTAGTGAAGAATATGACGGAAAAGCCGTCGTTGGTAAAGTAGATGTTGATGCAAATCAGGAATTTGCGGCCAAATATGGCGTAAGAAATATCCCTACTGTTTTAGTTTTCCAAAATGGAGAGGTAGTAGGTCGACAAGTTGGCGTATCACCAAAAAACGTATATGCAGAAGCTTTGGATTCACTTTTATAGGAAGAAACTGAAGATAAAAATAGGAAAAGGTTTGACAATTGATCAAACCTTTTTTATTTTCACGTAAATCTGTAGCAATGGATATTCAAAATGAAATTAATAAAACCGGTGGATTTACCAATCTTGAGCTATTGGCCAAGCAGGTAGTCGAAGGTTTTATTTCTGGTATGCATAAAAGTCCGTTTCATGGATTTTCTGCAGAATTTGCTGAACATAAAGTGTACAATAATGGTGAAAGCACCAAGCATATCGACTGGAAGCTTTATGCCAAAACCGATAAACTTTTTACTAAAAGATATGAAGAAGAAACTAATCTAAGATGTCATATTATTATTGATAGCTCCTCTTCTATGCACTATCCCAAGATAAAAGAACATCACCTTGGGTCTTTAAATAAAATCAGTTTTTCAGTCCTCGCCACAGCTTGCTTAATGAATATTTTAAAGAAACAAAGAGATGCTATTGGACTAAGTATTTATAGTGATGAATATGATTACTATGCTCCTGAAAAAGGAAGTGAAAGACATCATCAAATGTTGTTAAATACATTAAACCAAACTATTGGTAAAAAATCAAGTAACAAAAATACTGATACATTCAAATTTTTACATCTGATCGCAGAAAAGATACATCGCAGGTCTCTTATTTTTTTATTCACAGATATGTTACAAGCCAGTTCAAGTCCTGAAAAATTATTTGAGGCTCTACGACATTTAAAATACAATAAGCATGAGGTTATTCTTTTTCATACTTTTGACAGTGAAAAAGAATTGAATTTTGATTTTAGTAACCGCCCTACCCGATTTATTGATGTAGAAACAGGAGAGTTTATCAATTTATATGCTGATAATATAAAAGACAACTATCACAAGGCTGTTTCTTCTTATTTTTATGATCTGAAAATGAAATGTGCCCAATACGGGATAAAATATGTAGAAGCCGATACCACAAAAGATTTTGATAAAATCTTAACCACATATCTCGTTGAAAGACAGAAATTTGTTTGATTACCATTTGTAAAAGTCAAAAAAAACAAAAAAAACATTTGCGGGTAATAAAATGAGGTGTATATTTGCATCCGCAATAAGGTACTGGTCTGGTAGTTCAGTTGGTTAGAATACCTGCCTGTCACGCAGGGGGTCGCGGGTTCGAGTCCCGTCCAGACCGCTTGAGGAAATAGCAAATTTCCGCAAAACCTTGTAAATCATATGATTTACAAGGTTTTTTGTTTTTAGGGCAATCATAGAATTTGGTTCTATTTGATTCTAAAAGGTCACAAATCGTCAACATCATTTTTTAATCGTCAACATTGTTGACAGAAAGATGTATCTTGATGTTCTTGTTTAGTTGATTTGACTTTCGTCTCACTAGTGTTGAACCATTAAAAAGACGACAACTATGCGAACTTCTTCAACATTTTCAATCCTATTTTGGGTGTACGGTAAACGTGCGGTCAACAATCAAACAAATATCTACGTTAGAATCACCATAAGCGGTCAGCGCGTGAATATCAGTTTGAAACGTAAAATTGATGTTTCTACCTGGGATGAAAAGAATCAACGCGCAATAGGCAAAGGAAAGAATGCCCGAATCTTGAATACGTTTCTAAACGATGTTCAATCCAAAATTCAACGAATATATGAACAACTAAAATCAGAGGGTTCAGGCTTAACTCCACAGGTAATCAAAGCCCGATATTTAGGCGAGGATAAAAGTGACTTATCCTTTCAAGGGCTTATTGTATACTATAATGACAAGATGCAGCATAAACTGCATAAAAACACGATGGGTCAATACAAGACTAGCCAACGGTATATGACGGAATTTATCGCCGAAGAATTCAAGGAAAGGGATATTCCGTTAGCCAAACTCGATTATAGTTTTATAGTCGGCTTTGAGAATTTCCTGCGCTCATACACTCCTAAAGCTGGTCAATCTAAAATAGGAAATAATACTGCGATAAAGCATATTAAACGTCTCCGCAGGATGGTAACTCTAGCGTATCGAATGGAATGGATTGACAGAGACCCTTTTGTCAATTTTAAAATGAAAATTGACAAAAAGGAAAGAGGTTTCCTTACTGACTTTGAATTACTAAGTATCGAAGATTTGTCTTCTTCCATTGAGCGCCTTATGGTTGTGAAAGATTTGTTTGTTTTTAGTTGTTATACTGGTATTTCCTATGTTGACATTGTACAATTAACTGAAGATAATATAGTAATAGGTATAGATGAAAACCCTTGGATAATGGCCAAAAGAATAAAAACCGGTTCGCCGTTCAAAATTCCATTACTACCTAAAGCTGCAATATTAATAGATAAATATAAAGGCCACTATCGAACTTGTAATACATCAAGTCTTTTACCAAAATTATCGAACCAAAAACTGAATAGCTACCTAAAAGAAATAGCAGACCTATGCGGTATTAAAAAGAACCTAACTTTTCATATGGCACGCCACACGTTTGCTACCACTGTAACTTTAAGCAATGGTGTTCCAATAGAGACTGTATCCAAATTACTCGGACATACTAAATTGTCTACAACTCAGATTTATGCCAGAGTCGTCGAAAGAAAAGTTAGTGATGATATGGCACTACTCAAATCAAAAATCAGTTGATAGAATTTAATCAGAAACAAGCAGAATGTAACCTTTAGAATCTAAAGGAAGAGAGTTGGGTAATAAAACTCAAGCAATAAGAGATTTGGTAGATGGTTTATTATTCGATTTACAGTAGACAAAAAATCTTCACTCGTCGATATTGAATGTCACATATTTGTGACATTTCAAAAAAAGTATTAACTTTGACTTCTATCTTACTAGAAACAAAAGACCGTATTATCGAATCTGCTATTGAAGTTTTCAATCAGGACTTTTCTGCACCATTGCAAAAGGTAGCAGATAATGCAAATATTACCAGACGAACCTTACATCGCTATTTTAAGGATAGGGATGCACTTGTTGCTACTTGCGAGCGAGAAATGGAAGTAAGTTGCAAGAAAGCAATGATAACTGCCATTGAAAGTTCTAACGAGCCATTGATTCAACTGGAAAATATGCTGTACGCAGGCATTGATTGTGGCGCAAAGTATTCGTTTTTCTACAAGCTTCATCAGCAAGATGGCCATAATCACAATAAAAATAATAAGGATTGTGTTGACTATGATTTTATATATAACAGTTTTACAAACATCGTTAAAGAGTTGCAGAAAAACGGTGTTGTCAATAAACAAATGACGGTTCAGTGGATTCAAAATTTACACGCTGGAATTATCAATAGTACAGTAAATACTGTTAGTACTAAAGAATCATCAAAATCCAGTATAAGAAGTTTTGCGTGGAATTCATTTATAAAAGGAATTGCACCTTAAAAAAATTTAAATCTATATGTCTCAAAATTGTGACATATTTAATAAAAACTTTGAAACTCAATGATTGAAACCTTAGAAGAAAACATAAAAAGTTGTTCCATAAATCCAATGGATTTAAAACACTTAAGAATTGAAGTTCTAAATTCAGAATATACTGTGGCACTTACTGATTTAGATGGTATCGAGATTTTAAAAGGTTATGGAAACTCAATTGAAGAAGCCATTAACGATTTACACCATAACTTAATCTGAGAACACAATGGGAAACCGAAGAAAATTTATAAAACAAAGTTTATTGGCGTCAACGGCAGTGATGTTACCATTGCCGTTATCTGCTTTCAAAAAATTAGATATTATGACAAAAGAAACAAAATTTGATGTGCTGATTATAGGCGGCAGCTATGCAGGACTTTCTGCAGCAATGGCCTTAGGAAGGTCACTTAGAAATGTCCTTATTATCGATGCGGGTAGTCCTTGTAATGAGCAAACCCCGCATTCCCACAACTTTATCACGCAAGATGGTGCTACCCCCGCATCTATTTCAGCTAAAGCAAAAGAACAGGTTTTGCAATATCCAACGGTACAATTTTTAAAGGATTTTGCAGTACAAGGAAAAAAACTAGAGAACGGTTTTGAAATTACAACACAATCTGGTCAATCTTTTCAAGGTAGAAAGCTTGTCTTCGCTACTGGTATAAAGGATATTCTACCCCAAATAGATGGCTTTGCCGATTGCTGGGGAATCACCGCAGTACATTGTCCCTATTGCCACGGCTATGAAGTGCGGAAAGTAAAAACAGGTATCCTAGCAAATGGGGATAGTGCTTTTGAAACGGCAAAACTGATTTCAAACTGGACGGACGAACTATCCATTTACACCAATGGAAAATCTGAACTTAGTGCGGAACAAATCAATGAACTCAGCCAAAACAATATCACCATAATTGAAAAGCCAATCGCTTCTATTGAGCATACGGAAGGTCATATTGAAAAACTGAAATTTAAGGATGGCACGATGGAAACCCTAAAGGCACTTTATGCTAGAGTACCTTTTGAGCAACATTCAGCTATTCCTCAGGCATTGGGATGTGAACTAGACGAGAACGGGTATATCGAAGTAGATATGTTCCAAAAAACATCGGTTCCGGGCGTATTTGCCTGTGGCGATAATACGACATTCATACGCTCTGTTGCCCAAGCGGTCTATGCTGGGAATCTTTCAGGTGGCGTTTCCAATATGGAAATGATACAGGAAGATTGGATAGGCGATTAATATTAGAATGAATGGCTCGTCGTAATGGGTAAAGTATCAGTAGTCGATTTTAAATCTGTTTGAAATATATAAGTAACAATTTCTAATTTTGTAAAAAAGAGTTATGGAAAATTTGACCGAATTTTATAAGAACAAAGGATTGGCAACGGACAGGTTTCAGCCTTCAGGAATCGGACATTTTAATGTGTTTAACCTCGAAAAAAGTTTGAGTCCAAATGCCAAACCTGTGAGTTACACGAGAAGGGACTTCTATAAAATTACATTGATACGTGGCAAACACACCTTTCATTATGCAGATAGAAGTATTGAGACCAATGGCAGTACGTTGATGTTCTTTAATCCGCAAGTGCCTTATTCCTTTGTGCAAGGTAGTGGGGAATGCACAGGAAGCTTTTTAATTTTTAAAGAGGAATTTCTTTTGAATTCTATACACGAAAGCCCCTCGAATCTGCCTGTTTTTAGCATTGACGGGCATCCCAATTTTGAATTGACACAAGAGCAAGACAACTACATAAGTCAAGTTTTTGAGCAAATTACCACAGAAATAGACTCTACATACCATTATAAGTATGAAGTAATAAAGAATAAGGTTTCGGACATCATCCATTACGCCCTGAAATTACAACCTACTAGAATAAAAGCTACCAAATTAGATGCGAGTACTCGAATCACAATCATCTTCAAGGAAGCTCTAGAGCGTCAGTTCCCCATAGAATCAACTAATTATTGCATCACGGAAAAAACCCCAAGCGACTTTGCAGACCGGCTATCGGTACACGTGAATTCATTGAATCGGGCGGTTAAAAAGACAACGGGTAAGACAACCACACAACTAATTGCGGAACGCATTGTTTCTGAAGCTCATATTTTACTTCGACTTACCGATTGGTCAATTTCCGAGATAGCCTATTCATTGGGCTTTGATGAACCTGCTCATTTTACCACATTTTTCAAAAGGCAGACATCCACAACGCCCTCGGAAATTAGGTTGGCAGTTTAGAATAACACCTTTAGTTGGCCGTTCTTGCTTCATTGTAAGGCGATAAAAATGCTTATTGATTCTTTTTGTATCTGTTAAAAACTCTAAACGAATACCAGTGTAAGTATTGCCAAACATAAATTATATGGATAGTAAAAAATTAAACGATAATCAAAATTAAAAAGAGGTAATATCCCGTGAATAAAGAATGAAAATCAGTAGCGAACATAATAATCCCATAGTGCCATCGAACATAGAGCGAGGTACTATATTAATTCCTGATATTTCGGGATTTAGTGAGTTTGTTCGCAATACTGAGATACATATAGGTCAATATGTAATTGCTAGTCTTTTGAGAACTTTGGTGCAGAGCAACAAGTTAAATATGGAACCCATCGAAATTGAAGGTGATGCCATACTCTTCTATAAAAAAGGCGTTAAAATACCGCCTCAAGCTATTCTCAATCATTACCAGAACATACTCAAAAACTTCAACAGGGAATTATCGCGCCTGGAAAAAGACTTAGAAATGTCATTAAACCTTTCCGTAAAAATGATTGCCCACTATGGAAAGGTAACCAGATATAAAATCGGTAAATTCTATAGAATTTATGGGCAATCCCTTTTGGAAGCCCATCAATTATTGAAAAATGGTATTCCTAGCAGTACGTACTGTCTAATTACAGATACGTTGACCAGCAAAAAGAAGACACCAATTACAGAAGGTACAGCCCGGTATCGAGGCACGACGAAATGTGAGCTCTATGGTTCTTTTGTGTCACTCTGTTATACCTACTATGACTTCGAAAGACCCAATCTACAGATAGAATCAATATCCCTTAGTGAGGCTTGAAAGCTATTTAGGCTGTTTGAATTATATAAGTCTTGGTTTGATTCACATACGAGAATAGGTGCTTGACATCTGTAATTTTGTTTAAGACAAAAAGTATTAATTAACCTATCGCAAGACAGGTCTTAAACAAATAATTATGAGTAAAGTATGGTTCATTACAGGCGCATCAAAAGGATTGGGCTTAAACCTAGTTGATAAATTACTAAAATCTGGACACAAAGTTGCGGCAACGTCAAGAAATAAAAAGCAATTAACCGAAAAAGTTTCCGAAAAGAGCGAGGATTTTTTACCCTTGGCAATGGACTTGACCAACGAAAAAGATGTAAAGAGTACCATTGATAAAGCGTTAAGTTATTTTGGAAAAATAGACGTTGTAGTCAACAATGCCGGCTATGGATTGGGCGGTGCTATTGAAGAATTACAACACGAAGAAGTACATCAGAATTTTGATGTAAATGTCTACGGTTCCCTACACGTCATCAGGAATGTACTTCCTAGTATGCGAGAAAGGGGTTCTGGACATATAATGAACATCGCATCCATAGGTGGGTTCGTAGCAACGTTCCCCGGATATGGTATTTATTGCGCAACAAAATTTGCGGTACAGGGCTTCAGCGAAGCTCTAGAGGCCGAAGTGAAGCCACTAGGTATTAATGTGACTTGTGTTTCCCCTGGATATTTTAGAACTGAATTCCTTAGTAGCGATTCTATGCAAACGAGCAAGCGTACCATAGATGTCTATGAATCTGCGAGAGAAACTGTAAGAATGCACGCCCAAGATATTCACGGTAATCAAGCTGGCGACCCAGCAAAGGCGGCTGATGTATTTATAGAGCTTTCTAAGCTAGATAACCCACCGACGCATCTCTACCTAGGTAGTGACGCTTATGAGTATGTGAATCAAAAAATAGAAAATCTTAAGGGAATGATGGAAGCTCATAAATCGCTTGGTGTTTCTACGGATTTTGCAAGTGTAAATGCTTCTTAATTCTATCTCTGTGAGAAGAGCTATTTCACAAGAGACTTTATGCTAAGTGTAATAGCTCTTTTTCTCACTTGAAGAAAATCTAAAATGAATCAAAATGGATTATTGCAAAATAATGATTATGGGTCTTTTGATAACAATGGCTTCTTATACTGGATGTAAAAGCCAAGGTGAAAAAGCAGTAAACAATAAAAAAATGGAAACCAAGAAAACCATAGAAGAAACAAAGGAATACATAGGGATGTGGGTAACCGAAGACAATCACGTACGCCACAATTTATTGCCCGATGGCCGTTACGATGAAGCTCGTGGCGATACAGAAAGTGCCTATCAAGGTCAATACTGGATTAAGGGAAATCATATCGAATATAAAGACGATACCGGCTTCACTGCAGACGGCGATTTTAAAGACGGTATACTATACCACGGTGGAATGATTTTATATAAAAAAGAAGATTAATGAAAATAAAAGGAATCATACTAATAATGGTATTGTCCTTCTTTTCTTGCAAGCAAAGAAGTGAAAATAGCATTGATAAAACGAACAAAAGTTCAGTAGCAAAACAAACATCAAGAAATCACAACATTGTTCAAAAAGTGGTAGAGGATTGGATTTCGGGTGAAGGTAGCTTCTTTGACTTACTGGATGACGATATGCTTTGGCGAGTTACGGGCAATGCGCCCTATTCCGGTGTTTATAAAGGCAAAAAGGAATTTATGGACAAAGCCGTCATTCCTATTAACAAATTTCTATCCACCAACCTAAAGCCTGAACTTATTGATATTAATGCATCCGAAGACATTGTGTGGTTCCAATGGAAAGGTAAAGCAAAGGCTGTTGATGGTGATGAGTATATCAATGAATATGCCTGGAAATTGAAGTTTGACAATAGCGGTAAAATTGTTCAGGTCGATGCCTTTCTCGATACTTATACTTTAGCAGAATTAGTGGAATAAGAACAACCTAAATAACGTGAGTTCGGTTTAAGGCTTACCCAATTCTTTGTAGGTTATCTATATTGATATTTGGTTTAGTTGGGTAAAAG
>CANMTP010000009.1 GCA_947500845.1 uncultured Aquimarina sp.
TACCCAACTAAACCAAATATCAATATAGATAACCTACAAAGAATTGGGTAAGCCTTAAACCGAACTCACGTTAATTAGCGTAAGTTATTATCGGAAGGTTTTTTATCTTTTATTGATGACACTCAAAATCTGCCGAGACAATTTCGATTACAGGTTTTGGAGAAACATAAGGGATACCAAGTCCCATGCCACGTATAATAAATAGTAACCCAATTACCATGATAAATACAGGAATTACTTTTTGAATATGTTGTCTTGTTTTTGCGGTCAAAAAGTTGCCTAAATAAATTGTAGTAGTCATTAAAGGAACAGTACCTAACCCAAAGAGTATCATATACAAACTACTATTTAAAATATTGGCCGAGGCGATGGCTCCAAAAACAGCCATATAAACTAATCCGCAGGGTAGAAAACCATTTAAAAAGCCAATGGTTAGAAAAGTATCGGGAGTTTTCTTTTTAAGTGCTGCACCCAAAGCATTTTTTACTTTTGAAATAATTGAATACATAGGTTTAGAAAAATTATACTTCAACAAAAATGAAGTTGGAATCAAAACTATAAGAATCATGAGTACGCCTATGGCTATAGAAAGTCCTTGTTGCAATCCAAAAATATTAAGGCTCTTTCCTATGATTCCAAAAAATAATCCAATAATACTATAGGCTAATATCCTACCAAAATGATATAAGAATATCTGGTAGAATTTTTGAAATGAATTTGATCTACTTACGGGCAGCATAAAGGCAATGGGGCCACACATTCCTATACAGTGAAAACTACCTAATAAACCTAATATGAATGCAGATAATAACATCTAATAAGTAAAAGATTCTTTAAACAGATACAGCGTATCTAAATATGTCCAGTTGATAGTAATATTCCAACGTCCTTCTATCAGATTATTATTGGATATCGTGACTTTTGAATTTGATAGCTTGATTGGGATTTCAAAATCCAGCTTCTTGTTTGATGGTCGATACAATGATATAGTTCCGGTTATATCTTCATAGTTTTTATCTTCAGGAAATGTAATAACCAATCCATCAGAGGTCTTTTCTACTCTAATATTGTTTTTTAAGGCCTTAGCATTTTTTTCGGCATCGATTTCTTTCTGAAAAGCAAGTTCTTCCTTATAATATTCTTCTGTAACCAGATCGTGTTGGTATTTATCGTTAGTATTCATTTTTACAACGAAATACATAATAAAAGAAATGAATCCTATAAATACGAGTACAATGGCTGTTCCCCAGTTAATTTTCATAATGTTTAGTTTTTTGGTGTGTGAGTTTTTGAGAGATGAGGTTTTTACTTTTGGCACACATACTCATCTTCTTCTTTACAATGTTACTCTCGTTTTTCTTTATTTTTTATTTTGTTATAATCTGATTATTAATGTTTTGTGGGATGATTTGGTAGAGCACTTCTTCATGCATAGCTCAAATTCAGAATCCCTAATCCGTTGTATTGGAGCCACTCACAAACTCAAAGAGAAGCGTCCTAAAAATACTCACATACTTATTTATAACTTCTAGGCCCTAAAAAAGCTGTTGTAGTAGTTTCGATTAACTCATCATTACTATAAACACCTATTTTGACTTTATCTTTATCACCACTAAGCGCCGATGCATTTACTTCTATAAACAATGTTCCTTCAGCTAAGCCTTGTTTTGGAACCATAAAATTTTGATGTGTTACCAATTCAATCTTTCCTTTATGTGATAATAATTTAAAGTGAACATCTTCAATATCATCAGTAGTTTTATTAACTAATTTATAAGTATATACATTACTAATGATATTATTTTCTTTTCTTTCATAAAGTTGCCCTGGTAGTCTAAGGATATTGGCTTCAACATCATTTCTAAGAAATAACATCCCGATTAATACCCCTGTAAGTATAGTGAGCACTGCGCTATATCCCTTTAACCTTGGCGTAAATTCGAACTTTACCTTTTTAGCAATATTCTCTTCACTTGCATATCGTATTAATCCTTTAGGAAGATGTACACTTTCCATCATGTGATCACAAGCATCAATACATGCGGTACAATTCACACATTCTAATTGTGTCCCGTTACGAATATCAATTCCGGTAGGGCATACATGCACACATTGAAAACAATCAATGCAATCTCCCTTTCCGGTAGATGGCCGATCCTCATTCTTTTTAAATTTTGCTCGGCCAGCTTCTTTTTCTCCTCGTTTATAATCATAAGCGACTACAATTGATTTTGAATCCAGTAACACACCCTGTAATCTCCCGTATGGACAGGCGATAATACAAACCTGTTCTCGAAACCATGCAAATACAAAATAGAAGACAGCAGTAAATATGAGTAATGAGATTAAAGTGCTTATATGTTTAAAAGGGCCATCTATAAAGATATATTGAATCAGGTTATCGCTTCCGATAAGATAGGCCAAAAATACATTAGCAATCAAGAAAGAGATAATGAAGAATATAATCCACTTTGTTACCCGTTTTCTTATTTTTTCTGAATTCCAGGGTTGTTTATCCAGTCGAATTTGTTTACCGCGATCTCCCTCGATCCAATATTCAATTCTGCGAAAAACCATTTCCATAAAAATGGTTTGCGGGCATACCCAACCACAAAATAGTCTTCCAAAGGCTACAGTAAAAAAAGTGATAAATATTACCCCTATGATCATAGAGATTACAAATAAATGAAAATCTTGTGGCCAAAAGGGAGCACCAAAAACATTGAATCGTCTTTCTAAAACATTGAAAAGTAAAAATTGGTTACCATTAATTTTGATGAAGGGCGCCGCAAATAGAAATATTAACAATCCATAACTCACCCATTTGCGATATTCATAAAACTTACCACTTGGTTTTTTTGGATACACCCAAGCACGCTTGCCCTCTTCATTTACTGTAGCAATCGAATCTCTAAATTTTTCGTTTGTGGGTGTTTCCAAAGGAGCAAGTATTTATCATTATTAAAGATTCCTTCTCTTTGGGGAGAAGGTTAGGATGAGGGGTTTGTATTAAACACTCTCACCTTAATCTTCTCCCTCGATGGAGAGGAAACATTCGTTATTCGTTTAATACTACAGCGGTCGAATCAGAAACTGTTTTCTGAATTTCTTCTTTTGGAGCTTCTTCTTTTGGAGTATCGGGATCAATCCAGATTTCTCCCTGAGCTTCTTTAGGCTCTGCAGGAGTCGTTCCTACTAATGTAAGTAGATAACTTGCTACCTGAGCCATTTCAACAGGTTTTAAAGTTTGTTTCCATGCGACCATTCCTTTGCCATCTCGTCCTCCTTCAGAAATGGTGCGGAATACATTTTTAATTCCACCTCCCAAGATCCAATACTCATCGGTAAGATTAGGCCCTATTCCTCCACCTCCATCAGCTTTATGGCATGCCACGCAGTTAGTAGTGAAGATAGCTTTTCCTGCACTTAGATCAGACGCATCTGTAAGTAAGGTAACGGTATTTACATCGACCAGATCTTTGGCAGTTTTCTTATATTCTTCAATAGCAATTTTGGCCTCTGCTACTTCGGTTTCATACTCTTCTGTCTGAGTGTAATCATTAAACACATGAAAACGAGCTAAGTATATTACTCCAAAGACAATAGTAGCATAAAAACC
This sequence comes from uncultured Aquimarina sp., assembly GCA_947500845.1. Taxonomy (GTDB): domain Bacteria; phylum Bacteroidota; class Bacteroidia; order Flavobacteriales; family Flavobacteriaceae; genus Aquimarina; species Aquimarina celericrescens. The sequence continues at coordinate 3,620 of CANMTP010000009.1, forward strand.
GTATACCCACCAAGGTGGTAAGTTATTGTCTAACTCTTTGATGCCATCATAGTTATGATCCAGAATGATTTCTTCTTCTTCTTCAACCGGTTTACTATCCAGAAGTTTTAAATAGGTATCTTTGGCCCATCTAAATTGCTTATCTTTTTTAGTTTTTTCGACAAGAAGATATCGTTCTTGCGCTTCAGGTTTTAATGACCTGAATAAAATGGTTTTTAATGCCTCTACACTAATTTCTATGGCTATCATAAAGAGTAAAACCATTCCTAAGATCAACCAGGTTAGTGGTTGAGCAATAAATGCAGATTGATCTCCTGATGCTACAGTGAGTTCAATCAGAATATAAGTAATCAATAAAAAGACAATAACTCTTATGTAGGATGCTGTACTTCTCATAGTTGAATATCGTTTTCAGTTTCTAATGGAATGTTGCTCACTTCTTTAATATGTTCTTTTTTTGCGGTGAAAACCCACCAGAACAATACGGCAAAGAAGATGAAAAATATAAGTAGGGAAATCATAGGATAAATTTCAATACCTTCGATACTTTCCATATGGCCTTTTACAAATTTTAGCATGGCTTTATTCTTTATTTTGAACTATAGTTTCTTCGTTTTCGGTTTTTACCTTGATATCGGTTCCTAATCGTTGTATGTATGCAATTAGGGCAACGACCTCGCGGTCACGCATCTCTATAAAATCCAATCCATTTTCTTTTGCGTATTTTTTGTCGGCTTCATAGGTCTTGGCAAAATCAGGATCGGTATACAAGTTCTTTTCGATTTGCGTTGCTTGTTCATCCATCCATTGCTGTGCCCTGGTAATCTCTTCTGGAGTATAAGGGACCCCAAGAGTTACCATAGCTTCCATCTTGGATTCTGTTTGAGAGCGATCCAGCTTGTTTTGTATTAACCATTTATAACTTGGCATAATAGATCCTGATGAGGTGCTTTGCGGGTCATAAAAATGATTGAGATGCCAATTATCTGAGTATTTTCCACCAATACGCATCAAATCAGGTCCTGTACGTTTACTTCCCCACAGGAAAGGATGATCGTATACATATTCTCCAGCTTTAGAATACTCGCCATATCGTTCTACTTCACTTCTAAAGGGGCGAATCATCTGTGAATGACAAGACACGCAGCTTTCTCTGATATAAAGATCTCTACCTTCTAACTCGAGAGGAGTATAAGGTTTAACACTGGTTATAGTAGGAATATTTGAATCTACCATTAATGTAGGGATGATTTGTACCGCACCACCAATAAGAATAGCAATAGTAGCAAAGATAGTCAGTTTTACAGGTCTTCTTTCTAACCAGGTATGATATCCTTCTTTAGCAGTTCTATGTCTGGTTACCTTTGTAAGTGGAGCAGCTTCTGCTAATTCATCGGTTACTTCACTACCACTTCTTACTGTTTTAACTACGTTATATAGCATAATGAAGATTCCGAAGATATAGATGCTTCCACCAATGGCACGCATCCAATACATTGGAATAATTTCGTTTACAGTTTCTAAAAAGTTACCATATACTAAACTTCCGTCAGGATTAAATTGTTTCCACATAGACGCTTGTACAAATCCGGCAACATACATTGGTAATGCGTACATAATAATTCCTAAGGTACCCAGCCAGAAATGAGCATTTGCCAATCCATTAGACCATAATTTGGTTTTGAACAACCTGGGAATTAACCAATAGGCCATCCCAAAAGTTAAGAATCCGTTCCATGCCAAAGCTCCTACGTGTACATGGGCAATCACCCAGTCACTGAAGTGTGCTATTGCATTTACATTTTTTAGCGAAAGCATAGGTCCTTCAAAAGTAGCCATACCATATCCTGTAATAGCCACTACCATAAATTTCAATACAGGATCTGTGCGCACTTTATCCCAAGCACCTCTAAGGGTAAGTAATCCATTGATCATACCTCCCCAGGATGGAGCAATAAGCATCACCGAAAAGGCAACACCAAGATTTTGAGCCCAATCTGGCAACGATGAATATAACAGGTGATGGGGACCAGCCCAGATATAAATAAATATCAATGACCAGAAATGTACAATAGATAATCGGTATGAATATACAGGTCGATTAGCAGCTTTTGGAATGAAATAGTACATTAACCCTAAGAAAGGAGTCGTGAGAAAAAATGCTACTGCATTGTGCCCGTACCACCATTGTACTAAGGCATCTTGCACCCCAGCATAAACAGAATAACTTTTTAATGCACTTATTGGTAATTCAAGGCTGTTAAAAATATGAAGAACAGCAACTGTCACTACGGTAGCGAGATAAAACCATATAGCGACATATAGATGACGTTGTCTTCTTTTTAGAATGGTTCCGATAAGGTTCCATCCAAAAACAACCCAGATAATAGCAATGGCAATATCAAATGGCCATTCTAGCTCTGCATACTCTTTTGAAGTAGTAAATCCCAAGGGTAACGTAATGGCGGCACCTACAATGATTAACTGCCATCCCCAAAAGTTAATATTACTAAGCACATCACTAAACATTCTGGCTTTAAGTAAACGCTGGGTAGAATAATATACCCCGGCATAAATAGCATTACCAACAAAAGCAAAGATAACAGCATTGGTATGCAATGGTCTTAATCGACCAAAACTCAGCCAGGAGATACCATCTGTAAGATTAGGGAATAAAAACATAAATGCCAGTAGTAGACCAACCGACATCCCGACAACACCCCAAAGCATTGTGGCATACAAGAATTTTTTTACGATTTTGTTATCGTAATAGAATTTTTCCATTTCCATTTTAAGATTGTTTAGTTTTAGTGGGTATAGAAGATTTTTCTTTAGGTTCTTTGACAAGTTCGTCCTCAAAAAGCATTCGTATTGAAGGCGTATAAACATCGTCATATTGACCATTTCTTACCGAAAAGATAAATGCCACAAAAAAGATGATGGCAACAACAATACTAATAGTTAAGAGTACATAAATAACACCCATACTTGTCTTGATTATGCACCAAAAGTATGTGTGAACATTTTCTTAAAAAATGACATTTGTCAGGTTTTATTCCCAATTGGTAATTATTGAAGTTTAAACTGATACTGCAACACCAACATCCATTTACGTTTATTTACTTCTAGTTCATTTGTCGTGTCCAAAAAGATAGGCCTATTTTGGGCGTTAAAGCTGAATTTAGATAAATGTCCGTTCAGATACCAGTTAATTCCCAAGTCATAATAAAATAAGGGATCTTCGAGTCGTTCAAAATCTGAATTTTGAAACATAATATAGGGTTGTAATTGTCCGTGGTTTTTTGATTTTCCCATAGGAGCAAAAAGATATCCCAATTGTGTAAGAAAAGTATCACCCGTTCCTAAACGAGGAAAAGTGTTTCCTCTTCCGTTAAAAGAACTCAAATTAGGATCTATACCATTGGCAGGATTATTGGCACCAATCTGTCTCAGGTAATTAGGGCCAAAATGATAATTGAAATATGCTATGTAGCTTGTAAAACTAGTTTTTTTGGATACCTTAATAGGAATATCGATAAATAGATCAGTTGCAAACAATAACATGTTATGATATGATACGTTTCCCTGATCTAATGACCACAATGCATCCTGTTGCAGGTTGAAGCCAACGCCCAGATTGAAAACTTTTTTAGAACTTAAATAACTTCCCACATGCGAGAATGTTCTATTACTTTCCTGATCAAAGAATTCATATTTTAAGTATCCTGCATACTTTAAATTGGGTTTGTTATCTGTAATTCTAGCTATTCCTTCAGTTGGATTAGGATCAAAAGATCTGCTGTTTTGAGCAGTGAATGGTTTTGCAACTACAAAGCGATAATCAAATTTATTGATCTTTCCTTTAACATAGATACTAAGTTTTCGAGTGAGATCGTCTGTTTCATTTAAGGTAGGAAGCGCCACAAAAGGCAGATCATATGTCATTTGCTTCGAACTGTTGGGAGATGTATAACGTGATAAACCATCCCAGGCAGATTTACCAACCCCGACCGAAAACTCACGCGAAAAATTATATTCTGCATATACATCTAAAAGATCTATTGAGGTTCCTCTGGGAGAAAGGTAATTAAGGTTATTCACTCCCAATTGTATAAAAGCAAATAATTTGTCTGATGGTTTTAGTTGAAAAGCTAATCTAAACCTTCTTATAGAAAGATCTTTCGTAAGGTCTTCGGGTTTGTCATTTACCAAAGTGCCTGGATTATTTTCGGTGATTCTACCCCAAAACTGAACAAAGGTACTTAGTTTTGCCCAATGTATTTTTTCAGTATTCAAATGGTAAATAAGAGGGCTATTCTTTTCTTGATTTTGGGCGAAGCCAGAAAAAGAAATTATCAAAACACATAGAACTAAGTTGTATTTTAAAATAAAATCTTTCATTCTAAACGAATTATGTATTGTAGGATAGCCATCCATTTTCTATCATCGAATTCGATACCGTTAATTGTTTCTGTAAATACAGGACGATTCTGGAAGTTAAGAGAGAGTTTGGACAAATGCCCGTTGAACAACCAATTAAGTCCTAGGTCATAATATATCATTGGATCTTCCAGTTGTTCAAAATCTGAATATTGAATTGAAAAATAAGACTGCAACTGACTTTTTTTGTCAAGTTTTCCCATATAAGAGAATAGATATCCTGCTTGTACGAAAAAAGAATCTCCTGTCCCTACAGCCGGAAATGCATTTCCTGGTCCGTTAAAAGAACTTTCTATAGGATCTAAAGAAGTTGCAGGGTTATTAGCTCCAATATTCTTGAGGTAATTTGGACCAAAATCATAGTTGAAATATCCTGTATAGAAGGTAAGTACCGTATTCTTTTTAGGATTGATGGGTTGATCAAGAAAGAAATCAATTGCCCAAAGTTTCATATCACTAAAAGTAACTTCACCATTTTCTAGATACCATAAAGCATCGGGCTGATATTCTATTCCTGCTCCAACATTGAGAACAGATTTTTTGCCTAAGTAGGTTCCATCAGAAAAAGGAATTTTGTTAGATTCCCGATCTTTAAATTCCCACTTGACATATCCCGAATACGAGCCCCCTGATCCTTGATCTGTAAATTTGGCAATATTCTCCTGAGGGGTTTCATCAAAGTCTTCACTGTTTCTAGCAGAAAAAGGTTTGGAAACTACTAGTCTATAATCAAGTTTTCCTAACTTTCCTTTGGTATATAAACTTAGTTTTCTAATCAAGTCATTGGTCTCATCATTGGTGGGTAACGCCAGAAATAAGAGATCATAGGACAGAAGTTTAGAAGTATTAGGAGCCGAGTATCTCGACAAACCTGTCCAGGCTGTTTTTCCTGCTCCGATGCTTAGTTGCGGAAAAAGGTCATACTCTATATAAGCATCCAGCAAATCTAAAGAAGTTCCTCTAGGGGATAGATAGTTTAGATTATTAATTCCTAACTGAGTGTAGGCAAATAGTTTTTCGGTGATTTGGCTTTGAACGGCCAGTCGAAATCTTCTAATAGAAATATCGGTTGTAGTGTTTTGTATTTCTTCTGAAATAATACTACCGGGATTATTTTCGTTTACTCTGGCCCATAGTTGAAGATAGGTATGAAGACCAATCCACCTGGTATTTTTTTCGTTGAGAGACCATTTTAGTGGTTTGTTCCCGAAAGGATTTTCTCCTTCTTGTGCAATAGATGATTGTAAAAAAAATAAGTTGAATCCTATAAGTATAGGGATTATAGTTTTATAGTTCATGAATCAAAATGGTGCCTGGTTAGGCCCGTAATTTTGTCGGAAAACAATTGAAAGTCAAACGGGTTTCATACCGCCATTTTGAGTACCCTGAAGATTCAAGGCACTCTTTTGGCAGTATTTAAATTAGTGTTTAAGTGTTCGCGTTTTATTATACATGCTCTCCTAAATGATGATGCTCATCAATTAATGGTCCGCCTTCAATAATTTGTTGAGAAGCTTGATTGGCAAACTTTTCAAAGTTAAGATGGAAAGAATGAGCCAATTGAATTGCTTTACTAACATAAGCACCTTTTTGTAACCAGGTGTTCATCGGATCGAGAATTTCTGAAGGTACACCCGGGCAATATTCTGGCATAAACAATCCAAAAATAGGATGTTGTTCATAATTAGCCTTGTTTAATTTTCCTTCAAGGATAGCAGATATCATGGCCCTGGTGTGTCTTAGTCTAATACGAGAGCCTACCCCATAAGGTCCACCGCTCCAACCGGTGTTGATTAACCAAACATTCACGTTTGCCTCCTCCATTTTTTTACTTAACATCTCTGCATATACTGTTGGGTGCAATGGCATGAAGGGCTCTCCAAAACATGCAGAAAATGAAGGAACTTGCTCTGTAATTCCGGCTTCTGTTCCAGCTACCTTTGCTGTGTATCCTGAAATAAAATGATAAGCAGCCTGACCAGGTGTTAATTTTGATACCGGTGGTAGCACTCCAAATGCATCACATGTTAAGAAGAAGATGTTTTTGGGGTTTTTAGCGTATGATGGTTGCTGAATATTATCAATATGATATATAGGATAGCTTACTCGGGTATTTTGAGTAATGCTACTATCTTCAAAATCTACTTCACCATTTTCTTTGAAGACTACATTTTCTAGAATAGCACCAGGTTTGATAGCTCTATAAATATCGGGTTCTTTTTCTTCGGTAAGATCAATAACCTTTGCATAGCAACCTCCTTCAAAATTAAAGATCGTATTTTCTGCTGTCCATCCGTGTTCATCATCTCCAATAAGTTTACGATCCGGATCTGCAGATAAGGTAGTTTTACCTGTACCTGACAATCCAAAAAAGATAGCTGTATCTCCGGCTTCACCAACATTTGCAGAGCAATGCATTGGTAACACATTTTTTTCTATGGGAAGGATTAAGTTTAATGCAGAGAAAATACCTTTTTTCATTTCTCCGGTATATGCCGAGCCTCCTACTAATGCAATCTTTTTAGTGAAGTTTAGAATAGAGAAGTTTCCTTGTCTGATTCCATAAGCAGCTGGATCTTTTGCTTCATATCCTGGAGCACAAAGTACCAGCCATTCTTCCTTAAAGTTTTCTAATTCAGAATCTTCCAAACGCAAGAACATATTATAAATGAACATATTTGACCAAGGATATTCGGTGATAGTACGTACATTCATCTTATACTCTGGATCTGCACATACGTAAGCATCTCTTACATAAACTTCTTTTCCGGATAAGTAATTAATAATTTCATCTTGAAGCAGGTCAAACTTATCAGGATCAATAGGTTTGTTGGTTTTACCCCACCATACCTTGTCTTTGGTATACTCATCTTTTACTAAGAAACGATCTTTTGGAGACCTTCCTGTAAACTCACCTGTGTTAATAGCCAAGGTTCCGTTTGGAGTCTCTCGCCCCATTTTTTTTTCGATTGTAATTTCCTGAAGTTTTTCAGGAGAGAGATTATAATGAACTGTTGTATTTTTCAGTCCATATTTCTCAAGGTTTACATTTGTTTTTAAAAGGTTTTCCATTTTTAATAATTTTAATTTTTAATACTGTTGGTTAAAAGGGCCAAATAATTGGCACCAGGAAAAGGGTCATTGCAAAAAATAGTAATAGTAGTGGGGCACCCACTTTTACATAATCCAAGAATTTATAACCTCCGGCCGACAATACCATAGCGTTGGTAGTAGTGCCTACTGGAGTGAGAAATGCTGTCGAAGCGCTAATTGCTACTGTGATCATATCGGGTTTAGGAGAAATGCCTAAACTAGTGGCTGCCAAAATTGCAATTGGCACCATTAGTACAGCAGTAGCAGAGTTATTGATTGTTTGACTAAAAGCAGTAGTTAATAAGAAAATACCTCCTAATAAAGCTAGTGGATGAATAGCTCCTAAATAGGTAACCAGATTGTCTGCAGCAATTTGTGCTGCACCTGTTTTTTGCAATGCTATTCCCATAGGGATCATACCCGCTATCATAACAACACTTGTCCAGCTTATTCCTTTATAAGCTTTTGAAATTGGTACACAGCCGGTTATCAATATAATACCTGCACAGATTAAAGCGGCTATTGCCCCAGGGACAATCTTGAATACCAATAAAAGAATCATTAACAACAAGGTTCCTAATGCAATAAATGACTTTGGGGTAAGATTTTCCACATTCCTGGCCATTCCTTCGGGGCTTCCGCAAATTACCAGATTTTCATACATTTCCTGAAGGTCACCAATATTATGCCACGCACCTCTGATCAGGAAAGCATCTCCAGCTTTTACAGTTATTTCTTTGTCTTGAAGAGGTTCATTGTTTCTAGAAGCTCCCAAAAGCTGAATATCAAATCTCTCAAAATAATTACCGATTTTAATTTTTCTACCTACAAATAGTGATTTTGGAGTTACAATAACTTCGGCCATTCCTACTTCCTGATTAATCAGGTTGTTTTTTAGTTCTTCCTCAATAGGATCCAATCTCCATAATCCTAACCTAAAATCGATCATAATTTTATTAATAGCTTCTGTTTCTCCTTTTACTGTAATAATATCATGATACATAAACTCTGTTTCTTCTTTTGGAAATTCTATAAAAGCAGGTGTTCTTTTTAACATGTTAGGATGTCTTCGTTTTAATCGAATAATAGAAATGTTATACTTGTTTTCAAAATCCCAGTCTTCAATTTTGGTTCCTATTAACGGAGATATGGATCGAACACGAAGTCTATAATAATTATGATCTACTCGGTATGCTTTAATCCATTTGTGGAGCTCTGAATCTATATTAACAGGTCTATTTCTGGTTTTATATTCGGGGAGTAATTTGTAACCGAAATACCTAAAATAGACTATTGAGATAATTAATAATGGCAATCCAATTAAACCAAACTCAAAAAATGAAAAACCGTCAAACCCTTGTTCGATAAGAGCATTACTTGCTATAATATTGGGAGGAGTTCCTGTTAAGGTAAGTAATCCTCCTGTATTAGAACCAAAAGCAACAGGCATTAATAATTTGGAAGGCAAGGTTCCTATATTCCAAGCTGCAGAAATAGTCACAGGGAGTAGCGTAGCAACAGTTCCAGTATTACTTACAAACCCAGATAATACTCCTGATCCTAATGTTACAATCACCAGTAATTTAGGAACACTCTTACCAGCCCACTCGATAAATTTATTACCAGCCATGGCGGTCCATCCTGTTTGCGAAAGACCTTCTCCTATTATAAAAAGCGCAGCGATCATAATTACTGTCGAATTACTAAAACCGCTAAAGGTTTCTGAGATATCTAAAATACCGGTAAGGTATAAACTAAGCATCGATAACAAGGCTACTACATCTGGTGGGTATTTCCCCCAAATAAATAACCCTATGGTTATCCCAAAAATAATTAACATGATATACATTCGATATCTCTTTTGAAGTTTAATTAAGATGATTCTTATCTAAAGAATCATCTTAATGTAATTGATTAATTTTTCGACAAAGTTTCTTGTTTCAGCTCAATCAATTGTTAAAAGAGGTACTTCTGTATGGAGTGTTAATAATTTTGTTAGCCTACCTTCTGAAGGTTTATCTTTTTTAGCATGAATTCTTGGTAAAATAGCCAAAAGATCAATTTCTTTATCGTTAATATAGGTAAAGATGCCTTTTTCAATATCTTCATTTTCCTGAAAAGTATGGTGCGAGTAGAATTTTTCCAGATAGTATTCCAGAATATTTTCATTCTTTTCATCTATTTCTGAATAGCCATATGTTCCCTTTTCGTTACAAATGGTAAGCACATGTACTTCGGCATGAAATCTTCTTGCAATGTCCAAAAGTATTTCTAAGACTGAAGTGTCATCGATTTCATTTTTTCCTAATACTAAAGCTATTTTTGTAATGGCAAACTCTTTAGAGCTTTCTGGAATTACAATTACAGGACAGTCTGCTTCTAATACCAGTTTAGAAGTGTTGGTCATTATTGTTTCTTCTTGAGAACCTTTGGTCCCCATAATAATCAAGTCAGCCTGATGCTCATTCTGAATTTCTAAGATGTTGTCAATCAAATCTCCCGATTTTATAACCCAATCTATAGTACCTCTAAAAACGGGGAAGTCCTTTTTAACTCTTTCTATACTGCTTTCTATTTCACTTTCGATAGAAGTATCTTTAGATTGGTAAACATGAGTTAGAAGAATTTTAATGGTCTTGTCGCCTCCAGCAAAATTGATTGCATATTCAAGAGCATTTGTGGTGGTGGTGGAAGAATCAAACGGGACAAGAATTTTGGTGATCTCTTTCATAATGTAAGTTTTTAATAGTAGGCAAATGTGGTTATACCTGGTTGTTGGTTTTCTTAGTACAAAGTTTGAGTTATTCCACTAAGGATAAAATGATATTTGTCATCTTTTTTTAATCTCTTTATGAACTTTGTTTGTACTCTATATCTAACCCATTAAGCCAAAAAAATTAGGAAAATCAGCTCTGGTAAACTTAATTTAAGAAGAAAATTACTAATTACCTTGATCATAGTATGTTTGGGAATTGCCCTCTCTTATTTATTTAAAAAATGAAGGAATAGTGCGATTAATATTGAAGGCTTTTTCTCCATATCCCGAAAGTCAGTTATGATGAATTTTAGAACCTTGGTTAGCAATATTTTTTCCAGATGTTAGATGAGATCAATGAAGTTGTTATTGTTATTTCATTTCAAAATGAATGTAATATTCTTTGACCATTCATAATTTGGTTGTAGCTTATATGTAATAACTTTGTTGAAACCCATTAGAGTCTCATGCTCTATAAATTTCATTATATAAGGTTTAACAATATAACCACCCCAATATTCAGGTTTTGGGATCGATTTGTTTTTAAATTTATTTTCGAAATCTTCCAAACGATCCTTGAGTACTTTACGCGAGGGAATAATTGCACTTTGGTTAGAGGCCCATGCACTCAATTTGCTTCCTTCGGGTCTGGATTCAAAATATCCCTCGGATAAATTATTGGGTATTTTTTCTGCTTTTCCCATAATAGAGACTTCCCGCTTTGATGCTATCCAGTTAAAAGAGATAGAGACCTTGTTGTTTTTAGCAATTGCATATCCTTTTTCACTATTGTAATTCGTAAAAAAGATAAAACCTTCCCAGGTAAATCGTTTTAATAAAACAATTCTACTTTTTGGAAATCCATCTAACCCTATTGTCGAAAGCTGCATGGCATTAGCTTCATCTTTGGGATGCGCAGTTTCCACTTCGTGAAACCATTTCTGAAAGTGTTCTATAGGATTATGATCTTCTGAAGCATTCATTATTTGACTTTTAATTTCCTGCTGTAGAAATTGGTTAAAAAAGTTACATATACTACTATTGAGATAGAACTTAGCGGCATCAATATGGCGGCTATTATAGGAGATAACTGACCAGTAACGGCAAAATAAAGACCAATTAAATTATATAAAAACGACAAGACAAAACTAGATTTAATAATCTTTATGACATTTTTTGAAATTTTAAGATACTTGGTGATATTCTGAAATTGGGAAGCATCTAAAATTGCATCACAAGCAGGAGAAAATACATTTACATTTTCTGAAATCGCAATACCTACATCACTTTGTGCCAAAGCGCCTGCATCGTTTAACCCATCGCCTATCATAATTACGCTTTGTCCTTGTTGCTGTAATGAATGGATATAATTGAGTTTATCGTCGGGCTTTTGATTGAATAATAGCTTTATTTTTTTTGGCAACAATTGTCGAAGATATACTTTTTCACCTTCATTATCCCCAGATAAAATAAATAGATTATAGGTTTTTGATAAGGTTTTAAATACTTTTTTAATGCCTTTTCTATATTGATTATGAAAAATATATTGTCCTTTGTACTTATTATTCGCACTTATGTGTACTGCTGTATTCAGGGTTTCAGAATGATGATCCTTTCCTACAAAACCGGGAGAACCTATTTTAATTATATTTTGTGCAGATTTACCTTCAATTCCTTTTCCGGTATGCTCCTGAAATTCATCTAAAGTATAAATATTGTGCCCGGCCAGGATTTTGTAGAGCGATCTGCTTAATGGATGATTCGATGCTCTGAGCGTATTTTTAAGCAAAGATTCTTCATCTACAGATAATTGTAATCCTTGATATTCGATACTGCTTTTTTGGTTGGTAGTTATGGTGCCGGTTTTATCAAAAATTATCGTATTAGCCTTTGCTAATTGTTCAATCACATCAGAATTCTTAAGATAAAATTTTCTTTTCCCAAAGATTCTAAGAATGTTTCCCAGTGCAAAAGGTCTTGCCAAGGCCAATGCACAAGGGCAAGCAATAATAAGTACTGCTGTAAATACATTGATAGCTTTTGTTGCATCTGTAAAAAGCCAGAACGTGGTTGCTACAATGGCGATACATAAAATAGCGATTGTAAAATATTGACTTATTACATCGGTTAAATTGGTGAAAGATGCAGATTTGTCCTTATTAAAAACATCATTACTCCATAACTGAGTGAGGTAACTTTGTTCTACAGATTTTAAGGCTTCAATTTCGATAGCTCCCGATAATTGTCTTCCACCTGCAAACAGTTTTTCACCAGAGGTTTTGGCAACCGATTCACTTTCGCCGGTAACAAAACTATAGTCGATTTGGGCATTACCTTCAATTAAAATAGCATCTACAGGAATTAATTCTTCATTTCTAATTAATAGTCGGTCTCCTTGTTTTATATCATAAACCTGTATATTTTCTTCAGTTCTTTTTTTCTTCTGTTTTACTTTAGCAATTCTAGTAACTGCAATAGGGAAATAGGATTTGTAATCTCTTTCAAATGATAAAAATGAATAGGTTTTCTGTTGAAAAAACTTTCCTAAAAGAAGAAAGAAAACAAGCCCGGTCAGACTGTCAAAAAAACCAGTTCCTAAATCAAAAATTATCTCTGTTGTGCTTCTAATAAACAGTACCAGAATCCCTAAAGCGATAGGCACATCTATATTCAACAATTTGGATCGCAATCCTTTGTAAGCAGAAACAAAGTAGTCTTGCGCTGCATACAATACAACGGGCAATGAAAATGCAAACATGAGCCATCTAAAAACATGCTTATATTGTTCTAACCAATATTCTTTTACCTCAAAATATTCGGGAAAGGATAAAAACATGACGTTACCAAAAGCAAAGCCTGCAATACCTAGTTTGTAGATCAGACTTCGATTAATTTGCGTTGCCTTTGCGCTGTAATCATCAAGACTGATATATGGCTCATATCCAATCGCACTTAAAAGTGTAACAGCTTCTTTAAGAGAAAGTAGTTCTTTATTAAAAGTTATCCTAACAGTTTTCTTAGGGAAATTTACTTGTGATGCCGAAATCGCAGACTGAAGCTTATGAAGATTCTCTAAAATCCAAATGCATGAACTGCAATGTATATGAGGAATATAAAGAGTAATAATTTGAGTGTTCCCGTCATCGAATTCTACTAATCTTTCAATAATATTAGGAGTATCGAGATAATCGTATTTTCCTTCAATCGTTTCAGGAATGGCTCCAGGAGCAGATTGTAAGTCATAATAACCGGATAAATCATTACTCGAAAAAATATCATATACCGTTTTACAACCATTGCAACAAAATGCTTTTTGATCAAAGTTTATAATTGTTTTGCCGCAGTCATTTCCGCAGTGAAAACAAGTTGACTCTATCATAGACTCGTTGTTTTGCTACAAAATTGAAAAAGTAAACCCTAATGGGATATGATAATTATCATATAATTGATTTGATTAAAGAAAAGATATTGATGAGGAGCTATTCATCATCATTTTTAACAGAATGGTCTTGATAAAAGTCTTTAAATGTTTTATGGGTTATATACTTATCCCGAAGTACTTTATACACCATGATAATGACCATAATTTGACCAAAACAGGTGAGATAAAAGACCCAGCCAAAATTAACATTCATTACAACCATGATTGTAATTAACAGTAATATTACCGAAGTTAAAAAAACCATAGGCATAGCAGAAATTTTCATTTTTTTTATTTTAAGGTAGTGATTTTTCGTTTTAAATACTCTTAACAATTCGCCAAAATCAAATAATAGGTGACAAAAATCATAGTTTCTGCTATGGCCATTATATAGTTTTGATTAGAACCTTTTCAAGCACTTTTTAATGAGAAAGATATTGATACCGACAGATTTTTCAGAAAACGCAATGAATGCGATTCGCTATGCTGTAGAGCTTTTTAAGTATGAGCGCAGCGACTTTTTTATTATACATGCCTATGCAGATGAAATATACGATCATAATACATTGGTATCTAGAGAGATTTTTGATGAATTAAAAAATACTGTACAAAAGAACTCTAATAAGGAATTAGGCAAAATACTTAATGAAATTAATACCATATCTCCTAATCCAAGACATACATATCAAACGTTATCTCTATTTGGAACTCTTATAGACGAAGCCAACGATTTAGTGGATAAAGAAAATATAGATATTTTGATTATGGGCACAAGGGGTAAAACAGATGACAGAAATCTTACTTTCGGAAGCAATACCTTACAGGTGCTTAAGTATGTAAAATGCCCTGTTTTGGCTATCCCAAATGGTTATTCTTACCATCAACCAAAAAATATTCTTTTTCCAACAGATTATCTGTTACCTTTTAAACGTAGAGAATTAAAGTTACTAAGCACACTTACCAAAAGTTTTAGGTCGACTATTAATTTTTTACACATCACAAAATTCAAAACGCTTTCAATTAGACAAGAAGATAATAAAGCATTCTTAGAAGAATCATTATCCGATGCTGAACTCAAATTTCATAGAATAGAGGCAAAGGACCTTACCAAGGCGATCAACGAATTTATTGAGATCAACAAAATAGATTTTTTGGTAATGGTGAACTCAAGGCACTCTTATCTTGAGAGTATATTATATCAATCTACTATCGATAAAATTGGATTGCATATTAAGATTCCATTTTTAACGATGCAGAATTTACAACGATACTAAAAAAATAATACAATGAAACGAATTTTATTACCCACAGATTTTTCAGACAACGCATACAACGCAATTAGATATGCTATGCATTTTTTTAAGAATGATAAAGTAACTTTTTATTTACTGAACACTTTTACCCCGGTTTCCTATCATGCAGGGTATCTTATAGAGAATCCAACAATGTATGGAATGGAAGATGTGGCAATGATAAATTCAAAAAGAGATATAGAACGAACAGAAGAAAAGATCAAAAAAGAATTCAATAACCCAAAACACGAATTTGTAAGATTATCCTCTTTTAATATCCTGGTTGGTGAAATCAAAGATGTTATTGAAAGATATGATATCGACTTAATCGTTATGGGGACAAAAGGAGCAACCGGTGCTAAAGAAGTTTTTATAGGCACTCATACCATGTATACTATAAAAAAAGTGAAGTGCCCTGTTATTGCAATTCCTTCTGGTTTTGAGTATGAAGAGCCAAAAGATATTTTATTTCCTACCGACTATAACTTTAGTAAAAACAATCAATACCTGCCGCTTGTAAAAGAAATATGTGATGTCCATGTGTGTAGATTAAATATTTTAAATGCATATTATGGAGTACCCTTAAATGAAGATCAAAAGGAAATAAAAGGTTTTTTGGATGAATATTTCAAAGGAAATGCGCATGTTTTTCATATCGAAGAAGGCGTTGATGTATTAGAGGCCGTAGAAAAATTTCAGAAAAAATATAAAATCAATTTATTGATAATGATTCATAATAAGCATTCGTTTTTTGAAAATCTTTTGTTCAAACCTGTTATCAATCAAATTGCATATCATACTAATATTCCTTTTTTAGTGATTCCTTCAGAAAAACGAATCCAGTAGTTAAAAACATAAAAAAATGAAGCGAATATTGATCCCAACCGATTTTTCAGCCAATGCATGGAACACCATATTGTATGCTATGGAATTATTTAAAAATATATCTTGTGAGTTTCATGTTTTAAATACTTATGAAGTAAAACCTGTGCAACTTATTAGCACGGTAAGCTCAAAACGAGTAGGACACTATTATGATGCAGTTAGGATAAAATCAGAAGAAGGCTTAGAAATGATATTAGATGATATTCGTAATTCTAAACCAAGTGCTGAGCATATATTCAAGACTCTTTCACAATCGGGTTCGTTGGCCAAAATAGTACAGGAAATGACTGCAGATAGTCATTTTGATATGCTTATAATCGGAACCAAAGGTGCTACGGGAGCCAAGGAAATTTTCTTAGGGAGCAATACGCATAGAATAATCAAGAGTGTTCATAATTGTCCAATTCTTGTAGTGCCAGATGAAGCCTTTTTTGAAGATATTTCTAAAATCGCTTTTGCAACTAATTTTGAAAGAATATACTTTAGATCAGAGGTAGTACCGATATTGAATCTTGCCAAACATCAAGATGCTACAATTAGAATGATACATGTCTACGACAAGCCAGAGTTAGAAAAAGTACAGCGCTATAATTCTAGTTCTCTTGAGCATTATTTTAAAGATGTAACCTACGATTTTCATGTTATTCGCGATTTTTCTAATATAGAAAAAGCGATCCAGGCATTTGTAGAAGAACTTGAGATTGACATACTGGCAATGATTAATTACGAACATAGTTTTATAGAACGATTAACTCGAGAAGCAGTCATAAAAAAACTGACGTTTCACACAACTATTCCCTTTTTGGTGATTCCTTCTGATAACTGAGAATTGTCATAGAATTTCTCATGTTTTGGGAATAGTTTTATGTTTTTAATTTATAAAACATATATCATGAAACGTATACTTGTTCCTACTGACTTTTCAGACAATGCATACAACGCACTCTATTATGCAACCCGCTTGTTTAAAAATGAGTCTTGCCTGTTTTATATTCTTCATACTTCTGAAGTAGAAGCACCTATTTTAACCAGTATTATTGATAACTCTTACTCAGATCAACAAATAAGTCGAGAGCCTCATGAAAAATTAATGGAAACATTTCATTCTATTATTAGGGATACAGAAGACTTTGATCATACTTTTGAGACAATTTCAGGAACTAATAAACTACTGGAAACTATTGAAGAAACAGTAAAAGATAAAGGTGTCGATTTAATAGTTATGGGAACGAAAGGGGCTACCGGAGCCAAAGGTTTTTTTATAGGAAGCAATACTTCTAATATTATTCAAAGGATAAAGTGTTGCCCTGTGTTGGCCGTTCCCGATGAGTTTAATTTTGAAGACTGTGCCGCGGTCTCGTTTTCTGACCAAAATTCAAGATAAAAAATAAAATTCTAAGAGATGAAACGTATACTTGTTCCTACAGATTTTTCTAGTAATGCTTATAGTGCGCTCTTTTATGCAACTCGGTTGTTTCAAAATGAGTCTTGTGAATTTTTTATCCTAAACACGTTTGATGTTGACACTCCCGTTTTGACAAGCAGGATTAATACGAGTAAAGGAGATCTTTTGTACCAGCAATTAAGCAATGAGTCTCAGGAAAGACTTACAGAAACCTTACATTCCATAGTAAGAGATACAGAAGACTTTAACCATACTTTTGAGACCATATCGGTTTCCAAAAAACTAACAGAAACCATTAATAAAACGATAAAGAGCAAAGACATAGATCTTGTGATTATGGGCACCAAAGGGGTTAGTGGTATTAAGGATGTTTTTATGGGAAGTAACACTGTTAAAGTTATTAAAAAGATCAAAAATTGTGCAGTACTTGCTGTTCCTGATGAATTTGATTTTGAGAAACCTATCGAAATTGCTTTTGCTACAGATTTTAGAAGGTTTTATAGCCAGGATGAATTAGAACCATTAATGAAAATGGCATCATTATTTAATTCTAATATTAGAATTATGCATATCCATGAGGAAGAGAAGTTAGATGAAGTACAGGAGCATAATTTTAAGAAACTTAAAGAACATCTAAAAGATTATAACTTTAGTATGCACTGGGTATCAAGATTTGATCAAAAAGCCGAAGTGATCAAAGCATTTATAGATAAGATGAATATCAACATGCTGGTTATGCTACGTTATAGGCATAGTCTTATAGAAAGTGTTACGCGCGAACCTGTAGTAAAAAAAATAGGATTTGAAGCAGCCATACCCTTTTTGGTAATTCCAACAGCCAGCTGATAATTATCATAGTTTTCATAAGGCCATACCCATAAATTTATAGTGTAAACCTTAAACACCTAAGTGATGAAAAAGAAAATCTTGCTACCTACAGATTTTTCAAAAAATGCATGGAACGCCATTGAATATGCCATAGAATTATATAAAAATGAAACTTGTGATTTTTACATACTTAATGCTTTTAATGCTACGGGGTATGCTCTAGAAAGTATGATGGTGCCAGAGCCTGGAGAAAAGCTGTTTGAAGAAGCCAAAGAAAAATCAGAACAAGGATTATCCAAGATTCTTGAACGATTATCTTTTAAGGACGAATATCCTAATCATAAATTTTATATGGTTTCTCAATTTAATAGCCTCTTGGAAGCCATTAAGGATGTCGTAGACAAACAGGACATACAGTTGATTATAATGGGAACAAAAGGTTCAACAGATGCGATAGATGTAGTTTTTGGTAGCAACACAGTTCTGGTTATGGAAAAATCGAGAAGCTGCCCTGTGATGGCGATACCAGAAGATGCAGTTTATAAAGATTTGCAAGAAATTGTATTTCCTACAGATTACAAATTGAACTTTAAACAACGAGAACTTCGAGATATTATAGAAGTGGCAAAAATAAGCGATGCATCAATTCGTATTTTACATGCATCAGATGGTGATGCCCTTGATGAAGATCAAGAAAATAACAAAAAGTTGCTTCAGGAGTATTTTGAAGGACTAAAATATTCCTTTCATACGCTGCATAATCTGGATGCCTCTTCTGCAGTACGTTGTTTTGTAGAGAGTAGAGAAAGTGATATGATTGCTTTTTTTAATAGAAAGCATAGCTTTTTTGGTAGTATATTTTCTAGACCAATGATAAAAAGTTTAGGAAGGTATGCCAAAGTTCCCGTGTTAGCATTGCATGATTTAAGAAACTAAAATATTAGAATATGAAAAATATAGGAGTCTGGATGGACAAAGAAAAAGCTCATATTATTACAATAAAAGATGATGGTGAGGATATAACAACAATTCAATCAGGTATTGAAAATTTTCGTATACATGGCGGATCAGGAACACGATTTAAAGGGGGACCACAAGATGTGGTTCAGGATAGTAAATATTTGGAACGCGAAAAAAATCAGTTTAAAATTTATTTTACAGAAATAATCCCCTTAATAAAAGACGCCGATAAAGTAGTCATTTTTGGACCTGCCGAAGCAGGTGAAAAATTTAATAGGGAGTTAAAAGAAAACCATAAAAGTATCTCTAATAAGATTGAGGGTGTTTTTAAGGCAGATAGTATGACCGATAATCAAACAAAAGCTTTGGTGAGAGATTATTTCAAAAAGCATAAACAGAATATGACATAATTTTGATTATTATATTCTATAATTTTTTCTAGTTAAGTTTTGAACAAACGACTCAGCCTGGTATGGGTTGAGTCGTCTTTTTGTGGAAATATTTGTGTATGAAAAACCAAGATTTTGATATTATTAAGTCTTCTGGTGAAAGAGTAAAATTTTCACTTCATAAACTTCGTAATTCTTTAAAACGAAGTGGCGCAGATGATCCCGCAATCGAATATATTCTCGATACAGTTCGAGATGAATTATACCAGGGAATTTCTACAAAAGAGATCTACAATCGGGCTTTTGCGTTACTTAAAAAGAGAAAATCAGTTTTTGCCTCAAAATATAAACTTAAAAAAGCTATTTATGAACTTGGACCAACAGGCTTTCCTTTTGAACGTTTTGTGGGTGCAGTATTACAATATTCTGGTTACAATACAGTAGTAGGTCAAATTGTAAAAGGTAAATGTGTACCCCATGAGGTCGATGTCGTTGCCAGAAAGAATAGTGAATATTTGGTTGTCGAATGTAAATTTCATGGAGAAGAAGGACGCAAGTGCAATGTAAAAGTTCCACTTTATATCCATTCGAGATATCAGGACATTATAGCTCTTAATCGAGATCAAAACAACGGCAGAATGATTCCTGATGAGGGTTGGGTAGTAACCAATACCCGTTTCACCAAAGATGCAATTCAATTTGGTGAATGTGCAGGATTGTATTTACTTAGTTGGGACCATCCAAAAGAAAACGGACTGAAAGATAGGATTGATCGCCTAGGGTTATATCCAATAACAGTTTCAACGTTATTAATGAATCGTGAAAAACAATTTCTATTAAGTCGGGATATTGTGTTGTGCAAACAGTTACTGGATGATGTTTTTTATTTGGATCACCTTGGGGTTTCAGAACAACGTAAACAGAAAATCCTAAATGAAATCAAAATGTTATGTAAAGTATAAAAATAGCGGTCATGCCTACAATTAAAATCTATTTTCTTGGTGCTGCAGGCACTGTAACCGGGTCAAAATTTTACATAGAGACACCTCAAAAAAACGTGTTAATTGATTGTGGGATGTTTCAAGGATTAAAAGAGTTACGTGAGTTAAATTGGAAAAACCTTCCTATTAATGCAGAAGATATTGATGTCGTTTTACTTACCCATGGGCATCTGGATCATACGGGTTATCTCCCCAGACTGGTAAAACAAGGATTTACAGGAGAGATAATAGGAACCACACCTACCCTTGCTATTACAGAAATTATTTTAAGAGATAGTGCAAAAATACATGAAGAAGAAGCCGAAAGAGCAAATAAAGAAGGGTATTCAAGACATGATCCGGCTTTACCGTTTTATACCGAAAAAGATGCTGAAAAAACTATTCGACATTTTAAAAGCAAACAGAAAGATGTTTGGATTTCTCTATCGCGAGACATTCAATATAGGTTTCAGTATAATGGTCATATTATTGGTGCTACTTATATAGAAGTAAATTTATATGGTAAAGTATTTGTTTTCTCGGGTGATATAGGAAGAAACGATGATTTGTTACTTCGAGATCCTAATAGGCCAAGGTGGGCAGATTATCTTTTTGTAGAGAGTACCTATGGTAATAAACTACACCCAGAAGAAGATATCGAAGAGAAACTAATCGAACTTATTACTACAACGCTCTATGAAAAAGGTACATTGATTATTCCTTCGTTTGCTGTAGAAAGACTTCAAACCTTAATGTTTTTATTATGGAAACTGTTTCAAAAAAACAGGATACCTAATATCCCGATATTTGTAGACAGCCCAATGGGTAACAACGTGCTATCAGTTTTTGAGCTTTTTCCCGATTGGCATAAATTACCCTTAAATGAATATCATGCAATATGTAATCATATCAATATTGTAACTTCATACCGAGAAACCTGGGAGGTAATTGATAACCCCCGACCAAAAATTGTGATTGCAGGAAGTGGCATGGTAACAGGAGGAAGGGTGCTAACCTATCTAAAACAGCTGGTAGATAATCCGACAACTTCTATAGTTTTAGTTGGTTATCAGGCAGAAGGAACCAGGGGCAGATTACTTCAGGAGGGCGCTCATGAGATTAAACTATTTGGTAAATATTATCCGGTAAGTGCCAAAGTACATCAAATAGAAAGCTTGTCGGCTCATGCAGATCAAAAAGAATTATTAGATTGGATGAGCGAGATCAAAAATATTCCGGAAAAAGTATTTCTGATACATGGTGAAGCTACCGCAGCCGATACATTACGAGTTAAAATACAAGATACCTATCAATGGAGGGTTTATATTCCCAAGTTGTACGAATCGATTGAGGTTCTACTTTGATAAAAAGAACAGTGTCTTAATTATTTCATAAAGATTTAATAACCTGATAATTATCATTTCCATTTCTATTGCATTTCTGTACATTATTCTCAAGTTTTAAAACCTGAAAAATGAAAACTACTATAAAATCTACATCTGAAAAACAGTTGAAAGATATTCACCTAGACGCTCTAGAATGGAAATCAAGCCTGTACTTTATTGAAGGAGAACTTCAATTTATTTATCAATTACTTAATTCATATGTATTCGAACCTACTACACCTAATCTTTTTGAACGATTACAGGAGTACAAAGAACAACTCAAAAAAGTTGAAGAAGAAATAGAAAGCCTGCATAAAAGTATCAGAAAACATGAAAGCCAACTGGGCGGGATGCTTGAATGCGATACAATTTCCTGCGATCACGAATATTATCAGGAGCATGAATCTTTAAAAATTACCTATAGCAAGTTCTATAAAAACTTTAGAGAATTAAAATCTAAAGTATTTGGATATGCGGGTGGAATCCTGAAGAAGAAAAAGGAGAAAAGTTAAAAATTTACAAACTGATAATTATCATTTTAATAAAGTGTTGCCCAGACTAACTTTAAGACACTTAAAATCAATTAATAACATCAAAAACGTAAAAACAATGTCACTAATTAAATTTAACAAGAACAGATTTCCTTGGTTCAACGACAGGATTGCTACATGGTTGGACACAGATGATTTTTTTGCAGATGATTTTTTTGTAAGAGATAGCAATCTTCCTGCAATGAATGTCAAAGAACATAAGGATGACTTTGAAATTGAACTCGCGGTACCTGGCTTTTCAAAAAAGGATATTGAAGTAACAATGGAAAATGATATGCTTCATATTCGAGCAAAAAGCAGCAAGGAAGAAGTAGAAGAAGAAGAAGAATATACGCGTAGAGAATTTAACTATAACTCGTTTGATAGAATGTTACAGTTACCTACTAGTGTAGATCAAAATGAAAAGGTTAAAGCTAAATATAAAGATGGGATTCTTACACTTAATCTTATTAAAAAAGAAGAGGCTAAAGAACCACCAAAAAGAATAATTGATATAGCTTAACCTTAACAAAGGCAGAAAAAAATGGGGGTATTATTTTCTGCCTTTTTTTATTCAAATATTAAAATTATGAAATCAAAAAAACCAAATGTAAAATATGTAGAATGGAGAAGCCCTGAAGAATTACATGAGGCATCGTTATATTGGATATCCGAGCTTAAATTTATCAAAGATGAGCAACATTTTTTAGATGAACTTATAGAAGATAATACATTACAACTTATATCGGGGGAAACTTTTGAGAAAAGTAAGCAAGTAGTAAATGATTTATCTAAAAAAAGAAAAGTTTTAGAACCTTTGCTTAAGAAAATTATCAACCACTACAATGAGCTCACTATATTGGTCGATGGAGTTGATCAGCCGGCAGAAGAAAAAGAATACAAAGAACATCATCGAGAGTTACTCGTTGAGGTAAGCGAATATCTTAATGAATATAAAGAAGTTAAAAGAAAGATTTTTGAGTTGATCAAAACAATTATGAAGCAAAGCAAACAAAAACGATTATTAAATTAGAATATTTTGGTAAAACGTTTTCTAAAGATAGTTTTCATTTCTATAGTAATACTATTTGCAGGATTTTGGGTGTGGTATGAGTATAGGTATTCTATGGATACAGTAATACCTTTTGAGGTAAACAGCCCTAAGTTACAAACCAAAGTCCTGATTGCATCACAAGGGAGTAGATTTAAAGATTCATTAGTTCAAGGGATCCTCAGGCATTACCAAAAAGATACTATCTATTTCAAGGTTATTGATGTATACATGATGTTTACGGTAAACATTGATAAGTGGGATGCCTTGGTTATCATTAATTCCTGGGAGTATGGAAGCCCTCCTCGAAATGTTAAAAAATTCATTAAAAATCATCCAGATCAATTGGATAAACTCATTATTCTTTCTACTGTTGGGAGTAGTAATATTGCATTAAAAGATGTCGATGTAATATCTGGCGAATCTATTATAGAAAAAACACCCAAGTACACCAGTATCGTAGTAGAAAGATTAGATAAAATAATAAAATAAACTAAGAAAACATGAACACATCATTTATATACTTGCTGCTTGTTGTAGGGTTACTTTTTGGTTGTACTTCTAGTGAGTTAGTCGAAAACTGGAAGAACCCTGATATTGACACCTTTGAAGCTCAAAAGGTTTTGGTCATAGGAATAACACCAGATGATGCTAATCGAAAAATATTCGAAAGAAAACTGGCTTCAGAGTTGAAAAAAAACGGGGTTAATTCAGTAAGAAGTATGGATTTCTTTGAGAAAAATTTTACCACATCCCCAAAAACCGAAGATGAATTAATGGCTTTAGAAGAAAATCTAATAAAAGAAGGATTTGATGCTATTTTGCTTTCTAAAGTGTTGGGAGTAGAAGACAAAGTGACTGTAGTTAAAGCCTATAGAAACCTGGATAAGACTTTCAAAAGTTTTCGAGATGATTATTATGAGAATCAGGAAATATATCACGATGAAGAGTATTATGAAGAATATCAAATTTTTCACGCAGAGTCATCTCTTTATTGCATTTGCCCAGATAAAGAAAGAGAGTTAATCTGGAAAGGATCGATAGATATTACAGAACCCGAAAACACCAAAAAAGCCATAAGCGATTATGTAAAAGTATTAATTTGGGCACTTAAAGGACAACAATTATTAATTTTAGAAGAACTACCCGATGAAGGTCTTGATATATAGTGCCAAGGATTTTGAAATTCCTTTTTTAGAAAAGGCAAACAACGAAGTACATCGAATAAAGTATATTCCTGAACGGCTTACAAGCAAAACAGCACGACTTGCTTTAGGTTTTGATGTGGTTTCAATTTTTTCTGCAGATGATGCTTCTTCCTCGGTATTGGAAAGACTAAAAGATTTTGGAGTAAACTATATTGCACTTCGTTCAACAGGTTATGACAACATTAATCTACCCAAGGCAAAAAAACTAGGATTCAAGGTGGCAAATTCAGCAGGATATTCACCACATGCCATTGCCGAACATGCTGTAGGGTTATTACTTGCCCTTAACCGAAAACTGGTACAATCAAGCATACAAGTAAAAGAGTATAATTTTTCTCTTAGCAACTTGGTTGGATTCGATATTAATAAAAAAACAACAGGCATTATTGGCACCGGAAGAATAGGAAGGGTTGTTGCTAAAATAATGCATGGATTTGGTTGTAATATATTGGCAAATGATATTAATGAAGATAATAATGTGAGGACAGAATATAATGCGATTTATACCAATTTGGAAAATATCTATGAGCAGTCTGATATCATATTTCTGTGCACGCCCTTAACCACCCAAACGCACCATATGATCAATATAAATGCAATTCAGAAGATGAAAAAGAATGCAATATTGATCAATATTGCAAGAGGAGCTGTTGTGAAAACCGAAGATCTGATTAAAGCGTTAGAATTAAAAAGAATTGCTGGATATGGTACCGATGTATATGAACATGAAGGAGGTATTTTTTTCTATAATCATTCTAAAAATAAACCAGAAGACAAAAGGTTACAAAAGTTAATTGATTTACCTAATGTATTTCTGACTCCTCATCAGGCTTTTGCTACACAAGAAGCATTAACAAATATTGCCGAAACCACATTTTATAATATTAACTGCTGGGAACAAGAGAAAGAAAGTAAAAATGAACTTACATTAGAATTAGTGAGGTAGTTTATCCTTAAGTGCACCATAAAGAAAGGTTCCAAATATTGCCGAAACTATGACAATAAATATGGGAAGGTAACCTGCTCCCAAAAGCACAAACATTGGCCCTGGGCAAGCTCCCGCAAGAGCCCATCCTAATCCAAAAAGAATTCCACCAAATAAATATCTCTTAATACTTCTTGCCTTGGGGGGAATTACAACAGGTTCCCCATAAACAGATTTTATATTGTACTTTTTAATGAGCTGAACTAAAATGATACCCAACGTAACTGCAGAACCAATGATTCCATACATATGAAAAGAACCAAATTTGAACATCTCATAAATCCTAAACCAGGAAGCAGCTTCAGATTTAAACAAAACAATCCCGAAAAAAATACCGATAACTAAATATATAATTGAACGCATAGTATTAAAAAATTAAGGGGAAAATAAAATGTATCATCACCAGACCTCCTATAAAAAAGCCTATCACCGCTATAAGTGATGGAATCTGTAGATCGCTAAGTCCCGATATTGCATGACCAGAAGTACATCCGCCAGCATAACGTGCACCAAAGCCTACCAGTAATCCTCCGATGATAAGTAATGTTAGTGCTTTTGGATCGGTTAAAGCTCCATTAGAAAATAACATATCGGGCATGTATGCCGTTCCGGCACTTTCAAAACCTTTGGCTTGA
This sequence comes from uncultured Aquimarina sp., assembly GCA_947500845.1. Taxonomy (GTDB): domain Bacteria; phylum Bacteroidota; class Bacteroidia; order Flavobacteriales; family Flavobacteriaceae; genus Aquimarina; species Aquimarina celericrescens. The sequence goes on from CANMTP010000009.1 coordinate 29,862, forward strand.
AGATCGGTTATTACTTTAGGATTCAGGTCTACCGATGTATCATTGGATAAAAAGTTGTTGGCAATAAAACCTCCTATAATAACTCCTATTACTACGATGAGGTTCCAGCGTTGTGCTTTCCAGTCGAATTTAAAAAAATCGGCCGCTTTATCTGCGCCACAAATCGTACAGAGGGTTCTAAGATTTGATGACATACCAAATCGTTTGCCAATCATTAACAGGGTAACCATTATCAGTGTAATTAATGGACCCGAGATGTACCAAGGCCAGGGATCATATATCCAATTCATTTGTAGCATATTTTAAGGCAAAGAAATTAAAATTCAGTGACGATATCAGTAACTTATGTTACATAACCTTAATTATTTTTTAAAACCACAAAAGATAAAGTTTTGTGTGGTATTAAAAGGTGTTTTGTGGTCGGTATACGTACATTTTACCTTTTTAAAATGGTCTTTAAATTGTTCATTTAATGACTCTTTGGAATATCGGGTAATTGGAATGCCACTACATTTTTCAGGGCCACTTTCTGAAAAGGTGCCTATAACCAAAGCAGCTCCCGGCGCAATACCCTCTCGAATAGCATTTTTATAATGATTAATTTCATTTTTATCAGTAAGAAAATGAAACGTAGCACGATCATGCCATAGGTCATACTTCTCGTCGGGTACGAAATGTGCAATGTTTGCATTAATCCATTTAACTTTCTCTGCCCGTCTTTCTAATCTTTTCTTGGCCTTAGCTATAGCAGCCTCTGAAATGTCAAGCACGGTAATGTCTTCATAACCAAGATCAAGCAAATGATCTACCAAAAGACTATCACCACCACCTACATCGATTATTTTTGCTGTTTTAGGAAGGTGAAAATATGTTATAAAATCTAAAGAAACTTTTGGGGTATCCTGATACCAGCCAACATTTTTAAGATCTTTGGTTTTATAGATCGTTTCCCAATGTTCTTTCTTATTAAAATCACTCATCAATTCCCTTTTCTTACTTCAAAGTAGTAGGACACACATAATCTGTGGTATGAATGCCTACTTCTTTTATGTCCTTAAAACCTCCTGCCACATCGATAAGGTTGTGAATACCACGACTCTTTAAAATAGAAGCTGCAATTACAGAGCGATATCCTCCTGCACAATGCATATAAAAAGTTTGGTCATCAGGAAATTCTGTTAAATAATCATTAATATAGTCTAAAGGAGTATTATGTGCTTTATCCATATGTTCAGCAACAAATTCACTCTCTTTACGAACATCAAAGACAGGGATTTCTTTCGTATCTACAATATCTTTAAATTCGGAAGCTGAAATCGAAGTGATGGTATCATAATCTTTACCCTCGGTTTTCCAAGCTTCGAATCCACCCTCTAAATATCCCAAAGTTTTGTCAAATCCCACACGCGATAGTCGAGTAATTGCTTCTTCAACTCGATCTTTTGGTGCTACCAATAAAATAGGTTGTTCTACATCTGCAATTAAAGCTCCAACCCAAGGAGCAAAACTACCATCTATTCCAATAAAAATAGATCTGGGGATATGTCCTTTTATGTATTCATTTTGATGTCTTACGTCAAGTACAACCGCTCCGGTTTCATTTGCAAGTTTTTCAAATTCTTCGGGAGATAACGGTCTTGTGCCTTGTTCTATCACTTTGTCAATATCTTCGTATCCCTCCTTGTTCATTTTTACATTTAGGGGAAAATATAAAGGGGGTGGTAACAACCCTTCAGTAACTTCTTTCACAAATTCTTCTTTGGTCATATCTGCCCGAAGGGCATAATTCATTTTCTTCTGATTACCTAGGGTATCTACAGTTTCTTTCATCATATTTTTACCGCATGCAGAACCAGCGCCGTGGGCGGGATAAACAATTACATCGTCAGCCAGGGGCATGATTTTATTGCGTAAGCTGTCAAAAAGTGTCTCAGCTAATTCTTCTTGGGTCATATGTGCAGCTTTCTGGGCAAGATCTGGTCGACCTACATCTCCTAAAAACAGAGTATCCCCGCTAAAGATAGCATGATCTTTACCATCCTTATCTTTAAGAAGATAGGTAGTACTTTCTATAGTATGACCTGGAGTGTGCAATGCGATTATCGTGATATCGCCCAATTTAAATTCTTGACCATCTTTTGCAATAATAGCTTCAAAAGACGGATTTGCCTGAGGTCCGAATATAATATCAGCACCTGTTTCTTTAGCCAAAGTAACATGGCCGCTTACAAAATCTGCATGAAAATGAGTTTCAAAAATGTATTTAATTTTGGCGTTATCTTCATCTGCTTTTTCGATGTATGGCTTAATCTCCCTTAAGGGGTCTATAATAGCAACTTCACCGTTGCTTTCGATATAATAAGCTCCTTGTGCCAGACATCCTGTATATATTTGTTCTATTTTCATCTGTTTTATTTTTTGAGTATCCTCTAGTTTAAGTAGAGACACCTTTTGTTTATTATTTATTTGTCAAAAATAATGCAATTATTATTTCAAATCAGTAACAATTGTCACAAAGCCAAGTTTAGGTTAGTTCTTTAACAATAATATAGATGCCCATAACCAAAACAAACCAACCAAATCCTTTTTCTAGTTTTTTTCCTTCTATATAGTTTGACATGTACATTCCTATGAAAATTCCAATGATTGATATAGCGGTGAATATTAATAAAAAGTTCCATTCTATTTGTAAGTTTTCAACATCACCAATGAAACCGATCAGAGATTTTATTGCAATGATCAATAATGATGTTGCAACCGCTTTCTTCATAGGTAATTTTGCCAATAATACCAAAGCTGGAATGATTAAAAAACCACCACCTGCACCAACAATTCCTGTTAAAAAGCCTACAACTGCCCCTTCAATCAAAATTAAAGGATAGTTATACTGTATTTTGGTCTTTTGTTCTATATTCTTTTTGGTATTCTTTATCATTGATAGAGATGCCAGTAACATAATTATTGCAAAAAATATCATGATTCCTACTTCCTTGGTCATCATAAACTTTCCGATAGTAAAAAGATGATCTGGAATTGCTGGGACTGCATATTTTCTGGTGGTGTATACTGCGATGAAGGCCGGAACAGCAAATACAATTGCAGTACGAAAACTTACTAATCCTTTTCGCAAGTTATTAATAGCCCCTACTAATGCAGAAACTCCGACCACAAAAAGAGAATAAGCAGTTGCAGTAATTGGATTAATATGCATAAGATAAACAAATACCGGAACGGTTAGTATAGAGCCGCCACCGCCAATTAATCCTAATACAATTCCTATAGCCAGCGCACCGGCATATCCCAATACTTCTGATATTTCCATCAATTAATTTTTTGTCAAAAATAACTTCTAGTATTGGGCAAAGCTGTAACATTTGTTACAGAGTTTTAAATATGTATGACTTCAATATTATTTCTATTGAGTTTAACTTTACCATCATTTTCTAGTTTTTTAAGCAGTCTGGAGATAACTACTCTTGAGGTATGAAGATCATAGGCTATTTCCTGATGTGTATTGTTAATGATAGAGTCACTCTTAACTTTAGTTTTGTCTTTAAGGTATTTTAGCAATCGATTATCCATTTTAAGAAAAGCAATACTGTCTATCGTTTCAATTGCTTCTATTAATCGTTTATGATAACTGTCAAATACAAAATTCCTCCATGATTTATATTTTACGGTCCATTCTTCCATTTTTTCTACGGGAATCATAACGAGCTTTGCATCAGTTTCTGCAATAGCTTTGATTTCACTTTTATGATGTCCTAAGCAGCAGGATAGGGTCATTGCACAGGTATCTCCTTTTTCTAAAAAATAAAGTAATAATTCATCTCCATCATTATCTTCCCTTAAGATTTTGATTGCGCCGCTAATGATTAGAGGCATTGATTTTATATAGCTTCCTGGTTTTATTAAGTGAAAACCTTCTGTAACTTCCTTAAAAGTTCCAACTTGGTTAATTTCTTTTAAAAGCTCTTCTTCAAAGAAGTGACCATAATTATCTTTTAATTCCTGAATCATTGTTTCTGATTTTTAAGAAATATTTCTATTTGCTGCTTGGCTTCCTGATACCCAATATCATACACTTCATCCAAACTGTTATTACTAAACAAACCGTGATTTATTAGTTTTTTTGGTTGTATAATAATATCACAACGTTTAAATTTTATTTCTGCATTGGGCATTGCCCTTAGATAATAAGCTCGTTGCATTACATTATATGAATGTTTAAAATCTGTAATTTTAGGCTTTTTAATTGGTGTTACATCAATACCAACAATCACATCACATTTTTTTTCTAGGGGATCTATCGGGAAGTTATCCAAAATTCCGCCGTCCGCATATAATTCTTGATCAATCATAACAGGTGTAAATACCCCCGGGAATGCGGCTGAAGCCAATAAGGGCTTAATGAGTGGTCCTTTGCTGAAAACTTTAGTAGTACCTTCGACAAGGTTTGTAGCTGTCACAAATAATTTTTTTTGTAATGTTTCAAAAGAATTTTCAGGAAAAAAGACATTAAGATCGTCCTGAAATTTTTCTGAATCCAAAAAGCCTGCTTTTTTACGAGTAAACCGATTAAATTTAAGTAAAGAGGTCTTTTTAAAAAAGCTTTTGATCTCCTTTGTAGTATACCCACCTGCATACAGAGCGCCTACCAAAGCCCCAGCACTTGTACCAGAAATATATTTAGGTATTATTTGAGCTTCTTCCAAAGCTTGTATAGCACCAATGTGCGCAACACCCTTGAAGCCACCTCCAGATAAAACCAGTCCTATGTTTTCTGAAATTTTCATTGTTTTACATTATAAAACCGGGCTGAAGATCTTTGCAACTCCTTCTTTTAATTTATCTTGCCAAGGCCTTTTTACAAAGGTATTATAGTTTAGTTGAATGCTTTTACTACAATCACTCAAAAAATCATTTTTTAGTGCTAATGCAAAAGAATCATCATAAATTACCGCATTAACTTCGTAATTCTGTTCAAAACTTCTTATATCTAAGTTTGTCGTTCCTACCGATGAAACCGTATCATCTGCTACAATAGTTTTACTGTGTAAAAAACCTTCTGGGAATAGATAAATTTTGACACCCGCGTGTAATAATCTTTCAAAATAAGAACGTACACACCAACGCACTATTTCACTATCAGAACTCTCAGATAGTAGCAGACGAACATCTACGCCACTTAATGCTGCCACCTGTAATGATTCTAAAATAGACTCTCCAGGAATAATATAAGGATTAGTGATATAGACATAATCATGGGCTTCATTGATCATCGAAAAAAACAATTGTTGAGTTGCAGAGAAATCAGAATCGGGACCACTATGAACAATTTGTACTGTTGATTCTCCAATTTTTGGATAATGAGAGAAATAGGCCGTGTCAAAAATATCATCTTTGTTGGTTATAAAATACCAGTCTAAAGCAAAGATGGTTTGTAGACTATGTACAACGGGACCTTTTAACTGCAAATGCATATCATGCCAGATCCCCAGATGAGGATCTCCTTTCACATATTTATCAGAGACATTGATACCGCCTGTAAATGCAATTTTGTTATCGACTACAATAATTTTACGATGATTACGATAGTTTATCGAGGTTAAAAATTTGCCAAATCGTATGGGTAAAAAACGATAGATTTCTACACCAATATTTTGTAGTTTTTTTATGTATCTTTTACTAAGAGATAAACTGCCGATACCATCGTAGATTATGCGAATTTTGACTCCGTGCTGGATCTTATCCTGAAAAAGCTCAAAAAGGTTTCTTGTTAATTCGCCTTCTTCAAAGATGTAATATTCAAAGTGAATAAAATCTTGAGCTTCATTTAAGGCTTCAAAAATAGCTTTAAAAGTGACATCTCCATTTTTCAGAAGCTGTACGTCATTTCCAGAACAGGGAGCGAAGTAGGAGTTCTTGGTAATTAAAGAAATGAGCTTTTGATGTTCACTGTATTCTTCTTTGGTTATAGGGACATGGTGTTGTAATGCCTTCTTTATATAAGAAGCTACTTTTGGAGTATGTCTTAATGTAAATAGTTTGTTTTTTCTTCGGTTTCTGCCGAGCATCAAATATAAAAATATTCCCCCAACAGGAATTGTAAAGATAGCAAGCATCCATGCTAATGTGTTGGTAGGTCTAATTCCATTTAATAATAGTCTGATGATGATAAAAATTCCAACAATGATATATAGGGTAAGGACAATAAAAAAAATCATCAAAAACAAATGGTTTAGATAGTATTAGCTATGCATAATTAGCAAAGGAACACGGGTCCCGTAGCTAATTTTAGAAGTTTCAGAGCCTTTAAAAAAACGTTCCATAAATGTTTCTCTTTTTATGAACATAGCAGTAAGATCAATATCCATGATTTGCACAAAGCTATTAATAGCTAAGGCTATTGGGACATTTACAATAGAATGAAAGGTATGATTAATATTTTTGAAAAACTCTTTCATATGCTTTTTATCATCAAAATCAGCTACTGTTACGGTATCATCTTCTTTAATTTTAAGAATTCTTAATGAAGATTTATACTTGATCAAAGTGTCCATTAAAGGTTCGATGCCATCAGTATTAAAATGATCCATTTCATCTATAGTATACAAAATAATTTTAGGTTGTTTAAATGTATATCCTTGTGGAATAGCAATTACGGGGCAATCAACTTTTCGAATCACATTAAGTGTATTACTTCCAAAAACTACCTCTGCTGCTCCTGTAGCACCATTGGTTCCCATCACAATAAGATCAATGTTTTTAGAGGTTACAGTTTGATTAATAGCGTCTGTAAAGATATCATAATCTGTTATGGTGTGAAACGTATAATTTTCGTCTGAATAGCTAGATTTTAGTTGGTCTACCAGGATATTCAGTTTCTTTTTTACATCGCTTAATACTGATTCATGGATCGAAGTGTTGGCAGGTGCAGCCATAAGGTCGTCTGTAGTGTAGCTGGAAGCTTTTTGAACATTAAGAACATAAAAAGTGCAAAGTTCTTTTTTAAAAAACTCCATAGCATAGTTAATGGCATTCTTCGAATTGTCAGAAAAATCTGTGGGAAGCAAAATGTTTTTCATTGTAGCTAAGTTTTATATTCTAAAATTAACTCGGTTATTATTGAACTACTATGATATTTGTCAGTAATAAGAGCTTGAGGTAAAAGTTATCCGCCAATTGTAATCATACTTCGATTATTATGTTCATCTATTTGCTTAAACTTATCAATAGTATCCATACCGCTACGAACTTTGAATTTAGCTTGTATTGCCTTTTCAATAATCGAAGATATAGATTTTCCTTGTCTAAGCGGAGTAAGCAAATCAGATTCTTTTGAAGAAAACAGACAGTTTTTTATATGTCCGTTGGCAGTAAGACGAATTCTATTACAACCATCACAAAATGGATTGGTAACAGAACTTATTATGGCAAAAGTACCTTGGTAACCTTTTATTTTATAACTTTTTGTGGTATCATTTGGGGCATCTTCTAGTTTTAGAATATCGTTTTTTTCAAAGTTTGAATCAACTTCTGCAAGTATTTCTTGTAAAGAAACCATCTTATCCATGTTCCATCGATTTCCGTCAAAAGGCATGAACTCTATAAACCTAACTTGTATTGGTTTATCTTTAGTTAGATGTATAAAATTTATGATTTCATCAGCATTAAAGCCTTTCATTAATACGCAGTTCACTTTAACCTTAAAACCTTCTTGAACAAGCAGAAGAATGTTTTGGTATACTTTATCGAAATACGATCTTCGGGTAATGTCTTTATTTTTCTGGGCATCGAGAGAATCCAGGCTTACGTTAAGGGTCTTAATTCCACATTTTTTAAATTGATCCACAAATTTGTCTACGATTACTCCGTTAGTGGTCAAAGTAAGTTGTACGGGCAGTGAAGCAAGTTGTTCCAGGATAAGGGGGGCATCTTTGCGTATCAAAGGTTCTCCACCAGTCAGCCGAATTTTGGTAACACCAAGATCCACAAATTTTTTGGCGATGGTATAAATTTCTTCATACGTCATGATGTGTTTTTTTGGAGATAGCTGAATTCCTTCAGCCGGCATGCAATACGTACAACGAAGGTTACACCGTTCTGTAAGAGAAATACGCAAATAGTTGTGTTTTCTCCCAAAAGTATCTGTAAGTATGTCTTTTTTCTTAGTCAAAATACTATAATTTAATCATGTCGTGCACCTTTTAAAATTCTGAATACATGCAAAATCTCTGGGAAAATAGCATCCATAGACTCTTTTGCACCATTTGTAGACCCCGGAAGCGCCAGTACTAGTGTATTATTGATGGTCCCTACCACACTTCTTGAAAGCATGGCATATGGCATACGATCCTGGCCATATTTGCGAATAGCCTCTTCTACACCAGGAATAGTTCGGTCAAATAAGGGTTTTAATGCCTCGGGAGTGACATCACGTTTTGATAAACCGGTACCCCCGGTATAAATAACAAGATCAGCACCTCGTTCATGGTATAGTTTTGCTTTTTCCTGAATAGTTTCTATTTCATCAGGGATAATACTATAATCCAGAATTCCTACCTCACATGCTTCTAGTTTAGAAATAATAGCTTTACCAGCCTTATCTTCTTTTTTTCCTTCAGAAATGGTATCAGAACAAACAATGACAGCTGCTTGTAAATCTCTGCGGAATCTATCGGTATAGTCAGATTTCCCTCCTTTTTTATCAAGCAGTTTTATATGATGAATTTCTATTCCTTTATCAATAGGTTTGAGCATATCATACATATTGAGTGCTACTATACTTGCTCCATGCATGGCTTCAACTTCGACGCCTGTCTTATAAATTGTTTTTATGGTTACCAGAACTTGGATTTCAAGACCATCAATTACGTAATCAATACCAGTATATTCAATGGGTAGGGGGTGACAGTCTGGAAGTAAATCGGGAGTTTTTTTAACGCCTAATAATCCGGCAGCTTTACTCATTGCAAATACATCACCTTTGGGTACTGTTCCTTTTTGTATAGCTTCAATAGTTTTTGGCGTACTCAATTTAACAATGGCTTGTGCTGTTGCTGTTCGTAACGTTGAGGTCTTATGTGTGATGTCTACCATAGTATTATTTGACTTTTAGTTTGTCATCCCAACGTAGGTTGGGATCTACTATATTGTTACTTTTTTAGATTCCGGCCTACGCCGGAATGACAAGTATTTTTATGTTTTTAGCCATTCTGTTTCCATTGATGAGTTTGATCTTCAAAAATTTCTTTTCCAAAAACCGGGACATCGGCTTTTATGGCCTCTACAACAAATTCTAGTGCTTCAAATACTACTTTTCTTTTTGGAGAGGATACAAAGACGAAAAGACAAATCTCACCGGCTTGTACCTTTCCTAAGCTGTGATAAATATGCATGCAGGTAAGGTCAAATCTCTCGAAGGTCGCCTCTCGTATTTCGTGAAATTTTTGATTAGCCATCTCCTCATACGCAGTATAGTCAATTCCTGTAATCACTTTACCATCAATTTCATCGGCACGTACTTGTCCTAAAAAAATATTATGCGCACCAATACTTGTTTTTGTTTGATGTTTTGCAATAGAAGTACCTATAAATTCTGATGAAATCGCTCCTTCTACAAATACGTTCTTTGGTTTCTTTTTTTCCATAGTAAATTTCTAAACTTCTTTTAGTAGCTCATGTTCGTGAAGTGCAATAGCTCCACCTTTTATATGTGATACATTTTTAAATCCATTTTCCAGAAGTATTTCTACTGCCTTTTTACTTCGAGTACCTGATTGGCAAAAGATTATTGTTTGTTTTTCTTTATCATAATTTTCTAATTGTCGGGGTAATTCTCTTAAGGGAATACATGCCGGATCCAAACTTTTTATTTTGGGTTGTTCATCGGCTTCTCGAACATCGATAAATTGCACATTTTTTTTCTGAAATACATCATGAGGGAATATCTCTATTACTTTTTTAATTCCGCAAAAAAGATCGTAATCGACGGTTTCAAATTCTTTGGCCATATCCAATACTTTTGAAACTTGAGATTCGATACGGTTTACAGAGAAAGTTGAAAATTTAGTAGAGAGACTATCATACATCATTAATTTTCCATTTAAAACATCGCCAATCCCTAATATGATTTTTAAAACCTCATTAGCTTGCATGCTTCCTATAATTCCTGGTAGCACACCCAAAACTCCAATTTCTGCACAAGAAGGAACGCTCCCTGCACTGGGAGCCTCAGGGAATAAGCATCGATATGTAGGACCATTTTTGTAATTAAAAACCGATACTTGACCTTCAAACTTAAAAATTGCTGCGTATACCAAAGGCTTATTGGTAATTATGCATGCATCATTTACCAAGTAGCGTGTTGAAAAATTGTCAGAGCCATCAACAATAATATCATGTTCCGCAAAGAGGGGTAATGCATTTTTTGTGGTGAGCTTTTCTGGATATGCTGTAATTGTTATTTCCGGATTTAAGTTTTCAAGACGGCTTTTGGCTGCAATAGCTTTGTTTTCTCCAATCAAATTTTGCCCGTATAGAATCTGGCGATGTAGGTTAGAAGTTTCTACATAATCAAAATCTATAATCCCAATAGTGCCTACGCCAGCTGCAGCAAGATATTGTAATACCGGGCAACCCAATCCACCTGCGCCAATCACCAAAACCTTGGAAGAAGCAAGTTTCTCTTGCCCCTTCGTCCCAATTTCGGGCAGTATAATTTGTCTGTGATATCTTGAATTGAAACTATTCATCATAGATATTTTTATCCTCCTGCAAAAGGGGGTAGTAAAGCAACTTCAGCTTCGTTATTTATGACATATTGATTGTCTACTAATTGTTGATTGATAGCAACTTTAAAATCTTTATCATTTAATTTAGGATGTTGATTTTTTAGCTTTTTCAATAACTCAGAAACAGAACAAGCATCTATTTGTAACTGTTCTTCAGAAATTGTTGTGGCTTCAGCCAGCATTCCAAAGTATTTAATAGTTAATTGCATTAGTAACGGTATTTAAGTCTTCGATAGTATTAATATTTTTTACCAAAAACAACTCTTTTTCCTGTACAGCAATCGTTTTGGTATTGAACTTTGAAACTAATTTACTTAAACGTTTTTCTCCTTTTGAAAGGAATTCAAAACACTTTTCTACGCAACGTTTTTTGTATAGTGCAATTAGCGGAATGGTTTTTCCTTCAGCTTCAAATTGAACGATATCATAATCTTCAGTTTCAAACTGAAATAACTTTCTTAATAGCGAAGTAGTCACAAGAGGAGCATCACAACTTATTACCAGATTGTTTTCGGTTTTAGAATTCTTTAATCCTGCATGCAACCCAGCAATTGGACCACATTCTGGAATAATGTCTTCAATTCTTTTTACTCTAAAAGTATCGTATTCAGAATTACTACTTACAATAATAATTTCTTTTGCTATCGGTTGAAGCGCTTCAACAATATGTTCAACAAAAGGTTTACCCTCAAGCCATAATAATCCTTTTTCGCTTCCCATTCTTGAGCTTTTACCACCAGCTAATATAATTCCTGTTATGTTTTTTTCTAAACTCATAAAGAAATTTGCTTCAATTCATTATCAAGAAATTCCCAACATTTTTGATTGATATCATCAAAAACTTTAACAATTTTTTCTCCATAAGCAGTAATACTTGCTCCACCACCACCTTTACCGCCTGTAGACGTAATTACTACAGACTCATCACTAATTTTGTTCATGCTGTCTAATAAGTTCCATGCCTTTTTATAAGACATATTCAAGCTTACAGCAGCTTTACTTAGTGAGCCGGTTTTGGCAATGGCTTTAAGTAAACGAACTCTTCCCTCGCCCAGAAAAACGCCATGCTCAGATTCTATCCAGATTCTACTTTTTATTTTATAGTCCATGATGCTAAATAAAGCGTTTGGTTTTTAAAGATACAACGAAATTTTCGTGCAGGGTGTCGCTTTATTTAAATTTTAGCAAAGAAAGATTTTTGAACCTTAGTTTTTTGTGACAATCATTATTTTTTTGAAGTTTTAAGGTAGATTAATAATCTGAATGATGTCACCAGGATTAATTTCTGAAACTTCTTCGGGTAGATAAACCAGAGCATTGGCCAGTGCAAAAGAGCGAAGCATAGATGAAGCTTGGCCATCCAGAATAATTACTTTATTATCTTTTTCTATAGCTTTTAAAAATTCTGCTCGTTCCCCTTTTTTTGAGTATCCGGAGCTTGAAACACCGGTACTGCGTTTTAAACGATAGTCTTGGAGACCTGATACTTTTTGTAATGCCGGAAGCACGTAAACATAAAAACAACTTAATGAAGAAGCTGGGTTACCAGGTAGTGCAAAGATAGTCGTATGATCTTTTTGAGCAAAATAAAGAGGTTTACCTGGTTTTTGTTTGACTTTATAAAAGATTTCGTCGACTTGTAGATCACGGAGTGCTTTTCCTACAAAATCGTAGTCTCCAACCGAGATTCCGCCAGAAATCAAAACTACATCGCACTGTTTTATCGTTTTTTTTATAATAGAACGAGTTGCTTGGTATTCGTCTTCCACCTTATAAAATGAAATATCTGCGAAACCTGAGGTTTTTAATGCAGAAGATAACATTACAGAATTACTTTCATAAATCTGGCCGTATTTTAGTTTTTGACCTGGTGGTACTAATTCATTTCCAGTAGTGATAATTGCAATTGAAGGCTTTTTATAAACTTCGATATGTGTAATTCCCAGCGTCGCCAAATACCCAATACCTGCGGCATTGATTTTTGTTCCTTTAGTAAGTGCTATTTCGCCTTCTTTGATTTGTTCTCCAGCAGGCCTAATATTGGCATTTGGTTTTACAGACTCTTGTAAGATCACTTTATTCTGATTTACCGCTACCTTTTCTTGCATAATCACTGCTTTTGCTTCAGAAGGCACAGGAGCTCCAGTGAAAATTCGAATGGCCTCACCTTTTTTTATTTCGGGATCTTTGTCATCTCCTGCTTGTACTTCACCGTTAAGAGAAAAAGCCTTTTCTTCGATAGAACCTAAAGCATACCCATCCATTGCGGACTGTCTAAATGGAGGCATATTGATAGGAGATAAAACGTCTTTTGCCAATACAAATCCCAAGCAATCAGATACAGATAGAACAACAGTTTCTTTAGTGTGTTTGATATAATTGTCTACGAGTTGAAGTGCGGTTTCTACAGGTACCATAGATGTGGTTTAATTGAAGATATAAAGATAAGGTGAATTTCGAATAGTTATTCAATCTCAAAGGAAATTTGAGTAATAAAAAAAGCCGAATCAGCTGATTCGGCTTTTCTTTTACTGTGCGGGCGGAGAGACTCGAACTCCCACACCTCGCGGCACCAGATCCTAAGTCTTTTTTTATCTTACCTCAAAAAAATGAAATCATATTCTCCTCTATCATAGTTTAAAGACTATCGTAATGAAAATCCAATAAGATTTCTTTGTAAAACAATCTAATCTTTTGTGCCAAATTGGACTTGATAACGTTAATTATTTATTTGTACTCTCTTAAAAAGAGTCTTACTCAATAGATGTGAGTTAATAAAACTCATTTCATTTTTGATAACAAGATGAAGTTTAATTAGGAGTCATTTTTTATTAATTTCATTTAACCTCCCCTTATAGTGCCCTAACTTATTCCATATCGCGTAAAACTCATCTATACCTTCTGAATTGCTTACTGATGTATTTATCATTATAAATATCCGTATCTAAAATGGAAGACGAGTGGGTGCCCGAGTGCCTAATAGTAATCTTCTCACCAGGAAAGTTAGGGTTAAAACTTTAAATGGTAAATAGGTGCTAATGGTATCATCTAGATTTAATTTACCCATCTCTTGGGCTTTTTAGAAGTGAAAGACCTGTTACTTTTTAGATACGGAACCTATATTTTGAAGCGTATTTTGAGTATATAATTTTTTTTCTTTAGCATCACTGTATCCAAAACTCTTGATATAAAGTGTAGTATCTTGGTTAACTACGGCCACTCCAAATCCATTAATATTACCACACTCCAGAATACTGTCGAGTTCAGTGGTTAATGAATCTTTTAGAGACACTATTGTATCGTGATTTTCATTTTTCTTATTCACATTATCCTTACAGGATAAAAGCGATAGCCATACAATACTATAGATAAGAGCTTTTTTTTCATCATACGTCGGATAAATTGTTATTTCAATTTTGATGAGGTTTTAATTTCCTGTAGAAATCATTTAAAGGCCCTTAATATATACTTGGGTATCATTTCATTAGGTGGCGTGCTTTTTCCATAAACTGCATACGAATTGTAGTTCCCTCCCGTAAAAATGCTAATCATATCCAACTCCGGCCAAATGTTAATCTTTTGTCCACCATTCCCTGTGGCTAAATACGAATTGTACTGTTTTCCATCGATTACAAAATACTTATGTTGCCAAAAATAACCATAGTCGCCTTGCTCCATATCAAAGGTCTTATCAACCCATTCCTTTGATATAATTTGTTGTCCGTTCCATTGTCCATCTTCTTTATACATTATCGCCATTTTCAGTAAATCTCTTGGCGTGATGTAGAGTTGATTAAATGTAGTAATACTTGATGGGTCTGGTGAGAACGTCCATTTATAGTTAGAAATTCCTAATTTATCAAAAAGATGCTCTTTTGCAAAATCTTCTATTTTTTGATTAGTAGCTACCTCTATTAGACTATTAATTGTAAGTGAACATCCTGTGCAATAAGAGGAAAATTCTCCTGGTTCTGCAACCATAGGTAAATCTAAAGTGTATTTAACCCAATCTTCACTTGCCATCATAGCTGTTTCATAACCTTTACTTTTAGGGTTATCATTCTCACAGTCCATACCGTGACGATACCTTAAAAAATCCTCTATGGTAATTCGTTTCTTGCGTTCATCTAAATCTGCTATTTCTGGATATTTAGTACTGAAATAGGGCATTAATTTGTCTTTCTCACTTTTCACAAATCCTTTATCGATGGCAATTCCAAGTATTCCTCCTTTCAACGATTTGCCTGCAGAGCGCAATTGATGTATTGTGTTTTTATCATAGCCATAAAAATATTCTTCTAATACTAGCTTATTATTTTTATAAATAAGTATACTGTGTACATCAGGATATTCACCTTTAATGGTTTCCTTTACCATATTTAATATCGGTTCGGGATTTTCAAATTCTTCTTTAATATTTCCAGTAGTAATATTATCTGAAATCTGCTCAGGCACAGTATAAATGTAATTTTCGGGTTGGTTTAACAGTTCCCTTCGTGGCAGCGTTTCCGTCTTTTCAATATCCGTGGTGATCAGTTTGAATTCTTGTCCATCTGCCTTATAACTCTTAACCTCATTATTTTTATTTCTTGAGAAAATTATAGGTGAGTCTTGGATATTTACAAAACTATCCAAAGCCATACGTTTTAATGGATATTTTGCTTTATCTACAACAGCGTATAAAGTTGTGTCTAGTTCAGAAACTATGAGTTCTAATGTTGTATTTCCAATATATTCATAACGACCTTCATAGTCAAGAAGCTTTTCATATTGAGATTTTTCTTTTGGTGAGGAACACCCTATTAATATTGGAATTAAAAGTAATAATGCTTTTTTCATTAGTTTGGTTTTGTTTAAAGGTTTTCTGTATAACATATAGCGCGTGAATTATAAAATCATCTTAGATTGAGCAACTAATTAGTTACGAGCCTTATATATAATTAGCCCTTGATTTTTTCATTTTAGTTAATCTTTTAAATGTCGTTCAATAAATTTTAGTATTTCATGCCACGAGTGTATGGCCGCAATTACGTTCCCTTTATTAGTCCCACCTTTTGCTGCACCACCTTTTGAATAATCTTCAGGTGGAAGAAACGGAATACCACAACCTTGTCCGCCACCAGCAAAGTTATGACCTGCATTCTCATAGGCTAAATGCATAAATTCGTATTTAAACTCTTTTTCTTGAAGCCTTTTAACCATCATATCGGCCATCATTGAAGAAGGCCAAACTTGGTCGTCTTTTCCTGAAACAAAAAGTATGGGACATTTAATATCCTCTACTGTAATTAACGCCTTATTTATAACATCTTCATTTGCAAAAGCACTTAAAAATTTTGGTCCATCTCTATATTGAATACTGTCATTTTGCATTTGAAGTTCTAATCGTTCTGAATCTTCATCTGTGTATTCAGCATAGGCAAAAGGTTGTCCCTTATAGCTCCATGAGGATTTGTTATCTTCCCAGCCAAACCAGACCACATTAGATGGGACTTGAGCGATTACAAAACTTAAATCGTGATATTTCGTAGCATATAACAATGCTAATTCTGAACCACGTGATCTTCCTATAATTCCAATTTTTTCTGAATCAATTTCTGGCTGTTCTTTGAGCCACTTATGCGCTTTTTCAACATACTCTAAAGGAATTTCTATAATGCCATTAGGCAATGTTTCATATTTAAAATATTTTAAATCTAATACGGCATAACCTTCGCTTGCATAAAGAGAAGTACGTTCTTCCCTAAAGTTACCACCAGAACCACCAATAAAGATAATAGTAGATAATTTTTTATCTGACTTTGGCACGTAATAATTAGCAATAATACTATCTCTTTTCGCAACACCCTTAATGTTTAAGGCTTCAAGTTCTCGTGTGCTTTTTCTATAAAATGTTTTAGTTGCTAAAACTTTATCTTTATATGATATTGAAAGGTTTGCATTGAATCCTTTATTGGTAGCAATTTGATGATAATCTTCACTTTTCATTGACCAAAATAATCCCATAGGGTAAATTCCTAAATAATCTCCTGCAATGGATGCCTGTTTTAACAAGTCAATATTGCCATTCGAATCTGAGATGTATATTGCTTTTGAGTTCCATTTATGATTTTTTGCATCCGTTACTTTTAGAGTGAATGTGATTCTTTGTTGTTTAGGTAGTCCATCGGCCGAAATAGAAATAGGCGTATGATATAAGTCGCTCTGTTGTTCAATAATCAACCTTGCCTTTTCGTTTTGAGCAAAAACAGAAATGCTAGTGAAAAATATAAGTATCGATAAATTTTTAATAATCATTAAGATATTTTTTAGCTTTTGTCTAACTAATAGTTCATTCTATGTTTCAAATGGTTATTGCAATTGTTTACTAGGTTCCATCTGATATATTGAATTTACTTCTGTTACATTCAAAGTGATATTTTTACCGTCGGATTTTATTTTGTCGATAACTGTTGCGTTCATTTTATCTGATTCCTTCGTGACATTTAATGGATTGTTATGCAACATCACATCTGTTAGGTTAGTTAAATGATATAATGGCCAAAGGTTATTTACTTTATTATTATCTAGTACAACCCATCTCAAATTAGCACTCTCAGATAGGTCTACTATAGATTCAATTTGATTTCCAGAAAGGAATAATTTTTTTAAGCTTTTGAGTGAAGACAACGCAGAAATATCGGTTATTTGATTATCTCTTAAGTCTAACCATTCAATACTATTCTTGTTTTTTAGGAAATCGATATTCTTAATGTTGTTATTTCTCAATACCAGTACACCTAATTTTTCTAGACTTTTAATTGGACTAAAATCTGTAATTTTTGTATCCATTAAATTAAGCTGTACCAATTCTTTAAGATTTTGTATGGGCCTAATATCTATAATAGGATTTTTTTCAAGAATTAAAATCTCCAGATTCATGAGGTGAGCTATGGAGGTGAGCTCGTTTACTTTATTGTCTGGAATCCAAATACCTTTTAGTTGCGATAGGACTTTAAAAGGTGATAAGTCATTTAGCTGATTAAAGCCCATATTAAAATAAGTGAGTTTTCTCCAGTTTTTAATTACAGATATATCAGATATATCATTAAAATGTCCTGTAATACTCTCTATTCTTTTCAGTTTGTTAAGTGATGATATGTCAGAAATTTCATTTCTGTCGAAAGACAGTGTTTTTAAATTGATAAGGTTGCTTAAAGGCTTTACATCTCTAATTTTGTTACCATTTATGTTTAGCACCTCTAGCTTTTTCAAACTACTTATAGGGTCTAAACTTTGAATATTATTGTTGTCTAGTCTTAAGTAAGTGAGATTTTTGGCATATTGCAACCCTTCAAGATTTGTAATCCCTCTGTTTGTTAGTGATAACTTTGTGAGAGATTCCAAATCAGAGACATGAAAATCTCCTGTTGGTTTGTCAATATAGCTTCTAATTGCTAAATCAAGATAAAAATCGTTAATGACAACGATTTCATCATAACTCTGTGATCGCACTTTTGTAATTAAACAGATTAGAAGAGTACCAAATAATATTTTTAATGAATTCATAATGAAATTTATTTTTTTAAAAATCAATAACTTTTCCGTTTTAAAAAAGTAAGTACCCATAAAATAAGGTTCAAAATATATTATGAAACTTTTTTTTCTTTCTTTAGTTGTGCAATGAACTCTTTTGGTGTTTGTGAAGTAAACTTGAAAAAAGCCCGATAAAAAGTGGTCTTTGATTTAAATCCAGAATCTTTAGCAATCGATTCGATAGTAAAATCAGTATAAGCTCCATCCTGTAATCTATCTATTACAGTATTCACCCTAAATTTGTTGGTAAAATCATTAAAGGATGCCTTTAGATGGGTATTGAGTAAATTAGATAATACCGAAGGGGACAGCTTCAACTGTTTCGAAAATGATGTCAATGAAAAATCTTTATCTAAAAATGGTTTTTCGTTTTGCATTATACTTAAAACGTAATTTACTTGATTTTCGATTCCATTTTTATCCAGACTATTTCTATTCGGTTTTAGATTTGAATAGGTCAGATAACCCACTAAGGAAATAATATATAAAAGAATGGCATTATAAATCTTGACCATCATCGTAAGTGAAAATCCTAACCAATCATCTAATGGCGAATTTTTCCAGTAGCCATAAATTCTCCCTAAAATAGTGGAACTCAATTCAAGCAAAACACCTATAAAAAAGAATACAAGCAAGTAGGTTATCCATTTACTATATTTTAGTTCATCGCTTGAAAACTGTTTATCTTGCCTATTTTTTAATTCTCGTATTGAAAGTGTCATGTAACCGAAGGTCAGAAACAATAGCATAAAGTTGTATACGGATTGTACCTCAAAATATGCTAGTTCCGATACCCAAGTTCCCTTTTCCCTTTTGGAAATAGATAAGCTCCCAATCCAAATAAAAATATAATAGATTGTAAAAACTATTGGAACTCCAAAATGGAAAATACTTTTTTTTTCCAGCTTGAAACTAACACTGAAGATAGATTTTAAATAGAAATATAGTAGTGGAAAAATAAAAATAACAAGATTAAAAGGAATAAACCTTAAAAAATCATACTGCTCTATTAGTCCAGCATTACCAACGAAAGTAGGAATTAGCGAAAGACCAACCACAAATAAAAGTGCCATTAACAATTTATTCTGTGTTTGCCTCCAATTTCTATTTTTATATATTAGAAATATCATAATAGCACTTTGGAACAATCCAAAAAGCAATAAAGTAGCTGTAAGATTCAATTTCATATTATTAATAGGTTTGGTCAAACTTTAGATTTATTGACCTCTAAATATTGACTCATTTCTATTTGATTCATTTAATATTGCTATTCGATCGCTATTGTTTATCCTTCCAACCGATTATTTCATATACTACATTTTTGGAATTTAAATTATATTCCATAGTAAGCCATTCGCCTTCTTTATCCTTTTCATTTCCTTTCATTATAGCTTCTGTTTCTGAATTACCTCTTGAAAATTTGAATTTTGCTGGCAAATGTAATTCGGTTGTGAATTCTCTCTCGAAATCGGAAGTCTTTTTCAAACGGAAAATTGGACTCCAATTGGTAAGATTTCTCTGATTTCCTGCAATATATACGATGTCGTCTTTATTTGGAACTTTCACTTTAATAATCACTTGATATGCTTCGTTAGTCATACCCATACATAACCGATGCGAATTATACCAATCTTCATATATCGAAGCAGTGATTTTTACAGGTGTATTACTGTCCAGAACTTCTTCTCCATCGACCATAAAAAGATAGTTGTAGCAACCAGGCTCAATCGAAAATTTACCTACCCATTTTCCGTTTTTTTTAATTAAAAAATCAAATGATGTTGGTAGTCCTTTAACGAATACTTGTTTTGCGTCTTGATAGCCCTCAAGCTCAATAGTAACATTGGCATTTTCTTCAAATTTTCCATCAAAAAGATTCAGGATTTTATCTACCTCCATACTGGTCTCAGGGACTTCGTTTTTATAGGTTTTTACAATTGCTTTCGCTTTTTCTATATCTCCATTTTGAAAGTAAACGGTAGCTCTGGCAGAGCGCATCCAATGTCCTTGGGGGTTGGACTTTAAATGCTCTTCTAAAAAAGGAAGTAATGACTCATCGTAATTTTCTTTGAATAGACTCACAAAAACTGACAGAATCTCACTTTTTCTCTCCTTTGAAATATCCAGTGCTTTATATATATCAAAAGTAGACTTTCCGCCATTTGTTTGATAGTTGGTGTATAATACAGATATGGGATGCATTGGGAACAAATCACGTATTAAATATGACTTTCGCCCTTTTGAGAGCAATTCTGATATAGAAGTTTTATATGGATTCTTGTAATCCGATGTAAAATAGAACCAGACATCCCCGGTATTGAGATTTTGGATGTTTGAATATATTGTATGACCGCCATAATAACCCTTTCCTTTTATAGATGTTAATTCACAGATATCCGAGAACGAAGCAAGACCGACTTGTTTTTTTTCCAGATTCTCTTTTACGATAGGGAATCTCCAATAACGCTCTGGGTCAGAGCTATTCTGATTTCCGCAAATATCAAAATTTGTCGAAATTTGATAGCGTTCGTTCTTTAATAATCTACTACCTGAAGGACCTATAATTCCATAGTTGCCATATTTGTCGGCAATGTGCATTTGTGCGCTATTGAAACCAACTTCGAACCAATAAACATTAAAAAAATCAATAACTTCTTGAACCGTCGAGAAACTTGCTAGGATGTGACTCAATATTTTGAAATCACCTTCTGGAAAAGCTTTCTTTTTGTGTAAATCCTTTACTAATGTAGTCGAAATAGAGTTGAAATCATAAAACAATCCTGCTTCGTTCATACCGCCTTCGATACCGCCGTTTTCGCCGTTTTTTTCAGATTCATATGAAAGCGTGAAATAGCCGTATTTGGTATCTTCAGTCTTAGGAAAGATATTTAGGTAATTAGCAAAACTGTAAGTACCATCTTCATTATTAGCCGCCCAGACGTGTCCATTTTTATCCTTACCGCAAAAAATGGTACAAGCATTTCCGATACTGGGAAGAAGTATAAAAAATGCTAAAAAAATTTGGAAAATTAAGGTGTGATTTAATAGTCTGTACATAATCTTTCTAATTTTGAAGGTTAATAGAGAAATGGTCAAAGTTGAAACCAATTTATCCAATTGGGACAAATTAAAAAGATAAGCTGTCAAATTAATTGTAAAAATCTGCAGTTAAACTTCACACAATACTAGATTCTTTTGTGTTGAAAACTGTTTTGGTGATATACCGCTTAATTTTTTAAATTCATTTGTGAAATGAGCGTTATCAAAATAACCCAAATCCAATGCAGTGTGTAAAATATTCTTACCTTTTTTAATATCCAAACTAGATTTCCTTATGCGAACTATAGTTTGGTATTCTTTCGGGCTGATACCAATATATTTCATAAAATCGTTTCCTAAAGTTCTCACAGATTGTCTATAGTATGGAAGTATTTCTGCTAAGCTTTGAATGCCATTCTTATCTTTAATAGAAAAAACGGTGTTCTTGAAATTATTTTTGACCATCCAATTACCGCTGTATTCTGTCAAGAATAATTGTATTATTTTTTTTGAAGCTAATTCTCTTTGTAAGTTACAGCTCCAATCTATACTGGCTAATAATTTGACGTTATCTATGAATTTATTTGAAAAGAGAGTTGTTCCATCTATAATTGAATCCACTAAATTAACTGAACGATTTTTCGATAAAAAATTCAAAGTCCAAGGTTGAAATTTGACACCACAAATTTTATAAGAGCTTACAGCATTTACATTACCTGAAAAACGCAATTGACCCCAGAATAAAATTTTACTTGGCGAGATAATTTGCCTAGACTTAGAACTTACAGAAATAGCGCTATCAGAAACCATTAATTCTAAGTGTCCATCTGGCAGAAAAAAACTGTGATTAGGATTGAAACACTCAAAATAATATATACTATTTATATAATTATTATTAGGATATGGTATTTTATATTCTTTTAAAATCATTTATTAATATTACCTTCTATTTTACAGTAAATGTTTCTTTCAATTTTAATAAATCCTATATGGCTAAAAGTGCATCCTCATTTCTAATAACTTTTGAATTTTTAAAAATCTAAATATACTCTCTAATTTATTACAAAGACGTATTTTTTTCAATAATGGTTGCCTAGACCTAATCAATTTGTTTTTTAAACATCTATTTATCAGAGGTGTGTAATTAGAAAATCACGTTTTTGCTAAGAATAAGACTATTTTTGAGAGAACGATATAATATATAGTAGAGCCAAATAAACTACTACCTATATCTTCTGAAAAGCCCAGTCTATAATATCATTACCAATATTAAATACTTCTTTTCTCATAATCTCAAATATTTCGACTTTTACATTCTCATTTGAGAATAGATTCGAAAAGAGGCAGTATTTGTTCGATACTACACGTATTATTTTTACTATCCGAAATTATGTCTCTTCAAATCCACGACTAGATTTCATCCTTTTGTCAACTTTGTAAATACATAATTTTTGGACTTAGATTAAACAATATTTTAGCGGTAACCCAAAATACAGAAGCTAAAATTTCACCTCAAAAGGAAGCGGAATAAATAAGCGAAGGAATGAGCATAGGCTTCATTGCCCTATTCTTTTTCTAGAAGTTTTTTACGAGTTCCGGTTCTATTGTTATAATAATAAACCATCCCTTGCGAAGAAATAAGGTTTTTGTTAAATATAATTTATTATTCTGATAATGCATTAATAGGGCTTAATGACAAATAGAAGGTTTTGATATCAAACAGAATGACAACCTTAGAAATTGAAAAATGTTGTACCTATGTTGTACTAAAACAAAAAAAACCTCCCATTTCTGAGAGGTTTATTACTGCAATTTTGCAGTTGAAAAAGTGCGGGCGGAGAGACTCGAACTCTCACACCTCGCGGCACTAGATCCTAAGTCTTGTCTATCTTGCACCAATAAGCACCAAACTAATTCATTTTCAATTAGTTGTGTTTTTGTCAATTTTATTTAAAGTCATATAATATCAGTTGATTTCAGCATTTGTTGTATCTATGTTGTACCCAAAAATACCAATAAATTCGTATCTTTAGGGTGAGCCTACAGGAAAACAATATCCAAAAAAAGGAATGTTGTACCTATGTTGTACCTGATTTGACTTTCGTACTCAAAACAGGTCAATTATGTCTGCAAGTGCACAAATCGTTCTACGAAAAAAGAGGAATTCCAAAGGCTTATATCCTTTGGCAATTCGAATTACCAAAAACCGCCGTTCAACCTTCAAACATATCGGTCATAACATTGACTTTGAAGATTGGGACGATAAAAACCTCAAGGTCAAAAAATCGAATCCTGATGCGGATAGCCTGAACAACCTTCTGTCTTCAAGATTATCCGAAGTACGTAAAGGATTGATGAATCTTCAAAGCGAGAACACCGATTTTTCAGCTGGTCAAATCAAAAGAAATATATATAAACCTATCTCGAGTTTGACCCTACACGATTATGCCAAAGAGCATTTGGACAATCTCGAAGCTGAAAAAAAGATAAACCGGCTAACCACAGATACCGCCTTGACCACTTATATATGGGTATTTCACAGGTCTAAAAATTTACGGTTTCAAGACATTACCGAGCGTTGGCTGAAAAAATTCAAAACCCATCTTCTTGGCAAAAAAGAACTTTCGGAAACTTCGGCTCTCAATGTTATGGTTCTTATTCGTTTACTGTACAACAGGGCGATTACAGATAAAGTGGTAAGCAAAGATTTATACCCTTTTGGAAAGGGTGGATTTCAAATTAAGTTTCCAGAGACCTATAAGGTTGGTCTGAACAAAAAAGAGATACTGATATTTGAAAATGTTGAAAATATTACGGATGTTGAACGACACGTCCTCAATGTTTGGCTCTACAGTTTTTATTTTGCTGGAATGCGTGTTTCAGATGTTCTTTTTACACGCTGGTCAATGATTTATGACGGTAGGCTGCATTACCGTATGGGCAAGAACGGCAAATTGGTCTCTCTTAAAATCCCAATAAAAGCTTTGGCTATTCTAAAATCCTATGAAAAAGATAGACTTTCTGAAGACGATTTTGTATTTCCTGAAATGAAAAAAGCGGACTTAAGTAATGCTAAAGATGTTTACAACAAAACCAGGACTGCCAATTATAAATTCAATAGGCATCTAAAAACTTTAACTAAAAAGACCAAGATTACAAAGAAAGTGACAATGCACATTGCTCGTCATAGCTTCGGTAATATTGCTGGTGACAGTATCCATCCGTTGATGCTTCAAAAACTATATCGACATACCGATTTGAAAACTACTATAAACTATCAAGCAAACTTTATCCATAAAGAGGCTGATGAAGCCTTGGATAGTGTTATCAATTTTTAGTAAAAATTTGAAAAGTCACATTGTTCATTTGAAAAGTACCAAGTAAATGGTGTAAGTCAGTAGTAAGTTTGTTTCATAATTATAAAACATCATATTATGAAAACTACTAATATTATCCAGTTATTTACATTAATTGGGTTCCTGTTTATAGGAACAAACGCGTTATCGTCCCAAGAACTTAAAGATGGGCAAGAGACTTTTAAAGTACAACGTTATGACCACCTTGTCATTCCAACAAAAAAGCATTCAGAAACCGTAAAATGGTATATAGATGTTCTTGGATTTGAGAAGAGCCAAGCATCTTCAAAAATGATGAAAGATGGTATAAAAGTGACAATGCTACAGCTTGGCGATTTTAAACTGGACATTGTTAGCGGTAAAAATTTGCAAAACTTGTACTCGCAATATGATAAAAAGTTTGAGTCTTATAGATACCAACAAAATAACTTGAGCATTGAAGTTACTGATATTAAAAAACTGGAAAAAGCTTTAAATGACCAGGGAATTGAAATTGTTATGGGGCCATATGCAAACGGAATGACTAATACTACCACAATGGATATTTTGACAAACAATGGTGATAAGATTCGCTTCGTAGACTATATTGGACGATAGATAATCCGTCTTTTCTAAAAGAATTACATCAAAATAATAAAAGAACATTTATGACCCCTTTGCGGGTCATTTTTACTTTTACAATGTATTGTTTAATCCTTTTTTTATTTACCAATCCCAAAATGATGCTACATTTCTAAACCGTAGAATCCATTCATCTAAACTACCATAAGACCTTTGAAAACCACCAGAAAACGAGTGTGTTGCAGAGGTACCTTTACATAGAATTTAAAAACTAAAAGTTATGAGAACAATACAGAATATAACAGAGAACTTTAAAATGATGTTGGTTTCCCTTCTTCTTTTCGTACCCTTTTTCTTGATGGGTCAGAATGTACAGGAAGCCTATTTATCCCAAAATGTAGTGACCGCAATGGTCATTAAGAACGGTAAAATACAAGCTGCCGAGCAGAATGTAAATGAGATGGTCATCTTTAAGGAAGCGCTCAAAGACCATACGTTTCCTTTTGAGGTGAACAAGGAAGTCTTGGTGAACCTTAAAAACGAGAAATCCGGTAGAGATATCGATGTGAAATTCTCAAAAGATTCCACCTATCAGGTCGTGAGCAGAATTGATTGGATGGTAAGGCCTATTGTTTTGAATCCAAACAAAAACCAAGAACGCCCTTCCTTTGAAAGGACTATCCCTTCACGAAACGAGTTGGACTTTATGACCGTTAGCACGAATGACAAAAAGAAATTACCGAGCTCTTTAGAAACCTATGTGCGCAGGTATCAAGACGACTCAAAACAAGGTATAGCTATTAAGGATTTGGACCTGAACATCACGCAAAAAGATATGTACCCTGCCGTAACCCTTAATTTATAAGAAAAGTGTTTTTTGATTGGTTGTTTAGTAAGCAATGATTCTCACGGTATCATAGGGATTGAGGATGATGTTCGATGGTAGTACTATGAAACCGTTCGTTTCGCTAAGTTGAAACAAATTCCCCCGAGCCATTGCCAGATTGAGGCCGCACGTAAGTGCGGTCTTATTTTTTGATATTGTCTAAAATTGGCTGGAACGAAGAAAACAAATGTAGATGCTTTTTCATCGGTAGTTGTCCAGTAATTTTCTCTTTTAGGGTATGACATTTATCCATACCTCGCCATCTTTATAATATTCTTTTTTCCAAATAGGCACCGTTTGTTTCAACATAGCTATCATATATGCTGAGGCTTCCATTGCCTGTTGCCTATGCTTAGAGGAGGCTCCTGTTAACACTACAGGTTCACTAATCGTCTTTGTGCCCTTTACGTGCCACATAATTGCCCTATTTAAAACAAAGTGCTTTTTTGCAAAGGCGGCTATTTTTCCCATTTCCAATAGCGCCATCTCATCGTAGGCATCAAAAAAAAGTTTTTCGACCTCCTTATCATCATTTTCATTCCTTACCGTAGCTATTAAAAGTGAAATCCCTCCTGATTTAGAATCTAAGAGCATCTTGTAGGCCTCATCCACATTAATCTCATCAGTAATCCTAATAGAGATTGTTTTGTTATTATCCCCCGCTGACCGGTGGGATGATTGCAACTTCGTCATTCTTATCGATTATTATGTTACCTGATACGTATTCTCTGTTTACTGCAATACCAAAAGAGCCAATACTTGCTAATTCTGGATACATTTCTGTTAGGTTTTTTTTCAGTTCCTCTACGGTCATTTTATTCTCGTTCTCAATAATGAGTTCTGGCTTTCCAATAATATCGCGAGCCATTCCAAATGTTTTTACCAGTATCATAGGCAATGATTTTGATGTGATTTATAGTTTCAATACCTAATAACGCTTTCGTTCAGTTTGTAAGTCGTTCAAAACAATCAGAATCAGGTTATGGTGCTTGCCAACGGGAAAAGCAATCTTTCGCTCGGTTTAATGAGATTTGAAAAATTGATGATAGTTGAAGCTGGTGGTTCATACTCAATATAATGGTTGCGTGATTTTCTATTGAATTTTATTCTTCCTGAGAAGGTAATATCAGATGCGCCATCTATCGTAGCACCACTTGCCGAAAAGAGCTGACCTGTTTCCATAAGATTGTTATTTAGAAAATGTGAGATAAATATCTTGTATTGGCCAAGAAAAAAATTGATACATTTCAAATCTAGAATGACACTTTTTGTTTTTTCTTAAAAACCAAATTGTTCTTTAATTGTATCCCAAAACGTATGAGAATGGTAGTCGTACGTGGCAAGTTCTTTCTTATGCCGATTTGTTCTTTTGCTATCCAGCAACAGCTCTGCATCTAAACGAATAGCATCCATCGTATCTTCTACATATTGACATCTGTAATCCTTTAATTGGATATGAAAAAAGTGTACTCCTTTCTCTGTATTTTTGATTTTTCTGCGTATTCACCTTCGACATAGTGATGTTGGTCCAAAAAAAAAGTTGAAAAATCTCGTTGTAAAAATTATCAACGGTACCATAGTCACGCTCTACTCCGGGACATAATTTTACCGGTCTGGCAACGATTCAGTATCGCAGGGACCAAGATTTGGACCGCAATCTGCTGGTGCTGTCTGCCTTTCTTTTTGGATACCACTTCAAAAAAACGAATGCCATTGTATCCGTTGGTTTCGAGACCGGGTGGGTCAGCGGTGGCGGATAGCTTTACCATCCACTTGTACAGGGTGTACAGAATTTTTATGTTGGCAAATTTCATCCGCAGGTCAGGTTGTTGTTCGGCAGGGTGGCTTCTGAAGAATTGAGCGATGAAGATTCAAAGATAAAGTTCTACCATGGCAATCTGTATTTGGGCACAACCTACGACCTATCGGAAAAGACACAACTGTTGGTAGGTACTGAACTATTCTCGACCACGGCCAGTGGCTGGTTCGGTGAAAACCGGTTTCAGATAGGGCCCAGGTTCAAATCTTCAAAAAATGTGCTTCTCGATGTACATTATCTGAATTGGTACCGAAGAAATTCAGTGCCAAAGTACCGACACACCCTTTATTTGGGGCTTATTGTATTGATAAAAGACTCGGAATGGATTAAGCATTTTAGTTAAATTTATAATAGTGACCGGTAAGAAACTTTTGGAAAACAGCCTGATGAGGTTATCACAAGTATTGAAAGGCAATACGGAAGTACCGATCACTTCTACAATGAACTCTATGTCATTTTTTTGGACAAGCACCATCTCGCCGAAAAAGGGTTGCACAACGACCGCAAAGAAACCCTTGATGAACACTTGGCGCAGAAGAGGAAGGAATTGGAAGAATATGGTACAGAAAACGCTGGGGACATTATCAATGCCATCAGAATAGATACGGAACTGATGTTTGCCCATAAGACTGTCGAGGCATTGGAAAAGGAACTCGAAAAATACCATGCCCCTTTCCATTCCTTTTGGGATACCATTAAAGAAAGGTTCGGATTATGACCAAGGTGGTAAGCAATAGGCCAGACGACGCTATGCTATGACAATCCTTAAAACACCATCATCACTCGGCGTAAACGCATTGCTGTCTTCCAGCACCTGTTCCATCGGCGGCATATGGTTGACACAAGCTCATTTAGGCTTGAATTTTTTCCACGGTAAATCTTAAACTGTTATTATATTACAACTATCTCCCAATAAAATGATTTTGAGAAAAAAATCCTTACTTGGTCACCCAAACAGTTCCAAAATAGCGTAAAGCGGCCAATTGGTCAGCCAATCCTCTTCCCGATAATCGGACATCGAACTACGGATAGCGGTTCTCGGTTTATATTTTGAAACATAGGACTTTAAACTTTTGGATTGCAGGTTTTCCTCGGCCTTTACCTCTATGGGTACGATGTTGTTTTTGTCTTGAACCACAAAATCCACTTCGGCCGTACCGCGTTCCGAAGCCCAATAGTGAATGGGATTGTCGGTCGCAGCTTTTAATTGCTGTAAAACGTACTGTTCGGTCAACGCGCCTTTGAATTCGGTAAAAATGGTATTTCCCTCAAGAATTACCGTACTGTCGATACTGCCCATCGTAGCGAGCAGACCTACATCGACGATAAACAACTTAAAGGCACTACGTTCTTCGTATGCTTTTAGGGGAATGGCCGGTTTTGATATTCGGGATACTCGGTGGACCAAACCACAATCCGTAAGCCACGCCAAGGCCGTTTCGTATTCCTTGGCCCGGGCCCCCGTTTTGATGACGCCATAAATGAACTTTTTGTTTTCCTTGGCCAGTTGCGCCGGTATGGAATTCCAGAGCATTCGAATACGGGGTACGGTATCGGCCGGGGCATATTTGGAAAAGTCCAGCTCATAAGCTGTCAAAATATTTTGGTGAATATCGCGGACTTCCTGAAAGTCAGCGGCATTGGCAAATGTAAGGACTGCCTCTGGCATACCCCCAACATAATAATAGGTCTTAAGATGTCGAATAAACGTATCCTTAAAGGTTTTTATCAGCGGCCAATCCTTTTTCTGCAACAGTTCGGCGAGCTCTCCTTCGCCTATGGCTGTTAGGTATTCCTGAAAATCAAGCGGGTATAAATCAAGAAATTCCACCTTCCCGACAGGGAAGGAAACTTCTTGATGTATGGCCACGCCCAGTAATGAGCCAGCTGCAATGACGTGATATTGGGGTGCGTTTTCATAAAAGTACTTTAGGGACGTAATGGCGCCTTTGGCTTCTTGAATCTCATCCAAGACAATCAATGTCTGCGCGTCAATCGAAACACTGGTTTCCAGTTGCAGGGCGGCCACGATCCGTTCTATGTCAAAATCGACCGTAAATAGATTCTGAAGGCGTTTTGAACTTTCTAGGTTTATGTAGGCCATTTTGGAATAGGATGCCTTCCCAAACGCTTTCATAATCCAAGTCTTGCCTACCTGTCGGGCACCCCTGATGATGAGTGGTTTTCGATTGTTTTTATCTTTCCAGTGCTTTAAATGTTCTAAGGCTCTTCGCTGCATAGTGCACAAAACTACACTTTTTCAAAGGACTTTTTGTAAATAATCACATTTTTTCAAAGGACTTTTCGTGAAATATTACACTTTTTCAAAGGACTTCTTAAGGATAGAAGCTGTTCTCGAAATACCATAAGAGAACTGTTTTTATAAAAATGACCAAGAACCTTGAAAAATGAACATAATTTTAATCGTGCCAATCATTAGATTTAATTATTATAAAATTAGAAAATGTCGACAAATAGTAGTTTAAAGGGTCCAAGTTATGCAAATACGGTCAAGTTCAATTCTAAAAAATGTTGAAACAATAAAAAATGAAAAATATGACATACTCACGAATATTATTGTTCTTCTGCGGGATTAGCTTCGCGGGAATCATAACCACTATAGTACTTTTTAATAGTGAAAAGAAGCAGCAAGTATACACCTGGGCCCAAGGTACAATGCCCATACAGGACCACTTGGAAGAGAGCAAAGCACGAGGGCAAAAAGTATATACAACATACTGCGCCTCTTGCCATCAGGCCTCTGGGCAGGGATTAGGGCGCGTGTATCCGCCACTCGCAGGGGCAGATTACCTGATGAAAGACCGTGACCGTGCCATCGACCAGATTTTAAAGGGTGTTTCAGGCCGTATCACCGTAAACGGCCAGGTATACAACAGCAATATGGTGGGCATTCCCCTCGACAACCAACAGGCATCGGATGTAGTTAATTACATTCGGAATAGTTGGGGCAACGAAGGAGAGTACACCAGCCCCGAAGATGTTGAAGCAGTAAGAAACAAATAACTATTAATATGGCGGCATACACGATAAACGTTAACGGAAAAGAGCACACCGTAGATGTGCTTGAAGATACGCCCCTTTTATGGGTCATTCGCGATGAACTACAAATGAAGGGGACCAAGTTCGGTTGCGGTAAAGCACTATGTGGTGCCTGCACTGTACATCTTGATGGTACTGCGGTACGTTCTTGCAGTTTGCCCATCAGTGTAGTGGCGGATTCAGAGATTACCACCATCGAAGGCCTTGCTTCAGGCGACCGGTTGCACCCGGTACAAGAGGCCTGGGCAGAACACAATGTTCCCCAATGTGGGTATTGTCAACCTGGACAGATAATGTCGGCAACAGCATTGCTCAGCCAGAATTCCAGCCCATCAGATGATGATATTGACGCTGCAATGTCGGGCAACCTATGCCGATGTGGCACCTATACGCGGATTAAAGCGGCCATCAAAACAGCTGCAAAAAAATAATGTACCCCAAAAAAGACAATGAATTATGATTTCAACACTATTAGCAAATAAAAATAAAAAGGTCAATCGAAGGGATTTTCTCAAAGTGTCGTCGTTGGGCACCACGGGTCTTATGTTGAGTATGTACATCCCGGTTTTAGGCTGTGGGAATGATAATCCATCAGCTGCGTTCACACCAAATGTATATTTGGAAATTAATGAAAAAGGTGACGTGACCATTATTGCGCACCGTTCCGATATGGGGCAAGGGGTGCGTACGTCTTTGCCTATGATAGTTGCTGAGGAATTGGAGGCCGATTGGTCGCGAGTGTCCATACGCCAAGCTATTGGTAATGAAAAATATGGGGACCAAAATACAGACGGTTCATATTCCATCCGTATGTTTTACGAGCCTATGCGAAAAGCTGGGGCTACGGCAAGAATGTTGCTTGAAAAAGCTGCTTCCGAGCAATGGAATGCGCCTTTAAGCGAGTGCAAAGCACAAAACCACTTGGTCGTTCACGACCCCTCGGGCAAAAAGCTTTCGTTCGGCGAACTCGCATTGCCCGCTTCCAAACTTTCCATCCCTGATAATTACGTTACGGAGCCCAAGCTCAAAAATCCCAAAGACTTTAAATATATCGGCTCTGAAACCCAAATGCTCGACTTACAGGATATCGTAACAGGCAAGGCGATATATGGTATCGATGCTTCCACAGAAAATGCGAAAGTGGCCGTGATAATGCGATGCCCTGTTGTTGGGGGAAAAGCACGGTCCTTTAATTATACCGAGGCACGAAAAATCAATGGAGTTCTTGAGGTGTTCGAGATTGAAGGGGCCGGTATTCCGCCCCAGTTGAACAAGCCGTTGGGAGGAATTGTGGTGGTGGCCAACAACACTTGGGCGGCAATGAAAGGCCGGGATGCCTTGTCGGTAACCTGGGATTTTGGCCCAAATGCAGATTACGATTCTGTACAACATCAGGATGCACTCATAAAGGAACTCGGCAAAAAGGGAACCGCACGCAGGGAGCACGGTATGGTAAAACGGACCTTCGATAATAGTAACAATAAAATAATCGAAACCACCTACAGGGCACCATATTATGCCCACGGCACCATCGAACCGCCCTGTGCCACGTCAAAAATAGAGAACGGAAAATGCCATATATGGGCACCCACCCAGCATCCGCAATTTGCCCGGGACGCTGTGGCCGATGCGCTTGGGATGGAGAAAAATGACGTCATTGTAAACGTCACGCTGCTCGGCGGCGGTTTCGGTAGAAAGTCGAAGCCCGACTATGTCGTGGAAGCAGCCGTTATTGCCAAGGAAACAGGACACCCCATTCGTCTTTTGTGGACCCGTGAGGATGATGTACACCACGACTTCTACCACGCGATAAGTGCCCAGAATATTAAGGTTGCCATAAATAAGAACAATAAGGTGGTAGGCTGGTACCATAAAACAGCATTTCCGTCCATTGGCGCAACATCAGATGCCTCGGTCATTGAACCTACAGATGCAGAAATGGGTCTTGGTGCAGCGGGATTGCCCTACGACATTCCCGCACTCTGTTTGGAATCGCTTCCCGCTCAATCGAGCACGCGCATCGGTTGGGTACGTTCCGTATCCAATATTCATCACGTTTTTGCCATTGGCAGTATGGTCGATGCCATAGCGCTTGCACGAAATATGGACCCGGCAGAAAACCTGTTGGATTTACTGGGAACCGATAGAAGTTTGCAATTCGAGGATGTGAAGGCCGAAGCTGTCTGGAATTACGGTGAAAAACTAGAAGATTTCCCTTTTGAAACGGCAAGGTTGCGAAAGGTCATCGAAGAGGTAGTGAAAAAAACCGATTGGGGCAAAAGCCTGCCCAAGGGAAGGGCTCAGGGTATTTTTGCCCATCGCAGTTTCTTGACCTACGTGGCCTGTGTGGTCGAGGTAGAAGTAGATAGCTCGGGAAATATTACTATTCCAGAAGTGCACTATGCAGTGGACTGCGGTGTGGTGGTCAATAGAGACAGAGTGGTTTCCCAGTTTGAAGGCGGAGCAATTTTCGCAACAAGCTTAGCACTTAACAGTGAAATCACTTATAAAAACGGCCGTGTACAACAGAACAATTTTGATGGTTACCAGATGGCAAGAATGCCACAATCACCCCAAAATATTTATGTGCATATTATGGAAAGTGACGAAAAACCTACAGGAGTTGGAGAGCCACCCGTGCCACCCTTTATCCCAGCCCTGTGTAACGCAATTTTCAAAGCTACGGGACAGCGTGTGACACAACTTCCTGTTGATTTAAATAATTAAAAAACAATGGGTTGTCAATACTTCCCAAGCAGCCTCTTTTTTTAATCCAGCAATTCCTCAAGGTTATCAGAGGAAAGTTCTTCCAAATCTTTGATTTGACGCAAACGCACTGTCAATTTATCAAAGTTGGTGCGGTACTGCCCCGGCGATATGCCTACGTGTTTTCTAAACATCCGGCTAAAATAAGAGGGCTTGCCATAACCTAAAATCCACCGAACTGTATGCTCAAGTTTACGCCACGCCATTTATCAGGCACTATCAATACTAGCACCACAACAAAATCCTTTAGAGTGCAGATAAACAGGTCTAAGGTATTCCCATTCCCAAGTTTCTGGAATAGTAGTATATGCAATGGCTTTTTTTTAAAAAGTACATAGGATACCTTAAAAAAGTGACATAAGAGATAAAGAACCATATATACATTTGAAGTAAACTTAAAAAATCGATAAAAATGAGAACACTTGCATTATATGTACTTATTGTTTTACTTCTCTTGCATACTGACAAGGTTGAAGCCCAAACCTTTGACAACACTTTTGAACACAAAGTAGGTGTAGTCGATGACAACATCAAAATTCATTACGTCATTGGCGGCAAGGGCGACCCTGTTCTACTGATACACGGTTGGCCACAACTTTGGTACGAATGGAGACAGGTAATGCCCGCTTTGGCAGAAAATCATACGGTTATTGCCATAGATATGCCGGGTTTTGGGCTATCTTCCAAACCGCGCTCGGGCTATGACCATAAAACCATTGCGGGATACATCGCCCAGCTTATCAAACAGTTGGGGTATGACAGTATAAATCTTGTTGGTCACGATATGGGCGGCGGGGTGGCCTATTCATTGGCGGCCACCAATCAAGAACTTATAAAAAAGCTGGCCATCGTTGAAATGGTGGTACCAGGTTTCGGCCTGGAACAGGCGATGGATAACTCTACCGGTCACGGTATGTGGCATTTGTCATTCTTGGCAGAGCCAGACCTTCCCGTCACATTGATTACCGGTAAGGAAGATGTTTTCTTTCCCTGGTTCTACAAAAAATTTGCCCATAACCCAGCGGCTTTTGATAAAGAGGATATTGATTATTACATCGCTGCCTTTTCCGCTTCGGGGGCTTTAAACGCAACATTGCAGTACTACCAGAATTTCTTCGTGGATGCCGAGCAGAACAAAGTGTTGGCACTAAACAAACTGAAAATGCCGGTACTGGCCATTGGAGGGGAATATATTATGCGCGATGCACCTTTACAATCACTGCGACAAGTGGCGGTCAATGTTACGGGTGGCATCATACCCGATTGCGGTCATTGGGTAGCCGAAGAGCAGCCTGAGTTTCTGGCAAGCACCCTAAAGGAATTCTTTTCGACCAAAAATTACCAATACCCGGCAAACCCTAAAATCGATTGAAACTAGTAATGGACAATGTATGTCATAAAAAATTTAGGATTATGCTCTTTTTACTGCTCATTTGGATGGCAGGTGCAAAAACTCAGGCCCAGACCAGTGAGGTTGCAACGAGTATGAGGCACGATTACGTAACCTGGTTAAGGGCATTGATTCAATATGATTTCAAAAATGAGGATTTTTATATGTGGAATGCCCCCCAGCTATTTTTTATAGAGGATGGCACGCGTTTTAACCAGTTTTCCAACCTCACGACCATAGGTTATCGGTTCAATAAAAAACAATCATCCATAGCCTTAGGCCACGAGGCGGGATACATTAGGGATTTTGGTTTTATGAGCAGCAGTTCCGTACTGCTTACCCACAATATGACCTGGGGCAATACCACGGTATTTCATCTAGCTATGGCCGAATGGTTGGGAACATTCGAGGTCAGGGATACTGACAATGCCATTCCGTTTGATATCAGGACAAGTTATTTTGTGAATTTCATTGTTCCCCTTAATAAAAAATGGGATTTGGATTTGGCGAACCATTTTTTCTTCCAGCAATTCGGGGAAACCTTTTCGCACAACAGGTTACAGTTGGGGTTTCGGTATCATTTTTCCGATAAACTTCTGGTAGAGCTGGCCTATCACAATTGGTGGTTCGATAGCACCTCAAATGTTCCCGCCCTTATGAACCATAACCTATATGTCAATTGGATAATTCTTTTAAAAGCGTCCAACAAGAACAAATCGAAAGAAATACACTATTAAGAATCACATTAAAAAAATACACTATTATGAAAGCATCTTTATACTACGGAAAGGAAGACATTCGAATCGGAAATGTACCGGATCCTAAAATAATTGACCCTACCGATGCCATTGTACGCATCACCCACTCCTGTATCTGCGGCTCCGACCTCTGGTTTTATCGGGGATACTGGCCACATTGGAAAGAAGGATACCGCACCGGACACGAGTGGATGGGTATTGTCGTTGAGGTCGGCTCGTCAGTATCAACAATCAAAAAAGGAGACCGCGTACTGGCGCCCTTCGCGTTTTCAGATGGTAGTTGTGAGGCCTGTGAAGATGGCGTGCCCACATCTTGCCACCACGGAGGGTTTTGGGGCGGTGAAAATAATGGAGGGCAGGCCGAGGCGATTCGTGCACCGTTTGCAGATGCCACATTGGTCAAAGTACCTGGGAATGCGGATAACGACCAAAAACTACTGAAGGCCATACTTCCCCTTACCGATGTGATGGGCACAGGTTATCACGCAGCGTATACCGCAGGGGTAAGACCGGGCCGTACCGTGGCCGTGGTGGGCGATGGTGCCGTAGGCCTTTGTGGTGTACTTGCGGCTAAAAAGTTAGGAGCCGAACGTATCATACTGCTGGGTTCACACGACGACCGTATTCAAATAGCCAGAAAGTTCGGGGCAACAGATGTTGTCAAAAAAAGGGGTGACGAAGCAATAGCAGCGGTAATGGAATTGAGTGGTCACGGAGTTCAGCACGTCTTGGAATGTGTTGGTACTGACATTTCAATGCAAACGGCACTCAAAATAGTTAGACCAGGAGGCAGGATAGGATATGTGGGCGTACCCCACGGTGAAAGCCCTTTAGATATCGGACTTATGTTCAGCAATAACATAACCGTTTCGGGCGGGGTAGCTCCCGTTCGCAATTATATTCCTGAGCTTTTGGATGATGTATTAAATGAAAGAATTGACCCCAGCCCTGTACTTAACCTTGAAATCACCTTGGATGAAGTTTTGAAAGGCTATCAGGCTATGGACCAACGGGAAGCCATTAAGGTTATGGTCGTAAATAGATGATGATGTAGGCGGCTAGAACTCTGTAAAAAGTGAAAATATTCGGGGTATTGAAGAACGGGATATGACCAACTCCGACGAAATCGAAAATCCAGTGAAAGAAGTTCTCATCTCTTTTGGTAAAATCACCGTTCTGTATAATAATATCTCATTGAACTCGTCTCAAATTCATTTACACAAGATTTTAAGACTGAATCTTAAACTTAAAACGACTTTTTAGTCCAGCAATGCCTTAATGTTATCGGGAGATAGTCCTATCCAAACCCCCGCTTTCCAGCCCGACAGGCACGGCCCGCAAGCGTACTATCAATTTCTCAAAGTTGGTGCGGTACTGCCCTGGCGATATGCCTACGTGCTTTCTGAACATCCGGCTAAAATAAGAGGGATTGTCATAGTCCAGCAGATAGCAGATTTCAGAAACGGTAAGCCTAGAATGCAGCAACTTGCACTTGGCGGCCAGCATACAGCGTTCGGTGAGCATCACCTTGGCCGTCTTGCCAAAGGCGCTAATGAGGTGCTCGTTCAAGTAATTGGGGTGTATGGCCAAAGCATCGGCAAACTCACCGACCATTGGGCGTTTTATGCCCTTGTTCTGAAGTCCATCCACAAAATAGTTTTCCATCAATTGTATAAATTGCAGACTGATGATGCTGGGGAATTCAGGGGCAGTGGGGAAGGCCTTTGTCTGTAACAGCCCCTGATTGGCCTTGAGCAAAAAGAGCAGTTCGAGCGTCCAAAGCGATATCAGTTCATAGCCTATCCAGTTCTTGCTGTTTACCTTACTGTTGATACGTGCCAATACACTTACAAAATCATCAAATAATTTGGGGTCTTTAATAGTGACCAGTCCTTTGCTGAGTAGCATAGGAAATTCTGAATACATATTGCGCTGATAGTCAATGCCGGACAAAAACTGTTTTGAAAACGCCAAAAAATATCCCTCGGCGTTTTCCATCAGTTCCCATCGCTTTATCTGGCCGGGTATCGAAATATAGATGCTTCCCTTTTGTGCCACGATGGGCCGGTCTTGGTTCACCTTTACCATCGTACCGTTGGTCAGGGCAATGAAGAGGTAAAAATCCTGAACGTAGCTTGTCGGCACGGCTGAGGTGATGGTATCGAGAATCTGTAGTTTTCCTGCGTAAAAGCTGGCCTTGCCATCGGGAAAACGTAAGATGGTGGCCTTTTCGAGCCTGCCGTTGAGTCGATGCGCCCAATCGGAAAGCCCCATTTTTGGTATGCCTGTTGGATGTATATTCATAGCTACAGGAATACCAAGAGCTAGCCAAAGTTTAAATTTTGGTCAAAACTTTGACTATCAGAATTTTATAATGTAAATAAAAATGGGAAAATGATATTTTCTTAAAGTTTTTACTAAAATACATAAGAAATTCCTAAATTTATTAGGAAATTAATTGAAGAATATGCTTGCCACAGACAAAGAAATCATCCGCCAACTCAAAGAAGAAAAACAGTTTAAGGAAACCCTGCTGGGCATTAGCGAGGCGGTAGCACAAATACAGGACAGAAAAGAACTGTTGAAAACCATTCTTGATGGTGTAAAACCCATTTTTGGCTTTTACGATGTAGGATTGTTCGTTTTTGATGGTAAGGGAAATATTAGCGATTGGGCAACTGTGATGCCCGAAATTTCGGAATCGGAAGTCAACAGAAAGATACATCAATCCGGAATCGAAAAAGTTAGCTTCCGTGATTCTGCTTTGGAAGCTATTTATAAGCAAGTCAATGAAAGACCCATCATATTTCCATATTCAGAAGAATTTTTTAAACGCTTTCCAGATGACTATCAATGGGACACTTTAAAAGAACTTGGCTATCAAGAATCATTATTTTCAAAATTGACAACTGGCGGTAAAACTTTAGGAATGCTATCGTTTAACTCAACTGAGCCAGGCTTCTTTCAAGAATCCCAATTCCCCCTCTTCCAGGCCATTGCCGACCAACTGGCCGTGGCGGTAAGCAACGTACTGGCCAATGAAGCGCTCATCGAAGAAAAACAGCTCACCGAAAAACTGCTTGGCATCAGCGAGGCGTTGGTGAACGTAAGCCAACGTGACCAGCTATTTCACATCATCACCGAAAAAATTGGAAAGCTACTTCCGATGGACGACCTGGCCATTATAATTCTTAATGAAGACAAAACGCAGTGGAAGGATATTTCGATAGAAAGAAACTTTGCCAAAACCAACGAAACAACCGAATTGTTGGCAAAAAAAGGCTTTAACCAATGGCAGCCTTTAGATAGTCTTGTAAAGAGACTATTGGTCTCTACCGAAATAATGACTATAGAAGATTACAGAGGGCATAACGATTTTCCATCGGATTTTTTGGATATGCTTGAAAACGAAGGTTTGATTGAGTTTATGCATACCCCTTTGAAAATGGCTGATGAACCATTCGGCGCACTCGTTTTTGATGTCAAAGTGCATGGCACGTATTCTGAAAAAGACTTCCCCCTCTTCCAGGCCATTGCCCACCAGCTGGCCGTAGCGGTGAGCAATGTGTTGGCCAACGAGCGACTGGTGGAGGAAAAACAACTCACTGAAAAGCTGCTCGGCATCAGTGAGGCACTTGTCAACGTAAGCCAGCGCAATCAGCTCTTCCACATCATCACCGAAAAAATAGGCCAACTGCTGCCGATGGACGACCTGGCTATTGTGATTCTGAATGAGGACAAGACCCAGTGGAAAGACATCAGTATTGAAAGGGAACTCATTCCTGAAAAAATTCACGGGAAATTGGTTACAGCTGGTTTTGACAGTTGGTTGGACAATAATAGTCTGGTCGAAAAACTCATTTCGACCACAGAAATAATGACCATAGATGATTATAGGGCATATAAAGACTTTCCAGTAGCATTTTTAAATATTCTTGAAGAGGATGGCCTCTTAGAGTATATGCATACCCCTTTACGAATTGGCAATGAGGCTTTTGGTTCACTGATTTTCGATTCCAAGGAAACCGGTACCTACACCGAAAAAGACTTCCCCCTCTTCCAGGCCATAGCCGACCAGCTGGCCGTAGCGGTGAGCAATGTACTGGCCAATGAAGCGCTCATAGAAGAAAAACAGTTTAAGGAAACTTTGCTCATTATAAGTGAAGCCGTAGCAAGCATTAAAGATAGAAAAGAGTTGTTTGAAGTTATCTTCGAACGAATTAAGCCAATCTTCAATTTTTATGATATTGGCCTTTTTGTCTTGAACGATTCTGAAAAAAAGCTTTATGACTGGTCTGTTCGATACGGTCTTACGCTTGATTCAGAAGGTACCGAAGCAATGACGGAAGATGCAGAGAGTTACGCTGAACTTGATGTGTCAGAGGGGTCCTTCCTAGAATGGGTATTAACAACAGGTGAAACAGGCTGTTATGTGATTAATCTGTCCGAGCGGGCACAAACCTTCCCCATATTTGAGCAAACAAAACTTATACTGGATTATGGTTATCAAGACTGCTTAATAAGTCTACTAAAAAACCAAGGAAAAACCATTGGCTTTTTGTGTCTTAATTCCCTTGAAAAAGACTTTTTCCTCAAAGAACAGTTCCCCCTCTTCCAGGCCATAGCCGACCAGTTGGCCGTGGCGGTAAGCAACGTACTGGCTAATGAAGCGCTCATCACCGAAAAGAAAAAGACCGAAGACCTTCTGGCCGTCACCGAGAGCATTGCCAACATCACCTCTGGCCCAGAGCTGATACGTGCCATCTTTAAAAAATTACACAGGGTGTTCCCCTTCGATGAAATAGGGCTCTTTCATTTAGACTTTGAAAATGAGCGGGAACGCGACCTTACGGTATATAACGATTACAATCTAGGAAGCCCTGATACAAAACATAACGCAAACGGACTGTTGGAATGGATGCCCATCAGGCAATGTACCACCTACCTATCGGAATCATTGATAATTGAAGGCACCGAGATTTATGAACAGCTGCACCACCCGCCATTCAAAGACCCGAAAAACCGCATATTTAAACAAATCATTGCCGGTCCGCTAAAGCAGGGCGACCAGATTATAGGTATGCTCTGCTTTTGGAGTAAAAAAGAAAATGCCTTTAACGGGCAGCAATCACTTTTTAAGTCCATCAGCGACCAAGTGGGCGTGGCATTGAGCAATATCATTGCCAATGAAAACATTGAACAACGCGAACGCGAAAAAGCCTTGCAGTTACAGCTTACCAGCGCTCTCGATACCCATACCGGTTGGCACCAGAACTTTAAACAGCTTATTGAACCTATGCAGAGGCATCTTGACGCCACATTGGTCATCGTAACATTACGGCCCGACAACGGTCAAACGCACGACATAGCCCTTCAAAGAATAGCTGCCAATGAGTACCGGTACTGGCAGATGAATGAATTTAATGATTTTATAAAGCTTACCAAAAGTGAATACCAAAGTGACAAAGACAAAACGATTACGGGTTCTTTGAGTGTAGGCGAAGATTTTGAAGAAATCATAAAGAAACATAACATGCTCAGAAAGACGGCAAAGACATTTAAACTAAAAAGTATGCTTTACCTTCCCCTGCAATTGACTGCCCCTGGTAGCTTTGACCTCACATTTTTCAGCCCACATGAAAACGGATACTCACCTCAGGACGAAGATTTACTGAATGCGATTAAGCCATCGCTAGAGTTGGCTTTG
This sequence comes from uncultured Aquimarina sp., assembly GCA_947500845.1. Classification (GTDB taxonomy): domain Bacteria; phylum Bacteroidota; class Bacteroidia; order Flavobacteriales; family Flavobacteriaceae; genus Aquimarina; species Aquimarina celericrescens. Next base: position 71,575 of record CANMTP010000009.1, read on the forward strand.
GAGCGCCTTATGGCATTTGAAGAGATAGAACACCTCAATAAGCAATTAAAACTTGAAAAGGAATATCTGGAAGAAGAGGTAGCTGAAACCTTCAACTTTGGTGACATCATTGGAGAAAGTGATGCCATGCAAAAGGTGTATCAGCAAATTGAAGAAGTAGCCGGAATGGATACCACTGTTTTCATACAGGGAGAAACTGGTACGGGCAAAGAACTCGTCGCTCGGGCCATTCATAAGAACTCGCCCAGAAAAGACAATATTCTGGTCAAGGTCAACTGTGCTGCGATACCTAAAGAGTTGGTAGAGAGTGAACTTTTCGGTCATGAGAAAGGGGCTTTTACAGGAGCACTTAAAGCGAGGGTCGGTAAGTTTGAACTCGCCCATAAGGGCACCATCTTTTTAGATGAAGTCGGTGAGCTGCCCCTAGATTTGCAAGCTAAATTACTAAGGGTACTGCAAGAAAAAGAAGTAGAACGACTTGGGGGCAATAAACCCCTTAAGATAGACTTTAGGTTGATTGCAGCTACCAATAGAGACCTACAGCAAGCGGTAGCGGACGGCGATTTCAGAACCGACCTGTTTTACAGATTGTTCATCTACCCCATACAGCTACCACCTCTTAAACAACGCGGAACCGATGTTATTGCCATTGCCGAACATTTTGCCCGTACCTCGGCAAAGAGGTCAGGCCTGAACTACCATGGTTTTACCGATGCCGCTAAAGAGCGCATGTTAAGTTACCCATGGCCCGGCAATGTACGTGAATTGGAAAATGTGTTACAGCAAGAACTGGTAAAAAACAAAAAAACGGCCTTGGAATTACTGACCATTTCTGCGGCTTCGCCCTTTACGGTACTAAAAGACAGCGATTATGAAAAACATCTGGTGGATGTGTTGGAGCTTCCCGATGATTTTACCCTTAGCGACATTGACGAAAAAAAGTTGGAATTCGAACGACAACTGCTGCTTAAAGTATTGGAGCAAACCAAATGGAGGGTTAGTGGTCGACACGGTGCAGCAGCATTATTGGATGTAAAGGCCGTAACCTTGGAATACCGTATGAGAAAACTGGGTATCAACAGAACTTAGAATATTTCCCTTCTTAAAAACGCTGCGGTAAGCCTTCGAAACTGCATACACACCTTTATACCAATACCATCTTTTTAGAAAAGCGCAGTAGATACCCTGCGAATATCCTGATTTCCTACCCCACATTTTTTACCACATACAGTATTTTCTAGAAAAGTACCATCCTTGGTTTGATTTCTACCAAGTAAAAGGTAAGGTAGCACAGTAATTTTGTTCAAAACTTAAAACAATGGTACAAACACATTCAAATTGCGAATCACTCTCTTGGATAGATTGTCTCAATGGAGACAACCAACAGAATGGATATGAAAATCTAAAAATAATAGTACAATAACAGCACGATGAGAGTCATCATAACTCAATTTTTAATTCTTCTTACAATGGCAGTAAACGCCCAAGAACTCACATTTACACCACAGCAATTGGTGGTGATGGTGCCCGATGTAGATGTCACCGCAGACTGGTATGTTACCAAGCTTGACTTCACTTTGGGAAAAGCATTTGATGTACCTGAAAAAGGACTTAACGGCAGACTTGTTCGTAAAGATGATTTTGAAATTATGTTTATGAAATCAAAGCAGATGCAACCACTACCTGAATATCGAAAAACTTCTTTTGAAGATTTGGCCGTTGCAGGCGTGAAGCGTATAGCATTTAAGGTGAACGACCTAAAAGTTTTTGCCGAAGAACTTAAAAAGCGGGATGTCACTTTTGATGTGCCTGTGGTCTTGTTTGAAGACAAAAAAACAGGCGTCAAATTCCTCTGGTGCATCATTAAGGACAACAACGAGAACCTAATAGAATTTATGGAAATTTTAAACTAAGAAAAAATGAAATCGAAGATTCACGAATACCAAAACAAATATGTAGCAATGAGTAAAAGAATAAAAACAGCGACGTACAGCGTCATCGTAGTATTGGTTTTTGCAGTAGCATTATCAAGTTTTTCCCTCAAGGAAAATAACAACAAAGATGTCATAGCCTTGATTACAAAAAAAGTACAGGACTATAAATTATGGAGTGTGGATGCCAAACCCTACAAACTCTCTAAAATAGACCATATCTATAGTAAAGATGAAGAATTGTTGGCCTACGACCTGATGTCACCTGAAACTACGGTTATAAAAGGGTGGACAGATTATGAAAAAGTCTGGAGCAAGGCAATGCAACAATTTGATAGTTGGGAAGTAAAGACCATTGACGGATTGGAAGTCAAGGCCACGGATAATCTGGCCACAAGTACATTTACCTTTTCAGGCGAAGGCACATTAGTGTCCGGTGAACCCATCAAGGGAGAATGGCACGTAACGCTTATTTGGAAGGAGAAACCCGATGGTTGGAAAATTGTTCACGAGCATATTTCCGGACCAGTTAGAAGATAAATAAAACACTATGGCAACCCTAAAACCCGGAGAAAAATTTCCTCAAATTTCTTTGCCTACCGTAGAACAGGGACATTGGTTCTTGGACCAGGTAGCAATTGAGAACTTTTTGATAATCGTGGCATATAGAGGAAAACATTGCCCGATTTGCAGACGCTATTTACAAGGTCTGAATCAAATGATAAATGAATTCACGGAACGTAATATTGAAGTATTGATAGTGAGTTCCAATGACGAAGAACTGGCAAGACAAACCTTTGATGAGTGGCAAATTGATAACCTGAATGTGGCTTATGGCCTTTCTATTGAAACGGCAAGGTCTCTGGGTCTGTTCATTTCAAGTGGCATATCGGATAGTGAACCAGACTATTTTAGCGAACCAGGCATATTCATAATCGATAAAGACCACCGTTTATACGCCTCGTCCATACAGACGATGCCATTTGCCAGACCGTCTTTTAAGGAAATACTTACGGCAATCGACTATGCCATTAACACCAATTACCCAGCACGCGGCGAAGCCTAAAAACGAAACGTATGAAAGCATATCAAATTAATACAATTGACGGTAAGCGAGCTTTGAGTCAGGTCACTTTAGAAAAACCGGTACCAAAAGACAATGAGGTTTTGGTAAATATAAAGGCGGTCTCACTCAACTATAGGGATTTAGGTATCACTAGCGGAAGCATCTCATATCCTGGAGAAAAGTTACCCATGATTCCCCTTTGCGATGGCGCAGGAGAAATTGTAGAAATAGGAAAAGCGGTAAGCAATTTTAAAGTGGGCGACCGTGTAACTGCCAATTTTTTCCCGGAATGGACTTTTGGAGGATTCACCGCCAAAGAAAGTTACAGGTCTTTGGGAGGCAATATGGATGGAATGTTAGCCGAATATGTGGCCCTACCTGCAGAGGCCTGGGTAAAAATAAATAACAACCACAGTTTTATTGAAGCAGCGACCTTGCCCTGCGCTGGGGTGACGGCTTATCAGGCGCTATTTGAGCGTGGTAATTTGTTGCAGGGCCAGACCGTACTTTGCCTCGGCACAGGAGGTGTTTCCATATTTGCCTTGCAAATGGCCAAAAAAGCAGGTGCAACGGTCATCATCACATCGAGTAGCGATGAAAAACTTCAGAAGGCGAAAGCCTTGGGTGCCGACCACTTGATTAATTATAAAAACAACCCAGAATGGTATAAGGAAGTAAAAAAATATACCAACGACCTCGGTGTTGACCATATCATCGAAGTTGGTGGCCAAGGTACTTTGAGCCAATCCCTAAGGGCGGTAAAGCCTGGTGGCAAGATTCATCTTATCGGAGTGTTGGCAGAGCAACAGCATACACCGCAGCTCGTTCAAGCTACGATGAAGGCCATTGATATTCACGGAATATATGTTGGGAGCAGTTATATGTTCAGCCAACTCAATATATTTCTTCAAGGAAACGACATCCATCCTATAATCCATAAGACGTTTCGCTTTGAAAATGTAAAGGAAGCGTACCAAATGATGCAAGACGGCAGACATTTCGGAAAAATTGCCATAGAACTATAAAACAGACGTTATGAAATCCATCCTCGTACCCATCGATATATCTTACTTGAGCAAATGTTCATTGGAAATGGCATTGCAATTAAGTGAGCTTTCAGGGGCAGAACTGGAAATAATTGCTATAGTAAAAGATAAAGAGCTCGTTGAAGACCACAACACCCTGAAACAGATAGAGGCTGTGGTTGTCAATGAAAAAACATCGCGTGCCAAACATCGGGTCGACGAGCTTCGGCAATTTCACGAGGAATTGGATATAGATATCAAAGTTCTCTTCGGGGAACCGGTAGAGGTACTTTCGCAAGAAGCGGAGAGAACAAATGCCGACCTTATTGTGATGGGCGGAGACCGATTCTCTGATGCAAACACAAATGCCAAAGAACTGCTTCATAATAGTAACACCCCCATATTGATTTTAAAGTGCCGGTTGGACCAGCTCGAAAAATTTAAGGATATTGTGCTTTTGGCAGATGAAAAACCATTTTCGGAAGTCTTTGTAAAGGCCTTCATCGAATTCACAAGCCTCTTCCCAGAGATGACGGTGCATATCGCATACCAAGACCAAATGAATTTTGAATTGGTCGAAGCAAATGAAGAAGCCATTAAAAAGGGCTTTTCAGAACAACCAAACTTGAAAGATGTCACGTCTGTTTTTATAGACGGAAACCAGCCCATCCAAAGCATTTATAATTACAGTAAAAAATTTGGTTCGGTATTTATCGCAACCCATATCGGAGAGCTTGGTTTTTGGGGCCGGCTTTTTTCAAACGATAAAGAGGCAGCATTGATTATGAACTCTGAATATCCAATTTGGACCTTTAAAAACTAATACTAAAAAATATGATAACCCGTAAAAATCTTGACCCCAAACTCATTATCTTCTATAGTTGGAAGAGCCTACTGTACTTTTTATTTATAGCAATAACCGTATATGTTCTCGACCAGTTCAGTTCGCTAAAAATGTCTCTTGAGATACCTTTTTATACGATAGCAGCTTTCAGTACAGCTTTATCCATATTTCTCGGTTTCAACAATAACCAGGCCTATGACCGCTGGTGGGAAGCCAGAAAAATATGGGGTCTCGCCGTAAATTACAGTAGGGCTTGGGCACGACAGGTGACCACGTTGATTACGAGTGACGACCCCTCTGAGGCCAAAGAACTAAAAGCCTTTCAAGAACGCTTGGTATACAGGCACGCTGCATTTGTACACGCACTACGGGTATTTTTGAGAAAAAAGCACGATTATGCCCCAGACATTGCAGAATATAAAGAAGCAGAAAATGACTATGTAAGTACAAAGCCATTGCTGGGTGAGCACGAATTCAAAGTATTCTGCCAAATGGACAATCCGCCCAATTACTTGAACCAACTTCAGGGAGAAGATTTAAAAAGAGCTGCAAAAAAAGGATGGCTCACCGAATACCGTCACGTACAGATGGACCAAACCCTGGTAGAGTTCAACAACATTCAAGGGCGTGCGGAGCGTATCAAAAACACCCCGATGCCCAGACCCTATACCTACTTCTCTACGCTATTTGTTTTTATCCACGCAACCTTGTTACCTTTCGCATTTGTAAGTGAACTGGGTTGGGTAATGATTCCCGTATCCTTTATTATTTCATTTGTATTTCTCTGTCTGGACAGAATTGGGGAACGCACCGAAGACCCTTTTGAGAACAGAATAGACGATACACCTATGACCGCATTGAGCGAAACTATAGAACGAAATGTAAGGGAAATGTATGGAGAGCGTACCTTCCCAGAAAAAACAGAGTGGACAGAAGGCTATGTCTTTTAGTACATTAAAACCGTTTATCAAATTATGAGTAAAGACATTGTAGTATTTAAAGACATTCCTGCTTTATTGCAAGGGCTAAAAACCCTTCAACCAAAGAACAAAAATTTTCATATCCACCGTTTTGAGGATACCCCAGAGACACAGGTAAATGAAACGGCAATTTTTAGAAGCAACACCTATGCATTAATTTTGATGCTCGAGGGCGAGGCAGATTATAAAATAGGCTTGCACGAATATCATATGTGCCCAGGGTCACTCTACTTTCTTGGGCCACGTCACTTAAGACACTACAAACGTGACAATAATAATTGGAAGGGATTCGTATGCCTGTTTACAGATGAGTTCACAACAAGCACCAATTTACCTAACCACTTTAATGATTATGCGTTCTATAGTCTGCGAGGCAAGCAAAAATTCCAGTTAGAAAATGAAGAACTGAATACGTTTAAAAACCAGATGACCCATCTGTATGAAATGTATGAGACCAATGAGATGGAAAATTGTTGGCATTATCTTCACATCATTTTAAATAATGCCGAAAAACTGCATCGACTTCGTTATGAACAACAGGAAGAAAAACCAGAGGACGAATTGGTTATAAATTTCAACAGAGTATTGGAACAACATTTTTATGACCTGGTCACCAATAAGGCTGAATCTCTTTATTCGGTTCAAGACTTTGCCGATAAACTATTTGTACATCCCAATTACCTAAGCGCTACCCTAAAGAAAAGTACGGGCCTCACCGCTGGGAAACTAATAAAAAATAGAACGGTATTGGAAGCAAAGTCAATGTTGCAGTCTACAGATATGACCATATCCGAAATAGCCTATACATTAAAATTCAACGATACCAGTTATTTTACAAAATTCTTCAAAGGAGCAACAGGTCAGACCCCTACGCAGTTCAAGGAAGTCAAGTGACCTATAAATCGCGGTTGCTGTTAAAAGAATACTACCCGTATCACTTTGTTTTCTACCAGACCAAATCACGTTGTCGCCCGTATCTTTGTGGTGTAATTAAAAAGGAAGTATAATTTTAAAACACAATATTATGACAACGAGATATTTTCGACATTTTCACAGAAGAGTTGAAGACCCACAGATTTCGGGAAACCTCAGAAATGAACAGTAGAAAACGGAAGTATAATTTTTAAAACACACAGTAATGACAACGAGATATTTTAGACACTTTCATAGAAAAGTCGAAAACCCACAAATTTCAAAAACACTCAATAATGATAATTAAGTTTGGTTGTTTTTCATCATTAGAAGCCCTCGCCATTTGGCAGGGCTTTTTTGTTTTCCCTATCTGAAGAGAAATATAAAAAAGTACCAGAACACATTGAATAACTACCAAGTCCTTTGAGCTATATGACGATACTTTTACAGTCATAAAATATATCAAAAATGAAAACAAGTATAGTATTGAACGAGGCCAACTTAGGTCCACATAAACTTAAAAACAGAATGGTAATGCCACCTATGACACGCAGCAGGGCGACAAAAGACCACGTGCCCACGGCATTAATGACGGAGTATTATGCAGAACGCGCAAGTGCCGGACTTATCATTACCGAAGGTATCGCGATATCGCCAAACGCCGCAGGATACCCAAGAATGCCGGGAATATATAATGAACCCCAAGCAAACGCTTGGAAAGAAATTACCAAGGCAGTACACCAAAATAAAGGTAAAATCTTTGCACAGTTGATGCACTCTGGCAGAATTTCCCATAAATTGAATATGCCAGAAGGCTCAGAAATAGTGGCACCTTCACCCATTGCACCTGCAACCACAGAGATGTACACCGACCAAAAGGGAAATCAACCCATAGGCGTTCCAAAAGAAATGACCCGACAAGACATTGAACAGGCTATTGAAGAACACGTGCAATCGGCCAAAAGAGCAATCGATTCTGGTTTTGATGGTGTAGAACTGCACGCGGCCAATGGCTATTTGCTTGAACAGTTCCTTAATCCACAGGCAAACCATAGGGATGATGAATACGGTGGTTCCATTGAAAATCGATGTAGGCTTACCCTGGAGATTGCAAAGAAAGTTTCAGAGGCCATAGGAACCGATAAGGTGGGAATCCGCCTATCACCGGGAGGTGCTTTGAATGATATGGGTCCGTTTGAAGGTCAACAGGAAACTTTTGAATATTTGGTTGAAGCCTTAAATAAGTTAAGCTTGGTCTATATCCATTTGGTAGACCACGTGTCAATGGGAGCACCAGAAGTACCTGAAAAATTAAAAGAAGGTATTGTGCATAACTTTAAGGGCAATATCATCTTCTGTGGTGGCTTTGACCACAAAAAAGCTGAGAACAAAGTACGTGAAGACGATAGGTTTTTTATTGCCTTTGGGCGACCCTTTATTGCCAATCCAGATTTGCCAAAACGATTTGAAATAAACGCACCATTGAACGAGCCAAAACCTGATTTCTTTTATGCAGGTGGTCGAGAAGGGTACACCGATTATCCAACTTTAGAAGAGGTGGGAACCGATAAGGCATAATCCCATAAACATATACATATTTAGGTATGAAGCCAGCATTAAAACGCTGGCTTTTTTATGCGATAAAAATTTAGTCGCTGTTTGTGAAAAATACCATATCACGTTGAAAATCTACCAAGAAAACACAAGTGTGCCATCGTAATTTTGGTATAACAAAAACAAATGCGAGCCATTGGCTCTATTATAGGGTTTCAATGAAAAATGGTTTAAAATATAATTTTTAAAAATAAACAAAATGGAATTGAAAGAACAAAAAGTATGGTTCGTTACAGGAGCCTCAACTGGATTCGGAAAAGAACTTACCAAAGTCGTCTTAGACAACGATGATAAGGTTATCGCAACCTTTAGAAAAGAAGAACAAGTAGAAGCCTTCAATAAATATTACCCGGGAAATTCCCTTGGAGTTCTGATGGATGTCACCGATACCGAACAAATCAAAAAAGGGGTCGATTACGCCATTGAACAATTTGGCAAAATAGATGTCTTGGTAAACAATGCAGGATATGGCTCATTGGGCAGTCTCGAAGAGATTCCCGAAAACGAATTGCGCCATCAATTTGAAGTCAACGTGTTTGGAGCAGTCAATATTGCCAAAGCGATATTGCCACATCTACGCAAGCAAAAATCGGGAAACATTATTAACATTACCTCTATAGGTGGTTTGGTCGGTTTTCCTGGAGTGAGTGTTTACAACGGTTCCAAGTTTGCCCTTGAGGGTATTGGCGAGGCACTCGCACAAGAAGTAGCACACTTGGGCATCAAGGTAACCAATGTCGAACCCGGACCTTTCCGAACAGATTGGGCAGGTCGTTCTGCAAGCTTTGCTGACAGTACCATTGAAGATTATAAAGAATCGGTCGGCCAACGTCTTGAATCCATCAAAGAACTGGATGGCAACCAAGTGGGCGACCCTAACCGTGCAGCCAAGGCCATCTACAAAATTGCCTATTTGGATAATCCACCGGTACATATCCCTTTTGGTGCAAGTGCCTATGAGGGTGCACGCGCTAAAATCAATCAGCTAGCCGAAGAAATCAATGCCTTTGAAGATATTGGGTTGCCTACGGATTTCACGGATAAAGAACTGGAGCAATTACAGTAAACAAAATTCAAATAACAATTCAATAAGTGCCAGAGACCGTTGGGTTTATGACAGCCTTTGGCGCAAATAAGTAATAATATTAAACATTAAAAAAATACAATTATGGAAGCAGTAGCAATGAATCACTTAGGCATCACCGTAACGGATATCGATGCCGCCGTAAAATGGTATAAAGACGTATTAGGCTTTGAGCACATCATTGGCCCCTTGGATTTGGTGCCGGATGACTCGCACGCCGGCAAGTTGGCCTACGATATTCTGGGGCCCCGCCTCAAAAAAGGTCAGTTCGCACATATGAAAGCGAGCAATGGGGTTGGGCTGGAGATATTTTCATTTGATGATGAAGATGCAGGACCAAAGGAAGACAATTTTGAATATTGGAAAAACGGCATCTTTCACTTTGCGGTAACACATTCCAACCCGTCGGAACTCGCTGCTAAGATTGTGAAAAACGGTGGAAAAAAAAGAACCGAGGACTGGGAGATATTTCCCGGTTCTGGGCGAATGCTCACCTATACCCAAGACCCTTGGGGCAACATCATAGAAATTTATAATTATTCCTATGCAGATACTTGGGCCTTTATTCTCGAACAAAGCGAGAGCAACTAACAATTAAGATTAATCATAAAAAGACATAGAAGATGGACACTAAAGACAAAGTAGCATTGCATATACACGTGGTGGTCAAACCAGAATATATCGAAGATTTTAAGAAAGCTGCTAATGAAACGGCAGAACACGCCTTAAAAGAGGATGCTTGCATCCTGATAAACAGTTATCACAATCCTGATAATCCTGGCGAGTTCATCCTGTATGAAGAGTGGTCCGACAAGGAATATCTGTTGAGCGATGCGCACCAAAAATCGGCACACATCACTAATTTCTTTACCGTAACGCAACCGATGATTAAAGAGCCTTTTCAATACGCCGTATATGACGTATTGAAAGAAAATAAGGGCGCTTTCGCGAAAGCGAACTAAACCCACAGCACTATGATGGATTTACAACTAAAAGACAAATTAGCCCTAGTAACGGCCTCTTCAAAAGGTGTCGGGCGTACCATTGCCGAAAAACTGCTGGAAGAAGGCGCACGTGTTATCATCAATTCCCATAAGCAAGAAGATTTGGATAAGGTTATGGAAGAATTGGGCAATCCTGATAATCTGTTGAGCATCACGGCAGACCTTTCACATAAAGAAGCCATCGATGATTTAATAGCAAAAGTCAAGGAAATTGGCGACCTCTACCTCTTGGTCAACAATGCAGGAAGGTACAGTCATATTGATTTTGAAGATAGTACTGACGAAGATTGGCTCAAACATTTTGAATTCAATATCGTCGGTGGTGTACGAATTACCCGGTCTTTCTTTCCGGAAATGTTGGAGCGCAATGCAGACAGGGTCATTTATATCTCGAGTGCAGATGCTGTTAGACCTTGGTTCAGGGCATTGCATTACAGTTCTACCAAAGCTACGCAGTTGAATATCGCAAGAGGATTGTCACAACTCACAAAGGGTACAAACGTTACCGTGAATAGCATACTAATGGGTCCCACGATGACGGATGGCGCCAAAGTGTTGTTCGAGAAAGGTGGTCTTACAACGGATGAAAAAATAAAAGTGCAGTTGTTTGAACCAGGTGGTGATTTCAGTTCATCCTTGGTTCAAAGAATGTTGTCACCGGAAGAAATCGCAGTTTTAGTTCCCGTACTGGCGTCACCGCGCTTTAGTGCAATAAATGGAGCGGCCCTTCGAGCAGAAGGCGGCCTCGTACAGTCTGTTATATAGAATTTGGTTGATGGTTAGTAGTGCTATATGACAAGTTGAAATGGAGTTACGGTGACCTAAGAAAGGCTGTTTTTATCAGCCTTTCTTTATTTAATTGGTTTTTTACCAATCGAACTTTAAAAACCACCAGTATTGAGGCTAAGCCCTAACTTAAATTTGCTATATAATTAAGAAACAAATAGTTAATAGCAATACAATGAAACAGAAAATCAAAAATACGATATTGACCTGGATAGGAGTTTACCCGCTTATTACAATACTGCTTTGGGTATTCAACAAAAGTTTGAGCGATATGGTCTTACCATTGCGAACCTTGGTACTCACCCTATTTCTGGTACCGTTAATCACCTTATTGGTAATGCCCTTATTACAAAAACTTTTTTCAAAATGGCTAAGCTGATTAAAAACACTAATTAAAAAAAGATGAGAAACACCAATTCAAAAATTCATTTAAAGGCAATCCAATTAATAGCTGTTTTGACACTACTTGTAGGTTGTAAAGAAGAAGAAAAAGAAGAGAACACCTCACTAACGGTACAAACTTCCCCGCCCATAGAACGGGAAATTGTGCAATGGGATGAATTTACGGGCCGTTTTCAGGCTACCGACCGTGTAGAGATAAGAGCAAGAGTAAGTGGGTATATAGACCGGGTCAATTTTACAGATGGTCAGATGGTCAAAAAGGGAGATGTACTCTTTATCATCGATCAGCGACCTTTTAGAATTGCGCTACAACAAGCGCAGGCCAACAGGTCGCAAGCCGAGGCAGAACTGCGGCAGGCCGAAGGTAATTTTGAACGTGTAAAAGAACTTCGGGTAACGGGAGCAGTTTCTATAGAAGAATATTCTACACGCGAACAGGCAAGGCAAGCTGCAAGGGCTAGGTTGCAACTATCACAGGCCAGTATCGACGATGCACGGTTAAATTTGAATTTTACCGAGGTCAAAGCACCCATTAGTGGTCGCGTGGGAAGAGACTTGGTCAACCCCGGCAATCTTATCAATGGCGGCACGGCCAATGCCACCTTACTGACCACCGTAGTCAGTATCTCGCCCATTCATTTTTACTTTCAAGGGAGCGAATCGGACTTGTTACGATACACAAGACTCAATCAAGGTGGCTCTCGGAAAAGTTCAAGGGATGAAAGCAATCCCGTTATGGTACGCCTTCAGGACGAAGAAATATTTGAGCATCGGGGCAAAATGGATTTTGTCAATAATGAAATTGACCAAAGTACGGGTACCATAGAAGGACGTGCAATTCTTGACAATGAAGATGGTGTATTGGAACCGGGAATGTTTGGTAGAATGCGCCTTTTGGGAAGCGATAAACATAGTGCCATTCTCATACCTGACCGCCTCGTGCAGACCAACCAGACCGTAAAGTTTGTCTACACTATTGGTAGCGATTCCATAGTCAAGGCCACCAACGTAACCCTTGGCGAATTGTACGCAAAAAAATATAGGATAATAGAAAAGGGACTTACCCCAAATGACCGGCTTGCACAATCGAACCTACAAAGGTTGAGTGCTGATATGAAGGTTACCCCAGAGTCCAAACCTTTGGTTTTTGAAGGTGACGAACCTAATATCGAAACCAATCCTAACCTTTTAAATACACAAAACTAACCCAATGAAATTTAGCAATACATTTATAGATAGACCCATATTTGCGAGTGTCCTTTCAGTATTTATACTGCTTATAGGGGGATTGGCATACTTTGGCCTACCTGTCTCACAATACCCAGAAGTGGTACCACCCACGGTAAATGTTAGGGCGGTATACCCCGGTGCAGATGCACAAACCATTGCGGCTACCGTGGCAACACCTATAGAACAGGAAGTGAATGGCGTGGAGGGAATGATTTATATGACATCCCAGTCCACGGGAGATGGCCGATTGAGCTTGGATGTAACTTTTGATTTGGGTACCGACCTTGACCAGGCACAGGTACTCGTACAGAATCGCGTTTCACAAGCATTGCCGAGACTACCGGAAGCTGTAAGGCAACTTGGGGTCTTCACACAAAAGCGTTCGCCAGACCTGCTGATGGTCGTACATATGATTTCGCCAGACGGCAGATACAATACCACCTATTTAGGAAATTACGCTTATTTGCAGCTGAGGGATGGCCTGTCCAGACTTAACGGTGTTGGGGACGTCAACTTTTTTGGCGCTAGTGCCTATTCAATGCGTATTTGGCTCGACCCTGACAAAATTGGCGCCCTTAATATTTCTGCCTCTGAGATAATAGACCGAATCCGGGGCCAGAACACACAGGTTGCGAGCGGTATATTGAACCAATCGCCAACCTTGGACAAACAGAATGCTTTTGAGATAAACATTCAGACCCAAGGACGTTTATCTTCTACGGAAGAATTTGAGAATATCATCATCAAGGCCGGTCCGGATGGAAGCTTGGTGCGTCTTGGGGACATTGCCCGTTTGGAAATCGGTGCCGAGCGATATACGACAAGGGCAAGATTGGGCGAGGAAAATGCTGTTGGTGTGGCCATATCGCAACGCCCTGGAACCAATGCTTTGGAAACAGCGGAACAAATCGAAGCCTTTATGAAGGAATATTCCAAGGATTTTCCACCCGGACTTGACTATAAGATAGAATATAATCCAACCGTATTTGTCGAAGAATCGGTAAACGCGGTAATCCATACCCTCTTTGAAGCCTTGCTTTTGGTAGTGTTGGTGATTCTTTTGTTCCTACAGAACTGGAGAGCGGCCATCATTCCCATTATCGCCATTCCCATATCCCTAATCGGAACGTTCGGAATAATGCAGGCTTTCGGTTTTACCTTGAACAACCTATCCTTATTTGGATTGGTATTGGCCATCGGTATCGTAGTGGATGACGCCATAGTGGTGGTAGAAAATGTGGAACGGCGTATAGATGAGGGCGATTCACCGAGAGAGGCTGCTAAAAATACAATGAAAGAAGTAGGTTCTGCCCTGGTTTCTATGGGATTGGTGCTTATTGCGGTATTCTTGCCAACGATGTTTTTGGAAGGCATTTCAGGCCAGTTTTTCAAACAGTTCGGATTGACCATAGCGGTATCGACAGCTATATCGGTTTTCGTATCCTTAACGCTCAGTCCCGCTATGGCCACACTATTGTTGAAGCCAAAATCCAATGAAAATGAATCGGGCAAAAAAACAATCTCTTGGTACAAAAAACCATTTGTTGCATTCACAGGGTGGTTCAACCGAAATATGGATAATTTATCTGCCCGATATGGCAGGTCTGTAGGTTCGTTGACCAGAAAGGGATTAATCGTACTTGCTGTATACTTGGGCCTAATGGTATTGACAGGTATCGAGTTTAATAGGGTGCCCACCGGTTTTATACCCGACCAGGACCAAGGGTACGTAATCACCATAGTGCAGTTGCCATCTGGTGCATCGCTCTCGAGAACAGAGGATGTGATGCAGGAAACCGCCGAAAAGATTATGGAACTGCCAGGCGTTAAGAATACAGTAGTATTTGCCGGATTGAACGGGGCCACACGAACCATTTCATCCAATTCTGGGGCTATTTTCACGATTCTCGATGATTTTAAAAACAGAAAGGATGCGGAAACCAAGGTGCAGGGCATTATTGCGAATATCAATGGAGTGACCGCATCGGAAGACCGTGCGGTCATCAATACCATTCAACCACCGGCAGTACGTGGCATAGGAACCGGTAGTGGATTTAAACTGATGGTTCAAGACCGTTCCAATGCCGGTTTAGAAGAACTGAACAGGGTCACCAATGACTTGATTGAAAAGGCAAACCAAGACCCTGCTCTGGCAAATGTTTTTACGGTCTTTAGTACGGATACGCCACAACTCTACCTGAATATTGACCGTGAAAGAGCTGAAAAGATTGGCGTACCCGTTACGGAAGTGTTCAGGGCCCTAGAAGTATTTATAGGTTCTGCCTATGTCAATGACTTCAATTATTTGGGCAGAACCTACAGGGTTACGGCACAGGCAGATTCGCCCTATCGCCTTACCCCGGATGATGTTCTGCGACTCAAAGTTCGCAACGTACGTGGCGAGATGATTCAATTGGGCAGCATTGCGACTTTTGAGGATATCCTGGGTCCGGATAGGGTACAACGTTTCAATTTGTTCTACGCTGCTGCAATCAACGGGCAAACCGCTTCAGGCTTTAGTTCGGGAGAAGCCTTAGATGCAATGGAACGGCTCGCCGATAAAAACCTGCCCGAAGGGTTCGGGTATGAGTGGACGGAGATTGCCTATCAACAAAAGCAAGAATCAGGTACCGCGCTCTTGATATTCAGCTTGGCGGTATTCTTCGTGTTTCTGCTGCTTGCGGCGCAGTTTGAAAGTCTGATAATTCCCCTGAGCGTCATTCTTATCGTTCCAATGGGATTGTTCGCCGCCATTGTTGGTATGGATGTGTTCGGCGTTGCCAGTGATATCCTTACCCAAATCGGGATGGTCGTTCTTATCGGTCTGGCATCGAAAAACGCCATCCTCATCGTAGAGTTTGCGGCCCAATTGGAAAAAACGGGAATGAGCATCTACAAAGCTGCTGAGGGAGCGGCACGATTACGTCTACGACCGATTATGATGACTTCATTGGCCTTCATTCTCGGTGTGGTACCGTTGGTCATTGCCTCAGGACCGGGTAGTGAGATGCGTAATGTGTTGGGCATTGCGGTACTTGTAGGAATGACGGGAGTATCCATTTTTGGGTTGTTCTTCACCCCTGTTTTCTATGTTCTGTGTAGAAAATTGGCTCTGTGGAATGCTTCAGACGAAAAGAAAAAAATTGCGCTCGAGGGAGCAGATACTAAAGACCAAAAAGATGTTAACAATGAAAACCAATAATAACCATATTTTAATCAGAGGGCTGGCAATAGCGCTTATCGCTGTATTTGCTATTTCCTGTGGGGTACGTAAACGCAGTTACGATAAGGTACAAAATAGCATACCCGATGCGCTGTCAGCGAATTATTTGGAAATGAATGACAGTACGGCCCTGTTTCAATCCATTGCACCAGATGCAGAATGGTGGACCAATTTTAATGACCCGGATTTGGATAGTCTCATCAACAAGGCACGTCAAAAAAATCTGAACATACGAACCGCTATTGCAAATTATGAATCGGCACAGGCATTGCTCAAGGGCACGAAATTCGATAGGTTTCCTACCATCACGTCCAATGGAAATTTTACAAGGCAGCGATTGGGTGAAAATGTATTTGTTTCAGGAGGTAACCCAACCTTCAACCAATACAATGGTAGTCTCGATGCTTTTTGGGAAATAGGTGCTTTCGGCCGTGTCAGCAATCGCATCAAGGGTGCCGTGGCCAATCGGGAAATTGCGAGAGCCGATATACGTGGTGTCTACGTGAGTATTTTCGCCGAGATAGCAAATAACTATATCTCATTGCGAGGTGCGCAATATCAGCTCAACATTGCCAATGAAAATCTTAGGAGTCAAGAACAGACTCTGGATTTGGTCACGCGACAGTTTGAAGCAGGTACGGGCAATAATTTGAATGTATCTCGAGCTGCTGCCCAAATGGAAAGTACCAAGGCGACCATTCCCGCATTACAGGCACAAATAGAGGGCCTTAAGAACAGTATAAGCGTATTGGTAGGAGAAATTCCCGGTGACTTGGATGATGCGTATTTAAACGAGAAACCCTTGCCAGACCTTCCTAACACCATAAGTATGGGAAATGTGTATGAACTCATTCAGCGCAGGCCAGATGTTCAACTTGCAGAAAATCAAGTTAATGCACAGATAGCCCAATACAATCTATCTGTGGCAGAGCTGTATCCCAATATTACGTTTTCAGGTTCCATTGGTTTTTCTGCCATCAATTTTAGCAGTTTTGGTCAAAATGAAGCCTTTACTTGGAATTTGATGCCACGGATTAGTTGGGCAGCTTTTAATCTAGGCAGGGTCAAAAAACAAATAGATGCCGAAGATGCAGCTACCCTTGGAGCTATAGCCCAATATGAACAGGTCATTCTACAGGCTTTGGAAGATATCAGGACATCGATGAGCAACTATGTCAATCTACTGAGACAAAGGGAGTCCCTTCGCAAGGCGGCCGAGTTCAGTAATGGAGCTGTAACCTTTGCACAACAGCGCTACGATGCCGGTCTGGATAGTTTCATTGATTACCTAAATGCAAACAACACATTATTGGAGGCCGAAAATGAACTGGCCATCATAGAAACCCAAACTGCTACCGGTCTCGTTCAACTATACCGTGCATTAGGTGGAGGTTGGGACATCATTACTTACGAAGAAACTCAAAATATATTTAATACAATAAAAGAAAAAGACAGTACCTATAGAGGGAGAAATTGAACAAGGTTTCAATATCTTAAAAAGCAATAACCCCACACTAAAGAAAAAAGAATAACAGTATGAAAACAGAACAAGTAGCTTTGGTAACTGGTGCCAATAGGGGCATTGGCTATGCCGTGGCAAAAGCGCTTATACAGCATCGAATTCAGGTTATTGCAACAAGTCGAAATGTAGATAATGCCAAAAAAGCGCAAAAAGAACTAAGTCAATACGGGTCTATCACTTTTCACCAACTTGATGTAACCGATTTTGAAAGTATAATGCGTTTATACGCCTCAATAAAAACCAATTTTGGCAAACTAGATATACTGATAAACAATGCAGGTGTTAACTATGATACTTGGCACAATGCGGGTAATGCCAATTTGAGAGAGGTACGCACCACTTTCGAAACTAATTTTTTTGGCCCCTGGCAACTTGCACAGACCTTACTCCCATTAATGAAGAATAGCGAGTTAGCCCGAATTGTCAATGTAAGTAGTGGTTCTGGTACGCTGGCGAGCCAAAACGGGGAGACCCCAGGTTATAGCCTTTCAAAACTTGCTCTAAATGGCTTGACTATGCATTTAGCAAATGCATTTCGTGGTGAAACTATTATCGTGAATTCCGTTGGCCCCGGTTGGGTAAAAACCGATATGGGTGGTAAAGAAGCACCACGTACTCCTGAACAAGGAGCTGAAACGATTGTTTGGGCTGCAATGTTGACAGATAGGAAAAATACTGGAAAGTTTTTTCGGGATAAAACGGAAATAAACTGGTAATATAAAACTGATTATGCTATTCGGCAAGCACCGATTTTGATTGGTGCTTCTTGATTAAGCCATTTCAAAACTTATGAAATGGCTTTTGTTTTGGAAACTTACCAGAACCCCTTGAAATAGTACCAGAAAAAGGGTCAATCACCACCATAACTTTGTGGTAAACAAAAAGATAAAATTATGAACTCAAATTGTGAAAGTTGTAATGATACAACAAAAATGTACCTGATACTAGAAGGGCTTTTATTAGAAAATCCAATATCAAAAACGATGAATCGCGTAATAAACGGTTTTGAGAATCGGATAAACAAAATGAAGAAAGTGCTAAAAACCTTCTTCTCAGATGATTTCAATAAAATGATAATGGCAACCGTAGGATATATGGCATTTTCTGTATTTATAATGATTACGGCTTATGCACTAATTGTCTATTAAAATGAAAAATACTTTTAAAATAACGGTCTTGACTTGGTTAGGTATTTATCCCTTAATAACCATACTATTATATGTATTGGGCGATTCTCTAAATCAATTGGTAATGCCGCTGAGAACATTGATTCTAACATTAGTTTTGGTGCCTTTAATGACCCTGGTGATGATGCCATTTCTGCGAAAGCTCTTTGATAGATGGTTGAAAGCGAACGTCACAAAGAAAAGTACAATAGAAAACTAAATTTTTTTCAGACTATGAATGATAAAAAACTTGCAATAAAAATTCTATCTGATGCTTTTGAGGACAATAAATCAGTAAATCTTGTGGTAAAGAGCAAAAGCAAGATACCTGGATTAATGGCTTACAGCTATGAGCTGGCAAAAAGAAGAGGCGAGGTTTTCATTTCGGATAATAGAAAAGCCGTTGCACTAATTCTTTTATCTGATAAGAACCAATTTTCATTCAGAATAATGCTTGAGAGCATTAAGCTAGCAATCAATGTAATAGGGTTAAAAAACCTATTCACAGTTCTGAAAAGGGAATCATCCATTAAAAAATTTCACCCTAATTCACCTTACATTCATCTTTGGTACATTGGCGTTGAACCAGAATCTTTTGGTCAAGGTCACGGAACTGCAATTTTGGATGAAATTATCGCTTTTGCCAAATCAATGCAGCGAGACATCTATCTGGAAACTTCAGTAGAGAAAAACATCCCATTTTACGAGTCACACGATTTTGAAAATTATGCAAAAGTAGAATCTGACATACCCTTTACGCTAATGCTTTTCAGAAAAAAATCAGATAAGGCGTTATGAAAGTTTTTGGTTCAGAAATGCATATCGTCACTTTATTAATCATTGCAATACAATTGGTTTTGCTCACCAATTTTGTGCTTACTTCATTGAAAAAACGGGACAGCAAATCTACCAATCGCTTCATATGGTTTACCATTTCTTTAATTTCCTATAATTTATTTTCAGGTCTATTTCCCGATGAAAAAATCCCTATTCACACCACTATTCAATACATTGTTGCCTATGGCGTTGGTCTTTATACTGCACTTTATTATGTGCACTATGTATATTCAGAGTTTGAAATAGGTCATTTGAAATACTTTACGCTTCGACATTTAATGGCAGTTCTTATATCCTCATTTATACTCTGTTTTGTACTTCCTTTACTCATTTGGAATGATTTAGAGATAGCTAGAAAACTCTTCATTTTTATACCAGTAATAGTAGCGATAGCTTTCTTGTATAGAATAAGCACACCGCTTATGAAACTGTATCGAGAAAAAGAAGGCATCATTAACCGTTTTTACAGAAATAGAATAGCAACCGGTTACTTGGCACTTCTATCGATTGTTTTTATGCCTATTGTCGTTGCTTTTGGGGATTTTCAGGTTATCGAACAACTTGTAGTGAATGCTGGATATTTTGTCTTGGCTGTTGCTCTAATCAGAATAAACATCTATCAAGACCTCAAGAAAGAACAATTTCTACATCGCCTGGGCTATTCTGATGAGATGGAAAAAAACAAAAGCATAGCTATTCTACGATATTTCTATGGTCTTGATTTATCAAAACGTGAAATAGAGGTTGCCAATCTTATCCTTGATGGCAAATCATATAAACAAATAGGCAAATATCTTTTTATTGCTGATAAGACAGTCTCAAAACACGCCTCGAACATCTTCAAAAAAACAGGTGTGAAAAATAGAAATAGCTTTCAACTTGAGTTTGAGAAAAGTAAAAAATAATTAGATTTTATAAACACGTAGTATAATACGTCAAAAAACGTAGTTTTTTACGTCTTTCCTTAACATCCATCCTTCATGGTATTAATTATATTAAAATACTTTTTCTCTATGAACCAGACTATCGAAGTATCGAGAACCTACATTACCAAAATTTATGAATTATGGCAAACTCACAAAAGTTTTATTGCAAAAACTTGAAAAAACTAAAAATGAGACCTCTGGCATTACGCAAAGAGCTCAAAAAGCCATTGTAATTTGTCGTCAACACTTAACGGAACTCAGAAAAAAAATCAATGATGAGAACTTTAAAAATGAGAATGAAGAAATATATTTTTTCAAAGAGGTAAAACACGCACCTCTTAGTCAGTTAATCTACAATTCAGAAATTCAAAATTTTGAAGTTACCTTTCCCAAGACAGTCTTTGAAACTAAAAATAGATATATCAAAAAATACTTTGAATCGTACAATGAATTCTTTCTTAGGCACATTGATTTTGGCCAATACATTGCAATGGGCTATACGCACTTTGACGATATCTACTTTACCAGAAAATCAAAATACCAATACCCCTTAACCTTCAATGGTATTTACCTGTTCGATTCCACTTTTAACACGCCACGTGACTTTTTGCTGGCACAGTTTAAGGCCTATGAACTTATGATTCAATTTTTAAGAAGAAGAAAAGTACAGCTTGAAAGAGAGTATGACACGCTGCACTTTAAAGCACATTTTGATATAAAGTACACCGCATCCAAAATAGATATCGTAGAACTCATTTACGCTTTGCACGCATCAAAAGCGGTGTTAGGTGACTTAAAGGAATTGGTGAGGGCTTTTGAAATCATCTTTAATGTTGACCTTGGTGATTTTTACAGAACTTTTGTTGACATCAGAAATAGGAACAACGAGCCTGCGAAATTCCTGGATACCCTTAAAACAGCATTGTTACAACGAATTTCCGAGTTGGACAATTAATCAATTTTCTACACTAATTACAATACCAATATAACCCAACGTGGGTACTTCTTATTGTTTACTAAAATTGTGGTTATAGCAGATTCAAAATGCATCGAATCCCTTTAAAACAAACACTTTTACAGAATGTTAAAGTTCTGCCCAAGTTGGGTCGCCTTGTGAACAAAACCCATTAATCCCCTTCAATTTTGTAGAACGAAAGTTAAATCAGGTCAGAGGCTATCAAATGAGTTGAAAGCGATGCGATAGCCTCTTTCTATAAAATCGTTCCAGTATGCCCACAAGTATCATAACCACAGACGACCTTCGAGAATTCAAGCTTGAATTACTCGATGATATTAAAAAGCTTTTGGCACAACGAGCTACGGGCAATATGAAGAAATATGTAAAATCCTCAGAAGTTATGGAACTGCTTCAGATAAGTCCGGGCACTTTACAGAACCTTCGTGTCAATGGCACGTTGCCTTACACCAAGGTAGGCGGTATCATTTTTTATGATTGGGATGAAATACAACAAGTGATGGAAGCAAATCGGGTACACCATAAATACGATTGATAATGTATGAACTACATCAAACATCTCAATGCGGTCTTTCAGCAATTCTCTATGGATTCGCGCTTGAACCCAACCCACATCAGCCTGTATGTGGCCCTATTTCAATATTGGAACATCAACCGCTTTCGCGAAAGCTTTTTCATCAACCGGCAAGAGGTAATGGCAATGGCAAAAATAGGCTCAAAAGCGACCTATCACCGCTGCCTAAAACGCTTGCACGACTGGAAATACATTCACTATATGCCGTCCCATAATCCATATAAAGGCAGCCAAATCAAGATGCTCAAATTTGGTACGAGTAATGACACAACCGATGCTACGAGTTATGGGACAAGAACTGAAACAAGTGGTGAACAAGTTGCGGGACAAGCCTTGGTACCTAATACAAAGAGTTATAAACAAGAAGAAAACAATAATAAAACTAAGCTACCCAAAAATGAAAATGAAGTTTTGGATTTTTTTAAAAACAAGATATGGCCAACGGTTGAAGCACGAAAATTTTATAACCACTACACGTCCATTGGATGGAAGGTCGGTGGCAAAATAAAAATTGTCGATTGGCAGGCATCGGCAGAAAACTGGATGCTTAAGGCCGCCGAAATTAAAAAAGAGCAAACGAAAAAGGAACTGTCTCAAAATCGGGACAACCTAAAAACCACTAAACAAAAGGATTATGGACAACCCCTCTAAAATCATCGAAGGCGGCGTCGAGTTTTCTCTGGGAACTTTCGACGGTAAAAATGTGTGCTACGATTTTGATAAAATCCTGATATACCTGAATGCCAAGGGGAAATTGCTGTTCGGGAAGCATTTCAAGATTTATGATGAGGACTTGGCCACCATCCGAAAGCTGTGCCACTACTTTATCAAGGATAAAGAAAATTGCCAAAAAGACAATATCGACCCAGAAAAGGGAATGCTGCTTTCAGGTCCCGTAGGTTGTGGCAAGACCAGCCTTATGAAACTGATAAAATACCTTGTGCCATTACAGCACCCTTTCATTGTGGCACCCTGTAGAAACATTGTATTCGGTTTCAATCATTTGGGTTATAAAATTATCGAAGATTATGGTGATAGCAGTCCCATTTGTTTTGATGACCTGGGCGTAGAACCCATAGGACGGCACTATGGCAAAGACTGCAATGTGATGGGCGAGGTACTGCTATCACGCTATGAATTGTTCCTAAAGACCAAAGCTAAAATCAAAACCCACGGCACTACCAACCTAAATGCCGAAGAACTGGAAGAACGCTATGGAAATCGTGTCCGTAGCCGAATGCGCGAACTGTTCAACCTGATAGCCTTTGATAAGAATACAAATGATAAGAGAAAATAAGTCCATAAAGGGCACTTAAATATTTCATTATGAAAATAGCAACGTACAATATCCAGAACTTATTCCATCGCGACAGAAGCCTTAATGACAAATCCTACGGTAAATGTGTGACCGATTGGATAAGCGAACTCGATGACTTGATGCGAGGAAACAACAGGGCCACTAATCATAAAGAACGCATACAAGAGCTTGTATTTCTACTGGGTTTTGACAAAACACTTCAAGCACCTTATGCTGTTTTAAGACGAAAAGCAGGGTTTCTTTACCTAAAGGGAAAAGAATATTCCAAAGAATTGTGCGCTAACGAAATGACGGACTGGAACGGATGGATTACCCTTCAAACCACACCCATTGATTCTGTTGCCATTAAGAATAAAGCCCGAGTCATTACCGATATAAATCCGGATATACTGTTACTTCAAGAAATTGAAGACAGAGCCTCTTTGGAAGAATTCAATGCGCAGCTACTATCCGAATTTGATGGCGAGCCCTTTCAAGAAATTGCCGTTGTACAGGGCAGCGACAAACGTGGCCAGGAAATGGGACTGTTATTAAAAAATGGTCACCGTATCAAATGCATTAGCACCCATCAATTTGACATCGACAACAGCCAAAACCCTAAAAAAGAATTCTTTCAATATGAAATAGAGACCAACACCAAGCAGTCCATCATACTGTTGGCGGCGCAATTGCAAAAAGAAACCGACGATAAGGAACTTACGGATGCTTACCGTAAAATTCAGGCACAACAAATTGCCAATGTATATCAACAGCTTGTAAGGGATGGATATAAAAGTATCATTATTGCCGGCACCCTAAATGCCGTATCGTATTGTGATTCCCTATCCCCATTGCTTCGCAAAACTGATTTGAAAGATGTGACCAAACACCAAAAGTTCAACGTGGACTTTGATGAAGGCAGCGATGCCGATTACTTTAGATTGGGTGCCTACCGTTTGGGCGTGAATATCAAACAACGGGATTACCTGTTGCTATCACCTGACCTATTTGCCCAGGCAAAACAATGTGGCCTCAACCGAAAAGGCATCCTGCCCAAAGAACGCCCCATCTGGAAGGTCTATCCCGATATGCATTCTAAAAAGCAGGCAGCGAGTGAGCATCCTGCGGTGTGGGTAGAGTTGTAACTAAATTAAACTTTGGCAAAAAGTACTTGTATTTGCCAAAGTTTAAAACATAAATGTCAAGACACTACTGTATTTTACTATACTACCTATCCTAATAGCTTGTAAGTGTAAGAAAAAACAATTTCTACACTCTTATTTCTTATTAAAAATTGCTTAAAAACAGATAATTTTTCCCTATATTAGATTACCCTTTTTTTAATCCCCATCACATAACGGTTAACACAATAACCCCTTTTTGAAGGGGTAAATTTTTATGATATATGAGTAAACGTTACATTAAAGGTTCAGAATGGCGCAAATGGGATTTGCACTTTCACACGCCATCATCCTATGATTATATGGATATGTCCGTTACCAATGAAGATATAATTAATGGACTCATTGCAAACGGCATTTCTGTTGTCACCATCACAGACCATCACACAATTGATTTAGAAAGAATTAAAGCTCTACAAACGCTTTCTGAGAATAGAGGTTTGACCATCTTGCCAGGAATTGAATTTTTATCAGATGCCCGTGGAAACGAACCCATTCATTTCATTGGGATTTTTGATGAAGATTCTAACATTGAATATATCTGGGGTCAAATAAAAAATAGAACGTCCATAAATCGTATCGAAGGCGAGCAAAAGAAAATTAATGAAGTGTATTGTGACCTCGCCGATACCGTAAAGTTGATTAAAGAATTGGGCGGCATAGTTTCAATTCACGCAGGTTCAAAGAGCAACAGCCTTGAAAACATTACGCATTCACTACCTCAAGGTGTTGCCCAAAAAGAAGATATTGCTCTCGCTGTTGACATTTTTGAACTTGGAAAGGTCGGTGATATTGAGCCATATCAAAACTTGGTAAATCCATATTTGCTGAAAACCATAAAGAAGACCTTGCCTGTCATCATTTGCTCGGATAACCATAATATTAGAAACTATACCAAAAAAGAAAATCTTTGGATTAAAGCAGACCCAACATTCGAGGGATTAAAACAAATCATCTACGAACCTGAAGAGCGTGTGAGCATTAGAGCTCGTGAACCAGATGATAAGAATATATACGACGTTATCGAAAAAGTCAGGTTTCTTGATTCAAGCTTTCAAACAGAGTATATAGATGTTAGTCAAAATTTGACATCCATTATTGGCGGTAAATCCACCGGTAAATCTATTTTGCTCAAAAGCATCGCCCGAACTGCTGATGTTATTGAATTTGAAAAACGTAATAAAACCGCTGGCATTGTTGACTCAAGACCGGTTAAAGGTTTTGAGGTCGTTTGGAAAGATGGACAAATAAGTAAGCTCGGCTCTGATAGCAACCCTGCAAAAAAAATAATCTACATACCACAGTCTTACCTTAATAGAGTTGTAGATAAATCTGAAGAAGATTCTGATATCGATAAAATAATTCAGGATGTCCTGTTGCAAAAAGACGATTTCAAAGCGTGGTATGATTCCTTAGATAGCGAAAAGGCAACGATTAAAAATGAGATTGAAAGGCTCATTAAAATTATATTGGAAAATTTTACCATCAACATCACCAAGAACAAAGAAAAGAAGGAAATTGGTGATGTCGAAGGTGTGAAAAAACAAATAGAAAAACTTGAAAAGGAAATCAAAGACCTTCAAGACAAATCATCCATCAGCGACGACGACAGAACAAAATTCAATACTGCGATAGAACAAATTAAATCTCATCGAGTAAAGATAGCCAATATTGATGCAGACCTTCTTCAATTGGAAAAGTTGAAGGTATTATCTCTAAACTTCAATACCACAGCACTTGAAAACCTTAATCAGGTATCACTTAAAGAAAACCTCCGAGAGCTTATAAAAACCGAATCGGCCACTTATGTCAATGATTGGCAAACTGTTATCAATGAAAAAATAACTGGTTTGCAAAGTGAAAAACTCAAAACCAATCAAGCCATTGAAATTGTCGAAGCTGGCATAAGGGATATCAGAAGTTCGCTGAAAGGCCAGGATGTTCTAAACGCGTTGCTAAAGGACAAAGAAAAAGAAGAGGCTAAACTCATTGAGATTGAGGAATTAAGCAAAGTAATACAAAACTCATACAATCAAATCGACTCAAGCATTAATTCCCTTGCCGAATTAAATGCTCAGTACTACTCTATATTCTTGAAAGCAAAAAGCAGCTTGAACTTGGATGAGATTAACCAAGAGCTTACATTCGATATTGAAACGAATTTTACGACTGAAAAATTCCAAAAAAATTATGTCGATAAATTTTTCGATAGCAGAACCACGCGCGGGAAGGATTACCAATATTTGACCACCTATAATTTCGAAAACGTAGAAAGTCATAAGAAGTTTTTGAGGCAAGAACTTTGGAAAATTGTCAATGGTAAGCTGCCTAAACTTGAGCATTTCAAAAAGCGTGACCTTATTTCCTCTTTGGTCAGCAATTGGTTTAAGGTCGATTACAAAGTATCTTATCAAAATGATGATATCAATGATATGTCCCCAGGAAAAAAATCCTTTGTGCTTTTGCGGTTATTAATCGATTTGGATGATAGCAAATGTCCTATCCTTATTGACCAGCCCGAGGACGACCTTGACAACCGTTCCATTTATAACCAAGTAGTAAAGTTTTTGAGAAAGCGTAAGAAAACAAGACAAATCATTGTCGTTACCCATAACCCAAACTTGGTTTTGGGTGCGGATGCTGAACTTATCGTAGTGGCTAATCAAGATGGCGAGGGCACTAAAAATAAGACACATCCCTTTGAGTATGTTTCGGGTTCTATCGAATATTCCAAAGTCGAGGACAACGCCATAAATGAAGTCCTCTATAAACGTGGTATACAAGAACACATCTGTGACATTCTTGAAGGTGGTCCTGAAGCATTTGATAAACGCAAGAAGAAGTATAATTTTTAAAAAATCCAAGTGGCGTATTGAATAAAGAAGAAGAGACCATATTTAACTTTGAAGACGAAGCGTCTAAATCTGAAACCTATCTCGCACTATTTCCTGAAGAGCGTGAAGGCATTGTTATCATTCATCTCTATGAAGGTATAGTAGCTGGTAGATACGAAAATAATAGATTTACAGGTGATGAAATACACAGGCTGTTTGAGGCTACGATGACTGCCAATGAAAAAGAAAATCTTTACGTAAAATCTTATAATAAAAATCGTATTCTGCGCCTGCAGAAATTCTTTCTTAGCTACGACGAAGAAACAAGAACCTACTCATTTCAAGAATACGGTATTAGTTTTTGTAAAACTGCAAAAGACACCCTTGAAGGCAGTTTTAAACCAACCAAAATCAAGATAATTTGTGCAGAGCTTAAAGTAAAATTAGAGGCTTCGTTGGATTCTGAAAGCGCTTTAAAAAATTGGTTCGAAATTCATTTTGAACACTATCAACCTACACTTAAAAAGCATATCGATTTTTTAGACAGGCAGATAGACGAAGCTGTAACCAAATTAAGAAAAGACACGCTTGCCGTAAATCTTAAACCGCTAAAATTACTACGAACGGTAAGTGATGACTTGACAGAAGTTCATAAAAAGAATGAAGAACTCAGAACCGCTTTTGAAGAAACCAATGCTATAAGTTTAATACTAACGGATATAGACTCTAACAGCAGGGAAATTCTTGATTATATTGACAACAAAATTGATTTCTTTGATGGAATTCAGAGAAGACTTCGTGGCACGGATAGAAGACTTAACAGAATCCAACCCAAAATAAAACAACTATTTGCAGCTTTTCGTAATCCTGAGTACAGCGCGCAGACTGACAGATTTATACGTTTTTTACTAAAGCACTCTACGCTTGAGCGAATTAAATACGATAAAGAAATTATTTTCCCAAAAGAGGTCCCTTCTCTAAAGGTAAAATTTCACCGTCCTAAATACATACTATTCAATAGAGACAAAGAACTATTTCCTACAAAATCTAAGGGCAGAAAAAAGTATGAACCTGATTTAGCTGCCGAAAAAGAAAGCCAAGCTATACTTGATAAGGCTCTTGATGATTTTGATACGGTTGAGAATTGGGTTAATCGAATTTTTGCAGAACTGAAGACCAGTAAAAAGCTTAATCTATCCGAGGCATATTTTAGAATACTCAGAGATGTATCGGATTTTTCGATTGCAACTAAAGCTTTTTTTAAGGTACTGGACCTATGTTATGCCAGCGACGATTACAAGGTGAAAATTGACAAAAGTAAATCAGTAAAGAACGAAGGATTGATATTATGGAACACAATACTAACGGAATATTAAGTTTTTTAAATTTTCAGAGAGACCCAGATGCACAGATATATTTTGGTCAGCTCGATTATTACTTAAAAGATGGTATCCATATACAAGAATATGGTGACCAAATAGACTACTATAAGTTTCTAAAAAAGTACAAAGACGAACTTAATGATTATTACGAATACTTCTATGGTATAAGCCTGAAGGAAGAAAATGTTCAGTCAGACTCTTATTTCTTTTTAGACTTCAACACTTCCAGCCGTGGTAAGATTCCTTCACCCTACAGAGATGTGCTTAAGAATAAATATATCATCATCGGCCTTATTATGTATAAAGCCATCTTTTATGAAGGCAACGTAGAGCTTAATAGTCTGGCAACGCTACAAGAAATGATTCGGAATGATTATGAACAGTATAAGGAAGGTCTCATTAGACTGTTGGCACAATCAAGTGGCGATGTAAAATTGGACGATGACGATAAGATGATTGATAATACTGTACTGGCAGCACTACAAAATTTTAAACGTCTGGGCTGGATAGAACTCAATCAGGACCATTTTGAGACAAGAGCCTCTTTTCAACGCATCAACACGATTTACGAGGATATAATTCCTAAAATCGATGATATAATTATTAGTTATCAATGAAAAATTTTCCCAGAATACATAGCTTAGGTGCTATTAATATCATTCATCATCAAAATTTTGACTATGAACTTCACCCCTTTAGAACAGACTTTACTGGCGATAGTGGTGTAGGGAAAAGCATAGTGACCGACCTTCTGCAGTTGATTACCATCGGCTCTACAGAATATGAATCTTCTACTGATGGCCAAGATGATAGACCTTTTAATACGCTGGTTTTGGAAACAAGTGAAAAAGGTGATTATGGCTACGCATATCTTAATATAGAAACTGCAAAGAACCAATTCTTGCTCGTTGGTTGCTATATCGAAAGGAAAGCACCACTTAGCCAAGCATTCATTGTCCAGGGTGGTTTAGATTTTGAACAAAAAACTTTTGATTCATTTCAAAATCCTTTTACCGTTGATGATTTTGTTCAAGACGAAACACTTTTAACACTCATAGATTTTGACACTAAAATGAACAATTCAGACCATTATGGATGCCATATCTACAGTACTTTTCGAGATTACCACGAAGCCTTATTAAACAATAATTTACTACCTATTGATATTTCCAGCAACAAAAGTGATTTAAAAGACTATGCTAAAATTTTACAAGCTTTTTCAAGGAAAGGGATTTCTGTAAAGAAAGATGTACAGTTACAAGAGTTTTTATTCGGAAAAGAGAAGAACCAGGTATTTTACAATACTTACTTAGAAACCGTAAAGAAATTTGAAGACACGTTAGCAATGCATCGAGCCAATAAAGAAGAAATCGAAACGCTGACCGGTAAAAGTAAAAATATAGAGCGCTTGTACGCACTCAAAAAGTCTAAGGATTCCGCACTCAGGGAATTTGTTGAAATTGATTGGAATTATAAGAAAATACTTCTTAGGGCAACAACTAAAACGGTTAAGAAATTATTGGGCAATTATCTCGATGCTCGTAGCGCAATTGAAAAGCTCAACATTGTTAAAACTGATAAATTACGGGATACCCAAGAAAAAATCAGCAGGCTTCAACCAGAATTGGATATCATTAATTCTGAATATGATAAGCTAAAAAAGCGCGTAACACTTATTAACGCTTGTGAAACCATAAAATCTGAGTTAAGTCTTAATTCAAACAATCAACTGCAGCAAGTGGTTGAAAACTATTTTAAACAGCAAAAATTGAGCATAGCTCTTAAATCTTTGCGCGGTGCCCTTAAAATAAATGGTTTAGAAAAGACTTTTGAAAACTTGAATTTTGAGGATGGGTTACAAGTGATAGTTAACGAACAGAATGAGACATTGGATAAGCTCGAACAAAAACTAAAACTGTCCGACGAGTTGGTAAAATTTAACGACTTCAATAATCCAAACACACTTTCCTATTGGATAATAAAAAGAAATACTGCCTGTTCGATTGCTGAGGAAAGCGTGTTGCGACATTTTCACGATATAAAAACCGTGCTTCAAGAAAAACCGAAAGCAGGTAGTAAATACATTCCAGACCCAAAAAAACTCATTTCAGCTTTAAGTGAAGTTGAGCTTTCTACAGATAATGATGGGTTTTGGCTTGACTTGTCCGGTCTTAATATTTTCATCTCTAAAATTAAGACTGAAGGACAAATTTTTAACACCAATGATAACTCTAAAATCAAAAAGCTACTTACTGCATCGAACAAACATATTAAAGCACAAATAGCTCAAATAAGTACAGAAATTGACCAACTGAAAAAAATACAATCCTTTCTTTTAAATGAACTACCAAAGATACCGAATGCCATTGATGCTTGGCTATCCAAAGATGATGAATCCCTATCGGAAAAAGCTAAAACTGCGGTAAGTGATATTGCTGAAGACAATCTTGAAGAGATAATAAAAGACTTAAAAAATCAGAAAAGTTTAACCGAATTATTTGCTTCAACCGAGAAAAAGCAAAAGGATTTGGACACAACCATACAGGACTTAAGAACGATTGAAAAACAACTGCCAGCAATAGCAACCGAGGACCTTGAGCCTATTGATGACACCATTAAAAACAGTATTGAGGACTTCCGTATTGCCAAAAAACGTGAACAAACCAACTTTTCATTCAAGGACAGCCTCTTTGCAATTCAATTTAATAATGAATATGAAAAATATAAGGCCAGTCTTAATGAAATAGATAAACTTGAACATCATTTGATTACTATAGAAAAGGCTGAAAATCGATTATTTGAAATTGAAAATAAACATTCGGGTTGGCTTTCAGAATTTATCGAAATTAATGTCGAGCAAATAGATTTCGAAAATACAAACAGAAAATACGAAAAGGCATCAAAAGAGTATTCAGAGGAATTTATTGCTATGCTTAGGGCATATCAACTTTTTGATAAATCCGAACAGTTTGAAAATGATAAAAACTTTATGGATTTGGTACGCTTACTTCTGCCTCAACAATTGTTTAAGGACATTTCGTTCGATGAAGCGGCAGTAATTCCTAAGATTATTGAATATCTCGACAAAATCAATGATGATAATGCCAGGTTCAATAAAAACAAGTTGATTAGCATAAGAGACCTGTTACAGGATTTACAAGCGGCTATTAATAAGCAGGTCTCGCACAGTAAGAAGATGAACAACTTTTTTCAAAAAGATTATATGACAATAACTGGTGGCAACACGGCATCATTAAAAGCTGAATTAAGAAAAGACATTTCATCACAATGGATAAGTGAGTTTCTTGTCAACCTCAGAAAGTTTGATTTTGGCTTGTTTGATGAAGACAACAGCTTGACTTCAAAACTCAAAAATGCGCCTACATTAAAAGAAAAAATACTATTGGCCTATAAAGAACATAGTGCTTCACCATTACCCACAGTTACCATTAGAGAATTACTAAATCCATTTTCATATTACACGCTTAACTACGAACTTAAAACAAAAGGTGGAAAGAAGAACTCGGGAAGCACAGGACAGACTTACTCATCTATTGCCTTGCTATGTATTGCTAAGCTTTCCTTGATTAAGGATGGTAAAGTAAACACAAACCCTGGGTTACGTTTTTTAAGTATAGACGAAGCGGAAGGTATAGGCTCAAATTTTGATATGCTTAAAGAACTGGCAGAAAAATTTGACTATCAAGTTATTTCCCTTGGCATCAATCCCAACAAACTATCTCAAAAGAATCAATACATCTACAGACTTTCCAAGAGGAAAGACCAAGATAGAATTAATCATCATCCATCCGTAATTATGTGCGAATTATAGGTTATGAGAAAGGAAATAACTTGGCGACAGTTAAAAGGATTGCACCAGCTTTACGAGGGTAAAAGCACTCGCGTAAAATTGATAAGTAATAATTTTGTAAAAAAGGTACTTTATAAGAACCGTTATCTCTTGAAGTATAAAGAAGGTAGCCAAGATGTTATTGTTAAAAACGAAGGCTTTGATAAATATTTTGAAGACAACCTACTGGACCAGTACAATTATTACGCCGAGTTCTTTGAAAGCGTAGGCATTGAAATTTCTGCGAGACGTACCTATTCACAAGATATTTTGGAAACGCTTGTGCTCATTCATAAAAACAAAGATGAGTTGAAGCAAAAACTGTCCACTTCAAGAATCTTTTCCAGCAATTTTTTTGAAGACAAGGATTCTAAATTTTTAGATGACCAAAAACAATTGAAAAAAGACATCTTGACTATTTTAGGTGTTGACAAGTTTCCCAGAGAATCACCCGAAGACCAGCAGTACCGTTTGGTAGTAGATTGCATCAACCCCAAATATATCTTGCTTTGCGAGAACAAGGATTTTCTCAAAGACCCTTTTGAATTTAGAAAAAACAATATTGAGCTGTGGTATGTTGGTGGCAACAATACCAAGAAGTTGCACGAGCTTCCAACGGATAAGATTCGTTTTCCCTTTTTCTATGTCTGTGATTGGGATTACCACGGTATGGATATCTATGCCAGAATAAAGAAAATTGTAAATGATAAGAAAAAAGAAATCACTCTAATCTTGCCTGCCAATCCTATGCTAAAGCCTATGAAATCTGGAAAGCACGATAGCGAATGGCAAGATGCACCTTTCTCTGGTCTTAAGCAAGACAGTTTTAATGAAAAGGAAAAAGCCTTAATCGAAGAACTAATAGCAAAAAATAAATGGATTGAAGAGCAGACCATTGACCCGATACCTCTAATAATAAACAATACTGATGGAACATTACCAAAGACTAATTAAGAAAAATGAGGCTACAGGAATTCGGGTGGTTCTGCAATATGTGCGTGAGTTTTGGGAATCGGGCTGGCAAGAAAACGAAGCCAGAAATGACAAAGGTATTGATGGTAGGATATTACTACACAAAAAAGGTATTGAACTTGGTGTGGGCATCAATTGCCAAGTCAAGTGTGGCTTTAATTACATTTCAAGTGTTAATAGTGATGAGATAAGGATTTCCATTTCCAACCAAGAGAAGTTTCTGAAGCATTTAGACTATTGGCACCAACAACACGACCCGACTATTCTGGTATTTGTAAACCCCTTCAAACGTCAACGGGATAAAAGCGGGAATCCGTTAAAAGGTGAAAATGGTAAATTCCTTACCATCGAAAATAGGTCGAATCCTAAAGCGTGGTGGGTTAATTTAAAAGTTGCGTCCATACTACCTGAAGATACATCAACAATTATCGCCATACCCAAAAAGAATACATTTGGTGAACATTCCAAAGGCGACTTTCTAAAATTGATTAGACCGCTGGTAAAAATCCAAGGCTTGTTCGACCTGGCTCTTAACAGAGAGAGCAGGGCATTATTGAATTCAGATGATTTAAAAAAAGATGTCAAAAATTTTTATCAATCTTGGAAGTCTGGCCTTGATAAAGGTGAAATGTATTGTAAGGCAGTAGATGCAAATATCAGAATATCCAAAACTGGCTGGAATCATATTACTGCCAGTCGGCGTGGTAAAGAACGACGGGTAAATTCTTTTAGACTATTAGGCGTGGCTAAACAAATTATAGAAAAAGCGGGAAAAGCCATACTTATCGACCAAAATGAATGGTGGTTTGAGCTTGAGCAGAAATATGGTCTAAGGGCAAGAATCGAAACAGCCCAAGGACAAAGCATTGTTCAGGTTGTACTACTCAGAAGAAAATCGGTAAACAAGGAAAAAGGCACCTGGTGGTTTTATAGCGTACACTATAGAACTTAGATGCAATTCCCTTGTTTTATCGTCCTGTTTAGTGGACTGCCTTGCGTTTAAAACGCTTAAAATAGCCGGAAAAGCACCTAAACCTATAGAAATAACAAGATAGAAATAATTTTAGAATTATCTTGATTTGAGATATGTCTTTACGGAAATCCAAACCTCTATTACAATAAAGCGCAACAAAGTACAAAGCTCAACATAAAAATTCTTCATCGCTTTAGCTTTTTGGTTTTTAACCCACTCAAAATAGAAAGCGCAATCGCCAGAACATTTCCCTCTTCCGAAAGGTGCCTTGCCTCATCTGTATTTGAAAGAAAACCCAATTCCAGTAAA
Organism: uncultured Aquimarina sp.; assembly: GCA_947500845.1. GTDB lineage: Bacteria > Bacteroidota > Bacteroidia > Flavobacteriales > Flavobacteriaceae > Aquimarina > Aquimarina celericrescens. Next base: position 106,475 of record CANMTP010000009.1, read on the forward strand.
ACGGTTGGACAAAAATCCACCGTTTCCCGAAGCACTTGAAAGTTGGCAAACTTGATACCACGACTTTTGTAGCCTATATTCTGTAGCATTCCTACCTGAAGCCCATTTGCCAGAAGAATGGATTCACGAACGCACTTCCCATTTAGAGGTACAAAAACTTCAATACCCTGTGCATTTGAGTTATCGGAATGGTTACAATGCAATGAAACAAACACATCTGCTTTTACGCTTTTGGCAAGTTTGGCTCTCTGTCGTAAAGACACCAATGTGTCTGTATAGCGTGTGAGATAGATTTCATATTTGTTTTCAAAGAGACTTTCAGCAACACTTGCAATTTCCTTGGCGATTTTGAGCACCAAACCTTTTTCTTGACACTTGTTAATCCCAATGGCACCAGAATCGTTTCCGCCGTGTCCTGGGTCAATTACTACGACGGTTTTTTGAGTGATGTTTGTTTGAGCTGATACAGTTTCAGGAATCATCCAAAATAGTAGTGCTAATAAAGTGAGTAAACGAGCCATATTTTTTTGTTTACTGCACAATTTTCAAAGAATAGGTTCAATACTTAAGAATCTTCCAAAGTTTAACAGGATTTCGAGTTAAAGTTTAGAGAATTTCTACCCATACTCTCTTTTACCAATAGATTTCGCAAAGATTATTCATCAACGCCCTCATCAGGCATCTAAAAACGAACAGTTATGAAAAAATCAATGTTTATGTTGATTGGGTTGTTGCTCATTTCGGCACCCGCCTTTGCACAAATCGGTGGTATAGAAGACTCGGTAAACGATGTTTCAGATACCATTCGCGCCATCTTCCCAATTATTCTTGGGGTTATCTTCTTGATTGGTTTCCTGTTCAATGCAGGACATTTCTTTGGGGAAAACGCCGACCTCAAAAAAGGGATTACCAGAGTGCTGGTCTTTGTGCTCATTGCAGGTGCCGTTGTGGGCATATTCACCTACCTCATTTCAATCGTGGTTTAAATGAAACGGTTTGAGGTCTATAGAAACATCAGGAAGCGGGCAATGATTTTTGGCTTGCCCGTTTCCTTGTTTGCCCTACAAATGGTCTCGGTAGTGGCCTCGCTTTTGGTCATCATCTTTTCGTTCAGCTTTGGGATTATTATCGGTGCAATGGCTTTTAATGCCATACTCTTTGTGGCGCTGACCCGAATGGCCAAAAATCCACAACTGCTTCAGACCGCTAACGCCTTTCCAAAAAGTATCAGCAACAAAAGAAATTCTGGGTTCGATTATGAAGAAGATTAACCTTTTGGCATATCGCCCTATAGTGGATATTCAAGACAATATCATATTTGCCAACAACGGCAATGTGGTTTTGTGCTATGAAGGGAATCTACCAGAAATCTATTCGCTTTCAGAAAAGGATTTTGAGGACATTCACGGTGCTTGGTTTCAAGCTTTAAAATCACTTCCTGTGGGCACAGTTGTCCATAAACAGGATATCTACCTGAAGAAATCCTATTCAGCAGAACAATTGCCCAACGATACTTTTCTTGAAAAAGTTACGCACGACCATTTTAAAGGACGTAAGTATATGGAACACAAATGCTACTTGTTCTTCATACTGACCAAAAACAAGACACTCAACAACCCGAAATATGTCAATCCCTTCAGAAAGGTATCTAAGGATATCGTTCAGAAATTGGATGAGAATGTGAACAGCTTTATAGGTTCGGTCAGCGATTCGGTTTCCTTTATCAATAATAGCCGAAAGATGGAATTCGTTCCGCTTAAAGCGAAAGAAATCCAACACCTAACCAACGGCTATTTCAATGGTTTTAACGAGGGTTTTGATACTGACATTATTCTCGACAAAAACAACGTCAATATTGGCGAAAACTACTTTGATGCCCTTGCGGTAAACAGCGAGCTGTGCTTTGGCGAAAGCGTACAGAGCAGTAAGACCAATGAACGGTTCACTTCTGACGATTTTGTTTTTCACCAAGGATTCATCGATGGTCTTGGTCTGACCTTGACCGAAAACCACATCGTCAACCAAATCCTCTATCTCGATGATAAACAGAAGTGGCGAAAACTACTGGATAAGAAAATCGAGGAACTGAACAAGAGTTCCAATTTTGGTTCGCAGAACAAAGTGGTGCTTGGTAAAATTCAGCACATCCTTGACCAAATCAATGCCGATGACAATGCTAGGATTATAAGAGGCCATCTCAATATCATCTTTTGGGCGAAAGAAGCTCGAGAACTAAGCAAGATAGGGTCAAAGATTAAAACCGAGTTTAAAGAACTGGATATCATTCCTTATTACCCAAGAGGTGAAGAGCGCAAGAACTACATCCTGAATAGCTACTGCTGTTTCTCATCCAACTTTTCGAACAATGATTTATACGTTACAGATTTAAAGCACGCGCTCTGCCTGCTCATCAATAATACCAATTATAAATCTGATGAGACCGGAATTATCTTCAACGACCGTGAGCATAATATTCCGGTATTAAAGGATGTTTGGGATGAACGCAAAAAGCGCATCAAGGCCCGAAACTTTGCCATTTTTGCGCCCACAGGTGAAGGCAAATCCTTTCTCGCCAATAATATTCTGCGCCAATATTTTGAGAGTGGTGTCCGCCTGGTCATCATCGACCTTGGTGGTTCGTACACCAAATTTGCCAAGCTCTATCCTGAAAAGTACACCGTGCTTCGTTACGAAAGCGGAAAAAATCTGGGCATCAATCCATTTTATATCAGCGACCAAAACGACCTGACGCCAGAACGTTTAGAAGATTTGTCTGTATTTCTTTTTGAGCTTTTTGCTTCAGACTTAAAAGTGACCAAGGCACAATCGGTTTCCATTAAAAAGATACTGCGATACTACTACGACAGCACTTCAGAAAACCATTCGCTGGATGGGTTCTACACTTTTATAGAAGGGCATCAAAATAACCTTTTGAAGAGCCTAAAAATCCATCCCGACTACTTCAATGTGACGAGCTTTTTGCACGTAATGTCAGAGTATGTCGGCGATGGTCTATACAGCTTCCTATTTGAGGTGAGCGAAGACCAGACCTATAAAATCGAGGATAAACGCCTCATCGTTTTTGAGCTGGATGAAGTGAAGGACAACAAGGAAATCCTTTCTGTAATGTTGAAGCTGATAAAGTCGGCCATCCAGAGAACCATTTGGAAGAATCGCGCGGAAAAGGGTATTATCCTCTTCGATGAGTTTGCCAAACAGTTAAAGTTTGATAACGTACTGGAAAGTGTGGAATTCTACTATCAAGCCATACGGAAACAAAATGGTGCGATAGGTATTATTCTTCAATCCATCAATCAATTACCGAACAATAGTACATCAGCAAGTATTCTCGAAAATACACAAGTGGTATATAGCCTGAACAACGAAAAAGGCTACGCAGAACTGGTAAAGCGATTGAACCTATCCAGCCACGACCTGAACCAATTAAAATCCATCAAAAACAATCTTACCGGTCCTCGGAAGTACACCGAAATGTTCATCAAAATTGGAAAGGAAAGTAACATTTTCCGGCTCGAAGTGCCGAAGGAAGTCTATGCGGCTTACCTCACGGATGGCAAGGAAAACGAGACCATAATGGCCATTTATAATAAGACAAATAATATGGAAGAAGCCATAAAACAATTCACATCTAAAACATAAAGCTATGAAGACAAAAATTTTAATTATCGCAACAGCATTCATCTTTTTACTGCCTGCACGCGCTACGTGCCAGGGAATGCCGGTTTATGACAACACCAACTTTATCAGCTTGGTAAAACAACTGTTGGAATCGGGTAAACAGACGGCAGAAATGATTAAGTCCGTAAAATTTTTAAAGGATGCCAAAGAAGCCATAGAAAAGGTTTCCAACGTGGTTAGGCAGCTTAAGGCTGTTGAGGAAATTGGAAGGAACAACCAACGGCTTATCGATGTAATGCAGAATGACCTTCAGGATATTCTAAATTCGCCCTACATCAAACCTGATGAAGTGAATCGGGTGATGGAATCCTTTGATGCCATTGTACAGAACTCTCTGGACACGGTTGATTTTATAGACGAAATTCTGTCCAGCGATTACCTAAAAATGAGCGATGCCGAACGTGCCGAAGTCCTCAAAAAGAAAGAAGCGGAATCAAGGGAAATGGTGTCTAACATTACCATTAGAACCAAGCGTTACCGAGATATCATTTCATTCAGAAAGATGCAGGATAAAGTGAATAACCGTGAAACAGAATATTAATGTCAATAGGGCTGGAATATATCGATACGGTTTTTCAAACCATACAGGCAAGTGCTTTTTCGCAATACACCATTGGCGGAATGAAAACACTTGCGGTACTGTTCTTTCTGGTCAATATCCTTAAAAAATACAATGAGGGTATTGCAGATAAGGATGGGTATTCTTGGGGGCTAAGTCCTGGGGAATTGGCCAAGAACTTCGCCATTGTGCTCTTGGTCATTTTCTCGACTCAGGTCTTGGGATTTTTCGATAGCATTTTGGTTGCTATCGAAGGGCAATATCGTGGAACGGCACCAGCGCTTTTACCCTTACAATTACAAGACCTACCACTTGAAGAGGAAGTAGGTCTTCTTGACGCTGCGAGTATGGCAATGACACTACTCTATGAAGCCTTGGTAACACCATTATACGGGTTCAAAATATTGGCATTTATCCTAAGTACCATACTCTGGATATTGGATTTGTTTATCTACCCGCTATTCTTGGCAGAGCGCTTTTTCCTTTTGGGCATAATGCAGGCCTTTTTTCCATTGGTCATTAGCTTGGCGGTTTTTGAGAAGTTCCGGTCGCTGGCCTATAATTTTTTCAAACTATACGCTGCGGTGTATATGTTGGTGCCTGCCTTCTTTTTGGTCAATATTTTTATCAATGCCATTTATAATGAAATCAATGCCAACTTCTGGGTCAATCTTTTTGGAAGCGATACTTGGGAAGGTTTTTTTGCACCCGTAGTACAACTGGGCTCAGTTGGCTTTATCGTGTTTCTAAAGTTCAAGCTCTACAGACGCGCCACCTCTTTTACACTCAGACTTTTTAGCAACTAAAACTCTTCCAATGAAAACACCCTATAAAAACATATACGCCGTCCTTAAGATGAACCGTTTTATTGTACTCGCGGTGGTAGTCTGCGCATTGTTGTCCTCTTCCTTTTCGGTTTGGATGGCCTATAACATCAATAAGAAAACATTGAATAGTGCTTTCGCGGTAAATACCGATGGGTCCATCATTCCGTTGAAACTGGTCGCACAAAAAGAGAACTTTAAGGTAGAGGCACTCTCGCATTTGGATTTGTTTCATACCTATTTCTATAACATCGATGCCAGCAACTATGAGCGTAATTTGAAAAAGGCACTTTGGCTGGGCAATAGTTCTGTGGATAATCTGTACCGTCAGAAAAAGGCCGATGGTGTTTATAACAGGCTGCTACAATATTCCCTTGTACAAAAGGTACTGCGTATTGAATCCCAGATTGAAAAACAGAGTGAGACTTATGCCTTTAGAACCGTGACGGTTTTTGAAATCAATCGCGGTTCCATTATCGATACCTATGAGTTGGTCTCAACAGGAAATCTGATAGCCGTTGATAGGCATTTCCCTAACAATCCACACGGATTGCTCATTACCAATTATTTCGAAAACACACTAAAAAAATTAGACTATGAAGGTAGAAAAGAATAAAATCGTCTTTGCAGCGGTGCTGGCCACCGTCCTCATATTTCTCATTGGCTATTCGATGATAGTGATGGGCGATGATGAAAATGAGAATGAAAGCCTTGAACAGACCCTTGTTCCTGAACTTAATGAAGAGCAAAAAGAATATGATTCTAAACTGGATGCTATCAACGATTTAAAAGAAGTACGCGAAACCAATGCACCCAGTATCTATGATGAAAAGCTATTGGATTCAACTGGACTGTACAATCCCGATTTACCCGAACAACAAAAACAACGCATCGTGGACAGTATCTATGAAGCTGGCAGAATAAAGTATTCTGAAAAGCGGTATCAAAAAATTGGGCAAAAGCGAGTGGTTCAAAAAACCGAACCAAAAATTGATTCCGCCGAAGTCATAAGAGCACAAAAAATCGAGGCGAAAGAACTGGGTTTGGAACATCAACTCTTTTTCGCTGCTTCGCCTAAACCCAGTGAACTTTCCATCATTGGCAATACGGATGAAACCATTTACGTGGTCGTAGATGGCGACCAAGTTGTACAGGCAAATACTCGATTACGGATGCGCCTAACCAAATCGGCAACCATCAATGGTAAGCTGATGCTCAAGAACACACCCATTTTCGGATTTATCAGTTTTCAGCCCAATCGTGCCTTGATTGCCATTGAAAATATAAAACACTATCCTGCCAAACTCAAAGCCTTTGATTTGCTCGACGGTAGCGAGGGTATTTATGTCGAAAACAATTTCAGGGAAGAAGTTTCGAGAGAAGTACTCGATGATGTTATTGGGGATATCAATATCCCGAGTGTTCCGCAAGTAAGCGGAATCACACAGGTATTCAGGCGTTCTAACCGAAGGGTAAAAGTAACCGTTCTGAACAATTACAGATTAATTCTAAAACCCAGACTATGAAAACGACTATTTTAATATTAGCAATACTGATTTCCGCTTTCGCACCTCGATTATGCTCAGCTCAGGCTACAGCAGATTCAACGACAATTCTTGACACCATTTATGCAAACGACACCGAGAACGTTGCGCTATTCTTTCCAGAACCCATTCGGCAAGGTATAACTGGTTCAGACAACTTTATCTTTACCTATAATCGTGAAAAAGAACAGTATTTTGGCTTGCTACAAGCCAAGCTGGGAAAGGAAAGTAATTTACTGGTAGTCAATAGAAATGGTGCTATTTTTTCGTATATTGTAAAGTACAAAAAACAGCTTTCTAAGCTCAATTATTTCATTCCTGCATCACAGAGTATCGGGAATGAAAAACCGATTGTAACCGATTCCATTCTTACTGAATCTTCTGAAGAGCGTGTAGATAACAGAACGTATTTTTATCAAAAATTCTGCACATACCTTCTCAATAGAAAACAACGCATCGGTCGAATCAAAAAGAGAACTGAAGGTATTGTTTTGAGTGTTGAAAATATCGTTTTTGATAAAGAAGAACTGTACTTCGTTGTCCAGATTGAGAATAATTCTACCTTAGATTACGATATGAATTTCCTGAACCTTTCGGTTGAAACGAGGGCAAAGGGGAAGAGGAAATCGATACAACGCCTGTATCAAGAGCCGCTATACAAACATAAGCTGCCTTCAAAAATCGCAGAAGGCGAAATGGTGCGGTTCGTTTATGTGTTGCCCAAATTTTCATTATCCAATGACCGTAGAGCCATTTTAGAACTGAATGAAAAAGATGGTGAACGTAATGTAGAGCTGAAACTATCGCATAGATATATCAATAACCCAAATTAAAATATTATGAAAAAATTGGTCACTTACTTATCGGTCCTCTTGCTGTTTGCCTGTGCCGGCGAGCAAAGTTCTAAACCCTCAGACGTTGCAAAGACAGTTCTCGAGAGTATTTATCAAGGTGATGAAGAGGTTCTAAAAGCGCACACCACCGAAGAAGGCTATGCCAGTTTTAATACGGTGATGGCAATGTTTAGTAAGAACAAAAATTCAGATTCTAATTTCAAAGTCCTCGAGGAATCAATGGACGGTGATATCGCTTGGGTTAAATACACCACATCCTACGATAAGACACCAGGTATCTTTAAACTCATAAAACAAGATGGCGAATGGAAGGTGACGGCGAGACGGCCTAAAGAAAAGACGCCATTCTAAGTTTTGAGCGAAACAAAAAAGCTACCATATGGTAGCTTTTATATTAGCAGCAGACCGAAGAATCGAACCTCAAACCTATCCCCAAGCTTCATAGTGATTGGAACTCATCAAGAAATTTCTATTTGGACAAGTCTGCTGGATAAGGGGGTCTGCCCACCAAAAAGAAACATCACCGTTATTATCATTGAAATGATTACGAAGTTTAAAACTTCTGCGATTTTATTGAAAAGTGTTCTCATATTGTTTATGTTTTTAATTATAAAATTACACACGAGACTTACAATAATCTCTTGGATTAAGCTTGTTGCCCAATACACTACTACGCCAAAATTTTAATGAACTTATATAGGTTTTATTATTATCTAACTCTATTTAATTAATAGCAAATATTGTACCAAATCTGAATGGTATTTTTTCAATTTTTTAATTTTGAATTTTCAAAAATCACCATTTCAATTACTCTTAAAGAGGTGATTTTGTACCCAACCTTTTCTTCAATATTTTGATGTATTTGTGAGTACTCTTTGTGTCTTGCCAGTTTACTCAACAGTTCGAGATATTCAGTATAAAATTTTACGTTACCTACTCTGTAATCATAGGGTTCGAAATTGAAGATGGCTTTGTAAATTCGGCTGTCCCATATTGCATAGTTTTGAGGCGAAATAAAATGCAATAGTTTTGAAACGCCAACCAATGAATTATTTATTTTCCCCTTTAAATATTCCAAGTCTTTAAGAGTCAATACCTGACCAATTTTTACATCGTTCAATAATTTGAGTGTATGTTCTGATTGGCTCAAATCCAATTTGAGAATCGTAGGCATCCAGCCATAAGTAAAATGACCTGCTATAACCAAATGGTGTTTTTCTATTATTGGAACGTTTTGGAAGTATCTAATGAATTCTGGGTAAGACTGCACATATGAACTCTGATTGTCAAACCGTAGATTCCTCAGTAAACCTTGAAATTCTTTAAAACTTAAATCTATCATCTGTATTCGTCATAAATTTTATCAATTTCAATACTGCTTATCTCCAAATCAGCGTCAACAATTAAGGTAATGGATAAAGGCACGTTAAGACTTGTGCTGGCCAACATAACGTGGCGGTTCCAGTCAGGGTCAATAATTGCAACCTTAGGTTCCATATCCATCCAATTGGTATATTTTTCTATAAATAGGTCGATTTCCGTATCAATTTCCGTAGCGACCTCAAGAATGAACTCGGTAGCATTCAGTTTCTGTACCGATGTAATCTCCAACTCAAAATCTTCATCATTGATACCACTTACCGTACTGCTATCAAATTCGTACTCATCCCTTGATTGATAATGATATAATTCCTTACCGATATAATTATCGAAAAGGAAATTGGTAATGGGTGTCTTGATGTCAAAATCCCAAATCTTACCATCTTTTATTCTATTCCTAAATGATTCAGCTTGCGAGAAGAATAGTTTTGTGGTCGTATCGTTAAATTCCTTTAAGCCGTGTCTCAGTTCTACCGAAGATGCGTCGAATTCTTCCTCAGTCAATTCGTTTATCAAATCAGAATGTATCTTATCACCATCGCCGGCAAAGTCAGTATAGTTATTCGTAATAAAAATCACTTCAGGGTATGAGATTGCCTGTTCATCTTCAGTCAATATCGACTTCACATTTTCCCAAATCAGGCTATCACGGTATCCCTTTTCGTTTGAATTGAAAGGTTTGATTTTCTTCATCGCCTTTCGCGAAAGCATTTTGTGACTGGTTTTGGGGTATGGTAAGAATGAAACTTTGTTCTCCTTCAGCTTTTTAGTGAGCTGACTCCGATATTGTGATGTGTTCTCCTCTATGAAATCGTCGATTACCTCATTGCCAAAAGACTCTTTAGTAAGTTTCTTTACTGTTTTCAATTCTTTATCGATTTTTTGTTGGGCTTGCTTTAAACGCTCTTCAAATTTATTGCAGACTTCGTCGATAACCACTTTTGGTACGTAAACATCTAACTTTCCTTGCTTGGAACCTTCCAGCAATATTCTGAAACTGGGTGAACCCAGGTGCCAATCGGCTATTACGATATTTGAATCGAGAACTACCTTCATTTCAACTATTATATCTATTCCTTAAATTGGTTTTATCCATTTGTACCCAATCCACTATCTCTTGGTTTCTGAATTCGTTCATTCCCATATGACCAATGCGATTTTTTGCTTCTTCGGTAAGATTAAAGTATGTAAAATTAGGGTTATAGGTATGTTCTAAATAATAGGATAACAAAGCAAACCTCTTCGGTTTTGTAGGATGTGGTATTTCCTCATTCACATATATATCCTTTTTCAAATGACGACTCTTTAATCCCAAGTTTAGGACATAATCATTCTCGGATAAATTGCCGTAATAAAGAATTTTATCCGATGCAATTGCTTGTAGCAAATTGATATTGTCAACATCCTCCTGAACATCAAGACATAGTGTATCTCTATCTCCATTTTGAAGAGCATACGCCAAAGGGTCGTAATACATTAGACAGAATTTGGGTGAAAGTGGGAAGAATATAATTAGCCCTTTACTTAGCAATCCACCATTATTGGGGTAGTCTTTATTCGAAAGAAGTATAGGATTAAATTGCACAAAAGGGTTGTCAGAAAGTATAAAATTACTGGCAGTTTGGTTTTGTAGAAGCAACAAGTTCAAATCTCCCGTGATAACCCAATTATCTATGTTATATGCCAAATTGAAAGCTGCTGGTTCTGGATGCTTGATTCTGTGTGTACTGAAATCAATCTGGCTCAATTCTTTATCATACTTAGCTATTTTTTTGAAGGATGAATTGATACGCTCTTCAGTATTGAACACACTTGCCTTTGTTCTAGAGGCGTACATCATCACAAAATGAAGCAAGAATGAATTGGCTTTTTCGGTTCTATCGGGTAATGACCCAGTTGCTATGATATCTTTAGTAACTTCAGAGGACTTACCTTCATATAAGGATAGGTAATCTTCAAATGTTGGGTCTACTCCATAAAAATAGGATTCTTGCGCCTGTGACCTAATCGGTGCATCCCTCACAGATTTTCCAGTATCCTTATTGAATAGATGAATGGTTTTCTTGTTCGATTCAGAAGAAAAATTCCGCAACAGGAATTGCGATACGAAGTGCTGTCGTTTCTTTTTCACCATACGCCCTTACATTGTCCATTGTATATTTTTGAGGCGTTCGCTTATCCGCAATAATGATTTTACGACCAGGGCTTCTTCGGGCAACTTTCCCGTAAGCAGTTCGGCAAACGTGGAATTGTAGGTTTTTCCTATGGTTTCCCAAACCTCTTTGGTCTTGCTGAATAGCATTGCTTCCGATGGGTGCACCAATAGCCAATCCTTATCATTGGGTATGGCTTTGTCATCATCCTTTCCGACCTGTACCAACATTGCTTCAAAATCTGTAGAATGCATAAACTCACTTATTCTATCGTGTCGAAGCATTTGGTGCAAGTCATAGGTATGGCGTACTTTGCCTGCAAGTTTCTTTAGAGGTTCTTCGGCATAAGAAAAACGCACCAGACTGATTATCTTTTCGCAAAAGGTGCGTTCGATACTCAAGACATTAACATCAAAAGGTTCCAAACCATAATTCTGTATTAAATCTACATTATTGGTAGTGCCAATAAATTCTGCAATCATCGTATGGATGGTCATACTTTCGTAAGGATGGGTATTCCCTAGATTGGATACTTCTACTGCGATGGTTTCACTCACTTGTCCGAAATCGCCCTGAGCGTTGGCCTTTGGATATTTGTAGTATAGCTTTCTAATTTTCCCAAGTTTCACGTCAAAAGGATGATTTGGAATATACGTTAAAGCGTCACCTACTGCGTTGGTCACTTTTTTTAGTTTGCCCTTTAAGGCAGCGCCACTATCACCTGTTTTTTGAAAGACGACCAGGTCGATATCTTCTGAAAACCGTTCGATGATTTTAAAGCACTTTGACAATGAAGTTCCGCCCTTAAAGACAGCCAAGTCTTTGGCTGTTTTATCTGAGAATATCTGTTTTAAGGCATAGGTGACCCAGTAGTCCTTTTCAATATAGATTTCCGGAATGTCAAAATGTTGTGCTGCGGCAACAATAGCGCCTTCAAAGGCATCTTTATATTCGTGAAGTTTCATTAAGCAATGTTCCAGTTTGAAATGGTGGGCAATATGTTTTCTGATAGGCCAAACTCGTAGCTGCTTAAATAATTGATAGTTCCTTTAAGCGACTGGCTCAGTTTTTTTAAGGAAAGTGCTTCAAGAATGGCTCCTAAAAAAGCCCTCACTTTTGGTGGGTACGCCTTAGCGAATTTGGTCAATTTGTTCTTTTCGCTATTGGAAAGACCTCGAACTTTTTGTTTTATAAATCGCACCCCTTGCGCTTTATCCAAATCGGGAATGTTCTTGAAATCTTTTATAACGTCCAATAACTGCAACAAGGGTACATTGTACTTCGTAACCCGAACGTAGCTCTTGGCAGGTTTAATGACCATATTTCCAATTTTGGTCTTTATCTGCTTATCCTTACTGGCTACACGTACTACTTTGGGAACTTGGGTCGTCAGTCCCATTTGATTGTACAAACGTATTCCGGTGACATAGGCTATTTGTTGGTTGTTCTCAAAAAGATACTTTTTCAGCAGTACACTTTCTCTTGGTTCCAATTCTCCAAAAACAGTATTCTTTGGCTTATAATACATTCCGTTCTTGTATCTCTTGATGGTTCCATCAGCAACCAATCTACTTAAAGCTTTAGCTGCAGCAGAAAACTCATCTTGAGGAATAGCCAAACTATCGTATGTAAATACTTCACCAGCATCCATACGAGCAACTCTATCTCTTATATCTTTAGTAATACTCATAGCTCTAAGGGTACAAATATATGTAATTCTATACTTTTTGTCAAGTTTTTTACATACTTTACTTGACAATTAACTCCAATAACTGTTCCATTAGCTACTTTAGTATTACTTATAGCATCAATGCCATTGTTTTTATCTTCTTTTCTTCCGATTGAGACTTTTCAATACAAAAAGTCAAGGGTCTGTAAATTCCAATTTTTCGTCCATCACCACCAAGGACACCGATGGTTTTCATCAATTATGTGAAGTAGTCGTATTTCAGATAACAGCTTAAGATAAGCTTGACACCAATAGCTGCAATAGATGTAAAATTCCACCTTCCATCTAAAAAGTGATAGTTTTCTCGCACAAATCTTTACTATAATAAAGGTCTAAAATTCAGTCAATACTTTTTTGAAAAGTGTCGAAGACGGTTGAATAAGTTACATAGTTTGTTCAGTCTCCTAAATACCTTTATGACTCATAAAAACTGCATTAGCAGAAAAAAATGTTAATCTTAAAAATAGTACTATGAGTAATTCAAAAATCATTTTAATCACCGGAGTATCAGGCGGTCTTGGTAGAAACTTAGCAGAAGTAGCTGCAAAATTAGGACATACGGTCGTCGGTACCCTTAGAAAGGAAAGTCAGTTTGAAGACTTTAAAAATTTAGTGCCAGGTCATACCTTCCCTGTTAAAATGGATGTCACTATGGAAGAAGAACGTAACAAGGCTTTAGAATGGATACTAGACCAATATGGCCATCTTGACGTTTTGATAAACAATGCAGGTTTCGGACTTATCGGTGCTGCGGAAGAATTTAGCGAAGAAGAAGCGCGCCAACAATTCGAGACCAACTTTTGGGGTGCTGCCTTATTGACCATGGCGGTTTTACCGCATATGAGGGAACAAGGTGGTGGAAACATTATTCAAATCTCTGCCATTGGTGGATTTACACCAGTACCTGGAATGTCTTTCTATGGCGCCAGTAAAATTGCAATTGAAGGACTTAGCGATTCCTTGGCGGCAGAGGTAGAACCATTCAACATAAAGATTATGACAGTGCTTCCTGGACCAATGCGTACCAACTGGGCAGGTGCTTCGTTAAAAACACCGGAAAAAGAATTGGAAGCCTATAGCGAGACAGTAGGTAAATTCAAAGGTTTCTTGAACTCTATCGACGGAAAGCAACCATGGAGTCCATACAAGACCGCAGAAGCGATAATGGAAGCTGCTTTTTCTGAAAACGCACCGTTCCGATTCTTTGTAGGGGACTATGCATTGGAACATGCCGATGAGCAAATGGCAAAAATCTCGAAAGATTTGGAAAATTTCAGGGAATTGGCCCAATCGACAAAAATTGAGGAAGCTACTGTCTAATCGATTTAGATTTCACAAAAAAATTTAAAAAATAATTAATGGACTTTAAAGGAAAAACGGCCTTAATTACCGGTTCTACTAAAGGAATCGGTAAGGCCATAGCCGTAAAACTCGCAAATATGGGTGCGGATATCGTACTCAATTATGCTGGTGATAAAGACGCAGCTGACAAAACAACGGAAGAGATAGAACAGCTTGGGGTAAAGGTCATTGCTGTAAAAGCAGATAACAGCAAAATAAATGATTCGAAGAAACTCTTTGAGGCAGCTATCGAATCTTTTGGTGGCGTTGATATCGTGATAGCAAATGCAGGAATAGAACTGATAGACATTCCCTTTGTTGATTATACCGAAGAGCAGTATGACAAGGTATTCAATATTAATACCAAAGGTACTTTTTTTGTAATGCAACAGGCTGCCAAGCACGTTAGGGACAATGGTAGAATCATACTTATCTCGTCAAGTACAACAGTATATCCACATGCTGGTTTTGCGGTATATGGCGGAAGCAAGACCGCACCGAAATTCTTTGCCGATGTGCTTGCCAAAGAGGTGGGCGAAAGAGGCATAACCGTGAATACCGTAATACCTGGTGCAACCGACGAAGCCGGAATATTTGCCGATATGCCCGATGACAGTCCCTATAAAAAAGAAATTAGGGCAGCGTCACCACTCAATAAAATGGGATTGCCAAAAGACATCGCCAATGTAACCGCTTTTGTAGCAAGTGATGAATGTTCATTTATCACCGGCCATCAATTTATGGTCAATGGTGGTGCGACAATCTGATACATTATGAGAAAAATTTTCAACTACATAGCAGCGCTTTTGGCATCTATTCAATTAGGCAGTTGCCAAGAACCAAATACAAAATTGGCGCTGCACTTAAAATCAAAATTCAATATGACACCTAATGGAAAAAACCTAAAAAAACTTGCAGAGGTTCCTTTTTTTGAAGATTTCTCTCAAGAGCAGTTGCAATGGGTAGACGAACATACCGATGAATTTGGCTTTAATGCTGATGAAGAAATACCTACCGATGGTCTAATGGAATCTGCCTATTGGGTTCTGCTCTATGGCTCTTGGGATATAAAAATGAATACCGATGGGCAAAACGTACATGCCGTCAACGATATTGGAAAATGGTTCAGAAAAAATTCCCTGACCAGTCCAGAAGAGTTGAAAGAACTTACAATTTCGTCACATTCGTATGTGCTTTTGGTACCTGAAGACAAAATGGAAGAAATGTTACGTATGGACTATCCTATTTTGGATAAACTTAGCCAAGGGGAAAAAGAGCACGCTAATTATTAAACCAACGGGATATGGTACTTGCAAAAGCGGCAATCGTATTTGAGAAGAATGGGAATTTTAGCATTGCGCCCATTGAAATCGAACCACCTACAGATAATGAAATTTTGGTTCGCAATGTTGGTTGTGGTATATGTGCCGGTGATTTAATCATCCCAGAGCAAATATATCCCATTCCCTTGCCCATGGTCGGTGGGCACGAAGGTTCGGGCATCGTCGAAAAAATAGGTAGGAATGTTTCTAACATCGCCGTAGGTGACCATATAGTAATGAGCTTTGGTTCTTGCGGAAAATGTGATTCTTGTAACCAAGGACAACCAACCTATTGCAGCAACTATTTTGATCTCAACTTTATGGGGAAGCGTACTGCAGGAAATAACGCCTACAGTTTTGATGGTAAAAACCTAAATGGACACTACTTTCAACAATCTTCCTTTGCCACATATTCGCTTGCACACGAGCGAAATGCGGTAAAGGTTTCCAAAGACGTTCCCCTAGAGATTCTTGGCCCTTTGGGCTGTGGCGTACAAACCGGTGCTGGTGGTGTACTCAATGTATTACGACCAGAATCTGGAAGTTCTATAGCGGTTTTCGGTGCAGGTTCGGTAGGTTTATCAGCCGTGATGGCTGCCAATTCCATCAACTGTTCAGAAATAATCGTAGTTGACATCGTACCAGAACGATTGAATTTGGCCAAGGAATTGGGCGCGACAAAAACCATCAATGGCAAGGAACTTGATGCCGTAGACGAGATAAAGAAGTACACTTCAGAAATGGGTGTCGACTATACCATCGAATCTACAGGTAACCCAAAAGTGCTTTCACAAGCTATTAAATCATTGGGTAAAAAGGGCGTTTGTGGCATCATTGGGGCGCCACCACTTGACGCAGAAGTTGGCATTGATGTAAATGATGTTCTCAATAATGGCAAAACCATTGTAGGAATCGTTGAAGGACATAGCGTACCCCAAGTTTTTGTTCCCGCTTTAATTGATATGTACCTCAATGGTAAATTTCCCTTTGACAAATTGATATCGTACTACGACTTCAAAGAAATAAACAAGGCCATTGAAGATATGAAATCGGGTAAAGCCATAAAGCCTATAATCAAAATAGCAAGTGTCTGACGATTTGAACATACCTGTTACGGTTTCAGTAAAACGCATAGTGATACAAGAGTATCAACACGTTTTTGAAAAACAACTTGAAGATGTGGTGAAGACCATTAAAAAATTCGATGGTTTTTTGAGTATCGATATCATCAGACCCATATCTACCGATACTTTGGAATATGATGTCATTTTAAAATTTGACAGTTTTGAGAGCCTTTACAAATGGCGTGACTCACAAGAACGAAAAAACTGGAACACACTCGCCGAAGAGAGCACAGCGTTTGGGCCTGAAATCAATGTGGTAAAAGGTTTTGAGAATTGGTTTATTATTCCACACAAACAAGAACAAATACCCATGTGGAAAATGGACTTCATCACTTGGTTGGCCATTTATCCGCTTATTTGTGGACTTATATTATTGTTAAGGCCTGTTTTGGCCGTCACCCCAATGTTGGTCGATAATTTAATCTTGACGATTATCCTGATTCCATTGCTTAGTAGGATCGTGATGCCCAGAATGATACGCTTATTCGCTAAATGGTTGAAGAAGTAAATAGTTTTTAAGAACTACTTCTAATTAATGGCTATGGGGTTTATCCATGAGCTTGAAGAACCAACGATTGGTAATGGTGTGGCAATAAATAGAAATTCCGCCCATCCTTTTTCAACCAACCTTCCCGTTGCTACATTTTCCAAAATATGGATGCCATGTTTGGCCAATAGTAATTGATGTACTGGAAACAGAATCCCTTCTTTTTCAAATGGTATGACTTCCAAGGAGGGTGTATCACTACCCACGGCAACAACCCCTTTCGATGCCAAATATTCCACAACCTCTATGCCTGGCCCTGGTTCACCCGACAGAAATTCCTTTTTATCGTCTTTATTATTTAGCAACAGACTATGGCCTGTGTAGAACAAAACCACATCGCCATCGCCTATTTTTTGAATCTTTTGCAATTGCATGGCAGCCTCAACATCGTTTACCGTAATCAATTCACCGGGTTTTAGTCGGTCCGTTTTGCGAACGGCTGTTATATCCAATATAATTCCCTTGGTTACAATTGGTGGTGCGTTCTCAATACCCAATTTCTTCAGACCAGAAACGGTCTGTATGTCGTCGCCCTTGAATCCATTAAAAAAATGTCCATCCACACCCATATGCGCCAAGCCATCGATTTGGGTTCCGGTATTGATGGGTGCATAAACAATATCCTCATTGTTAGAATGATAGGTGCCTTCGTTCTGACTGACTACCAACTCAAATCTCCGCCATCCATAAGCTGGGGTATTTCTGTCCAGGTCAATGGCCAGACTAATAAGCTCACCTTTTTTGACAAGGCTAATAGCATTCAATAGCTTATCGGGCGTCAATTTGTTGGTAGCACCTCTTTCATCTGCAGTACCATATTCTGACTTCATTTCTGAAGGGGTAACAACCCAAGGCGAGTTCTGTTCTTTTTCTTGTGCTAACATCTGTAGCGGCAATAACAAAATGGCTAAAAAATATCTTTTTATTTTAATAGATTTATAAGTCTGCATAAAGTTCAATGGTGTATCCGTTAATATCGTGTAAAAGCACAATGCGTACACCGTAATCCGGGCGTTCTATTTCGTAGAAAACATCTACGTTATTGTCCTTTAAATGCTGCATCACCGTATCGTAGTCTTTTATCTTAAAGCCGATATGTTTGTAGCCCTGTACTTGATAATCTTCTTTAATGGATGCCGGAAGTTCTGGTTTATTGCCCAAGGGGTTGCCACCACCGACCAACTCAACGTGAAAAGCATTTGAGATTTCTAAAAAAGCAATTTCAATATCAGGGTCTATATTTTCAACTTTGGAACGCCTTAAAACGGTAGCTCCGAAGACATTTTGGTACCAGGCAATTGATTTTTCAAGGTTGGTAACTCGCAAGGCCACGTGATTGGGCTTAAATTGGTCTGAAATATCAGTATTTTCACCAACGATTCCTGCTGCTTTTTCGAAAATGTACCAGTTACCTTCGTTCCAGTCGATGTATTGAATCATTCGTTTGATTTTCCATCCTTGGGCGGTTCTTACACAGTAATTATCGTAATAGCCTATCATTCGCTGTATGCTACCACCAACTTTGTTGGGCAGAAAATGCTGTGCGTGAAGCATTGACCTTACAAAAGCTGAATCGCCGTCAATTTCAATACTTAAAGGATATCCGATATGTTGGGTAGCGTTAAGGTTTTGAAAAAAAGGTTTCACCAAACCTACCCACTCGTCGGCATCAAATGTGGTGAGTCCGCTTCCACCAATGGATGCGGAAAAATCCATTTCTATCTCATCGGTAAATAAAGAACGGTGCAATTTCCAATCTTTCCTATCAAAAGAATGTCCGTAGCTTACAATAAGTTCAGACAGTGCTTGCTTGTCCAGAAGTTCGTTCAGTTTATCGGTATCCGTTTTGTTGGTTTGGCCCATTAAATTTATATGGGCGAATGCAACCAATAGCATCAATAGTGTTGCTCTCATTTTTATGGTTTTTTTCAAGTGTTCGACTAAATCTTAAATATAGCCCTCGGTTCGATTATTTACTGTCAGAATCCCAAGCATTTACGGCACTTTATTAGCTTTCAAGTTCTTCAAGAATGCGATTGGCGCCAGAAGCTATGCCTTTTAAAAGATGTAGCCTTATTGGGAAACCTTCTCTAATCCATTTGTTCATCAATGGAACAGGCACTCGCATAATATAAGAGTGCGATGTGGCGGTAACTTTTACAGGTGCGATAGCATCTATCACTTTGATACCACTATGCCAGGTACCGATTTTATCTGTTTCATATATTAATGGTTCGGTATTATTCGGAAGAAAGCGTTCCATTTTCCAACTTCCGTACAAGAGAATCCAAAACGCATCGGTTACTACCGATTCTTCCCTTACCACTTCGTTGGCTTCAAAACCGAACTCATCTGCTTCTTCTGCTACTTGTTCTAATTGCTTTTTCGAAAGCGCATTAAAAAAAGGCACTTTACTTAATTTCTCGATGTTTATTGCTGTGGGTCTCATTATCTTAATTTTTTAAAAGCAGGGAAAATGCTTCCCTGCTTTTGGTTATACATTTCGTTCTTGTTTTTTTTAGAACATTCCGCCATTTACACGGATGTTTTGGGCGGTCACCCAACCCGCTTCGGGACTGGTCAGGAACTTTATCGCCGGAATCACATCAGAAATCTCTCCCAATCGGTTTTGAACCGACATATGCTTTAAGAAGTCGATGGACTGGTCGTTTTCTACTGGGTAGAAGAACGAAGTGTTCAATGGACCTGGCGCAATTGAATTGACCGTAATGCCTCTTGAACCGATTTCTTTGGCAATCATCTTTACAAATTGTTCTGTAGCGGCTTTGGCACCTGCATATACAGAATAGAACCCTGTGGTTACCGAAGTAAGCGTAGTGGAAATGTTTACGATACGTCCACCATCCTGTACTCGTTTTGCTGCTTCGCTAAGTAAAAAGAAGGCCGTTTTGGTGTGGATGTTGAACATTTGGTCATACTCGTCTTCTTGAACTTCAGCAGCGGGTTTCTTCAACATTGTTCCTGCCGTATTGACGAGAATGTCCACTTTTCCAAAGGTGTTTTCCGCTTCGTCAAAAAGATTTTTGATTTCCGAAACACTTCTCAGGTCTGCCTGTACCAATTTGGCATCGCCATCCGAAGATTTGATAGTATCGACTATGCTTTGTGCGTTTTCTTTACTATGGTCACTAAAGTGGTGTACAATGACGTTTGCACCTGCATTTCCTAAATACGTAGCGGTTTGTGCACCCAAGTTTTTAGATGCTCCGGTTACGATTGCTACTTTTCCTTTTAAATTTTGATTTAAATTTTCCATTTTACTATAATTTTTTAGTGAATTATTATTTGTTTTTTAATTACACTACAAATGTCCAGTAAAAGGGCAGGGCAGGTTAGGTCTGTTTTTAAGGCCTTATGGTCAATTTCTAAGATTGACGATATTTCGCAGGGGTAAGCCCTGTTTTTTTCTTGAAAAAGCGTGAGAAATTGGACGTGTCGTCAAAAGTGAGACCGTATGCAATTTGCGCAATGGTTTTATTCGTATTGTTTAAAAGTGATTTGGCCTCCGAGATAATTCGCTCATCAATCCAATCTTTCACGGTCTTACCTGTTTCCGATTTTACCACATTGCTTAGATAGTTGGGGTGCATTGATAGTTCATCGGCATACTCTTGTACATTCAGTATGTGGATCGCATTACCCTTTACGATATCCAAGAGGTTTTTATTGAGCGCCGTCTGAAACAATTTTACGATTTCCGCAGGCCGGTTCTCGGTCGAGATAATCGCTTTATGGGACAACAATAACTCTTTGGTGAGAAATAGGAAGGTGACCAACTGATTGGCGACTATTCGCTTTTTGAACGAAGAGTCACCATTATACTCTTTTTCCATAGACGTACTCATCTCAGAGATTCTGTCAAAAGTTTTGTCATCCAAATACATCACGGGAACGGTCTCGTTGAGCAAAAACGGAAAATCGTGCTGAACACTTCCTGGGTATTGCGACCTTAAAAATTCTAAAGAGAAGGTAATCATATAGCCTTTCCAGTTCTCTTCAATGGTAAAGGATTTAAGATGGCCCGGCAAAGTGAAGTAAAAAGAAAAAGGTTTTAACTCGAACCAGTTTTCATCTATGGTGTAATGCCCTTTTCCGGATTCGATGACCAAGAACGCTACATAATCTGTTCTGAAATACGGGGAAGTCATCGGGTCTTCTCCGTGAAGTTTGTCCAGGCTATGGATGGTGAAATCGAAATCCTGTTCAATTTCCAGATTGATGGAAGCGAAGAATTCGCTTATGCTTTCGTATATCTTATGGGATTTCAATTTGTTATTAGTGCACCTTTTTAATTTGACTCAATATAAAATTTTTCATCAAATAAATATTGACACTTTTTTAATTTTTAAATATCGACCTCGCCTCCCTATAAATGCGCTCAACATTTGCCTGTAGCTCTTTTGCTCCATACTGTTCTTTACGTTCTGGAAGTGCCCTAACGATATCAGGTCTTTTGAAGCGGACTTTTTTATCCCTACCATCTGCAAAAGTGACGAACTCACCTTGTGTTAATCTAAAGAAAATATCCGCCCTTCTTTTGGAAACTTCTTTTTCACCTTTGGTAATCCGCGTATCCGATTTAAAAAAATTGGCGGCTTTGCTCACACTTTTGGTAGGTTGCTTGACCAGTTCAAAAAAGCGCTCATAATATTTAGCGGTGTCTGGGTCATTGACCTTTCCGAAAAATTGATACGAAAGATTGCTCAATATGGCTTTACTTGCCTTATCACCATAGAGAATATCGTTTTGAATTTTATCTTGCATCACATAAATCGTGGCTATATCATAACTTCTTAAGGTTGCCGGAATTCGGTGCATATTCAACAATCGGATGGTGGGCGCTTCTTCCATCATTAAAAAGGAAGAGTTGGCATTGCGAACGCTCATTTGTTTGGTCACGGTATGGATGATGGTCGCAATAATCGGCGAATAGGCTGTTTCAAATTTTGGGTTGTTCACGACAGATATTACGGTTGGCTTCGCTCTTGTATTTATGTTCAAAGGGATTTCGTCAGCAGATAGTGCCATAAATATACGCTGCGAGCTTATTTTTTTAAGTGCATTCGCCAGCGTGCTCTTAACACCGGCAGTTTGACGGTCAGAATCCTTACCGCTAATGAATGCATTGGCCATTGCATTTGCCGTATCGTTACTTTCCAAAAAAGCCACGAGGCTATCCGTGTCGAGCAATTGATGTATGGCTATAAGGTGTGGCAGGGTGCAATAATTAGGATAGGCTGTTTTCAATTTCCAAATCAATCCTGCCATCAGGCCTTCCGCAGCATCAATGAAGAATTTTGAGCTTCCCATTGCACCAGATTCCTTTTGTTCCAATAGGTTTTCGATAAGTACTCGAGCCACCTCGTTCACGCTTTCCTCATTCTCTAAATAGCGAGGCGCAATGGGATTGACTTTGCCAAAAACCGTATCAAAAGCAATGGTAAAAAAATCAACTTCAGCTTTCACAAAAAGTGGAAATGCCATTTCTGTGATTTCAAAATTTTTGTAATCGTGAATGACACCGCAAAATCTGTATCTACTGAAATGTTCCAGAAAGTTATACACCACACTTTCGGTCTTTCCACTTCCCGCAGAACCGATGATGGACGCCCCACGTTTTATGTTATCGATTTTAAACTTGCCGGATTTGGTCCTGAAGTTTATTTGATATTTCACATCTCTTTTGACCGTTGCTTCGCCATCCAAAAAGACATATAAAACTACTGCCAAGGATAGCAAAGGCACTACGATGTAAACCAATATTTGTGGGATTGTATATAGCATTAGAATAGGGTTAGTTGTTTCTTATATTCATAGAATCTCTTCTTTGCAGATTCCACATATTCCTTATTGATATCCATTCCTACTAAATCATATTTCATATTCCAACAGGCCATAGCAATGCTGCCACTTCCCAAATGTGTATCAATGATTTTATCACCATTTTTGGCATAGTTCATAAGCAGCCATTCATAGAGCGCTTTTGGTTTTTCCGTAGGATGTATTCTCATTTGTTTATTTTTCATATTCTGTTGAAGCATCCCGTTCCATAACCATCTAAAACATCGCATAGGTCTATCGAAAGATGTCCAAGCGAGTTCCCCATCAGCAAAATCGGTATTGTACTTAGGATCCGTTCTTTTGTCCCAAAAAATCCAACCTCGAGACTTAGGTAACGGGAAAAAGTTACCGCCCCAAATGATTTGATTTTTAGAAACTCTCATTAACTCTTTCCAATATTTTTTTTCAGGTATAGCTTTGTCCCAATCGCCAATTGAGCTATAGTCTCTTCTTTTGGCCAGACCAGCTTTAAGGCTTTGTGTAAAATTCATTTTATGGATACTGATTCCATATGGTGGGTCAACTATGGCCAAATCAAACTGCTTATCGTTGCATTGCTTTAGGTACTGCATACAGTCCATTGTAAACAGCTCAATCTTTGGTGCATCGAAGCTTGTTCTTCTGTCAGATATGTCCTGTAGATTTTCCATAGACAACTTAGTTTAAATCCCGATTGAGCTCGATTTAATGGCCACCTCAGCACCTTTTCTTAATCTTTTGAAAACCCGAAGTGCCAATTGCGCTTTACTGGTGGGAATATTGGGAATCAACGGTATTCCTGATTTGCCCATTACTTTGAACGCCAATGCCTTTTCGTTAGCGGGCAATTTCAATAGCGCGGCGTAGTACAGCTTTGGGTGCTTCACAAAGTCTTTTCTGGCCTTGTAGGTTTCAGCAAAGTTTCGGTCATAGCCAAAGGTTTTGTCAAATGTTTTTTCAGCCGCTTGAAAAAATTTATCCCTGTCAAAACCGCGCCCTATCTTTTTACCGTGCATCTCTACATTGGATGCCTTGTACTTGCTTCCTGGGGAAAGACTCACCGAGTTGGAAGCATCCTTCCGGCTCACGATGATATGGATGTGGCTTTGATTTCCAGCTTTCTGCATTCCCTGTACGATGCGGATAGCGTTTTGTTGGTGCGGTGCCTCTTTTTCCAATTTGCCAATTTTTAGTTTTAAGCGTTCGATATTTCCCGTTGCCTCGCCGTGTTCTATTTTTCGTATTTCCTGTTTTAGTTTTAAAATTTTGGTGGCATACGGTTGATTCTCACGAACCTGCCTGTCCGTTCCCTTGAAGGTTCGTTGATGCTCAATCTTGGCATAGTACTTTATATCATCGACCGTAATTGCCCGACCGTTTATTTCACGGTTGAAAGACTTCACGTATTCCTTCATCAGCTCTCGGGTATACACTTTTAAATCCTTAGAACTGTTTTCTAATCGTCGCAATTCATATTTAGATGGACTTACAGTAATGGAATAAAACTTGGGTTCTTTCTTTTTGAGTTTGGCGGTGTTTCCATCAATTTCCTGAACCACTTCTTTAGCCGATATTTCATCGCCATATTGGTTAAAGAAATGTTCCATTTCTTCTTGCTGACGACCCTCATTTTCCTTCTCTAAATATGACACAAAACTGGCTGAGCTCTGCCCATAGTTTTTGTCCAATTTCTGTGCGGTTATGGTGATGTACATTATTCTCTCTTTTAGATTTCTTTGTTCGTATTTCTGCTTTCGCGAAAGCGTACTTCGTCCTTTTTCTCTATGGTTTTCTTTTCCAAAATCAACGGTTTCTTTTTGGGTTCTGCTTCTTTGAACAAGGATTCCATCATCGCAACGGTAGGCTTGGTTTGGCTCTTTTCGATATCGCGCAAAATGGCAATGACACCATTGATTCGCTTTTTGATAAGCGCTTCCAGCGTCTGCATTTTCGGCCCTAAATTCTCGCCAGGCGAAATGCCATTATCTTCAAAAAACTCGAGCATCAAGAGCAAGGTCATCGATTGTGATTTTGAAATTTGACGTGAAAATTGCCTAAATTTCTTGACCACAGATGTTTTGATGCTTATGCTCTCGAACCGTTCATTTTCATATCCTTTATCCATTTTTTCGTGAAAAATTTGCCCGTTTTACTGGGCTGCGACGGTTTTTCCGTGAAAAGTGTTCTCAATCCTCGTTAATTCATAGTTTTAAAAAAGTCAAATACTTGATTTCCAAAACTTTGAAAAAGAAAAGGAATCCCCAACATCGCGCAGCGTGTTGTCCTCTTGCTATTCCTTTTCGTCCCGCTCGCGGGACAAAATTCCATACCATTACAAAAGGTAATGGCTCTTACATCTGATAAAAAGTGGATGGAATTATTTAAGAAAAAGAAAATGGAAACGTGAGATTATCCATATCAAAAAATCAAATTCCTTGCGGATAATTCAATTCGTATTTGGGTAGAAATAAAAAAGACCCTTGAAAAAATCAAAGGTCTACTTACATCGGTTTTCTGTTTTTAGATGTTGAATACGAAATTGTAACTGTATAGATTTCGCATTGCTTCTTCGTCGAGCATCTTATCCAAATTGGTACTATGCTCTGTGGCATGGTCCATTAAATCCTTGCCGTATTTTTGTTTTACATCCGCTTTGGAATTTGCCAATAAACGTTCCTGAGTCTCTTCGCTCAAATCGGTAAAATTTAGATAAATCATAACTTCCAAATTTTAGTATTCGCTCGGCAACATCAGCGTATCGTTTACAAAAAATAATCGCAGTTCATCAAGTGGAAAATCGGTGGCATTGTAACGGTGTGTTTCCAAAACATTATCGTTTCCATCGCTGTAAATAATTTCGGCTTCATAACCAATAAAGTCTTGTCTGTCCTCGGACAATCTCTTAAAATCTACGGTAATAAATTCGCTTCGGTTCATCAGACTTTTGGCAATGACCGAAGCATCCGTAATGAGCCAAAAACATTCGGCGACTTCCGTTAGATATTTCAATCCGTCTGTAAATAGTGTTCTTATCAGCGGCAGGGAATAGAACATTTCCGTTCCCGTAAAATATTGCAACCGCTCTTTAATTTCGTTAACTTGTGCTTCCATTGTTTTCTATATTAATAGTGAATAATGAAAAAGAGGGCGAAACTTTCCACAGGTGCGCCCTCTTTCTTTTGAATGTTACTCGGCAGATGTGTTGCCGTTTTTAGACCCTAATAAAAGAATCTCATTGGCTTCCACTTCGGTTACATAGCGAGTGTTGCCATCATCGGTAGTATAAGAGCGTGTTTTGAGTTTCCCCACTACACCGATTTCCTTGCCCTTTCCTGCGTATTTTTCGATGATTTCGGCGGTCTTGCCCCAAGCCACGACCGTGTGCCAGTCCGTGCTTTGCACTTTCTCGCCTTTGGCATTCTTGTAATACTCATTGGTCGCCAAGGATAGGCGCGCAACTTTCTTTCCGCTTTCAAGGTTAGTAATGGTTGGTTCTTGACCAACGTTTCCAATTAACTGTACGTGATTTTTAATAGTACTCATAATAAAAGATTTAAATAGTAATTAATAGGCTATCCGAACCCTTCGGACAGTTTGCGTTTCTATTTTTTTTGAATGATTTACTTATTTTATCCAGAGCGTTTTCCTTTTTTTGTTTTTTTAACTTCATTTCCGCTTCCGTGTTGATGATTGTGCAAGAATTCATAGTTTTCGTTTTTGATTTACTTCCCTTAGAGCCTTCGCTGTTACCTTTTTTTGTTGCTGAACGATTTGACAATCGGCTGGGGCGGTAAGGCGTATAAAAAGTGAAGCGCAGCGCAACGGTTTATGCCGCCGTCCGCCCTAGGCTATTGTAGTTTTGCTGGCAAAAAAAGGTAGGGACAGCGTGGTCTCGGAAGTGTGTCAGAATACGCTAGTGAATTGCCCAATCATAGGAAGTGGAAATGAAACTGAAAATTCACAGTTCAGTACCAGCGAACGTATCCGCTTTTGAATGACGGAATGAAGTGTCCCTTCCCAGCTCAGCGGGCAGGGTTAACGAAATGAAGGAAGTAAAAAGCGGATGGGTTCAAGACCTTTTAGTGAAGCTCTTTTCCCGTAATGTAGCTTTTTGCAAAATGCAGGGGAATGTGCTGAACGATATACGAGGTTGTGTATGATGTTTTGTCCTTACCTAAAGCAGTTATGTACTATAATTTGTCGTGCTTTTATAGTTTTTATTTTACTTTCTCAATTAAGTCATTCAGTTTGTTATGGTACTCTTTATTACCATAGTTTATTAAAATCAGATTAGCCCGGGTTCGGGTTATTCCTGTATACAATATTTCATCAAAAGTCATTTGGAAATTGAAGTTTTCCAAAATCAAAAAAACAGTTTCGCTTTCCCAACCTTTAAAGCTGTGAATAGTAGACACTTTTACGGTACCGCTATTCATATAAAAATGAATCTTTTTGTTATTACGAATCATCTTTAAATTACTGCTCTGTCTTTCTGTGTCAAATTCCTTTTTGAATTTTTTGATTTCCGTTTCATATTGATTCAGGTACTTAAAGAAATTCGAAATGTTAGTATTGAACCTTTGACAGTAGATTTCAAGTTTTTCCTCGAATCTATCGCTGTATTCTTCATAAAGGTCGTTTATCGTAAAAAGAACACTTAGTTGATTAAATGCTCTTGCTTCCGACCTATCATTATGTCGATTAATCAATGTTATTCCACTTTTCAACCATTGAGGTTTGTCATTTTTTAAATAGTTCAACCACATTCTATAAACCATTTCAAACGTCTCAAACATTGTATTCGTCCGTTCGTTTGAAGAATAGCGATAGTATGCATCAAACTTTTTTAGTAGTGATATAGAGTTTCCTAAAATGGTTATGTCGTTTGGCGGAATATTTTTATTTATTGCATTCTCGTGGATAATTGTATAAAGACTGCTAACACTATCAGCGTTGGGTAAAAAAATGTAGTTAAGACTACCTTGTTGATTTCTTTCAAAAGCAAGTTCTAAGGTTTGTGATTTCTGATTGAAGTTGTCTATCTCATATTTGTCCTTAAAAATATCTTTCTGGTAAAGAATTGCTAAGTCTTTTATTTTAAAATCAGAGCGAAAGCAATTTTTCAATTCGGTAACCCCTTTAACGTTAGTTGATACATCTTTCCCTTCGGTCTTATTGTTATAAATGTTTTGTTTTACATCACCGAATAAAACATACTCACCATTTTCAGTTAAAAAACACTCCTTAATTATCTCCATCCAAGCCCTTTTGTAATCTTGGATTTCATCAATTAGAATCACATCGTAAGTTTTTATTTTATCCTTATTCTCAATGAAAATTTGCTTATTAGAATAGTATTCTCTCTCGAAATATCTATCTTTTTCTTCTTCGGAGAATTCATTGAATCCTTTAGGAACGTTGATAGGTATTTCAAGGTTATTTAATTCAGAGTTAATAAATAAATGGTAGTTGGAAATAACAAAATTTTCCCACCCGAATTCTTCACGCACTTTACTTATTTTATCTCGAATAAAGTTTTTGAGAGTAATGTTGTAAGTTAAGATTAGGACGTTTCCTTTTGAACGTTTATGTGCTTGAACAGCTCTTGCAGCAAGTATGGTTGTCTTGCCTGAACCGACGACTCCCTTGATTCTTTGCTGTTTCTTATTAGGTTCATAAATGATTTCGAGTTGTTTCTTACTATACCTAATTTCTTCACCTTCTTCTTTTAGATGAACTGGCGGTTTTAGAAATCTTTTTACGCTTTTGTAAATATCTTCTTTAAAAAGAAAGGAAGGTCTCTCGGAAATCAAATATCGATTTCTTAGTAATTTCTGAAAGTCAAGCTCATTGAGATTGTCTCTTCCAATGAAATCAATATTATATTTTAGAAATGTCAGATACTTACTGTCGTGTTCGTATGGCTCTAAAAGAAGTTCGTTGATTTTTTGAAAAGTTGCATTATGAAAATATATCGCACACGACACAATATTAAAATGTCTTATATCTTTTATTTTTTTCTCGAGAAGATTCTCAATGTGAAGTTCAAAAAGATTGTCTTTGTACTTAAGGACTTGTGAAATAGGTGATTTATGGGTTTTCGCTTTATTACTCTTGATAACGAAGTTCTTTCTTTCATCAAGTTCATAGCTATTCAAGTCATAGTCCTTAACTTCAATTATTAGAATTCCTTGTCCTTCTTTCATCACCACTATGTCTGGACGGTCTCCATTCATATAAGGGTTGAAATACACTTCGAAGGAATCGTCAAGTTCAGAGTCCAAGAATTTCAACAAATGCAACTCTCCTTCTTCTGGCTTTACTTTCAGGGAAAGTATTCTGTCATATGAAGGAATCAGATTTGCCATTCATTAATGAATTATGGTTCTGTTTTGTATAAAATACAATTTGTTATATCTGTAACAAATATACCAATATCCCCTTTTTTCATTGAGATAGAGAATACCTCTCCTTATTCGGTATGTAAAGCTAATTCTCTTCGTACGCTAAAATTGGGGATTATGTCCAAGACTTGTATAGTGAAGCGCTTATACCGGATTATAGCTTTTCGCGAAATGAAGGGGAATGTGCTGAGTGGGCTTCTATTTTTTATTATGTCAAAACCCGTAAAGCCCTTAATAGCTTTATAGTATTCCAGCATATTGGTTGTCTGACGCTATTTTTCAGTGTCATATAAATAATCCGCAGCTGCTTCGCTCATTGCTTTATAATCGTGTCCAACATTTGGAATGATTTTTAATTTCCAATTGAATTCAGCGTTTAATTTTGAAGCAATTTTCATTGATTCATTATAAAAATAGGTTCCTCTTTCCAGTCGATGCAAACCTTGCTGGTCAACTTCGGGTGAATGTCTTAAATCACCACGCGTCTCATTTGCATCATCCTTTTCTCCTAAGAATAAGACAAGGTTCTTACTAAAATCTATGTCCTTTTCCGATTTATTGCTGTCTTTAAGTCCAGTTGGAAAACTTTCGATATCCGTGGGCAAAGTATACCAGCCAGAATTTGATGCTAAAATTCTATTTGCTTTATTATCAGGTTTGAAAATTGCAAGTCGGTGTAATATCTGTCCGCCAGCTGAATGGCCAAACAAATCATAAGTATCTGTTTGCAGATTGAGTTTTTCTTTTGATAAGTTGAAAATTCGGTCAAAATCTTCATAAATCCATTCGTTAGGATTCTCACTTATTTTAAAGCTCGTCATAGCAGTTCTTTCTTTATTTATTTTTACATCTGAAATCATTCCTGCTAAATTATAACTCCAAAATTCGGGATAGTTTTTTTCTGAATATTCAGGGGAAAGTACTAAGACATTATATTTGTCAGCTTTCTCAATCCAAGCATCTCGGTAATCATTTCCGTTTCTTCCAGCTCCAGGTATTATAATTACTATAGGTGAATCAGCTTTAAGATTCTGTGGTTTGTATGTATGAACGATTATTGTTTTTTCTTTCTGGAAACCTCCTTCAATTAAAAATTCTCCACTGCCGTTCTGAATGTTTATTTCATTAATAGTTAATTCTTTTTCTGGAATTATTTCACTTTTTTTAATGAGGTCCATTTTGCAATGTGGGCAAAAGCCAGGTTCGTTGAAAGTAAGTTCGTCGCAGGATAAATCGCAAGGTTTACACACATATTCTCCTATTTTATTTTGACAGGAAAAAAATAGTAATGCAATAAGAATGGCTGAAAAAATTGGTTTCATAAATAATTGATTTGATTGATGTTCGTTCAAGCTATGAACAACTCCATAAATATAGCATTATCCTCATAACTTGTTGAAGGATAAAATATCCCATTCAAAATTCTCTATTTTGCTATTTGGGAAAAGCGGACTTAATTCTCAATTTTGGCTAGGGAATGAA
The DNA here is from genome assembly GCA_947500845.1 of uncultured Aquimarina sp. Classification (GTDB taxonomy): domain Bacteria; phylum Bacteroidota; class Bacteroidia; order Flavobacteriales; family Flavobacteriaceae; genus Aquimarina; species Aquimarina celericrescens. The sequence continues at coordinate 137,278 of CANMTP010000009.1, forward strand.
GTGTTCCTTTCCAGAGCACCGGGAAAGGGTTAACGGAATGAAAAGCTAAAATTGGGGTTTGTGTCCAAGGTCTATGTAGTGAAGCTCTTTTCCCAGTATGTAGTGGTTTCCTGCCTTTTTCGGCAGGCAAGCGTGGAATGTAGAGGAATGTGCTGAGTGGTTTTGGAAGTAAATGTTTGCTATCTATTTAGTCATCCAGTTTAAGGTACTGGACAAACCTTTATTTTGTTTATGCCATAGCATAGACTTCATTAAACAACTTTTTATCCAACCGTTCTTGTAGGCCGAAGCTTTTTTTCAAGGTATTGTGCAATACTGAATTAAAGGCATTGTAGCCCAGCCAAAGATTTGGTTCTTCATTGAGCAGCAAGGCTTCGTAGTTCAAAATCTCAATGGCTTCACGAGATTTCTTTGAAGGGTCGCTATTCTTGTCGCTACATTCATATCTAAAGAGTTTCGTTTTATCAAGAATGGCTTTTACAAATTCCTGAGTGTCGATGATTTTAAACTCTTTCATCTTATCGAATTTCTTGGTGATGGTATAGAATTCATTATCCAGAAATTTATCGAACAGATTGTTCAGCCTCGGCATAATAAGGTGTGTGTTATTCTTACTGTGCTTGATGGAAAACTCAATTTTAGCTTGGGAAACGTGTAGGCCATTGGAACAGACTTTTCTATAGAATCCAAAGTGGCCAGAGGTCTTTTCGCTACCATCGTACGAGTTTTTGAAACGAAGCATTGGCAGAATCAAGTCCTTATTATTCTTGACCGTAAACTGGCTTTTATCGTCAATGATGAAGTCGGTAATAAAGGACCTGTCATTCTTGTTTATAGTGCGCTTGTGGAAGTTCAGTTGTGCATCGCTCAGCATTTCCTCAGCTTTTTTGAAGAACAGTTGGTTCGGAATATGGCCATAGCTGTTTGAGACCACATTCACGATTTTGCCATTTGAGATAATGGCATTTTCAAGCCCACGTCGGGATTCCATCTGCGTCAGACTTTTTAAGGATTTCATTTCTGATGGAACGAAAATTTCATCCTGCTGTAAATTTTGTAAATACATAGCTTTTGAATTTTTGATTAAACAATATTTGAGCAGTACCCAAACGGAAGCTAAAATCTCAGCTCAAAAGGAAACGGAATAAACAAGCGAGGGAAGAAGAAGTGGCTTTATGCCGTAGTCTTTTGATGGGTGTATTTTACGGGTTTACCTTTGCGCTATTATTGATTGATTATTATTTTACTGCTAAACACCCATTTCCTATCAAAGGATTATCTAAAAAAAAAAGAAGAGCCAGCACGAATGCTGACCCTTACTTCCAACAACAAAAGCTACTCACTAAGCTTTTTGACTTTCTTTTCAAGAACTGCAATTCGCTCTTTCAAACGTGTTTCACGCTTGTTTCTAATTTCAGCATATTCTTCTTCAATATTTGCAATCTTAGATTTGTAATATCCCTGCATCGCATTATAGAATGAAATATTCGTCAGGTTATTTACGTGATTACTCTCGCCAAAATGTACTTGTTTGGTGAGCATATATCGAATTAACTTATGAAAGATTTCCTTTTTGAAATTCTTCTTGAAATTCTCGACAATTTCAATTCTGGTCATCTTGGCAGTATTGCCTAACAATTTTGAAAAGTATTTCTGCTGGCTCATATAATCCACATTGTTCTCAAAAAGTGATATCGAAAACGCCACCATTTCATCTGTGGTAAGTGTCTTCTTCGTCTCAACATAATTCGTTTCCCTAATCATTTGCACCACTTTTTCAAACTGCTTATTGTTTTCAATATGCTTCTTGCGGATTTCCCTTTCGTTGATTTTCACGATTTGTTCTTTAGGTGTACAATCCGCCATTTTTCTATTTTCCAATGGCGCTGAATACTCACTCGATTTATCTTTTGATTTCTCAATTATCTTGACAAATACTTCCTTGTTTTGATAAGTCTCAGGATGAAAAACGATACCATTCGCAAATCCATTTTCTTTGGCTGAATTGTATGCTTCCAATTCTTTATTATAGTCCTCTATCGCTTCCTTAAGTTCGGCATTCAGTTCATCCTCAGAATAATCATAATGTTGGCACTCTTTCTTGATGGCCTCGATTGTTGGCTTAATCGGATTTTCAATGATTTCGACATCATCCAATAGATAGACCTTCAAGCCATTATTTTCCAACTGTGAAATGATGAGCTGATTGTTTTCGTCGTCTGCCCAATACTGTCGTATTTCGGGAATCAGTAGTACATTCTCTTTCTTGGATTTTTCAATTAGATTCAAGAACGACTTGCTTTTCTTCATTTCAAAACAAGCTGATTTTGTACAGACCATTTTACCCTCACCGAACAGATTGCCTTGATTGGCCGCATTGAATGGACATTCTACACAAGACCCGGCTTTCGGCACCAACTTCTTATCGCTTACATCAAAAGATGCCTTTTCCAAGTCGTAGGTCTGGTCTTTAATCATCCTGTTGATTTGATGCGCATTGAAATCTTCACCAATCGTTTCCAACATCATTTGCTGTTCTTCTGGTGAAAAGAGTGCGACACCAACACCCAAGGAAATCGTCATTTCACCATTACGAACGAATTGTTTAAAGCCATCTATTAGACCTGCCAATTTTAGGCGCTGTCTGATAAAGTTGTCCGTTCTACCCAGTCGCTTTGCAATTTCAGCTGGTGCATACTTCTCGCTTAGGTAAGCTATTGATTCGGCTTCCTCGGTAGGCTCAACATCCTGTCGTTGCAGGTTCTCTATAATTTGAACTTCCAAAATTTCATTGTTCTCATAATCTCGGACAATACACGGGATAGTTGTTTTATTCGCCATTTTGCTTGCGCGAAATCTTCTTTCGCCCATAACAATGACGAAAGCCCTTCCAGATTTCCGTACCGTTATCGGTTGTAGTACACCGTGTAGTTTGATACTTTCGGAAAGTTGTTGCAAATGTTTTTTGTCAAAGGTCTTTCGAGGCTGTTCTGGGTCAGTCTTGATTTTGCCGATGGGAAGGTTCTGAATTTCAAGCTTGGCAGGATTTCCGTTCACTTTAGAAGTTGCAGTAGTTTTCGCTCTGCTTCTTCTCTTCTTGGTACTTGCTTTTGTTGTCATAATACTCAAATTTTAGATTAAACAATATTTGAGCAGGAACCAAACGGAAGATAAAATCTTGGCTCAAAAGGAAACGGAATAAATAAGTAGGGGATGAAGCATTGGCTTTATGCCGTAGTCTTTTGATGGAAGTATTTTACGAGTTTAAATTGCGGGTATATTGTATGATAAAAAACCCCTAATAGAGTTATCCAATTTGTAAAATTTATGGAATGAAAGATAGGATAGTAGTGTTTAATATCGAATGAGATTAAATAGCCTTGAAATTAATCTTAGGTCAAAAAAATCAAAAATGTTGTACCTATGTTGTACCCGAACAAAAAAACCTCCCAAAATGAGAGGTTTTATGACTGAAAATTTTTCAGTTGAAAAAGTGCGGGCGGGGAGACTCGAACTCCCACACCGTAAGGCACCAGATCCTAAGTCTGGCGTGTCTACCAATTCCACCACGCCCGCTTTTTCAATATTTTAAGAACTTTTATTAGGTTAAATCCTAAGTCTAGCGTGTCTACCAATTCCACCACGCCCGCATTATATATTTTTGTACCACTTAGGACTCAGTACAAAAATCCTTACTTTTATTAGTAAGCGGGTGCAAATATAAACAATACTTTTAAAATAAAAACAACCTTCCAAAAAAATATAAACTTTTAGTACTTTTAGGCGAAAATTAACTCAGATTTATGCAAAATATACAAGCTTACATTCAAGAACATAAAGATCGATTCGTAAATGAACTTCTAGAGCTTCTTAAAATTCCATCTGTGAGTGCAGATAAATCCTATAAAAATGATGTGATTAAAACCGCCGAAGCCGTAAATAAAAGTCTGGAAGAAGCAGGATGCGACACCGTAGAGATTTGTGAAACGCCCGGATATCCTATTGTTTATGGAGAGAAAATTGTAGACAAAAACCTTCCTACAGTTTTAGTATATGGCCATTATGATGTACAACCGCCCGATCCAATTAATTTGTGGGACAGCCCGCCTTTTGACCCTGTAATTAAGAATACTGAAATCCATCCTGATGGTGCGATTTTTGCTCGTGGAGCCTGCGATGATAAGGGGCAAATGTACATGCATGTCAAAGCATTAGAAATCATGAGCAAAACTGGCCAACTACCTTGTAATGTAAAATTTATGATTGAAGGAGAAGAAGAGGTGGGTAGTAAAAGCCTAAGTTGGTTCGTAGAACGTAATCAGGAAAAACTAGCAAACGATGTAATCTTGATAAGTGATACAGGTATGATTGCCAAAGATGTTCCCTCTATTACCACCGGATTACGCGGACTTAGCTATGTAGAAGTTGAGGTGACTGGGCCAAACAGAGATCTACATAGTGGTTTATATGGCGGAGCTGTTGCTAACCCCATCAATATTCTTACCAAAATGATTGCTTCGTTGCATGACGAAAATAATCACATTACCATTCCTGGATTTTATGATAAGGTGGAGGATCTTTCCAAAGAAGAAAGAGCAGAAATGGCTAAAGCACCATTTTCATTAGAAGCTTATAAAAAGGCGTTAGATATTAACGCTGTTTACGGTGAAGAAGGATATACTACAAATGAACGTAACTCCATTAGACCAACTCTTGATGTAAATGGAATTTGGGGTGGTTATACAGGTGAAGGAGCTAAAACAGCTATAGCCAGTAAAGCGTATGCCAAGATATCTATGCGTTTGGTGCCTAATCAGGATTGGGAAGAAATTACCGAATTGTTCAAAAAACACTTTGAGAGTATTGCTCCAGAAGCGGTGACCGTGAAAGTAACTCCGCATCGTGGTGGACAAGGGTACGTAACTCCAATAAACAATGTCGGATATCAAGCAGCGAGCAAGGCCTACCAGAATACCTTTGGTAAAATGCCAATCCCACAGCGTAGTGGAGGAAGTATTCCAATCGTTTCTTTGTTTGAGAAAGAATTAAAAAGTAAGACTATTCTCATGGGATTTGGTCTGGATAGTGACGCGATACATTCTCCTAACGAACATTTTGGAGTATGGAATTATTTGAAAGGAATAGAAACTATTCCACTTTTTTATAAATATTTCACAGAGTTAAGCAAATAGGATCATCTAAAAATTATATTGTTTTCTTGCCTTTACCTAAGCTCAATTTGGGTAAAGGCTGTATTTCCCAATAATAAGGGATTATATCTTCATCCTTCAAATTTAAATTTTCTTTAGTTTAATAGTTGAAACACCTTAGTATAGGGGGTGTTTAACTATATAAAAAACAGACAATTAATCCTGATGCCGAATGAAAGAACCTACATAAGAAAAATTAAAATAGATTTTTTGTTACCCCTTGTCGAAAAGAGAGAAAATAACAAGTCTTGTATATTTTATTGTTGTAATTTTAAGATAGTTACCCCAATCATTATCCCCCGGGTGTTGTACTGTGACAAAAATTCAGTCGGTACATATTTTCTAAAATTTTTAACTCTTAAAAATAATTTACAATGAAAAAAGCAATTTTAGTTTTTGGTGTGTTCTTGAATGGAGTATTTATTTTTGCTCAAAGCACTACCGATGTGAGTCAATCGGGTATTAATAATATCGCAAATATTTCTCAAGAAGGAGATAGAAATACCTTAATAATTTCTCAGGATGGAGATGAAAATTATTCAGAAGTAGTTCAGGGGTCAGAAGGCGACCTTTTTGGTGATGGATATATTTTGCAAACTCAATTTGGAAATAATAATGAAGCGTATGTTTTTCAGCAAGGAGAATTTAATTCAGTATCTCAGGAACAATTCGGAGACTTCAATAGGTTAGAAGTAGTGCAAGATTTTGGTAATTCAAATGTAGCTGTTCAGTTCCAGGATGGATTTTATAACGGTGCAATTTCCAGGCAGGGAGAGGCAACTGCATCGTGGCAAACTCAGGTAGGTGTATCCAATACAGCTACTATCAGTCAAGAAATTTCGATGTCTGCTGTTGCCTACCAAGCTCAAATAGGAGAAGGTAATGAAGCCAGTATTTCTCAATTTTCTTTTGAAGGAACTGCTAGGCAAAATCAATATGGAATTGAAAACAGAGCAGAGATTATATCAGATTCAGATGGTAATGCAGAACAATATCAGGACGGAAAAAGAAATTATGCGTTGATGGAAGTTTCAGGAACAGATATGAATGCTATTCAAATTCAAATCGGGGAGGACAACAAAGTTGAAGTCAACAGTTCTGGTTTTCTTTCTAATATAGAACAAACTCAAATAGGAGAAGGTAATGTTGCTATGGTTAAAGAGAGTTTAGGTGAAAATGAGATTTTTCAGTCGCAAATAGGGTATAAAAATATGGCCACAATAAATAGTACTTGTATGGATTGTGATGTAGAGCAAATTCAAGTTGGAGATAGAAATACAGCTGAAGCCATTCAAAATAATTCAGCCCAAGGCAATACCATTAGGCAAATTCAGGAAGGAAGCGAAAATTCAGTAGTTGCTACTCAGGATGAGGTGGGTACGGTAAACAGAATCTCAAGCGAACAAAATGGGATTTCAAATCATATCGAACAATTTCAAAACGGTGGTAGAGAGAATCGAATGTTGGCAATCCAAGTTGGAAATAGTAATGTAATTCTACAAACACAAAGTGGAATAACCAATAAGATGGAAGCTTCACAAGGAACCATTGATTTTAGTGAGAATAATAGAATATACCAGGATCAAGATGGTATACAAAATACAATTATTACCACACAAAACGGAGTAGGCAATATTACGGAAGCTTTTCAAGTAGGAAGTTTTAATACGATTGAAAACACACAAACAGGGATTAATAATAGCTTGATAATTTCACAGACTGGTGATGCTTTTTTTACAACCATTGTACAAACGGGTATTGGCAATAACATAATTATTAGTGAATAAAATTTAATCTGTTTTAAACTAATAAAGCTTGTAAGATTCTAGAAATTTTACAAGCTTTTTTTTCAAATTATTTGGAAATACAAATTTTTATTCTACATTTGTAGAGTTAATTCTAATTAAGTAGAGCAATGCAATTGTCAAAAGCCGAAGAACAACTTATGAAATATCTTTGGAAACTCGAGAAAGCCTTCATGAAAGACTTACTCGATGCTTTTCCAGAACCAAAACCTGCAACTACTACGGTTGCTACATTGCTCAAGAGAATGAGGGATAAAGGTTTTGTAGATTATACCCTATATGGGAAATCGAGAGAGTATTATCCTTTGGTAAAAAAGACAGATTATTTTTCAAAACATGTAAACGGTTTGATTAAGAACTTTTTTAATGACTCGGCTTCACAGTTTGCATCGTTTTTTACTTCTGAAACCAATATGTCGACCTCAGAATTAGAAGAACTTAAGAAGATAGTAGATCAACAAATTCAAAAGCAAAAAAAATGATAGCTTACCTAATCAAATCATCACTTTGTATGTTGCTGCTATGGGGTTTCTATGTATTGCTTCTTGAAAAGGAAAATATGCATTTTACAAAAAGATTTTATCTGATTTTTAGTCTAGTTTTTTCTCTTATAATTCCACTTATAACCTTTACATACACTACAGATATCCATCAAGAATCAGAAATAATCAAGGAGCCAACAGTCACTACGATGATCTTGTCTGATACCGTTCCCGTTGCTGAATCATCTATTGATTATGTTTCAATACTATTATGGAGTGTCTATGGTATTGGAGTTTTAATTTTTGGATTTAGATTCATTAAAAACCTTAAAAACCTAACTTACAAAATCAGAACTAGCGAACGCCTAAAAGAGCCTTCGCACATAAATGTTTTGGTAACCGATGTAATTGTACCACATACATTTTTGAAATATATATTTGTTTCCAAGACAGAATATCAAGAAAAAAATATCCCCGAAGAAGTATTACTCCACGAAAAAACACATGTTGTTCAGAAGCATACCCTAGATATCTTATTCATTGAAGTTCTACAAGTGATATTTTGGTTTAACCCGCTTTTGATTTGGATTAAGAAGTCAATAAAACTGAACCATGAATTCCTTGCAGATCAAACCGTTTTAAAACGCCAGTTTTCTTTACAAACATATATGAACTTGCTTGTTAACTATCCAAACAGCTCTAATCAAGTTGAGTTATCAAGCCCTATAAATTATTCATTAACCAAAAAACGAATCGTTATGATGTCACAAAAATTTTCAAAAACCCGGGCAGCGGCTCGATTGCTGCTGCTTTTCCCAACATTGTTGGGATGCATGTTGCTATTTAATAATAGAATAATAGCCCAACAAAAAACAGTAAAATATGAGAAAACGGTTCAGGATACACATTCTGACAAGAAAATCAAAATAAGAGTAAAAGGAGATAAAATAGAGGTAAATGGATCTTCTACTAGTCTGTCAGATTTTGCAAAAACCATTGATGATCTTACGAAGCAATGGAAAGATGATGAACTTACAGAGTTTAATTTCAGTGTACAAATGCAGAATGTAGATGAAGGACTATTAGAAAAGCTCAACAATGCATACCGAAATACAAGATTGTACAATGCAAATCCAGATGGACATGATTTAATTCCGCCACCACCACCGCTTCCACCTTCTCCAAAAGTGCGTAAGGGAGAGGTAAGTGATATACCACCGCCTCCTGCACCTAAAGTAAGAAAGGGACAAAAAAGTAATATTCCGCCACCACCGTCGCCTCCTAAAGCACCTGCACCATCTTCTGATTTTGAAATAGAAGAAGAGATTAGAGCTGAAGCAGCAAGAGTAGCCGAAGAGGCTGAGCAGGTAAGACATGAGGCTGAAGTATATAGAAGAGAAGTCGAAAAAGTACATGAAGCCGAAATCGCCAGCGCAATAGAAGCAGGTAAGCATGCAAGGCAAGCAGCAGAAGTGGCAAGAATGAATGCCATGACCAATGTACAGTATGCCAGAGAGCAGGCAGAACAGGGCAGAGCTATGGCAATGGAGCAGGCCCACAGAGCGCGGGAGCAAGCTCATAGAGTACAAGAAGAAGCCATGAAACAAGCAGAAATAGCAAGGTTTGAAGCAGAGAAAGCTCGAGAAATGGCAATGCGCGAAGCTCAAATAGCAAGAGAACAGGGAATGCAAGAAATGCAGAGAGTGAGAAAAGAGGCTAGAGCAATTGCCGAGGAAACAAGGAAACAAGCTGAACAAACTCGTAAAGTAGCTCTCAAAGAAGCTGGAAAAGCTCGTGATGAAGCACGTAAAGCAGCCGAAGAGGCAAGAAAGGAAGCTCGTAAGAAAATGGAAAAGGAAAGAAAAAGAGGAGAAAAAGAAAGAAAAAAGGCGGAGAAAGAAAGAAATTAGTATAGCGCTTGTTTTTATGATGAACTAAAACTCCCAATAAGGAGTTTTTTTATACAACATTTTATTGTAAATCAACGTTATAGGTCTGTTGCCAATAAAAACCCTTAGATGATGTTAAAACGCTTTTTTATTTTATGCTCAGGAGCAGATGCTGATATCCTTGCTGATTGTTCTAATGGAGAACAGAACAAATATGTGGGTATTGGGGCCACGGTATTTTTTACGGCTATAATGGCTTTCATTGCAGCTAGCTATGCCTTGTATACAGTATTTGATAATTATTTTAGTGCAATTTTTTTCGGATTGATTTGGGGATTTCTAATCTTCAACCTGGATCGATTTATCGTTTCAACCATCAGAAAAAAAGATAATTTCATAGATGAACTCCTACAGGCATCTCCTAGAATTGTCCTTGCGATAATTATTGCCGTAGTGATTTCAAAACCCTTAGAATTAAAGATTTTTGAAAAAGAAATAGACCGTGTATTACTAGAACAAAAAAACGATTTCACCCTAGCAAATAAAGAACAAATAGCTACTCAATATACTCCTGTTGTTGCCTCAATAGATGCTGAGATTGCCTCCTTAAAAGAAGAGATTGTGACCAAAGAAACTGAGGTTAATGATTTATACGAAACTTATATTGCAGAAGCAGAAGGCCGTAAGGGCACAGAACTCATAGGGAAAGGACCAGTTTATAAAGAAAAGCGTGAAAAGCACGATACCGCCTTGGCAGAACTCGTTGATTTAAAAAAGGCAAATGTAGATAAAGTGGCCATCTTAGAAGCTCAAAAAGTGCAATTGGCAACAGAATATGAAGATCAGGTTTTGAACTCGCAGCCCATAATTGATAATTTTGATGGCCTCATGGCACGTATAACTGCTTTGAGTGAATTGCCATGGTTACCCTCCTTTTTTATATTTTTATTGTTTTTAGCAATAGAGACCTCTCCGATTTTTGCAAAACTAATTTCTCCAAAAGGGGAATACGATTATAAACTAGCCGATATAGAGGACGAAGTAAAAACCTGGGTGGCACAAAAAGAAGGTCAACGCGCTGTGTTATTAGAAACAGATCATACCATCAATGATCGAGTATATGGCGACCTCACTGAAGAGGAAGAATTGTATGCCTACAAAAAGAAAATAGCGCGTGAGATGATGAAGAAGCAACAGGACGCTTTCTATAAACGGCAAACTGGGATCTTATAGCAAAAGATCCCAAAGGTTTTCAAAATCTCTACGGTCTAATACTTGTTTAGAACTTCCGGTCGGGATGATATATGTCTAGATCCAAAGAAGACTTTTTATCAGAAATTATTTCTGAGACCAGTTTTCCTGTTGAAGGTCCCATGCTCCAACCCATCATAGCATGCCCTGTTGCGATGGTTAGATTTTTACAGTTAGTAGATTTTCCAATATAAGGTAACCCGTCTGGAGAAACCGGTCTTAGCCCACAGGTGGCAGTATTTTTTTCTTCAGCCGTTAGTTTGATATTAGGATAATAACCTTGTGTTGCATTGGCAATGGCCTCAACTCTTACTTTATTAATATCATGATTGATCCCCGCAATTTCCATGGTGCCTGCAAATCTGGTAAATCCTTGCATGGGAGTAATCGCAACTTTGGCTTCAGCTAAAATAGCCGGTATGGTAATGCCCAAATCTCTTTCAGAATTGATTCGATATCCTTTTCCTGGTTCTAATAACAATTTAATACCTAATTTTTTACTCAATATACTAGACCATGACCCGGCAGCCAAGACAAATTCATCTGCAATATAGGTGTGTGTCGCATTACTAATCAAACTGATTTTTTCGTTTTTTACCGTGAGGTCATTTATCTTTTCATTTCTGTGAATAACTACTCCAGAAGCTTCCAAATAAGATTTCATTTCTTCCATAAACATATGCGGAGTAGTATGCGCATCACATTCGTATAAGACAGCACCCTTCGCGTTGAGTTGTACGTTAGGTTGCATTTTTTTAAGTTCTGCCAATGAAGTTTCTCTCACTGCTAACCCTTCTTTTTTGGCAATTTCTGCTACATGAATCTCTTCTTCCAGCATTTTTTGCGTTTGGCAAATCATTAGCAATCCTTTTTTTTCTAGTTGAAAATCAAAATTCTCTGTTTCTTTAATTTCTGAATATAAATCCTGCCCTAACAATGCAATATCTTTTATAGCCGGAATACCCTGATTCACATTTTGAGACGAACATGATTTGTTAAATGCCCACGCCCATTGCAAGAAATCTGAATTGAGACGAGGTTTTATGAAAAGAGGACTTGAAGGATTAAACATCCATTTAAGGCCTTTCTTCATAACGCCAGGTGCGGCTAACGGAATAATATGACTTGGGGATAGATAACCTGCGTTAACGTAAGAAGCGCCAAAATCCATATTAGATTGATCGATAATCGTTACCTGATGCCCTTCTTTATGCAAATAGTATGCAGAGCAAAGTCCTATAATTCCACCCCCGATTACTATTACTTTTTTCATTGAATGAATTATTGAGACAATGAATTGTTCATTTTATTACTATTTAATTAACCGAAATATTCTTTCTAGCTTTAGATAACGCTTCAAGAATTTCTTCTGCCTCGGCTAGCAAAAGAGCAATTGTTTCTTTTGATGCGAAACCTGAATCTTTTAAAATTTCTAACCAAAATACCGTTTCATCTGTTTATTCAACCGTTATTAATATTTTGGAACAGAACTCTTAGAGCTAGCTATACACGAAGCTCTAATTACTAGCAGCAGTGGACGTTACACCTTTAATGATTACATTCGTTGCTCAGAATCTTTTAATTCATCTTATACTAAAATAACATCTCCTAATAACTTTTTAGTACGTTTTTTGAACTTTTCGATAAACTCTTTTTTTTCCAAGTGTTTTTTTAATTTCTGCTGATAATTTATTTTATCATTTCAACTTTAAATTACCTGAAATCCATGAGCATAAGGATCATCTTCATCATCTATGATGATAGTATTGTATCCATATACTTTTGCCCACCCTTGTATACTTGGTACAATTGCTTTTTTTCCTACTAGCTCAGTTTCCTCTTCGATTATCCCTATAAATGTACTACCAATAAAGCTTTCATGAACAAATTTTTCTCCTTTTTTCAACATTTCTTTTGCATGCAATTGGGCCATTCTGGCTGATGTTCCGGTTCCGCATGGAGAACGATCAATGGCTTTTTCGCCATAAAATACAGCATTTCTACCAGAGGAGTTTGAATCTATAGGGTCTCCAGTCCATAAAACGTGACTCACATCACGTATAGTTTCATTTTCCGGATGAATAAAAAGATTAGGATATTTTTTATTAATACGTTCTCGCACCACTTTAGAAACTTGAATTAATTTATTAGCTGTAAAATCTTGTACACCGTTAAAATTCTTCTGAGGGTCAATAATAGCATAAAAATTTCCACCATAAGCCACGTCAAAAATAATCTCTCCAAACATGGGTGCGTCAATCGTCAATCCTTCTTCTGCAAGATAGGATTTTACATTTTTGAGTTTTACCCAGTCCACCTTTTTACCGGTTTGTTGATATTCAATTTCGACCAATCCTGCAGGGGTTTCCATTCTTATTTTTCCGGGTGTTTTGGGCTTAATTAATCCTTCTTCAAGCGCAATGGTAATAGTGCCTATTGTTCCGTGACCGCACATAGGCAGACATCCTGAAGTTTCAATAAAAAGAATAGCAAAATCATTATGAGGGTGATGTGGCTCAAACAAAAAACTACCACTCATCATATCATGTCCTCGAGGTTCGAACATTAATCCGGTTCTGATCCAATCAAATTCTTTAAGAAAATGTTGCCGTTTTTGGCTTATAGAATCACCCTCCAAAGGCGGAAGTCCTGTGGTAACGACTCTCACAGGATTTCCACAAGTGTGCGCATCGATACATTTAAAGATAGTTCTAGACATTTAGTAAAAATATTCTGTACAAAATAAACCTAAGATAATAAAAAGAGCAAAGAATTTGGATCTTTAGATATCCATATTCTAATACTTATATGCTTATAAAAGTTATACATTTCTTTATTAGAAGCTGCTATTTCATTTTCAGATATTTTATGATAATCCCTATCTGGCCAAGATGATATACATCGTGTTGTATCATTCCACTAAGCAACCAGTTGTAAGTATAGTAGCCTTTAAAGTCTGTGTCGAAGTATTGTTTAGAAAGGAAGTCATCATTTTTGATCCTTAACAGCGCTATTAAATCAGATAGTGTTTTGTCGTAAGAGGATTTGATTTTGTCCCAACCGATAACTTTAAGTTTATCGTTAGGCAGCCAGTTTTCTTCACAATCATCAGTTTTACTTCCCTTACCAGTTTTAACTTTCAAAATTGCTTCGCTACGCCAAAGTGTTAAATGACTGATTATCTCTGCAACACTATGTAAATCTTCAATTGGTCTTTTGAAGTATTCATTTTCGTCCACTTGATTCAACTTGCTCACGAAAGTGCTCCCAATCCAAGGCTTTCCTTGTTGGACATCTTCTAATTGTTGAATGATATTTTGAATAATGTGGTTCATTCGATGTGTCTTTAACTTAACTGCTTGTGCTTCCCGTGTTTGTGTATGATTATTTGCGGGAAAGCACATAATTCATTTTCTGCAAAATAATATAGTGAATTTTAAGGGAAGATCTATCGCTTTATCAGCTGCAGCATTTAATTATACACGGCTTTGTTGCCATTAGTTATTTTTTAATTCAGATTCTATATTAATCCAGTTAACTCTCCAGTTTTTTTTTAAATGCTCACCGGTTGTATAAAAAAGAAATCTATTATCAGGTGTGACATATGGATTTCCTTGTCCAATATTATTAATTTTACTATTCAGTCTTTTTGTGTTAATCCATTTGCCACTCCCATCATTAAAACTGATCATTAAGTCAAGCTGATTACCAATAGAGGCAAAAATTAGATAATCTTCTTTTGGTGAAACATATGGTGTGCATTTTTCGGTTTTTGAATTTGTCGAAATTGATGTTTTTTCTGCATTTTTGAATTTACCATCCTTTTGTTTTGAGTTATAAATATCCATTTCGCTATAATTCAAATTACTCGAATGGAAATATAACGTTCCAGAATTTGTAATTGTTGGATGAGAAACTAATTTGTTTCTCAAGTTTGGAATATCTACAAAAACTGGCTTATTCCATTCTCCATTAATTTTTTCTGATTTCCAAATATGCCAAGTAAGATGAACTCCATCAATATCAACAGGTCTTGTTGAACTGAAATATAGTGTATTACCATTTGGTGAAAAACTCATTCCATGCTCATTATATTCACTATTGAAAAATGCTTTCTCAGGTTTAGACCAATTTCCATCATTTTTTCTTATTACATAAACTTCAAATTGCTCAAAGTCTTTATCTGAAATAGTATAATAATATTCTTTTAAGTCAGGACTAAAAATTCCTTTGTGGATAAGCTTATTTTGAGGTATTATGCCTTGTTTAAATTCAAGAGGCATATTGTCTGGAACTTCCTCAGTTAAAAATTGCAATTTAATATTCTCGATTTCGTTTCTACAACTCAAAAGCCCAATTGTAAATAGTAAGATTATTTTAAGTTTGTTCATTTCATTAATAAATGGCCGTTCTAATGGCGTTTTATTTTATATTAGTCGTTTTTTCTTTTCCGAATGAGTGACAATTTGGTGGTTTTCATCTAAACAATAACAGATTTGATATTTAAACCTAAATAATTTCGGGATAGCAATTTTTTTCAAAAGTTCGCATTTCAGCCACTATATTTGATTTCATCTTTTCCTCCTCTTCTCCTATACAAAAAAACATTTGCTGGTCATACTTTTGTGGTTTTTATAGTAGGCTTCTTCGAATCTATTTAAACAATGATTGTCATACCACAAAGAGGGGTTTCCCACTAAATAATATTCTAATAAGTCAGGTGTCGTTACAAGCATATAACTAGCCAGTAAACCACCAAAGTATGACCAGCAAATACGTTTTTTGTCATATCGACCTTATAAGTATTTTCTAGAAATTGAAACACATCATTTCTTATAAACGCAACAAAATCATTGGCTTTACCAGAGGCTAATCTTGCTTCTTTATCAAGAATTATATTGTTATTGCTATTAGATTCATCAGTAGTTTCATTTTTTTTGTTCTCATCATTACAAGATATTACTATTATTGAGATAAAGAGTACTGATAAAAATTTATTCATTCTTTATGTTTACTTATTAGTTGTGAATTAAAGCTAACGTTTTATATATGATTAGTTACCAGAAAGTATACAGGTACTTTCCGCCGTTGCTAAAGATAATTAATCGAAGTGATTTTCGATAGGAAAATTGATCCGCAATTAATTCGTACACCTTGTTACAAAACGTTTATTTATTCGGATTCAAATAATCATCAATTCCGTCGGTCTCCAGAATCATTCTAGCTTTCCAATCGACTAAGACTAAATTATGTTGATTCATTATTTTTTTTATTTCTGTCTTGAAGGTATCTAATTTGTCCCAAGATGACAGTCCGTAAAAGCCTAGGGTTGTTATTTTAGAATCTTGAAGAAGTGCATATAAATTAAAGTCTGAAACTTCCATATAGATTCCATGATTTATCCTACCATATTGATTAAAAGATAGGGTACCTGTTTTTATTGAACTAAACTCTTTTTCAAACTCCATCCATTCAATTCCATTTTTTAACGGTTTGGGTATTGAAGTTCTTACGTGCAATTTTTTAAATGCAGTCATTTCATCACCAACATTCACAGATTCATTTTTGATAATCAGATTAATCGAATCTATCTCCTTTTTTATCAGCTCTAAAAACTCCCTTGATATAAATTCCAATTGTCTCCAGTCATCTTCTAAAATTTCTAAATTCAAAGTTTCCTTTTGATCTTGGTTTGTTTCAGGAATTATGTTTTCTATTGTTGGGAGAGTCATTAAAATATCATTTGGATTGATCATTTGAATTTCTCTTCGGTTATTGTCAGAACTTTTTTTTTCAGTTTTCTTGTTACAACGAATTAAGTTCAATAGTGTGGTCAAAAATACCAGTATAATTATATGTTTTTTCATTTTTGGTAGCGGTTTACGTTTGAAATGTAGCATGGGAAAAAGACGTTTACTTTTCGGATTAAGCACAAGCCAAATTTTCAAATTTTGCAGCCTTATTAAAGAAGCAAAAACCTCTTGGAAAGCCTATAATAGTTTTGTCTTAGATATGTTGTTAGCAATTGACATTATTCTGTTTCTTTTGATTCTAAAAACTCCAAAATTCTGGTAACAATAAAATTAAGTTGTTCCTCTCTCGAAATTATAGCATTATTATCGCCCATTTGATGTCCATAATATCCAAACTGGGAATGATTACCTCCTACAATTTCGTAAAATTTTGTATCTGAAGGTAGTTTTGATTAATCTTTTCAGGACTGGCAACTCCATCGTTTGTCCCATAAATTTTTAGCACATTGATATCTAATTTGGAAAGGTCAATATCTCTTGGATGAGTTGTACCAAGTAATATAAGATTTTTTATTGAATTTGGGTTTTCAAATACGAACTGCCCCGCCATTTTAGCGCCTTGAGAATGTCCAACTAGAGTATAAGAATCTTTATCGTCCAATAAATTCCTCTCGTTTATTAAATTATACCCTTTGGTTGCCATTCTCCAGGGCATACGAACAATTGTTATTTCATATCCATTCTCTGATAATTTACGAGATAGTGGTGAATAAGCAAATGGGTCGACCAAAGCTCCTGGATACAAAAATATTGTACTTTTTGATCCTGATTTTGGAACGAAGGAAATGAATTCATCCGTAATATTTACTTCCACGGCGGTTCCGCTTTCTAAAATCGAATTATCAAAACCCTTAGCCTTAAAAACTGAATACATATAAATAAAAAAAGTGATTCCTGCTAATACCCAAACTGCCCCAAATATTTTTAGAATTTTTTTCATTTCGTTTTTTGGTTTTGAGTCTTATCGCTCAAGCTTGTTGTCTAAGGTTTCATGTAAGAATAGTAGCGATTATTAATAAAAATACTTTTCAACTTTAGACTGACTATAAATATAAAAAAAGCGATTTCGATGAAGTACCGAAACTGCTATTATTTTTATACTTCGTGTATGCTGTAAATTAGTTAATGCAATTTCACTTTTTACAATCAGTAATTATTATTCTCGTCATTCAAATATTGTATCGTACCATTGAATCACTTAATTGGCTGTTCTATCCAAGATTTCTGGGTCATCATAATATTGAAGATGTCCAGTTTCTCCTTCCCATTGTAATTTTTTATCCGCCGATTATAAATGATAATCAAAGAGTAATGCACCACTCATTTTAAGATAATTATTCACCCATACTCCTTTGTCTGACCAAATGTGGTACCAATCCCATACAAATTTCCCAGGTATTATAACTTCCATTCTGGTTTGGCTAACTGCAGGAACGTTTATCATTTCTTCTGCTTGATTATAGGGATTGTAAGCAACTTTACCAGCTGTAATTCTTTCTTCTAAAACTTCTTCAGTCCTCATCCATTCGATATCACCGACGCGATCTCGGTAATATCCTACAACTGCCACCAATTCTTTGAATGTAATATCCTCTGATACTGCTCCTAGCATTTCTGAACTTCCTCGGCATAGTGCAAATCCAACAATTGTTCATCGTCTACCATAGAAAGCGAAGCTAGGAATTTAACTAAAGCTTTAGCATCTTCGACTTTTCCCATAGAATCTCCAGAACTTTCTCCACGATATCTAGGGTCAAAGGCTAGTGCAACATAACCTAATTGAGCAAATCTTTTGGCATATTCCGTCGGTGCTCGCTCTTTAAGGTAGGTCATTAGTCCCAAAATTGGAATCGCTGGATATTTTTTTCCCTTCCTCATGATTAACTGGTAAATAAAGGTCTCCTACTAGGTCTAAGCCGGCACTTTGAAATTTTACTTTTTTCATTTCATTTTATCAATGTCTGCCGGCTTGTTAATAGGTTTGTTGTATATGGTGATTTATTCGCTATTGATTCTTTCTAAAATCAATGATGAAAAGGATTTCACACCTATTTTTATACACTCTTCATCAACTCTGAAATTGGGGGCGTGATTCATCGCAATTATACCATTTTCACGATTTGAACCACCTAATAAAAAATATACTCCAGGTATTTTTTGTTGAAAATAAATGAAATCGTCATTGAAATAAGGAATTTGACCATAATTCGTCAAAACAGTTTTGTTGCCATAAATATTATTGAGAATGTTTATCGCGTTATCTGTTAATTTTTCATCGTTTAGTACAGTTGGATTTTCTTGAATATATGATGTTGTGATGAATTCGCTTTTATATGCTGAGTTATTTATGATTTGCTCAATTTTTGGTAAAATTTTTGGTAAATTAGATTTTTTCGTTTCATACAGATCGGCTTTTATGTGAAGTTGATTGTTATCTTCCTCAGTAACGAAATTTTCTTCCAAAAAAAGATAGTTTTTAAAAATAGTATTCGGATTGGTCAACCCAATAATAGAATCAAATGCTTTTGGAATTTCCCAAGGGTTTGCTCCATCTTTTTTTCTTAGAATATCGCTCCTTATTTTATTGTAGAGCGTTTTTGCATCGTCTTTAGAAAATTTATCGCTGAATGTAATTTGTACTCGCTTTTGATATGCATACATTTCGTTGGGTTTGACCACTATTTGACCAAGTGGTAATGCAGTTACGTGCAATGAATATATCTCGTCAATATTCATTTTGGAAAATTTACTATTGGCAACCATATTCTTAGCTCCTACAAAAGTTTCTTCTTCTGGTTGAAATATGAAATATACTGTGCCATTTAGTGAATCTTTATTTTGGGATAACACTTCAGCTATTCCAAGTCCAATTGCCATATGGACATCGTGACCGCAGCCGTGTTGAACTCCGCTAACTTTGGATCGATACGATACTTTATCGGGAAAATCACTAGGAATAGCGTCCATGTCAACTCTCCAAGCTACGTTTTTCCCATTTTCCTTTCCTTTCAAGATTCCAATAACACCATTCCCTGCGATTTTGGTCTTAACTTCCAAACCTAGATCAGATAAGTAATTGGCAATAATTTCAGAACTCCTTGATTCATTTCCAGCCAGTTCGGGATTTTGGTGAAAGTCTCTTCTTATTTCAACCAAACTATCAAATATTTCTTCGGTATCTTTTTCAATTTTTTGATGGATGGTTTTTTCATCGGAAGTCTTGCAACCCATTGTAATGTTTAATAACGATACTAATAATATGAGATGGTTTTTCAGTTTCATATATTGATGTTTATTTGGTGTTTTTCATTATACACCTTGTGGAACGTTTATTCGTTAGATATTATGTGTTCTACCTTTTAATTTTCGCTTATTAAAATCACGTACTCTCCTCATGGTCTTATTAATTAATGATTGTATATACAATTAAAAGTACAGACATAAAACCTCCAATTACATAGTGACTACAACTTTCTTGAAAAATTGGGTTCACTGGAAAGAATACCAGGGGAGTTCCAATTAAAAAGATTAGACCTACTGCAATTTGAGCAACTTTAAATGGTTTCCTAGAAAGTTCATCAACTTGAAATTCCGAATCTGTCCCTCAATTTTTGATTTTCAGTTTTTTGGACTCCCACTCGCATATAGCAAATTCTACTCTCGTATAAGCATTTATTGAATATTCAATTTCGTTACAACAGCTTTTACATTTTCCGGTAACTTTCATTTATTGCATTCAGTTTAATACAACACAACGCCAAAAGTTTTAATCGGAGCAGGGAAAGTGAGCTAGAACCAATTGATTTCTCTGTGCATTTTTATTTCTTATTAAACTTTTAAAATTTAGCGCCTTTGCAAAAAGCAAGCGACCTTTTGACGTAAAACTAAGCTTTGCTCTGAGTTAATAATCATGTTAGCATCCATTATTTTATTTTCAAAGAATTCATTATTTCATCTGCAATTTGTTCCCATTCTGCAATATTTTTTTCGGTACAATTAAATGTTGAAAGTAATAATTTTTCATCCAAATCGGTAAAGAACACTGTATTGTAGATTTTCGTGTCAATTGCAGGAGTAATTAACTTTAAATAACCAACCTTTTGTCCATTAATTTCTTTCACACCAGAATCTTTCCATTCGGCAGTAGGATGCATATTTTTAAACATATCCACAAAGTTTTGCACATATGATTCTATCAAATCTTGACTAGCTTTGTTTTGTGTTAAATTTAAAGCAACATTTATTTCACCGCTTTCATTCGAATATACAAGTGTTGGTCTCCTTTCAGAAGGGTATTTTAGTTTCATTAATTCTTCTGACATTCTCTCAAATTTTTTTGGAATTTTCAATTCAATTTTGTCATTTAACAAGGACTTTAATTCAAGTTCATTTTTTCTAATTGTCATTGATAGTAATGGAATTATAAGAATTCCAATAAATACTAATTTTAAATTTTTCATTTAATTTCTTTCGGTTTTTTTGTTTTACTGTTCGTTGAGAAATGTAGGACAAGTGATAAGCGACATGATTCAGATTTATACTAAGCCAAATATAAATATTTTGCCTTGATCTCTTTTTCATGAACGCCATATTTTATAGTTGCCGACTTTATAAATAAAAACAGATATTTCGATTGGGCCCAAAAAACCTATGTTTTTCTTTTATATTATTACCAACTTCTTTCTCTTTTGGTGCAAACATAGAGATGTGTTCCTTACCTTTTTGGTCAATATTATAATTTCTCAAAAGTCCAGAAATAATCCTTTAAACTTTGTTATTCAAATCTCCCCTTTTTTGCAAAATTTCACCTTTTTGACGTTTAACTTTTTCAATTCTTATGGTTTTTCAAATGGCATAAAAGGAGTTGAATAAACACCCGTTTTAACAGTGTTTATTTTTTGTGATAAGTTGTTGGTCACACCAATACCAGATAGTTTCTTTACTTCCAGTTTCGTAGGGTGCAAATTTGCTAAATTCCATTCCAATTTTTTGCATCACCCTAATCGATGCGTTATTTTCTTTCATTGCAATAGCAATTATCTTTTTTAAATGGAGTTGATCAAATCCGTAAGTTAAAATGGTTTCGGCTGCCTCGGTTGCGATACCTCATCCCCAATATTCTGGCAAAAATCTGTATGCAAGATCAATTTCATCAAACTCTGGTAGATACTCTAAACCTGCCCGGCCTACAAAATGCATCCCGTTCTTTAAAACAGTGGTTCACCTGCCAAATCCATACTTTTTATAGTTGCTAATTCTTCTCCGTATTCCTTTTCTATTTCTTCTATTGATTCAACTACAGGCTCTCCAGTAAACTTTTGTACCTCTGGATCAGAATGCAAATTAAATAGTTCCTCTTTGTCATCCAAAGTGATTTCTATCAATAATAACCTTTCTGTTTCAATCAAGTTTTTAACTTTATTACTTTTTACATATTGCCGTACATAGTTTATTTTTCTACTTGTTTTTGAATCCAATCCATTAGATCATCTTTATTTATTGTATTCCAGGTTGATTGTGCATTCTTTTTTTGTGAAGGATTATCTTCGGGTTGTAAAACGATCAATTCCGTACTTTCATTTCCTACAAGTTTCAATTCAGCTAAAAAACTGACTATATCTGTCGCATTGTTTTCATACAACGTTCTGAGATACTTTGTTAGCCTATACTTTATTGCAGGATCTATGTAGGCTCTTACAGCATAGTTTTTGTAAACTGTAATATTTCTATTTTTTTCATCAAAGTAGCTATATGGTGAGAACTCGTGATAACTTTCAGGCGAAGTCTTGGGCGTACCGTTCAAATATGTTTCCAACATATAATTTATAAATATTGGCTCCCACAGGTTAACTCGGTTAATTCTTATATCTCGTTTATGCTGATACCATTTTCTTGTCCAATCCAAGGTAAAATTACAGATAACGATACCTTTTATATCAAGTTGAAATCCATAGTCACCTTCCTTTGAACATTTAATATATCTCATCGCTCTATGTCCTACCAAACTAGCTCCTAAAAAGAAAATATTTTCATTTGGCAAATTATATCTAGTAAAGGCTTCTTGAATTAGCTTATAGGTAGATAGTATTGATGTCTGAGAAAAGTAAAAGTCAAAAGGAATTTCGGTCGAAACCGACAGCACCGCAAACCCTTGTTCGTTTGCTTGATTATACATCTGTTTTGCATTTTTATTCTTTTTGTCATAACCAGAATCCTCAAGAAAAATGAGTACACCTTCAGCAGCTTTACCTTTAGGAAGCATTAGCGTATATCCCCTTTGAATAAATGGTAAGAAGTTATTCTCTCCTGTTCCAATTCTTAGGCTATCATCTTTTACGGGTTGGTAACGCTCAACTATTTTCTGTGAAAAGGACTTCTTGCTAAAAACAATCAACAAGATGAGTAAAAGGAAAAGCTTTAAAGTTTTATTCATTATCATTTTCTTCAATTGTGCAAAGCGTGAGTCTGTGTATTTACTCTGTTTGTTTATTCAAATATATAGAAGTTGTTTTTAATCTGTATTGGAATGAAGATTTTTGTCAAAAAGTGTTTAAATGATTCTTTCTGATTCTAAAGGAGCCATATTTTGGTAAAAAAAGGATAAAAATAGCTTTCATCTTGTTGATCAAAGCATCAAATCCAAATATTGATACTATTCTTTTAAGATTATGACAGTTAAAGACCAAGTAAACTTCTCCAAAGACTTTCTCTTAGGTTTTAGTCAATGTATAATCAACATACAATTGTCTTTTGAGAGTTCAAAACTAATGTCCTACTGATTTGTTGCCTTTGATTGTAATATTCTGAGTTTATGTTGACCTTGTCATTGTTACGGTTTGTATGCTCCTGATACTCTGTTCTCTCAATAACCCTTCCTAACTTATTTGTGCTATATTTTATTCTGAGAGGGCATCCCCGACAAACTTTAATTTTGTAGTGTTTTATTTTGTAAGATAGTCTAACGTTGTCGAGTTTTTTGTTATACCACCTTCCTATGGTATGCAGGTTTTGTTTGGGGGCATGTATAAGAGTCTTGTGCTTCATTATAAATAAAGCTTTGCAAAGCAAAATCAAGGTTGGTTTTGCTAGAACTAGATTCTTTGGGCGAGATGTAGGTTCTAACACCAAGTTTACACAATTTTTAAGCCCTTTGCGAGAATGACACGCTTTATTAGCCATCACATTGGTTTTGATACCTTCTTCCAATTCTCCGAAGTCTTCTTTTTTCAGTGTCGTCCAAAATTGTATTGGTAGTAATTTCATTTTTAATATACCCAACGGTCTTGTGTATGAAACGTAGCGTGTAAAAAGACGCTAACTTTTCGGATTAACACAGAGCCGAATTTTTATATTTTGTTTTTATCTTTTCTATTTTAAAAGCCAAATTTTAAATTTGGCGGTCTTTGCAAATAAGTACGAACCTTTCGGTTTAGTAATTACTAGCTATGTTTTATAGCAACCATGTAAAAGCAGTATCCTAAGTTAGTATAATAATTTAATAGCATTTTATTTATTATGGAAACACAA
>CANMTP010000010.1 GCA_947500845.1 uncultured Aquimarina sp.
GTTAGATACTTAAATATACTAATTCTCTGCTTTTTCTACAATAAATTATTAAAGTTTCTTATCCCGAACTCACGTTATTTAACAACTTACTTAAAACTGTATTACTTTTTAACAAATTTTGAATTGATAACGCTTTTTACTTTTATGAAAATAAATAAATCCCTAATTAGGGATTTACATACTCTATAGATAATAAGCTCTTATACAATTTCGGCACTAAGACCAGCCTGGAGTAATTTGGAACAACGAGGAACTAGCTCTTCATAGCTACCAGTTTTAACGGTACACTTACCTTTATAATGAACTAGTAAAGCGCATTGTTCTGCCTGTAAAGGGGTATGTTCACAACTATGAATTAAAGTCTCTATCACGTGATCAAAGGTGTTCACATCATCGTTATATAATACAATCTCATTGTTACATTGATCTACGGATTTCTCAAGAACTTCTTCTAATACTTTTTCTTGTGTACTCATGTCGAGAATTCTTTTATACAAATATAATAACTTAAGCTATTAAATTACCAATAGACTTATAATTTTAACTCATAACAAGCTGCTATCCAATCATTTCTAATAAAATGATTCGTATAATCCAAACCATATTTCACACATTCCCTTGTGATCATTTCGAGATCCTTTTGATAAAAGCCGCTTAAAAGCAACTTACCTTTAGCATGTAAAGACTTAGCATAAGATTGAATATCTTTAAGCAATATATTACGATTAATATTCGCAATGACTATGTCATAACTTCTTCCAGCCAAAAGAGAAACATCTCCTTGATAAGCAGTTATATGATGACAAGCATTACGCTCTATATTTTCGATAGTATTCAAATAACACCAGTTATCGATATCAATTGCATCTATCGGCCCTGCTCCTCTCATTTCTGATAAAATTGCTAACACACCAGTACCGCAGCCCATATCAAGCACCTTTTTCTCTTTAAGATCTATATTTAACAGGTGTTGAATCATCATATGCGTAGTTTCATGATGACCTGTACCAAATGACATTTTCGGTTCTATAACAATATCGTATTGAGTATTTGGTTTTTCATGAAAAGGAGCTCTAATGCTACAACGATCATCAACTATAATCGCATTAAAATTTTTCTCCCATTCGAGATTCCAATTCACCTGCTCTATTTCTTTAGAGGTATAATTTATAGTGAATTCATGAGAATTCAATACATGAATATCATCAAATAAATTCTCATTCCAATCTTCTTTCTTGATATATGCATGAACACCGTCTTCGGTTTCGACAAAACTCTCAAAACCGACATATCCCAATTCTGCAATTAGGATTTCGGTTGCAGGTTGAAGTGGCGAAACTTTAAAATAATATCCAAGGTATATAGAGTTTGACATAGTTATTTTTATTGCGGTGCAAAGGTAACCTTTATTACAAATAAAAAACATTCTATCGTAGGATAGAATGCTTTTTATATTACTTATGTTTTTTTATTTATCAGATAGCATTTGCAATGGCTGCAAAACTTTGGGCGTCTAGAGATGCACCACCAATTAATCCTCCATCAACATCGGGTTTTGCAAAAATCTCCTCGGCATTGTTTGGTTTTACACTTCCTCCGTACAAAATAGAAACTTCATCTGCAATTTCTTGATTATAAGTTTTACGAATTGTTTCACGAATGAACGCGTGCATTTCCTGAGCTTGCTCTGGGCTCGCCGTTTCCCCTGTTCCTATTGCCCAAACAGGTTCGTAGGCAAGTACAATATTTTTCCAATCTGCCTCCATAATATGAAACAATCCATTTTTTAACTGGCTCTCTACCAAAGAAAAATGAGTATTATCCTTACGATCTTGTAATTCTTCTCCAAAACAAAAAATAACAGTCATATCATGCTTTAAGGCTGTATTTACCTTTTTGGCCAACAATTCATCATTCTCTCCAAAATACGCTCTTCTCTCACTATGGCCCAAAATTACTGTATCTACACCAATACTTTTCAACATGTCGGCCGAAATCTCTCCTGTAAACGCTCCACTTTCTGCCTGGTGCATATTTTGAGCAGCTACTTTGATATCTAGTCCCTTCAACTCCTCAAAAGCATAATAAAGATTCGTAAAAGTAGGAGAAATAATAATCTCTGCTTCAGGTAAATTTTCAAAACTTCTTTTAATTTCGGCAATTAGCTCTCCGGTTTCTGCCAGATCTTTATTCATTTTCCAGTTTCCGGCTACAATTTTTTTTCTCATTAATTTAGTATTTAGATTGTGGTTATAAGTATGGTTACTCTATTAGTAATTAAAAAGGCAAAGTACTTTAAATTCCTATTCGTGGATCTAGCCATCTATAGATGATATCGACAAATATATTGATAAGTATAAACATTGTTGCTATGACCAAAACCGCACCCATAATTATAGGCAGATCTAACGTATTCAAGGCATCTACGATTTCTTTGCCCAATCCATTCCATCCAAAAATATACTCTACAAAAACAGCACCAGCAAGCATTGAAGCAAACCATCCTGAAATTGCAGTCACCACAGGATTTAGGGAATTTTTCAAAGCATGCTTTCTTATAATTTGATACATGGAAAGTCCTTTGGACTTAGCTGTACGAATATAATCTTGATTCATTACTTCTAATAGAGAATTACGCATAAGCTGTGTTACGACTGCCAATGGCCTTATTCCTAAAACTATGGCTGGTAATATCAGGTTTTTC
Organism: uncultured Aquimarina sp.; assembly: GCA_947500845.1. Lineage (GTDB taxonomy): Bacteria > Bacteroidota > Bacteroidia > Flavobacteriales > Flavobacteriaceae > Aquimarina > Aquimarina celericrescens. The sequence goes on from CANMTP010000010.1 coordinate 2,705, forward strand.
CATTGAATATAACTTCCCTCTCCAAAATCATCTACTTCATAAAGACTGCCATTCATGTTGAGATTGGTAAATTCATGTAGGACGTAGCCAAACAACCATGCAAAAATAATCGAGCTGAAAAAAGAAGGAACACTCATCCCCAATGTGCTTAATAGCTGAATGAGTTTATCAGCCCATTGATCTTTGGTCAAAGCACTAATAATACCTAGTAAAATTCCCAAAAATATGGCTATGCATATTGCAGAAACAGCAAGTATGGCAGTATTGGGTAATGTTTCTTCAATCACGTCACTTACTTTTTTGCCACTTTTTTGAAAAGAATCACGCAAATATGGGAACTTAATGACTACCGCTACGTTTACAATATTAAAAAATCGACTCGCAACATATTTATTTTTGTCTAAATATGAAAAATCTTCTGCATTTAAGCTATGAAAAGAGATTGGTGAAAGATCATTTATATAATATCTGTATTGCTTGGAGATTGGTTGATCAAAGCCGTATTTCTTTCTTACATTATTTAACTGCTCCTCATTTTCGTTTTGTCCCAGCATCATCTGTGCGGGATCTCCAGGAAGTAATGTAAAAAGTAAAAAAATTACAGTTATCACACCCCATAATGTAAGTAAAGCATAACCTAATTTATTAAAGAGGTACTCTAGCATAATACGCTTACTTAGATTTTTCTTTTAGCTTTTCTACCTCTTCAATAGTGTATATTTTATAAGGAACTCCCAAAAAGCGTTCACTATACTCTTCTACAGTTTCTTCAAATCCCAAATTTTGTCTTTTCTCATTGACCATTTTAGGGTTTTTTATAGGCCATATTAACCGTATTGAATTTTTACTGTCTGAATTTAATGTGACTCCCTGAGTACCATATAGCTGTTCTTTACCTTGTTGCATTAAAAATCGATCTTCCATCATGGCCACATAAACGTTATCTAACTCTTCTCTTTTTCCTGCTTCTTTAATAAGTGGCAGATATTGTTCAATTTTATCAGAATGCTGAATGACTAACCAGGCAGCAATACTAGTGTCTTCTCCTACCAAGGATTTACCCGGATAACCGTGCTTCTCAAAAATTTGTTCAATAAATATGGTATTGGTACTATCTGCCCGTTTTTGTTCTTCCCAGGAAATATCTCCTCTATTTCTTCCTTCCTGATCAATTTTCATAATGCTATCCAATAGGACTTTCAATCTCTCGTTAATACGAAGTTTTGAAGGTTCTACTTTTTCCAAAGAAAGTTTTGAGGCATCATTCCAGTGCAGTTTCTCTACTATAGTTCCTTTTTTAAGTTGTATTATTCCCGGATTAGATCTTAAAATGGTCTTTAACGCAGTTTCATCTGTAGTATAGAAATCGAAACCTAGATTATATTGCTCTTTTACTTCCATCATTTTTTCTGGTGTCGATGCTGTAAGCCCAATCACATCATATCCCAGAGAAATTGCATTATCGGTTACTTCTTTTATTGCAATTAATCCTTCTGCTTCACTTTTAGATAGATTATACGTGACTATCGCGATTACATTTTCTCTTCCCAGAAATTCTGAGGTATAATCAACACTGTCTTTCTCGATCGCAAAATCATGAATAGGAGGTTCGTAACCTTCTTTTATCGTTTCTGTTTCTACATCTATAAACTTTCCATCTATTTTAGGATAGTCTCCATTAGTGCTTATAATTTTTTCCTCTCCATCAACATTAAATTTCCAGTGATAGGCGAACTCAGCTTTTGGTGCATCATCGGGAACCTGCATACCCTCCTCTATGTTTGTTCCTATTTTATATGCCCTAAAATCAAAAAGCGGTAGGTGCATCAATACATAGTAGGCGAACCCCAGACAAGCAGTAAAACCAGCAAAAACTATCCATTTGTGCATGGCCACCGGATGAATTGGAGTAATAAACTTTCTACCAAAGAATAACACCAATATCAAGGTTAATAAAATTACATCTTTAGTAAAAGATTCCCAAGGCGTTAATGGTAAGGCATCTCCAAAACAACCACAATCGGTAACTTTATTAAAATATGCTGAATAGAACGTTAAAAAAGTAAAAAATACAATCATTAACAATAATGACCAAACGGTAAATTTAGGTAAATAGCCTAGCAGTAATGTAATGCCTAAAATAATTTCAAAAATCACCAAAAAAATGGCAATCAACAGCGCGTACGGAATTAAAAATTCCAGGTTAAGTACGCCTTCTCCAAAATACTCTTGTAGTTTATACGAAAAACCAAGGGGGTCATTAAGCTTTATAAATCCTGAAAACAGGAAAAGTGCCGCCACAAATATTCTTGAGAATGTAACTAGTATTTTCATCTATTTAAAAATTTTTATTTTGTTGTTATCCAAACAAATAAAAATTTTCTGCTTAGATCAACCGCTGTGCTTTCACACAAAAATTTAATTATTTCGATTGGCATGCAAAAAATTAAATTTGTTTATGCTCATTTCATAAATTGATGTTGTATTATAAATTTTCACAAGATAAGGAGTGTTTGAAGCTAATAATACTGGTTTAACAGCATTTTATACATCTATTTCACATTTGCTTCACCCAAATGTATCATGGCAAATACTGCATAATTTATCATATCTTGATAATTTGCATCGACACCTTCGCTCACCAAAGTTTTTCCTTTATTATCTTCTATTTGTTTTACACGCAATATTTTCTGAATAATTAGATCCGTTAGAGAACTCACCCTCATATCACGCCATGCTTCACCATAATCAAAGTTTTTATTCATCATTAACTCTTTGGTAATAGAAATATGTTTATTATACAATTCTTCTGCTTCTCCAGCAGATAAATCAGGCTGATCTGCTATTCCCTTCTCTAATTGTATCAATGCCATAATACTGTAATTAATGATCCCTGTAAATTCTGAAGCTTCGCCTTCATCTACTTTTCTTACTTCATTTTCCTGGAGGCTTCTTATACGTTGTGCTTTAATAAAAATTTGATCTGTGAGCGATGGAAGTCTCAAGATTCTCCACGCACTTCCGTAGTCTTTCATTTTTTTAAGAAATAGGTCGCGACATGAGTTAATCACCGCATCATATTGTGCAGAAGTATCTTGCATAAACTGTTGAATTTTGCGTAAATTTCGCTTTAATATGGGAATTAAAAAAATTGAATATAAAAATAAATAATGACAATTAACTGTAAAGGTTCTCTTATTGACCTATCAACGCCAAAGGCAATGGGGATTCTTAATGTGACTCCCGATTCCTTTTATGATGGAGGGAGATATAAAGATGAAAATCAAATTCTAATTCAGGTAGAGACCATGCTTAACGATGGTGCTACTTTTATTGATGTAGGAGCATATTCATCAAGACCAGGGGCTGATCATATTTCGGAAGAAGAAGAAAAAAGTAGAATTTTACCAATTGTTGAGCTACTGATAAATACATTTCCTGAAATTTTATTATCTATTGACACATTTAGAAGTAAAATTGCACAACATTGTATTAATACCGGCGCTTCATTGGTTAATGATATTTCTGCAGGAAACCTAGACAAAAATATGATGACTACTGTGGGAGAATTAAAAGTACCCTATATCATGATGCACATGAGAGGAACTTCACAAACTATGAAATCTTTAAATCACTATGATGATCTAATACACGAAGTGAACATATACTTCGCTGAAAAAGTATCCGAAGCGAGAGAAAAAGGCATCAACGATATCATTATAGATCCTGGTTTTGGATTTGCAAAAAACATCGCCCAGAATTTTGAGCTTTTAAACAAATTAAATCTTCTGAGCATTCACAACCTACCTTTGTTGGCCGGTTTATCAAGAAAATCAATGATTTATAAAACACTGAATATAGAACCAAAAGAAGCATTAAATGGAACTACATCATTAAATACTATTGCTTTGCTTAATGGAGCTTCTATTTTGAGAGTACACGATGTAAAAGAAGCTATGGAATGTATCAAATTAGTTAACGCCATTAAAGGAATTACATCATAATAAAATATTATTTGGATTTGAACGTTTTTTCACATATTGATTTTCAATGAATACAATTACCAATACATTAGGCCCCATTCGGCAACGGGATTAGTTCAATTAATAGTTTCGAATGCGCTTTTTAAGCTTTTAGAAATAGCATTTTTACGATTTGGATCCCGTTCTACAACGGGATTAGTTCAACTATTAGTTTTGAATACGCTTTTTAAGCTTTTAGAAACCAAGTTTCACTAATTTTTCTATTTTTACAAAAACTCCTGACATTGGATTTAATCAACCTAAGAATACTTGATGTACTAGATATTGTATTAGTAGCCGTTTTACTATACTACATCTATAAGTTGGTTAAAGGTACAGCCGCCATTAATATCTTCATTGGTATTGTAATGATTTATTTAGTTTGGAAACTTACCCAGTTTTTGGCTATGGAAATGCTAAGTAGTGTTTTGGGCGAGTTTATTGGTGTTGGAATGTTTGCTCTTATTGTAGTTTTCCAGCAAGAAATTCGAAAATTTTTGTTGATGATAGGCTCTACCAACTTTGGGAGAAGACGTAAATTCTTAAGACAATTGAAATTTATAAGAGATACGCCTGAAGATAGCATCAACAATGTAAAAGCAATCATAGATGCATGTATGAACATGGGAAAAACAAATACAGGTGCTTTGATCGTTATTAAACGAAACACATCGCTGGATTTTGTAAAAACTTCGGGTGACTCTATGGATATCATCGTAAACACCCCTATTCTTGAAAGTGTCTTTTATAAAAATAGTCCGCTTCATGATGGTGCCGTGATCATAGAAGATAATCATATAGTCGCTACACGTGTAATCTTACCTGTGAGCAATGATAACGATATGCCCTTGCGTTTTGGATTGCGACATAGAGCTGCCGTAGGAATTACCGAGAAAACTGATGCTCTGGCACTAGTCGTTAGTGAAGAAACCGGTAAACTTTCATATATTAAAAATGGTGAGTTCGTTATTTTTAAGACACAAGAAGAATTAGAGGAAAAAATAAAAAGGGATTTAGCTTAATGAATGGTTTAATTACTACTACCCATTGCAAAAATTGCGGACAACAAATAGAAACTTACAATTTTTGTCCAGATTGTGGAGCCAAAAAAATTACCAAAAGAATTACTTTTAAAAATTTGGTTTCAGATTTTATTGATCGCTTCTTTAACCTTGATAATTCTTTTATTCGAACTTTTCTACATTTATTCACTCAACCAGAAATGGTAATAGACGGTTATATTCATGGACTAAGAAAACGGTACATTAACGCCTTTGGATATTTTGCTATTTCTATTACCATTACGGGATTATATGCCTTTATAGTGAAAGATCGTTTATTAGAACTTATCGCCAGTGGAACGGAAACTACTCCCGATGCACAACTTGAAACTCAATTGATGCTAATAGAAAAGACATATCAACATCAATCCGTACTGAGTTTCTTATTAATACCAGTACTAGCAATTATATCAAGATTAGTGTTTTTAAATTACAAGAAGTTTAATCTTACCGAACATTTTGTTATTTATCTTTATGCCTATTCTCATATTGTAGGAATTGTTTCCTTAATTTCAATACCTTCTGTATTTTTAATTGACAATTACTTCATTGTTTCATTTGCTCCATTTCCCATATATGTATCTTATATAGCTTATGTGTTGAAGAGGCTCTACGGAATCACCTTAAAGAAGATTCTAATTAAGACATTGTTGTTTTTTGTTATTGGTGGCATCTTTTATATAACAATTATTTTTGTTTCTGTAATTCTTGCGTTATTGTTCGGGATTCTTGAAATTCCAACCGTTCCAGTAAAGTAGAAAAGTACTAATTTACTCTACCACAGCAGCAAACTGCACCTCGTATAAATTTCTATAATATCCATCTTCAATTTCAAGAAGTTCATTATGACTTCCTTCTTCTACGATTTTTCCTTCATCCATCACAATAATTTTATCAGCATTTTTGATGGTTGCCAAACGATGCGCAATAACTATTGATGTTCTACCTTCTGTAATTTTATTCGTAGCATCTTGTATTAATTGTTCACTATGCGAATCTATAGAAGAGGTCGCTTCATCAAGCACCAAGATTTCAGGATTCGTTACAAATGCCCTCAAAAAAGAGATTAGTTGACGCTGGCCAGAAGATAACATCACTCCTCTTTCTTTAACATTATACTGGTACCCATTAGGAAGACTCATTATAAAATCATGTATTCCTATTTCTTTCGCTGCTTTGTAAACCTGTTCTTCTGAAATATCAGGATTATTTAAAGTAATATTATTAAAAATGGTATCAGCAAACAAGAATACATCTTGCAATACAACAGCTATATGCTCGCGTAATGATGCTAATTGTATTTCCTCTATATTGTTGTCATCAATAGAGATCGATCCACTATCAATTTCATAAAATCTACTCAATAAATTAATGATGGTTGACTTTCCTGCACCGGTCGCACCAACAATAGCAACTGTTTCGCCTTCATTTACATCTAGAGTAATTCCTTTTAATACTTCTTCGTCTTTCACATAACTAAATCTAACGTTATCAAACGAAATTCTACCTCGAACACTCTCTAAACTCATCTTACCTTTATCTTCGATTTTAGAATTTGTATCCAAAACTCTAAATACACGTTGAGCAGCTACCATCCCCATCTGAAGCGTATTAAACTTATCTGCGATTTGTCGCAAAGGTCTAAACAACATTTGTGACAATTCAATAAAAGCGATCACAACTCCAAGTGTAAGAACATCTCCCTGAGCTGCTTTCAATCCTCCAAACCATACGATTAAACCGATCGTAATTGAACTTGACATTTCTGCAATCGGAAAAAATATAGAGTTATACCAAACAGTTTTGATCCATCCTTTTTTATGCTTCTCGTTAATCTCCTTGAAATTGGTAAATTCAGTTTCTTCTCTCGTAAATAACTGAACTATTTTCATTCCGGTAATACGCTCCTGAACGAAGGAATTTAGATTGGAAACCTGAGTTCTAACTTCTTCAAAAGCAGCTTTCATCTTTTTTTGAAAAACTCGTGTTGCATACAAAATAAAAGGAAGGACCACTAGAACCAACAAGGTAAGCTGCCAGCTTTGGTAAATCATATATCCTAAAATGACCAACATTTTTAAAAGATCACTAATGATCATAAAAAGACCCTGGCTAAAAATACTTGCAATAGTCTCAATATCGCTTACTGCCCTGGTTACCAAACGCCCAACTGCTGATTGATCATAATATTGCTTCTTAAAGCCTAGCATATGCTCAAATAGCTTTACTCTAATATCCCGAATTACTTCTTGACCTAACCAATTGGCAAAATAAATAAATAAAAATTGTGAAATAACCTCAAGAAATAACACGGTTAGCATCAAAAGAATAAAATTCAATAAAAGCTCATTATTTTTAGGAATTAAACTTTCATCAATTATTTGCTGTAAAAGATAAGGTTTTAGAACAGCGAATACAGATAAAAGAATAGCCGAAAATGCCACGAAGTAAAATGTAAGCCTATAAGGATTGGTATACGTTATCAATCTCTTAAAAAGCTTAAAATCAAAAGCACTACCACTCTTTTCAGCCATTTATCTAATAAATTTTTATGGATACTCTACTTTTGTCAGATACAAACCATGAGCAGGAACTGAGTAGCCTGCACGACTGCGATCTTCACTTTTAATAATCTCTATTAAATCATTTACATCTAGCTTTTGTAAGCCAATTTCGACAAGAGTTCCCACGATAGCTCTCACCATATTTCGTAAAAAACGATTTGCTGTAATTTTAAAAACTAAATGATCTTCATTTCTTTCCCAAATCGCTTCTGTAATTGTACAATTATACGTTTTTACATCGGTTTTAGACTTACTAAAACATTTAAAATTGGTATAGTTTAACAGTAATTTAGCAGCTTCATTCATAAGATCTACATCCAAAGGTTTCTTAAAATAATAAGATTTATTACTAACAAAAGGATCTTTTTGCGTATGCATATAATACTCATATGATCTGCTAACGGCATCAAAACGGGCATGTGCATCATCTCGCACCTTATACAGACATTGTACGGCAATTTCTGCAGGTAGGATAGCGTTGAGCTTATATGTAAAATCATCATAATCCAAAGAATCATGGTAATCAAAATGCGCCATAATCTGTTTCGCATGCACACCAGTATCTGTGCGCCCTGCTCCTACAATTTCTATCTTGACCCTTAAAATGGTAGATAGAGCATTTTCTAAAACTTCCTGAATTGAAACTGCATTAGGTTGCCGCTGCCATCCGTGATATGGAGTTCCATCATAAGAAAGTTCTAAAAAGTATCTCAAAGTATTCTATTTTTGTAAAAAATCGAAAGCAAATATACCTTTTATAATACAGATACATGTAACGCCACTATTTCTGTTTTCTTATTATTCTATAAATGATATTTATAATCTTATTGTGAAAAAAATTCTTCTACTTAGCGATACCCACAGTCATATTGACGATCGTATTTTATATTATGTTAATGAAGCCGATGAAGTTTGGCATGCAGGAGACATTGGAGATCTAAAAGTAACCGATGCTATTGAAGCCTTAAAGCCACTTAGGGCGGTATACGGAAACATAGATAATGATAAAGCACGAGCAACATTTCCTTTACACCAAAGGTTTATTTGTGAAGATGTTTCTGTTTGGATCACTCATATTGGAGGCTACCCGCCAAAATACAATAGTAATACCAGGGAGGAAATTAGGACTAACCCACCTGACTTATTTATTTGTGGACACTCACATATTTTAAAGGTAATCCCTGATAATAAGAACAAAGTACTTCACATGAATCCAGGTGCCGCAGGAAAGCACGGTTTTCACAAGGTAAGAACCATGCTTAGATTTACCCTGGATACTGGAAAAATAGAAAATCTGGAAGTGATTGAGCTGGGTAAGAAATGATTTTAAAGATTGTCTTTTGATCTAATTGAAAAAAAACTCCGCTTTACAACAGGATTAATTCAACCAGTAAATTTCAATAAAATATTGCTTTTTGAAACATAGGTTGCGTCAAAATAAAACCCGAAGTTGGCACACTCCGGGTTTTAACGCACTAATACTACTAAGATGTTAGGTTTATCGTAATCGATCTACAGATTTTACGAGATTCTCATCCTTTCTTATGGCCTTGTTGGCCAGAACTAATAAAACGATAGAAATAATAGGTATGATCATCCCAATACCTTTCTCTGAAACCTTAGTCTCTCCAGATACCGTTAGTGACCAATAAACAAATACTCCTAGTAAAATAAAGTTTAATAAGATATTGATACGCCCCAACACAAATTGAAGCTGTCTATTTTTAAATAAAAAAATTGCAACAAGCGATAATACAGCTGAGCCCATAAACATTCCTAAGAGAAAAAAATCTTCTTTTGCGAATAACTCTAAATCATTCTTATCTATACCATAAGGTAAAAACAAGCATAGCCCTCCTGAAACAGCAGCAGCCAATAAAAGATAAATAGTTTGTATTCTTTGTAACATTACAGGTTTTTCTTAAGGAAAGCAAAAATAAGAGTTTCTTTTTATAAATATATGTAAAAGATTAAAAATAAAGTTGTATACTTGCATCACAAAATATGTAACCCATTCAATAGGGGTTATTTACCTTCAAAATAAAATTTTCCTAGATTTCTTTTCTTTAGAAAATTTATACCAAAACGTAAATTATATAACACATTTAAATGTTAGAGATTTCTGAATTAAAAGCGAAAAAGCTTCCTGAATTGCAGGAGATTGCAAAAAACCTAAATGTACCAAAGTATCGTACACTTAAAAAGTTGGACTTAGTATACCAAATTTTAGATCACCAGGCCGCAAATCCTAATAAGCTAAAAGAAATTACAAAAGAGGATTCTTCGACAAAATCGAATCCTGAAACCAAAAATGCGAATCCTCGTCAAAGAAGACCACGCACCAGAAAAAATGAAAGCTCAAGCAATCCAGCTGGCAAAGATGCTAATGCATCCTCTGAGAGTGCTAAAGAAGAAACTTTATTCACTAAGACTGATACTCCTCCTAACGTTAATTCTGAAAATGCTTCGAAAAACGATGAGAGTAAAGATAATAGTAGACCTCAACAAAATAAAGATGACAAGAAAGATCATAGAACTAGAGGGAACGACAAGTCGCAGCAGAATAAAAACAGAAGCAACAAAAAGGAAAACGGGAATAGAGACAATAGAAACCGTTACAAAGAACCTGATTTCGAGTTCGACGCGATTATAGAAAGCGAAGGGGTATTAGACATCATGCAAGACGGTTATGGTTTCTTGCGCTCTAGTGATTACAATTACCTTTCTTCTCCAGATGATATTTACGTATCTCAATCGCAAATCAGACTCTTTGGATTAAAAACCGGAGATACTGTATTAGGACAGGTTAGACCACCTAAAGAAGGAGAAAAATATTTTCCGTTAATAAAAGTAAATAAAATTAATGGTCTCGATCCACAAGTAGTTCGAGATAGAGTTTCTTTCGAGCACTTAACACCATTGTTTCCACAAGAAAAATTTAATATAGCAGAAAGACAAAGTACTATATCGACAAGGATAATGGATTTGTTTGCTCCAATTGGTAAAGGACAACGTGGTATGATAGTATCACAACCTAAAACTGGTAAGACCATGTTGCTTAAGGACGTAGCCAATGCTATAGCAGCTAACCATCCAGAAGTATATCAGATGATCCTTCTTATCGATGAAAGACCAGAAGAGGTTACCGATATGCAACGTAATGTTAAGGGAGAAGTTGTCGCTTCTACCTTTGATAAAGAAGCAAACGAGCATGTTAAGGTTGCTAATATTGTTTTGGAAAAGGCAAAAAGATTGGTAGAATGTGGTCATGATGTTGTAATATTATTAGATTCTATTACTCGATTGGCAAGAGCATACAATACAGTACAACCTGCCTCTGGTAAGATTTTAAGTGGAGGTGTGGATGCAAATGCATTACACAAACCAAAGCGTTTCTTTGGGGCTGCCCGTAATATAGAAAATGGAGGTTCTCTTACTATAATTGCCACAGCATTAACAGAGACAGGATCAAAGATGGACGAAGTTATCTTTGAAGAATTCAAAGGAACTGGTAATATGGAACTGCAATTAGATCGTAAAATCTCTAACCGTCGTATTTTCCCAGCCATAGATCTTACTTCGTCAAGTACGCGTCGTGATGACCTCTTACTTGATGACAATACAATTCAAAGAATGTGGGTGATGCGTAAATACCTAGCCGATATGAACCCTGTAGAAGCAATGGAGTTTATTAACGAGCGTTTTAAACAAACTCGGAATAATGATGAATTCTTAATCTCAATGAACGCATAAGCTAAACGAAATATAATAATATAAAATATTTATACAACGGCTATCAAAATTGATAGCCGTTGTATTTTTATCTTTGTTTTAAGAAATACCTATCCTATATCTTTCTAATTTTACTTTTTTATAATCTCCTGAAAGTTTTTTCAAAAAATATTGACTAAATAAAAAAATTTCAAGCTATGAAAAGAATACCATATATAATAGTAATAACAATCTCATTCGTTTTAATAAGTTGTCAAAGCAATGGACAATCTGCAAAAAATAAAAAAAAAACAACCGAAAATCTTAAACCTGTTCAAGTACCATCGGTAGATGGATTAGAACGAGCTTACTTTGCCAGTGGATGTTTTTGGTGTGTAGAAGCAATTTATGAAAGCGTAAAAGGTGTAAAAGAATCAATCTCTGGATATTCTGGCGGACATACAGAAAATCCAACCTATGAATCAAGCAATACAGGACTTACTGGCCATGCAGAAGCCGTAGAAATATATTACGACCCTTCTATAGTATCTTTTCAAACGTTGGTTGATATCTACTTTGGTTCGCAAAATGTAACTCAAATAAATGGTCAAGGACCTGACCGCGGATCACAATATCGATCTATTATTTTTTATCAAAATAAAGAACAGAAAGAAATCATAGAACAAAAAAAAGAAGCATTAAGCAAAAAGTTAAATAAAAGAATAGCTGCAGAGATACTTCCCTTTCAAAAGTTCTGGAAAGGCGAAGCCTATCATCAAGATTACGAAAAAAGAAATCCCAATAATCCTTATATAAGAAATGTTTCTATTCCAAGATTAAAAAAATTTCAAGCTAAATTCCCAGAACTTATTAAAAAAAATCACTGATCAATAAGTTTAAAAGGTAAGTTTAGCTAAATAGTAGTAAGCACCAAATATAAAAAGATATACACTCCGACCATCTTTAAGGTCATAATTCAACATTTTTAATCGCTTATACTGCCAAAATATAGAAACCGACAGTGTATCTAAAAAAAGAAGTTAAAATCGGTTGTAATACAAAAAAGAATCGTTGAAAAACACAAAACGAAGAAAAAAAATTCATATTTTTATGCAAATAAAACTAAAAGATGTTGTGTTTTTAATATTAAAACATTACTTTTGAATCTGTTTTAATGGTTTTCTTATCAATATTTTAACACAAAGTATTGAAGTTTTAATATAAAAAAACTTTGTTAAATTGTTGGAAAACAAAACATTAAGAAACAGAATGCTCTTTAAAAGTTAAATATTTTTTACGCTCTTGAAAATAGAGTTTGTAGGAAGAAATTGCTGTCAAATTTACCTTGGCATTCGTTTTGAAAAGCATTTTTTGACGGTAAATTTGAGTATTTAATGCTTAAAATTTAAATTATAATAAAAATAATATTGAATAAAAATTATAACCCAATCTACTTAAAAACAAGAGATATGAAATCTATTTTTACATTTATTCTACTTTTGGTGATTACTTTCTCGACAGCTCATGCACAAGATGGGCAATATTTAATGTCTTCTCAGAAACTAGAAGTACGTAGTGGTCCAGATTTAACTTTTAATACTATTGCCGAAGTTCCTCAAGGAACCCAAGTATATGTAATGAGTTCTAATTATGGAGACTGGAGTGCAATACAGTACAAGAGTATGAACGGTTTTGTGCTTACTAGACTCCTAACAGAAGATAGTCGAATTGCAGACGCTGAAAGAGCGGCAAAAGAAGCAGCGGCAAAAAGAGAAGCTGCTAAGGCCGCAGCAGCAGCAGCAATTGCGCAGGCAGAAGCGGCAAAGAGAGCTGCAGAAGAAGCAGCTAGACAAGCAATTGCAAATGCAGAGCGTTTAAAAAGAGAAGCCGAAGCTAATGCAGCAAAGGCGATCGCAGATGCAGAAGCAGCAAAAAGATCACAAGATGCAGCGGCCAGAAAAGCACTTGCTGATACAAAAGAAACACAAAAAGCGTTAGAAGAAGCGCGACGTAGAGCAGCCAAAGGCGGTGATGTAGCTTCTACTCCAATAGAATCTACTACTCCTTCTTATGGTTCAAGTTCGAATAATAATAGACCTACTGCCGCAACTATGACGGTTAGTAGAGAAGATAAGTATTCTAGCTGGGAGAAAAAGACATATAAATCTGGTGCAACGCCAAAATCATTCAACTTTAAAGGGAAGTTTGACTATAAGTTAGACAATTACCTAAAAATTAAAGTTGGTAAAAATACTGAGGTAGTTGTTAAAATGTACAAAATGGGTAAAACTGAAAAAGATGATGAGCTAGTACGTGTTACTTACATCAATTCTAATACTACCCAATTCATCAGAAATATTCCTGAAGGTGAGTACTACTTGAAAATTGCCTATGGTAAAGACTGGAGAGAGACTGTTGAAAATGGTAAGAAATTTGGTACATTTACTAAAAATGCACTGTATGAAAAAAGTAAGTCAATCTTAGACTTTAATACTGTAAAAACATCTAAGGGAATCAATGTTCCTTCTTATAATCTAGCTTTAGACCTTCTTCCATCTAGTGGTGGATATACAACAGGTAATGATGATAACATTTCTGCAAAAGCTTTTAACGATGTTAACTAAATAAAAATATAGTATTCGAAGTCACCAAAATATAAATGTAGAAAAACGTTAGGACTCTGTCCTAACGTTTTTTTTTCTTCTAATCATGATATAATTTTGAATTTTTCATGTTGTGTGTTAATAATTGCGAAGGATTATCAGCAGAGATGAAATAGTAAATAAACCAAAAAGCCTGAGTACTAACTAAGTACTCAGGCTTTTTGGTTTTTACGCTATTAATATAATACTATTTGTTACCCTGCCCTATGTCTTTCTCTTGCCAATAATGTGTTTTTAAGTAACATTGCAATGGTCATAGGTCCTACACCACCAGGAACCGGAGTAATGTAAGATGCTTTTTTACTTACATTTTCAAAATCAACGTCACCTACAATTTTATATCCCTTGGGTCTGGAATCATCTGCAACCCTGGTGATACCGACGTCTATGATTACAGCATCATCTTTTACCATCTCCGCTTTCAGAAAATTGGGTACACCTAGTGCAGAAATCACAATATCTGCCTGAGAAATTATCTGTGTGATGTTTTTTGTATGACTATGAGTTAACGTTACTGTAGAGTTACCAGGCCAGCCTTTTCTTCCCATCAAAATACTCATAGGGCGTCCTACAATATGACTTCTCCCAATAACTACAGTATGTTTTCCTTTGGTATCAACATCATACCGCTCTAATAATTCTAGTATCCCGAACGGTGTCGCCGGAATAAAAGTAGACATATCCAGCGCCATCTTTCCAAAATTCATAGGGTGAAAACCATCAACATCTTTATCCGGATCTACTGCTAATAAAACTTTTTGGGTATCAATTTGTGGCGGTAATGGTAATTGAACAATAAACCCATCGATATCATCATTTTCATTGAGCTCTTTGATTTTAGCTAAAAGCTCGATTTCACTCGTAGTGCTAGGCATTTTAACCAAAGTCGATTCGAAACCAACACGCTCACACGCTTTTACTTTACTACCAACATACGTTAAGCTAGCACCATCGTTCCCTACCAATACGGCAGCCAAATGTGGTACCTTCTCACCCCGTTCTTTCATTTTTTGAACTTCAGCAGCAATTTCATCTTTGATGTCATTACTTACTTTTTTTCCGTCTAATATTTCCATTCCCCCAAATTATCTTGTAAAAATTTATTTTTTATTTATTATCGCATTTTTCCCATCATCTGCATCATTCTTTTACCACCACCACCTTGCATCATCTTCATCATCTTACTCATTTGGTCAAATTGCTTAAGCAATTGATTTACTTGTTGAATAGAGGTACCAGACCCTTTACCAATTCGTTTTTTTCTACTTGCATTGATAATTTGTGGTTTTGATCGCTCTGCCGGAGTCATAGAATGTATAATAGCTTCGATATGTTTAAAGGCATCATCATCGATATCCATATTCTTCATCATTTTTCCTGCTCCAGGAATCATTCCGACAAGATCTTTCATATTACCCATCTTCTTAATCTGCTGAATTTGCTTCAGGAAATCATCAAATCCAAATTGATTTTTCGCAATTTTCTTCTGAAGTTTTCTGGCTTCTTCTTCATCGAATTGCTCTTGAGCTCTCTCTACCAGAGATACGACATCCCCCATACCCAAGATACGATCTGCCATACGAGAAGGATAGAACACGTCAATCGCTTCCATCTTCTCTCCAGTACCAATAAACTTGATAGGCTTGTGAACAACAGATTTTATTGATATCGCCGCACCACCTCTGGTATCACCATCTAATTTGGTAAGGATAACACCATCAAAATTTAACACATCGTTAAATGCTTTGGCGGTATTTACAGCATCCTGACCCGTCATAGAATCAACCACAAATAATGTTTCATCTGGCGTAACTGCTTTATGAATATTTTCAATTTCAGTCATCATCACCTCATCAACCGCCAAACGACCAGCAGTATCGATAATCACCACATTAAACCCATTAGCCTTGGCATAATCAACCCCGGCTTTAGCAATTGCTACAGGATCATTATTGCCTCGATCACTAAAAACCTCTACATTAATCTGCTCTCCTACTACGTGTAACTGATCAATCGCAGCAGGTCTATAAACATCGCAAGCAACTAATAAAGGTTTTTTAGTTTTTTTATTTTTAAGGAAATTAGCAAGCTTTCCAGAAAAAGTAGTTTTACCAGAACCCTGGAGTCCCGACATTAAAATTACAGAAGGATTTCCTGACAAATTAATTCCTGCAGCATCTCCCCCCATCAACTCGGTAAGCTCATCTTTCACCAACTTTACCATAAGCTGGCCCGGTTTAAGACTTTTTAATACATCTTGACCAAGTGCTTTTTCTTTTACGGTAGCAGTAAACTCTTTGGCAATTTTATAATTAACATCGGCATCAACCAAAGCTCTACGCACCTCCTTTAATGTCTCTGCTACATTTATTTCTGTTATCTGACCATGACCTTTGAGAATATGTAAGGCCTTATCTAACTTATCACTTAAATTATCAAACATATGCGTATTCTATTTTGAAAATAGCTACCTTAATCGGTAGACAGGTGCAAATTTAAGGATTTGAAATGTATAAATAAAAGAATGGTTATGTAGAATTTCGGACTGTATACATGAAATAAAAAAATCACCAATTATTGTAAAAAAATGTAAAAATTGGTGATTTTTCATACATTGATTAAAGCAAATTAACTCTAATCCCTTTAAATTTTAAGAAACAGAAGGAATTAAAACTCCGGTAATCACATGTATAATCCCGTTAGAAGCTTCAATATCTAAAATACTTCCCCGAATAGATCATTAAAACCACTTTGTTATTAGTCAGTTACATTGTAACTTCTTCTGTCTGGAGCGTAGTATTTATTTGTTTTTGAAGCAAACTTGCTGTTGCAAACTTTCTTTCATTTATATTTTAAGTCATTTACTCAATTTCGACGAAACTAATAATTGGAGATTCTTTGTATCCGATAGCTTCTGGTTAGTTGTTGTTATGCTGTCATCATCTTGAGAGCCCGATACGACTGTAGCTTAAAAAAAAGGTTATAAGAATGATACGTTTAAACGTTTGATTAGCATTTTCATTACAAAAAAGTTTTTAACCCGGATTAAAAGTTAGCATGCAAAAGATAAACATATGTGTGAAATAAACCGAGCTGTTTACTAAAACATGGGAGAATAAACAGCCCGGATTGTTGAGTCTGTGAAGACTATATATTACATCGTTGTCATAGGTAATAATACTCTATCGATGGTATGAATAACTCCGTTAGAGGCTTGAATATCTAAATCAGCAGTAATGTTACTTGCAGTTCCACCATTACCAGCACCTAACACAGTTGCAGGAGAGGCAGAAATTGTTACATTCTGTCCGTTAACTGTTGCAACTTCACCTTCGACATCTACTAATCCAGAAGATTGTACATTGGCTTCAGAAATTACATGGTATGTTAATACAGCTGCCAATTCGTTAGGGTCGGTTGGCACTGTAATCGCACCAAATGCATCATTTGTAGGAGCAAAAATTGTAAAAGGAGCTTCAGGAGTTCCAGATCCATTAGCAGCTTGCAATACTGTAACCAGATTCGCATCAGTAAGTGCTCCAGCTAGCGAAGAAAAATTAGGATCAGCAACTACAAAAGTAGTAACATCTGGTAACCCGATTACAGCATCAACCTCATGAATCACTCCATTTCTGGTCTCGATGTTTGCAGCAGATACTGTAGCACCAGTATTGGCCGAACCCCCATTTAATACTACCCCACTATTAATATTAATATATATACTTAAGTTATTGTCTGTGTCTCCATAAGTTGCTAAAGTATTGGCATAAGAAGTGGTTAAATCTGTAGATAGTAATTTACCAGAAACAACATGATTCAATAATATTTGTGTTACTGTTTCTACAGGAAGATCTGTAAGAGCAGCTCCATCCAACAATGTAGCAAAGGCATCATTTGTCGGTGCGAATACTGTACGCATCATAGCGTTGTCTAGAGCGTCATTAAGACCAGTATATCTAAGTGCAGCATATAGTGAAGAAAAATTACTATCTTCTCCATTATTGTAGGCTGCTGCTGTAATACTTCT
Source organism: uncultured Aquimarina sp. (assembly GCA_947500845.1). Lineage (GTDB taxonomy): Bacteria > Bacteroidota > Bacteroidia > Flavobacteriales > Flavobacteriaceae > Aquimarina > Aquimarina celericrescens. The sequence continues at coordinate 20,753 of CANMTP010000010.1, forward strand.
TCCTAAAGCATCTAAAGCTGCAGCAGGTAATAACACTTTGTCGATAGCATGAATTACTCCGTTAGTAGCTTTAACATCGGTAAGAATAATTTCAGAATCTACTCCGGTCTTATCTCTTAAGAAAGCTCCACCTTCAAGATTAAGTAATAATGTTTCTCCTTGTAATGTTGCGGGAGTAACTCCATCGGTAATTCCAGGAAGATCTTCTGCAAGTACCCTAGCTCCGGCCAAAACATGGTAATTAAGTACAATTTCTAATTGCGCTGCAGTCAAGTCTCCGATTTCTATATCAAATCTGGCTAAAAGATCTGCAAAGGCGTCATTTGTTGGCGCAAAAACCGTGAAAGGAGCAGAAGTCTCACCGCTAAGTGTTGCTGCATAATCTGTATCTGGTGTTAAATCTGTTAAAGCGGCTTGTAAAGTATCAAAGTTGGGGTCGGCTACTGCGAAAGTAGTTACTGTTGGTAGTGCAATAACTGCATTTACTGCATGAATCACTCCGTTAGATTGATCAAGATTTGCCGTAGTTACTGTTACATTACCGTTAATTACTACATCACCGTCATTGCTAACATATGTGCTAAATCCTGCTAGGTTATCTCTATACCCTGTAGTCAATTGAGTAGAGGAAAACTCTTCTCCCAATACATGATTTAATAGTATAGGTTCTAATTGTTCTTTGGTTGCAGATTCTAACGTTAATCCATTTGCAGTTAAAAATGCATCAAAAGCTGCATTGTTAGGAGCAAAAACTGTAAAATTACCTGTACCTGATAAGGTAGTTACTAATTCTGCTTTCTGCAACGCAGCAAGAAGAGAACTGTAATCGGGGTTACTAGCGACAAATTCTGCAATGGTTGTAGTCGCCGGTGGAAAAGTCGTGTCATCGTCATCGCTACAAGAAGTAAAACTTATAACGATTAACCCTACTAAAAGTGTTTTAAAAATGTGTTGAAATTTCATGGTGTTTAAATTTATTGTTTGATGATTAAACAACTCATTCTTTAAAACTCTAACCCTCCCTATGCGTTTTAGCACTATTTTAACTTTTTGTCTACTATTTTTAAAAATATGTTAAACAAAAAATCCATCTCATTTAAGATGGATTTGAATAAAGAAAAGTTCTTAATACTCTTTATTTATCATTTTCATCACAAGCAGAAGCAACCCTTGAAATGGTTTCTAATAAACCGCTATTATGCTGGACATCTACGCTTTGACCATTATACAAAAGTAAACTTATAGGATAGTTCATACTAACAGAGATATTATTATCCATTTTGGACATGAATAAATACATTTCAGAATCATGATTGAGAACTATTGAATTTAATTCATTTGATCTATTATTGAATGTTGATACTTGTATAGGATATAAGAAATCAATACACTCAATATCCTCATCATCAATTTGACATTGTTCAATATATATCTTTAATTCGGTATCATTACTAATGATTTCCTCACTGTAATCAAACATGGTTATCACTATCGGATATTGAATTTCAATAATATCCGTATTGGAAAGCTTTTGATAATCATTAATTTCATTTACTATAAATTCTTCTCCATTAACCAATAAACTATATGGCAAATTAATACTATAACAATTACCACTATCAACAATATCATCAAAAGATCCGTCGTGAATAACTACATTTCGCATGAGCTTTGCCAGTTGCGAATCCTTAGGGATAGTATTATCAATATTAGGATCGATTATCTCTCTCTCTTCTTCCTGGCAAGAACTGAAAAAAATCATTCCGGCTATTAGTATATATAAAATCTTCTTCATTTTTAGCAATTTTTCCTTCACTTTTGTAATTAAAACAATATACGAAACAAAATTCCTACTTATCATTTCATTTTTTTTTAATTTTAACAAAAATCCCAAGGATGCCCAAAGATTTATTTGAGAATGTTTGTGAGGAAAAATTGTTCTCAGAGCTTTTCATGAAACATTCCAAAGAGCTACACGATTTCATATATTATAAATATGGAGAACATATAGACCCTAAAGACAGAGTCCAGGAAGCCTTTATTAAACTTTGGGACAATTGTAAAAAAGTTCCTTTACAGAAAGCTCGCAGCTTTCTTTTTACAGTAGCCAATAACCTAACCTTAAATCAGTTAAAACATAATAAGGTAAAATTAAAATTTCAACAAACCGAACATCGATATAAAACGAATGAAAATCCTGAATTCGTTTTAGAGGAAAAAGAATATTTGCAGAAATATCAAAAAGCCCTTTCAAAACTTACAGAGCCTCAACGTGTCGCTTTCCTGCTTAATCGTATCGAAGGCAAAAAGCATCAGGAAATTGCCGATTTGCTGAATATCTCTAGAAAAGCGGTTGAAAAAAGAATTTATGGTGCTTTGGAAAAACTACGTAAAGAAATTGATGGGATTTAAAGAGTGAAGGGTAGGAGTTTTTAAATCCAAGTTGTTATATAAACAGAAATCTTGCTATGAAAGAGAAAGATCTCATAAAAAAGTGGTTGGATCATAAGGAACTCACCACAGATGAATTAGAGGCGTTTAAGAATTTAGACGCCTATAATTCGTATATTAAAATATCTGAAGCTGCTCGAAAATTCGAATCCCCGGAATATAACATTCAAGAAGAATTAGAAGATACACAGAGGTTATTATCAAAACATAAAAAGAGATCTTTTTTAAGCTCTCAAATCAATATTTTTATTAGAATTGCTGCAGTGTTTGTACTTGGAATAGGTACTTATTTTACATTTTTCAATGAGAATACGATCACTGAAAACACCTTAGTTAGTGAAAAAATTTCTATTGAATTACCAGATCAAACCATCGTTACCCTAAATTCCCTTTCATCAATCAATTACAAGAATAAAGATTGGGATAACAATCGTAAGATTGAGCTTGATGGTGAAGCGTACTTCAAAGTTGCAAAAGGAAAAAAATTTGATGTTTTTACTTCATCGGGAATGGTTAGTGTTTTAGGCACTCAGTTTAATGTAAAGCATCGAGGGGACTATTTTGAAGTAGTTTGTTATGAAGGGCTTGTAAGTGTAATCCATAATAATAAAATAATCAAACTTCCAGCCGGTAAGTTTTTTAGAGTGATCGATAATGAAGTGTTGAATAGTAATACTTCATTAATAAAACCTGTTTGGATCGAAAATAGAAGCGCTTTTTCCAGCACACCTTATAAATATGTTCTTAGAGAGTTCGAAAGGCAATATAATGTAACAATTATTGCAAAAAATATAGATCAGGATAAACTTTTTACGGGTAATTTTGTACATTCAGATATTCAAACAGCATTACAATCTATTACGATACCCATGCGTTTGAAATACGAAATGAATGGCAACAACGTAACCCTAAACAAACAGTGATCAAAACCATTATCACAGTTTTATTTACTATTCTTTTTTTTATTCCCAAACAGACAAAATCTCAGCCTGAACAGGAATCTTTACCGCTTATCACAATATTAAATCAGCTTCAAGAAAAATTTGATTGTAGCTTTACCTATGCAGATGAAGATATCATCAAAATTAAACTCCAAAAGCCACTAGAGTCCCTTGATCTGAAAGAAACTATAGAATACTTAAAACTCAACACTCCCCTCGATTATACTTTTTTAAGCGAAAATAGTATTGTACTGAGTCTTAAGACTGAAGAAAAGAGAATATGTGGAGTCTTACAGTCTATAATCGATGGTGCGGTATTATCGAACGCCACAATTCGAGCAAAAAACGAGGATACCATAAGTGATGCAAAAGGTGAGTTTTCAATAGTTGTAGAAGATATTGATGAATGGGTAAATATTAATTTTATAGGATACAGGACATTAAAACTGCCTGCCAAAGACTTTCTAGGGAAGCCTTGCAAAACCATTTTTTTAACTCCAGAAGTTCAATATTTAAGCGAAGTAATCCTAAACGATTATTTGGTCAAGGGTATCAACAAAAGATCTGATGGATCAATCATCATTGACTATACAGATTTTGGAATACTCCCTGGTCTAATTGAACCGGATTTACTTCAAACAATTCAGGCTTTACCCGGTGTTTTAAGTGTAGAGGAAACAGTTTCAGATATTAACGTAAGAGGGGGAACTAACGATCAAAATCTAATTTTATGGGATGGTATAAAAATGTATCAATCCGGTCACTTTTTTGGTCTTATTTCTGCTTTTAACCCTTATCTAACAAAAAACGTTCAGCTTATTAGAAATGGATCTAGTGCTAGCTATGGGGATGGAGTCTCTAGTGTTATCGCCATGAACACCTCAAACCTAGTAAATAAAAAACTAGATGCAAGTCTTGGCGTAAATATGATTAGTGCTGATGGTTATATTGACACACCGCTTGGCAGAAAATCTTCACTTCAAGTATCTATTAGAAGATCAATTAGCGATCTAGTGGAAACACCTACCTACAATCAATTTTTTGATAAAGCGTTTCAAGATTCTGAGGTCACAAATGTTGCAGAAAACACCTCGAATACAGACCAAGAATTTTCTTTTTATGATACTAGTCTTCGTTGGCTCTATCGATTAAGCCCCAAAGATTTGCTTAAAGTAAACGCAATTTTAATGCGAAATGATCTTGTTTTTGAAGAAAACGCTCTGATTAATCAAATTAATGTCTCAAGGGAGAGTAGTGCAAAACAAAAAAATAGTGCAGGAAGTATTTCATACCAAAGGAGTTGGAATACCATTTTTAGGAGCGAAGTACTTATTTATGGTACCAACTATAATCTGGAAACTATAAATTCTGACATTCTGAATGATCAACGTTTATTACAAGAGAATGAGGTACTTGAAAGCGGAATTAAACTCAATACGCTGCTAAAACTAAACTCAAATTTTAATCTTAAAAGCGGTTATCAATTTAATGAGACTGGAATATCCAACCTTCGGGATGTTAATAATCCAACTTTTAGAGATTTTACCAAAGAAGTCATTCGAACAAATAGTATTTTTTCTGAGGTTGAATTCAAGTCAAATAATAATAATACACATCTCAATCTTGGATTGCGACTCAATCATTTCGATAAGTTTGAAACCTTTCTTTTTGAACCTCGCGTAAGCATAAATCATAGATTCGACAATCGTTTTACCATAGAAGCATTAGGCGAATTGAAAAGTCAAGTTACCTCTCAGATTGTAGAATCACAAAATGACTTTTTAGGAGTAGAAAACAGAAAATGGGTCCTTTCTAATAATGACAGTATTCCTATACTAAAAAGTCAACAGGTATCATTAGGACTTAATTATAATCATAATAATTGGCTAATTAGCACTGATTTTTATTACAAAAATGTAGATGGTATTAACACACAAAGTCAGGGATTCCAAAATCAACTTGAGTTTGAGCAAGATCATGGGAGTTATACCGTGAGAGGTATTGACTTTTTAATAAATAAAAGATTCAAAAACTTTGGTACATGGCTAAGCTACTCGTATGCAACCAATGAGTACACTTTTAACAATCTAAGCGAAACGGATTTTCCTAACAATATAGACATTCGACACAATATTAATTTTGCACTTACCTATTCCTTAGGAAACTTAAAATTTTCTAGTGGAATAAACTGGCATAGCGGTAAACCTACAACTCGTCCTATTTCAAGTAATGAGATAGATGCAAACGGAAATATCAATTATCTGCATCCTAATAGCGATACTTTGGAGGATTACTTGAGATGGGATGCCTCTACCACCTATAACTTTAAGTTATCTAATAAAATTACCGGTATGGCAGGAGCATCTATTTGGAATATTCTAGATCAGGAAAATACAGTAAATAATTATTATAGAATAGCACCTAATAGTGCTGTTGAAGAAGTTCAAGAATTTGGTCTTGGATTTACTCCTAATGTAGTTTTTAGGATAAGTTTCTAGAGTTTCTTAACGCCACTATAATTAGTGACCTCGTCGCCTCCGACTACTTTTACAGCATTTTTCACAATTTCAAAACCATTTTTTTCAAAAAAAGCTCTCGTTGCCAAATGTATTTGAGTGGTAAGCGTGTTGATTTGCGATTCTACAGCTACTTCTTCCAGTACTTTGTAGAGCTCTTTTGCAATACCTCTACCTTGATAATGCATATGCACAAAAAAGTATTCTATTGTACCATTGGTATCCATAGAAAAAGAACCTACGATTTCCCCATTCATTTTAGCATTATAAACATAGTCCTTTTTAAACTTCTTTTGCCAATATATTTTATTTGTAGCCAATCGTGAATAAATTTTTATCTCGGCTTTGGTAAATAACAAGGAGCCATAAGTAGTTACTGTTTGATAAAATAAACGCTGCATTAAGGGTAAATCATTATCTGTAGCTCTTGTAATTTTATAATCCATGCCTTAAAATAAAAAAACTATTACGTATTTCACAAATTAACCTTAATTTTTCATTGATTTTTTTAGATAAAATGAAGGAAAAATCGATATCCAACACGTTTAGTCATTCTATTGAAAGAATTCGTTACACAAAAGTGAATAAAGTATTGAACTACATACGTTCAGGCACATTAATCCCCAATAGACTAAAGGCTGATTTAATAGTATTTCCTACCGAACCAGAAAGTTGTACTCTAAATTGTTTTTCTTCTTCAGAATCGGCTCCGAATATAGAGACATTCTGAAAAAATGAATTATAGCTTTTCACCAGATCATATGTGTAATTTGCTATAAGAGCAGGGCTAAGCTCACTTGCTGCATTCTGAATAATTTCGGGATAAAGTTCTAGGTGTTTGATTAACTCTTTTTCTTTTTGATGTAACTTAATGCTACTGATTGGTTCGCTTTTACGGAAATCTGCTTTACGTAAAATAGCTTGAATTCTTGCATGAGTATACTGAATAAACGGCCCAGTATTTCCTTGAAAATCTACAGATTCTTCAGGGTTAAATAATATTCTCTTTTTGGGATCTACTTTTAGAATATAATATTTTAAGGCTCCAAGACCTATTTTATTATATACTCCTGCTTTTTCTTCTTTGGTATATCCTTCTAATTTACCTAAGTCTTGGGATATTTCTTCGGCAGTCCTGGTCATTTCATCAATTAAATCATCAGCATCAACTACTGTACCTTCTCTACTTTTCATTTTACCGCTTGGCAGATCGACCATTCCATAACTAAGGTGATGTAGGTTCTTCGCCCATTCATATCCTAATTTCTTAAGAATCAAAAATAAAACTTTAAAATGGTAATCCTGCTCATTACCAACAGTGTATATCATTCCGCCGATATCCGGATTATCTTTAACTCGTTGTATAGCAGTCCCTATATCCTGTGTCATGTACACCGCGGTACCATCACTACGTAACACTAATTTTTCATCAAGGCCATCCTCGGTTAAGTCGCACCAAACTGATCCATCTTCCTTCTTAAAAAAGACACCTCTAGACAACCCTTCTTCGATATTATCTTTCCCAAGAAGGTACGTATTACTTTCATAGTAATAACTATCAAAATCTACACCAAGTGCGTTATAGGTTTGATCAAAACCATCATATACCCAACCATTCATCATTTTCCAGAGTGTGACAACTTCAGTATCTCCTGACTCCCATTTACGCAGCATTTCCTGTGCTTCAATTAGAATTGGCGCTTCTTTTTTAGCATCTTCTTCAGACAAACCATCTTCTATCAATCTTGCGATTTGCTCCTTATAAACCTGATCAAATTTTACATAATAATTACCCACTAATTTATCGCCCTTGAGACCAGTTGATTCTGGTGTTTCTCCTTCACCAAATTTATTCCAGGCAACCATTGATTTACAGATATGGATTCCTCGATCGTTTATAATTTGAGTCTTATACACCTTTTTACCGCTGGCTTTAATAATTTCGGCGACAGAATACCCTAAAAGAATATTTCTGATGTGCCCCAGATGTAAAGGTTTGTTAGTATTAGGAGAAGAATATTCGACCATTACAGCCTTATTATCCTTTAAAGAGTCTACAAAACCAAACCGTTCATTATCTTTTATACTTACAAAAAAATCGAGATAATAAGTATCAGAAATCACGAGGTTCAAGAATCCTTTTACCACATTATAATCTTCAACGTCTGTGATATTTTCTGACAGATATTTGCCTACAGCTTCGCCTATTTGTACTGGATCTCCTTTAACTACTCGAAGCATTGGAAATACCACTACGGTTATATCGCCTTCGAATTCTTTACGGGTTGCCTGCAATTCAACAGATTCCAGAGTAACACCATACAAGGCGTGTATGGCTATTTTCACATTTTCTGAAATGGTTCGTTGTAAACTCATCTTTATAAATAAAAGGTCATTAAAATAAGATCCCGCTATTCAGCGGGATAAGTTTAACTTATCATTTTTGAATACTCGGTTTTAATGGATTTTCAAAAACGGTTTCACTTAATTAAGCTGCAAAGATAATAGAAATTATAGTCTGACACTATGTCTTCAGACATCATTTGACTATCTTGCTATAAAAAAGAATGCTCATAAATAACTCATATAAAAATCCTGAGTTAATACAAAAAATTAATAATGAGGTTGGCCCACCATTTACGCTAATAGAGCGTATTAAACTGGGAGGTATTGGATCACCAAAACTTCATATCACCGCAAGCAGTATTGAAATTCATAACCTTCTAATTTTTGATAATAAAATCAAAACATGTACTATAGAATTAAGGCCAAAAGGAATTTTGGTTGGTTTTGGAGTAGGGTTAGCAACATATGTATTGGTTATTCCTTTTTATAAATTAAATCTGTATAAAGGAAAAGCAGAAGAATACTCTATTTATAAAGATCAGTATTTTATAAAGTTTAAAGCAAATAAAACTGATACAGCAATCCATAAGTACATGAAAAAGTTGCTTGATTATAAAGTAGATCATAAACCGACAGATATTCAAGATCTTTAGAAAGATAGCATTACTATTCTTTTGTTAAAATTAATTTCTTTGTAACTTATACAAAAAAATGCGAATTCTTCTTACGGGAACCAATGGGTATATCGGCATGAGATTATTACCCTTATTATTAGAAGCTGGCCATGAAGTCATATGTTGTGTGAGAGATAAAAACAGGCTTTCAATAGATCAAGAAACTAAAGAAAGAGTTTCGATCATAGAAATTGATTTTTTGGACACTCCGGATCCATCCAAAATACCAAAAAATATTGATGCTGCCTATTATTTGATTCATTCAATGAGCACATCAACAACAGATTTCGACAAAAAAGAAGAAGTATCTGCTCAAAACTTCAATACTTATGTAAAAGACACCAATGTAAAACAAGTAATTTATTTAAGTGGTATTGTAAATGAAAAAAACCTATCTAAACATTTGTGGTCAAGAAAAAATGTAGAAGAAACTTTATATAAAGGAAACTACAACCTTACCGTTTTACGATCAGGAATTATCGTTGGATCAGGCAGTTCTTCTTTTGAAATCATTCGTGATTTATGTGAAAAATTGCCATTAATGATTACTCCAAAATGGGTAAATACTAAAACTCAACCGATAGCTATCAGGGATGTACTTAATTTTATGATTGGAGTGTTAGGGAATTCTGCTTGCTATAATGAATCTTATGATATTAGTGGCCCAGACATAATGACTTATAAGCAAATGCTTAAACAATATGCTAAAGCAAGGGGAATACGATTATTTATTATTACACTTCCTATCATGACCCCAAAATTATCATCATACTGGTTGTATTTTGTGACCTCAACATCATACAAACTGGCCCTTAACCTAGTTGATAGTATGACTGTTCCAGTAATTGCCAATGACAACCGCTTGCAAGAGCTATTGAACATTACTCCTATGAATTATAAGAAAGCTTTGGAATTGGCATTTATAAAAATAGAACAAAATCAAGTAGTCTCTAGTTGGAAGGACTCTATGGTAAGCGGTAGGTTTAAAATGAATCTTCAAAAGTATATCACAGTCCCTAAACACGGATGTTTTAAGGATCATAAAAAAATAGAATTGAAAGATTCTAAAAAGGCTTTGGAACGTATTTGGATGATAGGTGGTGAAACTGGTTGGTATTATGGAAATTGGCTGTGGAAAATTAGAGGATATTTTGACAAGATTTTTGGTGGAGTTGGTTTACGACGCGGAAGAACAAATCCCGATGTCATATTCTCTGGTGATGCCCTCGATTTTTGGAGGGTTTTGGTTGCCGACAAAAAAAACAAACGTTTATTATTATTTGCAGAAATGAAAGTGCCTGGAGAAGCCTGGTTAGAATTTGATATAGATGAAAATGGTATTTTACATCAGACAGCTACATTTAGACCAAAAGGAATATGGGGTCGCATTTATTGGTATATTATGGTTCCATTTCATTATTTTATTTTTGGCGGTATGATTCGGAAAATTGCATCATAAAATAAATATAACTAGGACAAAACGCTTATTTTTATCGATAAATTACACTTTTTTTGTTTATTTTCATATATTTAGTAAAAAACCGAATGAGGCAACTTTTATTCATTCTTGTCCTATTTACGTTATTTTCGAGTTGTGGCTCTGAGAAGAAAAAAGATGTAGAATTGGATAATCTGATCACTTTATTAGAAGGTAAGTTTTCTAATGAGGAACAAGTGAAAAAGGATTCAGGTTTTGCTCATTTAAGTTTAATCAATGTTAGAATCTGGAAAGATAGACCAGAGTATTGGATATATTCTGAAGTATCGGGTGCAAATAAGGACGATTACGTTTATAGTCAACGTATTTTAACTTATCAAAGATTGGATTCCTCTAATATTATAAGTACTGGTTATAAAATACCCAATTCTAAAGATTATCAAAGTGGTTGGGAGAATATAGAAATATTCGAAAATCTTACTCCCGAAAGTTTAGAGATTAGAAATGGATGTGAAGTATATTTCAAAAAAAAAACATCGACAATATATTCTGGAAAGACCAAAAAAGGATCATGTGAGAGTAGCATCAAGGAAATCGACTACATTACTAGCTCTTTTGTAGTTAGTAAAGATAAAATATCTATCTGGACCAGAGGATATAATAAAAAAGGCAATCAAGTATGGGGGAAAATAAAAGGCCCTTATAAATACAGAAGAATATCAACAAAATCTAATCAGTAAAATCAGCCAGGGTTTTATTCTCTAAGACTTTCAAGGTACTATCCCGTACTTCAATCATTAAACTATGTACTGCGCAACTATCCTCATCTGGACAATCATCGCATTTTTCATAAAAATTGAGACTAACACAGGGCAACATTGCAATAGGTCCTTCTAAAACCCTAATTATTGCAGCCATAACAATATCTTTTGGCTGTTTAATGAGATAGTATCCCCCTCCCTTACCTTTCTTAGAACCTAAGAAACCATTCTTTCGTAAAGTCAATAGAATACTTTCCAAGAATTTCTGAGAAATATTTTCACTTTCTGCAATCTCTGATATCTGAACGGGATGTTCGCATTTCTTTCTCGCAATATAGGTAAGTGCTTTTAGTCCATATTTTGTTTTCTTTGAAAGCATAGTCTAATTATTTACGCGGCAGAAATACTTCAGCCATCATACATCTTGCACTTCCTCCTCCTAAGGTTTCGATCGTAGTGAGGTCACTATGAAGAATTGCACAATGTCGTTCGATCATGGTTATTTGATCTTTGGTTAAACTATGATAAGCTGCCGATGACATTACAAGATAACGCTTATCTCCCGAACCTACAACTTGCAGCACATTACCTGCAAAACTATTTACTTGATCTTCAGAAATCGCAATAATTTCTTTATCATCATTTTTTAAATGAGTCACTAAATTTTTTCTTTCCTTTTTGTCGTCTATACAATCCAGGCATACTACAGCAAATGTTTCACCTACTCCCATCATAACGTTGGTATGATATATCGGTAACCTTTTATCTTCGACGGTTTGATACGCAGTAAAGATTATGGGGGTATATTCAAAATCTTCACAAAACTCTATGAGCAAATCTTCATCTGCCCTGGGCGAAAGCGCGCAGTATGCCTTTCTATTTACTCTATCTAAAACCAAACTACCGGTCCCTTCAAGAAAGACCTCTTCGTCTTCGGCATTTGTATAATCAATAATGTTTTTTATCTCAAAACCAGATGACTCTATAATATCCAGAACTTCTGGCCTACGTTCTCTTCTTCTATTCACCGCAAACATAGGATACAACGCTACATCTCCATTTTCGTGAAAGGAGACCCAATTGTTTGGGAAAATTGAATCTGGAGTATTATTATCAGGGTCATCATCTATTACAATTACATTTATCCCTACTTTTTTTAATACTTTCACGAATTCATCAAACTCCTTTTGCGCTTTTGTATTGGCATCAACTATATTAGTATCTTCCTGATAATAATTATTTACTGCTGTCTCTTCATTCATCCTAAATCGTACCGGACGAATCATTACAATTGTATTTGTTATCTGTTGCATTACTTAATCTCTAATTAATGGCATTGTTGAACAACGTAATAAACCTTCTTGTTTAGCGATTTCAGCATAGGGCACTTCTTCTACTGTAATATTAATACTTCGAAGCCATGTGTTTAATCTTTTAAAATTTCTTTCTGAAATAACCACATCTTCAGCAATAGAAAAAATATTCGAATTCATATGGTACATTTCATCCTTATCAATATGGAAAAGATTTTCTTTTCCGAAGAAACTGACCAAATACTCATAATCTGATAGATTCTTGAAACCTTCTTTGTGAATGATCGCCTTGTTTTTGCCTACAGGCTGAAAACAACAATCTAAATGCAAAGCATTATCTTTTGGGTCTTTCATCGATTTATTAAGATCGAATTCTCTAACTGTTTTATTTGGAAAAAGTGATCTTATATAGGCTACTCCTTTCATGTTAGTACGAGCCACAATACAATCAGGATAATCTTCACCTTTATATGTCCCTATAAAAATATGATCATTGTGAATTATGATATCTCCACCTTCAAAATGAATATTATCAGAGGGAGCTTTGTACACCTTATCTGGATCTATTTCATCTATAACATGCTGGATAGCTTTAATCTCTTTTTCACGATGAGGAAGTATATTTGATTTTATAAATTTATCCTCGATTACTAAAGCAATATCCCTGGCAAAGATCTGATTATAATCTGTGATCACTTCTGGCCGATATACTTTTACATCATATTTTTCAAAAACTTTTGCTACAGCTTCCATTTCTGCAATCATATCCTCTTCTTTAGGATAGGTCCCTGCTTTAATATGCTCTATGGACTTTGGATCATAGGCATCTTCTATTTTAGGAACAGGACCATTACTTTTGGCTGTACCCAAAACAACTGCCCTTAACCTAGACGTCTCGTTTTGTATGTTTAAGTTCAAAAATTGAGTTTTTAAGTGTAACTAATAATCTGAGTAGTTACGCAAATATATAAATAGACAATATTACAATACTAACTTTCTTTAAAAAAGTGGCTAGAATATTATTGAAAACAAAAAAAAATGATTGATTTAACCCAAAGTATGCATTAGAACTTCGTAATGAGGGTTTAAAATGCAATAAAACCTGATGTTTTCTAAGATTTGGCATAGCATCGCTATGGTAAAACTTAAGAACATAACGCAGTGTTAGGTTTTGCGGCAGTTTCAAGCCGTAATAGATTTTCTAATGCATAATTCGGGTTTAACCTTTACTAATTGAGAATTCACAAAAAAAGCGTTGAATTTTTCAACGCTTTCCTTTAATACATATCACAAATCTGATTTTAACGCTCAGAGATTGGTTTAAATACTCTATAATTTTCACCAATATAAATTTGCCTAGGTCTTCCTATAGGTTCTTTACGAAGACGCATCTCTCTCCATTGAGCAATCCATCCAGGTAATCTACCCAACGCAAACATTACGGTAAACATATCTGTTGGAATCCCAAGAGCTCTATAAATTATACCAGAGTAGAAATCTACATTAGGATACAATTTTCTTTGCACAAAATATTCATCTTTCAAGGCTACTTCTGCTAATCCTTTAGCAATGTCGAGAACAGGATCCTCTATTCCAAGGTCACCAAGTACCTCTTCCGCAGATTTTTTAATAATCTTAGCCCTAGGATCAAAATTCTTGTATACCCTATGACCAAATCCCATTAAACGGAAAGAATCGTTTTTATCTTTTGCTTTGGCAATATATTTAGCCGTATCGCCCCCATCTTCTTTAATCGCTTCGAGCATTTCTATTACTGCCTGGTTAGCACCTCCGTGAAGTGGCCCCCATAATGCAGAAATACCCGCAGAAAGGGATGCAAACAATCCTGCGTGCGAAGAACCTACTATTCTTACGGTAGATGTAGAACAGTTTTGCTCGTGATCGGCATGGAGGATCAATAATTTATCGAGAGCATCATTTACAATTTTATTCGCCTCATAGGTTTGATTAGGCCTAGAAAACATCATTTTATGTAGGTTCTCAACATATCCAAGCGAATTGTCACCATAATCTAACGGAAGACTTTTCTTCTTTCTCATGGTCCAAGCAGCAAGTACAGGGAATTTTGCCAATATTTTTACGATCGCGCCATACATAGCTTCTTCAGAATCTACATCTACAGATCCCGGATTAAAAGCAATCAAAGCACTTGTAAGAGAAGATAGCACTCCCATTGGATGAGCACTTTTAGGAAAACCATCTAAGATTTTCTTCATATCCTCATCTACCTGAGATTCTTCTTTGATATCTTTGTCAAATTTTTCTAATTGTTCTGCGGTAGGTAATTCTCCAAAAATCAACAAGTAACAAACCTCTAAAAAATCTGCTTTATCAGCTAGTTCTTCAATAGAATATCCACGATATCTAAGAATTCCTTTTTCTCCATCTAAAAAAGTAATAGCACTCTCACAGCTTCCGGTGTTTTTATAACCAGGATCAATTGTGGTAATACCGCCTGTGACTGCTCTTAGCGTTTTAATATCAATTCCTAATTCATTTTCTGTTCCTTCTATAATGGGAAACTCATATTTATTACCGTCGATTTCTAACGTAGCTATTTTTGACATATGATTATTTAGAATTTTGCTGTTACATTAAGGGCTGCTAAAATACGAAATATAGTGTTAATATATTATTAATCATTATATCATTTTTAACCTTACGAAGCATTTTCAAAAAGATTCCCCAAAAAAATAGGCCATCCAAAAAGATAGCCTATTTTCCTAATAAAAATATGATGTTATTTTACTTTAAAAGCTTTTTCTTTTGGATAATATGCCACACTTCCTAATTCTTCCTCTATTCTCAACAACTGGTTGTATTTTGCCATTCTATCACTACGAGATGCAGATCCAGTCTTAATTTGCCCTGTATTTAAGGCTACTGCCAAATCAGCAATTGTATTATCTTCGGTTTCTCCTGATCTGTGTGACATGACAGAAGTATACCCTGCGTTATGAGCCATGTTCACAGCTGCAATAGTTTCGGTAAGGGTCCCTATTTGGTTTACTTTAATTAAAATAGAATTTGCAATATTATTCTCGATTCCTCTTGAAAGTCTTTCTACATTGGTAACAAATAAATCATCACCTACTAATTGTACTTTATCTCCAATTTTTTCGGTTAAATATTTCCAGCCTTCCCAATCATTTTCATCCATACCATCTTCTATAGAAATAATCGGATATTTTGAAGCCAGTTCTGCAAGATAATCTGCTTGTTCTTCACTGGTTCGAACTACTCCTTTATCACCTTCAAACTTGGTGTAGTCATATGCACCGTTCACGAAAAATTCAGCTGCTGCACAATCTAAAGCTATCATTACTTCATCACCAAATTTATATCCTGCCTTTTCAACTGCTAATTTAATACTATCCAATGCGTCTTCTGTTCCATCCAGCGTTGGTGCAAAACCTCCTTCATCTCCTACAGCTGTACTTAAACCTCTATCATGTAAGACTTTCTTTAGGTTATGAAAAATTTCAGTTCCCATCTGCATTGCCTGTGTAAAGTTATCTGCCTTAACAGGCATTACCATAAACTCCTGAAATGCAATGGGCGCATCACTGTGAGAACCGCCATTAATGATATTCATCATAGGAACAGGAAGTGTATTTGCGCTTACTCCTCCCACATAACGATATAGTGACATATTAAGTTCATTTGCCGCCGCTTTAGCTGCTGCCAGAGAAACTCCCAAAATGGCATTCGCTCCTAATTTTGATTTATTTGCAGTTCCGTCCAGATCAATCATTGTTTGATCTAATAGATTTTGATCGAATACAGAATATCCTAAAAGCTCTTCAGCGATTATTGTGTTTACATTTTCGACAGCTTTAAGAACACCTTTACCCATGTAATTTTCTCCACCATCCCTTAGCTCTACTGCTTCGTGTTCTCCGGTTGAAGCTCCTGAAGGAACCGCTGCTCTTCCTAAAACACCATTTTCAGTAATTACATCTACTTCTACAGTTGGGTTACCACGTGAATCTAGTATCTGTCTAGCATATATATTAATAATTACACTCATTTTTTTATTTATTTTGTTGGATAATTTTACTTCTTCGCAAGATACGAAACGGGGATATCTTAACACCGCTATAAAAGCCTTAATTTATTACGGAAACCTCAATAATACTCTTAAGTTATCAACTATAACGTTTTAGATTAATGTATTGCCAAAACATGCTGATCTAAACATCTAAAATTTCAATTTTATGCTGTGATTTTTACTTTTTTGATATTTTCTATAAACTGATCAAATAGATATGTAGAATCGTTCGGTCCAGGGCTGGCCTCGGGGTGATACTGTACAGAAAAACAGTTTTTGCTTTTTAGTCTAATTCCGGCTACAGTATTGTCATTAAGATGTAAATGTGTAATCTCTACATCTGCGTGCTTTTCGGTTTCTTCTTTATTTATTGCAAAGCCATGATTCTGCGAAGTAATCTCACCTTTTCCAGTAAGCAAGTTTTTAACAGGATGATTGATTCCTCTATGTCCATGATGCATCTTGTAAGTACTTATCCCGTTGGCCAATGCAATTACTTGATGACCAAGACAGATACCAAACAATGGTAAATCTCTTTTGAGAATTTCTTTTGCACTTTGTATTGCTTCAGTTAAAGGTTCTGGATCTCCTGGGCCATTTGATAAAAAGTATCCGTCTGGCCCCCATTCGCTCATTTCTTCAAACGAGGCATTATAAGGGAAAACTTTAATATACGCATCTCTATTAGCAAGGTTACGCAGTATATTTTTCTTTATTCCAATATCAAGTGCAGAGATCTTATACGTTGCATTAGGATCTCCAAAAAAATATGGCTTAGTAGTTGAAACCTTAGAAGCCAATTCCAGCCCATTCATATCAGGCACGGCTGCTAACTGTTCTTTTAATTTTTCGATATCATCAACCTCGGTAGAGATAACAGCATTCATGGCTCCATTATCTCTTATATAACTTACCAAAGCACGTGTGTCCACATCTGAAATCGCCAAAAGATTATTTTTTTCTAAAAACTCTTGTAGTGAACTATGAGCACGATCTCTAGAATATTCATAACTAAAATTCTTCACAATGAGACCGGCAATTTTAATTGAGTCTGATTCTACCTCTTCATCATTTGCGCCATAATTCCCGATATGTGCATTAGTAGCTACCATCAATTGGCCATAGTACGAAGGGTCGGTAAAAATTTCCTGGTAACCTGTCATTCCAGTATTAAAACATACTTCACCAAAAGCACTACCTTCTCTTCCCACAGCTTTTCCGTGAAAAATTGTACCATCAGCTAATAAAATAATTGCTTTTTTTCGAGATTGATATTTCATCATTTTCTATTTTGTCTTTTTAGATAACAACACCTCAATTTAGAGGAAAAACTTTTTAAAATTATTCAAAAAAAAAGGATAAACGCCAAACGTTTATCCTTTTATTATTATGTGTTATTCACACTTTTCATTTACTCTTCTTCAGATTTTGAAGTTTCTGGAGTTGGAGTGACCGGAGCAGCTGCAGCTTTCTTTCCTTTACCTCCTCTTCTTCTAGCTTTCTTCTTAGCAGGTTTACCAGCGTTGTACAGCTCATTATAATCTACTAATTCGATCATTGCCATGTCAGCGTTATCCCCAAGACGATTTCCAAGTTTAATAATTCTTGTATATCCTCCTGGTCTGTCACCCACTTTTGTAGCTACTTCTCTAAATAATTCAGTCACTGCATATTTGTTGCGCAATTTACTGAATACGATACGACGATTATGAGTTGTATCTTCCTTAGACTTGGTAACTAATGGCTCTACAAATTGCTTAAGTGCCTTAGCTTTGGCCACAGTGGTATTGATTCTTTTGTGTTCTATTAGGGAACAAGCCATGTTCGCAAGCATAGCTTTACGATGCGCTGTCTTTCTTCCTAAATGGTTTACTTTTTTTCCGTGTCTCATGACATTTAATTTTAATCATCATCTTGCTCAATCTGCCTCATGCAGAGAGCAAAATATGACAGATTAGTCTTTGTCTAATTTATATTTTGAAAGATCCATTCCAAAGTTAAGCCCTTTTACATTTACAAGCTCTTCAAGCTCTGTTAAAGATTTCTTACCAAAGTTACGGAATTTCATTAAGTCATTTTTATTGTATGATACCAAGTCACCCAAGGTATCCACTTCTGCAGCTTTCAAACAGTTGAGTGCGCGTACAGAAAGATCCATATCGATCAACTTAGTTTTTAATAACTGTCTCATGTGAAGAGATTCTTCATCATAAGTTTCTGTTTGTGCAATCTCATCAGCTTCTAATGTAATACGCTCATCAGAGAATAACATAAAGTGATGAATCAGTATTTTTGCTGCTTCCGTTAGCGCATCCTTGGGATGAATAGATCCATCGGTTACAATTTCGAAAACTAACTTTTCGTAATCGGTTTTTTGCTCTACACGATAGTTCTCAATACTATACTTAACATTTTTGATTGGAGTGTAAATTGAATCTGTAAAAATGGTTCCGATAGGAGCGTTTGCCTTTTTGTTTTCTTCAGCAGGAACATAACCTCTACCTTTTTCGATAGTAATTTCTAGGTTTAGCGCTACTTTCTTATCCATATTACAGATTACCAAATCAGGATTTAGCACTTGAAATCCAGAAATAAATTTCTGAAAATCACCAGCTACTAACTGCTCCTGACCAGAGATAGAGATAGTAACAGACTCATTATCTATATCTTCAATCTGACGCTTAAAACGCACTTGTTTAAGATTTAAGATAATTTCTGTAACATCCTCTACCACTCCAGAAATAGTTGAGAATTCGTGATCCACACCTTCTATTCTAAGAGAAGTAATAGCGAATCCCTCTAAAGAAGATAGCAAAACTCTTCGTAAAGCATTACCAACTGTTAATCCGTACCCTGGTTCTAATGGTCTAAATTCAAATTTACCATCGAACTCGGTGGAGTCGATCATGATAACTTTATCGGGCTTCTGAAAATTTAATATTGCCATGTTATTGTTTCTTCTTAGAGTTATTACTTAGAGTATAATTCGACGATGAATTGTTCATTAATGTTTTCCGGAATTTGGATTCTAGCCGGAACCGATACAAAAGTACCTTGCTTAGTATCATTATTAAAAGTAATCCACTCGTACACCTTGCTATTATTAGCCAAAGCATTTTGAATTACTTCTAGTGATTTCGATTTTTCTCTTACCCCAACAACATCTCCTGCCTTTAATTGGTAAGATGGAATGTTTACTTGCTGTCCGTTTACAGTTATATGTCTGTGAGAAACCAATTGTCTTGCTCCTCTTCTAGAGTTCGCCAATCCCATTCTAAATACAACATTATCCAAACGAGATTCACATAATTGAAGTAGTACCTCACCGGTAATACCTTGTGCGCGTGTTGCTTTTTCAAACATGTTTCTGAACTGACGTTCTAACACCCCGTAAGTGTATTTAGCTTTTTGCTTTTCCATTAACTGGATTGCATATTCACTTTTTTTACCTCTTCTTCTGTTATTTCCGTGTTGCCCAGGAGGGTAATTTCTTCTTTCGAAAGACTTATCGTCTCCGAAAATCGCTTCTCCAAACTTACGAGCGATTTTTGTTTTTGGACCAGTATATCTTGCCATTATTAATAATTTAGTTATTGAGGTGATTATGAATTAAGGTCTCTTTCCTTCGATAATCATTTTTCCCCATTTCGATTTACTTACTATCTTAAAAAGATCCTGAAACAACACTTGAACTCAACTCAATGTGACAGTTCAGGATTCTAATTTATACTCTACGTCTTTTAGGAGGACGACATCCATTATGCGGCATTGGGGTTACATCGATAATCTCTGAAACCTCGATACCTGAATTATGAATAGATCGTATTGCAGATTCTCTACCGTTACCTGGACCCTTAACGTATACTTTTACTTTTTTAAGTCCAGCCTCGATAGCTACTTTTGCAGCATCTTCTGCTGCTAATTGAGCAGCATAAGGAGTGTTCTTTTTAGATCCTCTGAATCCCATTTTACCAGCAGAAGACCATGAAATAACGTCTCCTTTTTTATTGGTCAACGAAATAATAATATTGTTAAAAGAAGCTGTTACGTGTGCTTCTCCTACAGATTCAACTATTACTTTACGTTTTTTTGAAGTTGACTTTGCCATACTACTTATTATTTAGTTGCTTTTTTCTTGTTAGCAACTGTTTTTCTTCTTCCTTTACGTGTTCTTGAATTATTCTTAGTACGTTGTCCTCTTAGTGGTAAACCAGCTCTATGACGTATACCTCTATAACATCCTATATCCATAAGACGTTTAATATTTAACTGTACTTCAGATCTTAATTCTCCTTCGATGGTATAGGCACCTACAGCTTCACGGATACGACCAATTTGATCATCATCCCAATCAGAAACCTTTATGTTTTCATCTACTTTGGCAGTATCTAGAATTTCTTTAGCTCTACTTCTACCAATTCCGAAGATATAGGTTAATGCTATAACTCCTCGCTTTTGTTTGGGTATATCAACCCCTGCAATTCTTGCCATAATTACCCTTGTCTTTGTTTAAATCTAGGATTCTTTTTATTAATCACATAAAGTCGGCCTTTTCTACGCACAATCTTGCACTCGGCACTTCTCTTTTTTACTGATGCTCTAACTTTCATCTGTTCTTTCTTAAAAGTTTTTTACAAACCAACAAATGGTTTTAATACTGCTGGTTTTATCTTTTTATTTAATTTCTGAAAAACGGTATTCTTGCTTTTCAAAAGTATACACTAACAGGATTTTTTCAGCGTGCAAAATTACGGAAAAAATCTTAATAAACTAATATTACTAAACTATTAATATCTATATGTAATACGAGCCTTTGATAAATCATAAGGACTCATCTCTAACTTCACTTTGTCCCCTGGTAACAATTTAATGTAATGCATACGCATTTTACCAGAGATATGAGCCGTTACAACATGGCCATTTTCAAGCTCTACACGAAACATTGCATTTGACAACGCTTCTATAATACTTCCATCTTGTTCTATTGCCGGTTGTTTTGCCATTATGCTACTGCTTTACGGTTTTTACCAGATTTCATTAACCCATCATAATGTCTATTCAACAAATATGAATTTACTTGTTGCATTGTATCAATCGCGACACCTACCATAATAAGTAAAGATGTTCCACCAAAAAACAATGCCCAACCCTGCTGTACATTAAGAAGTTTAACTGCTATAGCAGGAAATATTGCTATTAATGCTAAAAATATTGATCCTGGTAATGTTATTTGTGACATAATCTTATCTAAATATTCAGAAGTTTCGCTCCCTGGGCGTATACCAGGGATAAAGCCACCACTACGCTTTAAATCATCAGCCATCTTATTTGTTGGAACTGTAATTGCCGTATAGAAATAGGTAAATACAATAATCAATAAAGCAAATACTACATTGTACCAAAATCCAAAGATATCACTAAATGCTGCAGCCACTCCTTGTGAGGCCTCTGAATCTGAAAGACCTGCTACCGCGGCAGGAACAAACATAATCGCCTGTGCAAAAATGATAGGCATAACCCCAGAAGCATTTAATTTCAAGGGAATATATTGGCGCGATCCGAAAACATTTTTCTCATATCCACCTCCAGCAGTTCTTCTAGCATATTGTACAGGAATTTGACGAACAGCCATGACCAACAATACCGATGCTAATATGATCACAAACCAGATAACCAATTCAATTAATACCATAATCATTCCGCCTCCATCTCCAGAAACTCTTGAAGAGAAGTTCTGCACAAATGATTGAGGTAAAGTTGCTATGATACCCACCATAATCAATAACGATATACCGTTTCCGATTCCTTTATCAGTTATTTTTTCACCTAACCACATTGCAAAAATACATCCTGTAGTAAGGATAATTACAGAAGATACAACAAAAACGGTTTGATTTGGAAGTACAAAAGCTTCACCAGGGAGTGTGGCAAACAAATTATAAATATAACCTGGTCCTTGTACTAAAGTAATAGCAATAGTTAACCAGCGTGTAATTTGGTTGATTTTCTTTCTACCACTTTCACCTTCTTTTTGAAGTTTTTGTAAATATGGTATCGCAATACCCATCAATTGAACTACAATAGAAGCCGAGATGTAAGGCATGATACCCAATGCGAACACAGACGCGTTAGCAAAAGCTCCACCCGTAAATGCATTAAGCAATCCAAGTAGACCATCCTGAGTCTGGGTTCCTAAGTTTGCCAATTCTGCTGCATCTACTCCTGGCAGTACAACTTGCGCTCCAAAACGATATACTAAAAGTAACCCTAAAGTAACTAGGATTCTATTTTTTAGTTCTTCGATTTTCCAAATGTTCTTTATTGTATCAATAAATTTCATGAATTGTCTATTATAAGGTTACTGCTTCACCACCGGCTGCTTCAATAGCTGCTTTTGCTGTTGCTGTAAATTTGTGAGCTGAGACTTTCAGTTTTGCCTTCAATTCACCTCTCCCCAGTATCTTAACCAAATCATTTTTTCCAGCAAGACGAGTCGCCAAGATCACATCAAGATCTACAGTATCTTTGATTTTTCCTTCATCAACTAATTTTTGAAGTGTATCTAGGTTAATCCCTTGATATTCTTTCCTGTTGATATTTTTGAAGCCAAATTTAGGAACCCTTCTTTGAAGTGGCATTTGCCCTCCTTCAAAACCAATTTTCTTAGAATACCCAGAACGTGATTTTGCTCCTTTATGGCCACGAGTAGACGTTCCGCCCTTACCAGAGCCTTGTCCACGACCAACTCGCTTACCGTTACTTTTTACCGAACCTGCAGCAGGTTTTAAGTTACTTAAATCCATGTGCTATTATTATTTTGTTTCTACCGAAACTAAATGTTTAACTTTATTTACCATCCCAAGGATATTAGGAGTATCTTCATGCTCCACAACCTGACCGATCTTTTTAAGACCTAAAGCCTCTAGAGTTCTTTTTTGTCTCTGAGTGCGGTTAATTGCACTTTTTACTTTAGTTATTTTAATCTTTGCCATCGTTCTTCTATTTATCCTTTAAACACTTTTTCAAGTGAAACACCACGTTGTACTGCTACTTGCTGTGCACTTCGCATTTGCAATAACGCATCAAATGTAGCTTTCACCACGTTGTGTGGGTTAGACGATCCTTGATTCTTCGACAGTACATCATGTACTCCTACCGCTTCTAATACTGCACGTATAGCTCCACCAGCGATTACTCCGGTACCTGTTGCGGCAGGCATTAATAATACTCTAGCCCCACCATACTTGCCTTTTTGTTCATGAGGTAAAGTACCTTTATGCAAAGGAATACGGACTAAATTCTTTTTTGCATCTTCTACTGCTTTAGCAATAGCTTCAGCTACTTCTTTAGATTTACCTAAACCGTGACCTACTACTCCGTTTTCATCACCTACAACCACGATAGCAGAGAATCCGAATGCTCTACCTCCTTTAGTTACTTTAGTCACACGTTGAACACCAACTAAACGGTCTTTAAGCTCAAGCCCACTTGGTTTTACTAATTCTGCGTTTTTATATTTTTGATACATAATTTCTTAGAATTTAAGTCCTGCTTCTCTAGCTCCTTCTGCTAATGATTTTACTCTTCCGTGATACAAATATCCTCCTCTATCGAAAGATACTGTTTCAACTCCCGCTTTCTTAGCTTTTTCAGCAAGTGCTTTTCCAACCAAGTTTGCTTTTTCAACTTTATTTCCAGATGCCGAAGCAATGTCTTTATCTCTTGAAGAAGCTGCACTGATAGTTTTACCAGTAACATCATCTATGATTTGACCATAGATTTCTTTGTTACTTCTATAAACAGATAACCTAGGACGTTGTTCTGTTCCGCTCATGTTTCCGCGGATTCGCTTTCTTATTTTTAATCTTCTTGATTCTTTTGAGAATGCCATAACACTAGTTATTATGCAGATTTACCTGCTTTTCTTCTTAATTGTTCTCCTACGAATTTAATTCCTTTTCCTTTATAAGGTTCTGGTTTACGGAAGCTTCTAATTTTAGCAGCTATTTGCCCAACCAATTGCTTATCATGAGAAGTTAATTTCACAATAGGATTCTTACCTTTTTCCGAAATAGTTTCAACCTTAACTTCTGGTGCCAGGTCTAAAACTATGTTGTGAGAGAATCCTAAAGCCAAATCTAATTTTTGACCTTGATTAGAAGCTCTATAACCAACTCCTACCAACTCTAATTCTTTAGTAAAACCTTCAGAAACACCTATAACCATGTTATTGATTAAAGCTCTGTACAAACCGTGCTTTGCTTTATGATCTTTGGCCTCAGTTGGTCTTTCTAGAACCACTTGACCTTCTTCAACTTTGACATCGATACTATCTATCTCCTGAGAAAGCTCTCCTAATTTTCCTTTAACAGTAACAACATTACCTGTCACTTCTACAGTGACACCAGACGGAATAGTTACTGGATTTTTTCCTATTCTTGACATTTCTTTTGTCTTTTATACTGTTAATATACGTAACAAAGTAATTCACCTCCTACATTCTCTTGTTTTGCCTGTTTACCAGTCATTACGCCATGAGAAGTGGATACAATTGCAACACCCAACCCGTTAAGAATTCTAGGAATATCAGAAGACCCTGCATACTTACGTAAACCAGGCTTACTAATTCTCTGCAATTCTTTTATTACAGGTTCTTTGGTCATTTTATCATATTTAAGGGCTATCTTGATAGTACCTTGAGTTGTATTATCTTCAAACTTATAACTTAAAATATATCCTTGATCGAATAATATTTTAGTGATCTCTTTTTTAACCTTTGATGCAGGAATCTCAACTACTCTATGTTGAGCACTATTTGCATTACGAATTCGGGTTAAATAATCTGCTATAGGATCTGTATTCATTATTTATTATTTATGGTATTGGTTTTCGATAATATCATCGAACCTGAGACCAATTAATTTATTTTATTATTACCAACTGGCTTTTGTTACACCGGGTATTAATCCTTGATTTGCCATCTCTCTAAAAGTAACACGAGAAATTCCAAATTGACGCATATACCCTTTTGGTCTACCAGTTAGTTTACAACGATTATGTTGACGAACCGGTGAAGCATTTTTTGGTAACTTTTGTAATGCCTCATAATCTCCAGCTTCTTTTAAAGCTTTTCTTTTTTCAGCATACTTAGCTACAGTTTTAGCTCTTTTCACCTCACGGGCTTTCATTGATTCTTTAGCCATAATTAATTCTTTTTAAAAGGTAATCCTAGTTCGGTTAACAATGATTTTGCTTCCTTATCGGTCTTAGCTGAAGTCTCGAATGTAATATTCATCCCTGAAATTTTATTCACCTTATCGATATCAATTTCCGGGAAAATAATCTGTTCAGTAATACCTAAAGAGTAATTGCCTCTACCATCAAAACCTGTAACTTTAATTCCGTTAAAATCTCTAACACGTGGAAGTGCAGAAGTAATTAAACGGTCTAAAAATTCATACATCCTTTCTCCTCTCAACGTAACTTTTGCTCCAATTGGCATTCCCTTACGTAATTTGAAAGATGCAACATCCTTTTTAGAAATCGTTGATATAGCTTTCTGACCAGTGATTGTTGTTAATTCATCTACTGCATAGTCAATTAACTTCTTATCGGCTACTGCTGCACCAACACCTCTACTTAGAACAATTTTTTTAAGTTTAGGTACCTGCATTACATTATCATAGCTGAATTCTTCTGTAAGAGCAGACACTACTCTGTCTTTATACTCTTGTTTTAATCTTGGGATATAAGCCATAATTATATTACTTCATTAGATTTTTTAGAAAATCTCACTTTCTTATCTCCTTCTATCCTATATCCAACTCTTGTAGTTTCTCCTTTAGAGGTTAACAATGATAAGTTAGAAATATGAATAGGAGCTTCTTGCTTTACAATACCACCTTGTGGATTAGCCGCACTAGGCTTTTGGTGCTTAGAAACTAAATTTACACCTTCTACGATTGCCTTATTATTATCTTTTAATACTTTTTGCACTGTGCCTTCCTGACCTTTATTGTCTCCGGCAATAACACGTACCGTATCTCCTGCTTTAATTTTTAGCTTTGTCATCTTTACAAATGTTTTAAAGCACTTCTGGCGCTAGTGAAACAATCTTCATGAATTGCTTATCACGAAGCTCTCTTGCAACAGGACCAAAAACACGTGTCCCTCTCATTTCTCCTGCAGGGTTCAACAGAACACATGCATTATCATCGAAACGAATATAAGAACCATCTGGCCTGCGCACTTCTTTCTTGGTACGAACTACAACTGCAGTTGAAACCGCTCCTTTTTTGATATTTCCATTTGGAGTTGCTTCTTTTACACTGACAACGATTTTGTCTCCTACAGAGGCGTATCTTCTTTTTGTACCACCTAAAACACGGATAACTAAAACTTCTTTACCACCTGTGTTGTCTGCTACTTTTAATCTAGACTCTTGTTGTACCATAATTACTTCGCTCTTTCAATTACTTCTACTAATCTCCAGCATTTGGTTTTACTCATAGGTCTTGTTTCCATGATCTTTACAGTATCACCAATATTGCAGTCATTTTTCTCGTCGTGCGCAACGTACTTTTTTGTTTTTAACACGAACTTTCCGTACATAGGATGTTTTACTTTTTTAACTTCAGAAACCACGATTGATTTCTGCATTTTGTTACTAGTAACAACTCCTATACGTTCTTTTCTTAAATTTCTTTTTTCCATCTTTCAGCAGAATTAACCGTTTAATTCTCTTTTTGTAAGCTCTGTAGCCATTCTTGCAATAGATCTTCTTACCTTACGTAATTGTAGAGGATTCTCTAATGGAGACATAGCATGAGCCATTCTTAAATCTGAATATGCTTTTTGCGATTTACTAAGTTCTTCTTGTAATTCAGCTGTAGATAATTCTTTAACTTCTGATTGCTTCATAATTCTCAATTTTAAGCTTGATAATCTCTAGCTACGATAAACTTAGTTCTTACAGGAAGCTTTTGTGCTGCCAAACGTAAAGCCTCTTTAGCTACGTCAAGTGGCACACCTCCTATTTCAAATAATATTCTTCCTGGTTTTACTACCGCCGCCCAATATTCTACAGCACCTTTACCTTTACCCATACGTACTTCAAGAGGCTTTTTAGTAATTGGTTTGTCTGGGAAAATTTTTATCCACATCGAACCCTCTCTTTTCATATAACGAGTTGCTGCGATACGTGCTGCTTCAATTTGTCTAGCTGTAACAAAACTTGAATCTAATGATTTAATTCCGAAAGTACCGTTTGAAAGGGTATGTCCTCTTTGAGAAAGACCCTTCATACGTCCTTTTTGTTGTTTACGGAATTTTGTTCTTTTAGGCTGTAACATTGTTAATTTACTTTAAAAAATTACTTTCTACGACGTGATTTGTTATTTCCACCACTTCGTCCACCTCTGTCACCTTTTCCTTGTTTTTTGGATAAACCAACTAAAGGAGAAAGCTCTCTTTTACCATATACTTCGCCTTTCATGATCCATACTTTCACACCCAATCTACCATAAGTAGTATGAGCTTCTACCAAAGCATAATCTATGTCAGCTCTAAATGTTGATAAAGGAATACGACCTTCTTTATAGGATTCTGAACGCGCCATTTCTGCACCGTTCAAACGTCCTGAAATCTGAATTTTGATACCCTCAGCATTCATTCTCATTGCAGCCGCAATAGCCATCTTGATAGCACGACGATATGAAATACGACTTTCGATTTGTCTTGCTACGCTGGATCCGACTAAAAATGCATCGAGTTCTGGTCTTTTAATTTCAAAAATATTGATCTGAACTTCCTTTTCGGTAATTTTCTTAAGCTCTTCTTTCAACTTGTCTACCTCTTGACCACCTTTACCGATAATAATACCAGGTCTGGCGGTAGTGATAGTAACGGTTACAAGTTTAAGCGTACGCTCAATTATCACCCTTGATACACTAGCTTTTGATAAACGTGCGTGTACATACTTTCTAATCTTATCGTCTTCGGCAAGTTTATCACCGTAGTCATTGCCTCCGTACCAGTTGGATTCCCATCCTCTGATTATACCAAGGCGATTTCCGATTGGATTTGTCTTCTGTCCCATAGTTTATATTAGCTTTGTGTATTATTGTTTGCTGCAACCACGATCGTAACGTGATTAGAGCGTTTTCTTATTCTGTGTGCGCGACCCTGTGGAGCAGGACGAAGTCTTTTTAACATGCTTCCTCCATCTACACGAATCTCTTTTACAAAAAGATCTGCATCTTCGATGCTTGCGTCTTCATTTTTCGCCTGCCAATTTGCTATTGCAGAAAGCAATAATTTCTCTAAACGACGTGATGCTTCTTTAGGACTAAATCTAAGAATCTGAAGCGCCTTTTCAACTTTTTCACCACGAACCAAATCCGCCACTAAACGCATCTTGCGAGGTGATGTCGGGCAGTTATTAAGTTTAGCAAAAGCGAGTTGCTTTTTCTCTTCCTTAATTCTTTCTGCCATTTCTCTTTTACGAACTCCCATGACTTAAATTATTTTTTACCTTTATTTTTAGCACCAGCGTGTCCTCTAAAGGAACGTGTTGGCGAAAATTCTCCTAATTTATGACCTACCATGTTCTCTGTGATATACACAGGAACAAATTGTCGACCATTATGAACTGCAATTGTTTGCCCTACAAAGTCAGGAGTAATCATAGATGCTCTTGACCAAGTCTTAATAACAGACTTTTTATTAGCTTCTACATTTGCAGCTACTTTTTTCTCTAACTTATAGTGAACGTAAGGTCCTTTTTTTAATGAACGTGCCATATCTTATTATTTCTTTCTACGTTCTACAATATACTTATTACTCGCTTTCGTCTTAGAACGGGTTCTGAATCCTTTTGCAGGAAGACCTTTTCTAGAACGAGGATGCCCTCCAGAAGAACGGCCTTCACCACCACCCATTGGGTGATCAACAGGGTTCATTGCTACTGGTCTTGTACGCGGACGACGTCCTAACCATCTTGTTCTACCAGCTTTACCTCCAACAATTAATTGGTGATCACTATTTGAGATAGCACCAACTGTTGCCATACAATTAGCAAGAATCATTCTCACCTCACCAGAAGGTAATTTTACCGTAGCAAATTTACCATCTCTAGCCATAAGCTGAGCAAATGATCCTGCACTACGTGCCATAACAGCACCTTGACCAGGACGTAATTCTATACAAGAAATGATTGTACCTAATGGGATATCGTTTAATGGCATAGCGTTTCCAATCTCTGGAGCAACATTATTACCTGATACGATATTCTGACCAACTTGCAAACCGTTCTGTGCAATCACATAACGTTTTTCACCATCTTGGTAATTCACAAGAGCAATGAATGCAGTTCTGTTTGGATCATATTCTATTGTAGCAACGGTAGCGGGAACACCCTGCTTATCGCGTTTAAAATCAATAATACGATACCTTCTTTTATGACCACCACCTTTGTAGCGCATAGTCATTTTTCCTTGACTGTTTCTACCACCAGTTCTTTTTTTCGGAGCTAATAAACTTTTCTCCGGCTTATCAGTAGTAATTGCGTCAAATCCATTTACTACTCTAAAACGCTGACCTGGGGTAATTGGCTTTAATTTTCTTACTGACATTTTCTAGTCTTAAAGATTACTATATAAATCAATTACTTCACCTTCCGCCACCTGTACAATTGCCTTTTTATAAGCACCTGTTTTACCAGTGACCATTCCCGTTTTTGTATAACGAGTTTTACGATCTGGGCGAACATTTATTGTGCGAACTTTAGTAACAGAAACACCATAAGCAGACTCAACTGCTTTTTTGATCTCTACCTTATTCGCTTTCTTATCTACTACAAAACCATAGCGGTTAAACACCTCACTATCAGCAGTAGCCTTTTCCGTAATAATAGGTTTTATTAAGATACTCATGGCTTCTATTTACTTAAATTCATTTCAATTCCTTTCAAAGAACCTTCTAAAAGTATAACACTATTTGCATTAAGTATTTTGTAAGTACTTAATTCTGAAGCAGTTACAACTTCCGAACCGTTCAAATTGCGTGACGACAAATATACATTTTTATTTGACTCATCCAACACAAACAAAGATTTTTTATTTTCAAGCCCTAAGGACTTCAAAATAGCCGTAAAATTCTTTGTTTTTGGCGCATCAAAACTAAAGTCTTCAATAACTTGTATTGCCTTATCATTTGCCTTGATACTTAACGCCGATTTACGTGCTAATCTCTTCAAATTCTTATTTAATTTAAAAGAGTAGTTTCGTGGTCTTGGACCAAAAATTCTACCACCACCTTTAAAAATAGGAGACTTAATACTACCTGCTCTGGCTGTACCAGTCCCTTTTTGCTTCTTTATTTTTCTTGTACTACCAACAATCTCAGCACGCTCTTTCGCTTTGTGAGTACCTTGACGCTGATTAGCCAAGTACTGTTTCACATCAAGATATACAGCGTGCTTATTTGGTTCAATACTATAAACAGCATCAGAAAGGTCTACCTTTCTTCCTGTTTCTTTTCCGTTAATATCAATTACCGCTACTTTCATTACTTCTGAATCGTTACATAAGCGTTTTTGTGTCCAGGAACACATCCTTTTACCACAAGTAAATTCTTTTCAGGAACTACTTTTAACACTCTTAAGTTTTGAACTTTAATTTGATCTCCACCCATTCTTCCTGCCATTTTCATTCCTTTGAATACTCTTGCAGGATAAGATGCAGCACCTATAGAACCAGGAGCTCTTAAACGGTTATGTTGACCATGAGTTGCTTGTCCAACACCGCCAAAGTTATGTCTCTTAACTACTCCTTGAAAACCTTTTCCTTTTGAAGTTGCCGAAACATCAACAAATTCACCTTCTACAAAATGCTCTACTGTTACAGTATCACCTAATTTGTACTCCTCCTCAAAACCTTTAAATTCGACAACTTTACGTTTAGCAACAGTTCCTGCTTTTTTAAAGTGACCTAAGGCCGCTTTAGTAGCATTTTTGTCTGCTTTGTCATCGAAACCTAGCTGAACAGCTTCATAACCATCAACCTCTTCGGTTCTGACTTGGGTAACCACGCATGGCCCAGCTTCGATTACAGTACATGGAATATTTTTTCCATTCTCATCGAAAATGCTGGTCATACCGATCTTTTTTCCTATTAACCCAGACATATTTAAATTATTTATTAATTACTTGTTTATTAATTGAAGATCGACCTTCAATATTTTCTTTTATCATTTTGCAAAAAAACAGGGTCAAAATACTTCAACCCTGAATGTATTTTTTTGCCGCTTTTCCCTTG
This sequence comes from uncultured Aquimarina sp., assembly GCA_947500845.1. Lineage (GTDB taxonomy): Bacteria > Bacteroidota > Bacteroidia > Flavobacteriales > Flavobacteriaceae > Aquimarina > Aquimarina celericrescens. The sequence continues at coordinate 52,579 of CANMTP010000010.1, forward strand.
CACCAAGCTTGGGACATGTTACTTTATGGATCCCGAAACAACTTCGGGATGGATACTTCTAAACTTTCAATTTGTTTTACTCTTGAAAGCTAAGAATTATCACACCTTGATTTCAACCTCTACTCCGCTTGGTAATTCCAACTTCATCAACGCATCAATAGTTTTTGAAGAAGAGCTGTAAATATCCAATAGTCTTTTGTAAGAACTTAATTGAAACTGCTCTCTGGATTTTTTATTTACATGTGGAGAACGAAGCACTGTAAAAATCTTCTTATGTGTTGGTAAAGGAATTGGCCCAGTTACTACAGCTCCTGTGCTCTTTACCGTCTTTACGATTTTCTCAGCAGACTTATCTACTAAATTGTGATCGTAAGATTTTAGTTTTATTCTAATTTTTTGACTCATTTCTGTAATAATTAAGCGTTAACTCCTTTTGCAGCTGCAATTACTTCTTCTGAAATATTAGAAGGAGTCTCGGCATAGTGAGAAAATTCCATGGTTGACGTTGCTCTACCAGAAGATAATGTTCTTAATGTTGTTACATATCCAAACATTTCAGAAAGTGGCACGGTAGCTTTTACAGTCTTTGCTCCTGCACGATCTCCCATATCACTTACCTGTCCTCTACGACGGTTAAGGTCACCTACGATATCACCCATGTTTTCTTCAGGAGTAATAACTTCTAGTTTCATAATTGGCTCCAGAATTACAGCTTTAGCAGCTTTAGCAGCAGCTTTAAAACCTAATTTGGCAGCTAATTCGAATGACAATTGATCAGAATCCACATCGTGGTAAGATCCATCAGTAAGTGTAACCTTCATTGCATCTACCTCGTATCCGGCCAAAGGACCATTTACCATAGCCATTTTAAATCCTTTCTCAACCGAAGGAACAAATTCTTTAGGAACGTTACCTCCTTTGATTGTAGATTCAAACTGAAGCCCAACCTGACCTTCGTCAGCAGGTTCAAGTGTAAATACAATATCAGCAAATTTACCACGACCACCAGATTGTTTCTTATACACCTCTCTGTGTTCAGCTCTTTGGGTAATAGCCTCTTTATACTCCACTTGAGGCTGACCTTGATTAACTTCTACTTTAAACTCTCGCCTTAAACGATCTACAATAATATCCAAGTGAAGTTCTCCCATTCCAGAAATTATAGTCTGTCCTGAAGCTTCATCCGTTCTTACAGTAAATGTTGGATCTTCTTCAGCTAACTTCGCTAAAGCCATACCTAATTTATCGACATCAGCCTTGGTTTTTGGCTCAACCGCAATACCAATTACCGGATCAGGGAAGTCCATTGACTCTAAAACAATAGGATGTTTTTCATCAGACATTGTATCTCCGGTCTTAATATCTTTAAAACCTACGGCAGCTCCAATATCTCCTGCTTCGATATAATCAATAGCGTTTTGCTTATTGGAGTGCATTTGATAGATACGTGAAATACGCTCTTTTTTACCCGAACGGTTGTTCAAAATATAAGAACCAGCATCCAAACGTCCAGAATATGCTCTAAAGAATGCTAAACGACCTACAAAAGGATCAGTAGCAATTTTAAATGCTAAAGCTGAAAACGGCTCCTTAACATCTGGTTTACGCATTTCCTCTTTATCTGTATTAGGATTCACCCCTACAATACCTTCTTTATCAGTTGGAGAAGGCAAATAACGGCAAACAGCATCTAAAAGGAATTGAACTCCTTTGTTTTTAAATGCAGATCCACAAATCATAGGAATGATAGACATATCCATCACAGCAGCTCTGAGTGCAGCATGCACTTCTTCTTCTGTGATTGAATCTTCATCCTCCATAAATTTCTCTAACAGATCTTCATCATAAGCGGCAACCTCTTCAATAAGCTTACCTCTTAATTCTGCAGCTTCAGCCTTCAACTCCTCAGGAATATCGACAACATCAAATGTAGAACCCTGTGTTTCATCGTGCCATATAATCGCACGGTTTTTCACTAAGTCTACAATACCTTTAAAATCTGCTTCATCACCAATATTCATAACGATTGGCACTGCATTAGATCCTAACATATCTTTAACTTGCTGACAGACCGCCATAAAGTTAGATCCTTGACGATCCATTTTGTTGACAAAACCTATGCGTGGCACTTTATAATTATCAGCAAGTCTCCAGTTAGTTTCTGATTGTGGCTCTACGCCATCAACCGCACTAAATAAGAACACTAACCCATCAAGGACACGCAAAGAACGATTTACCTCTACGGTAAAATCTACGTGACCCGGGGTATCAATAATATTGAAATGATATGCTTTTGTATCCGCTACTGGTTGTCCATTTTCTGTTGGGAATTTCCATTCACATGTCGTTGCAGCAGAAGTAATGGTGATACCACGTTCTTGCTCTTGCTCCATCCAGTCCATAGTAGCTGCACCATCATGCACCTCACCAATTTTATGACTTACCCCCGTATAATAAAGGATACGCTCGGTAGTTGTAGTTTTTCCTGCGTCAATATGCGCAGCAATTCCTATATTTCTTGTATATTTTAAATCTCTAGCCATTTCTTAAGGATTAAAATCTAAAGTGTGAGAATGCTTTATTTGCTTCAGCCATTTTATGAGTATCTACTCTTTTCTTGACAGCGGCTCCTTCTTCTTTTTCTGCAGCTATTATTTCTGCAGCAAGTTTCTGAGCCATAGATTTCTCATTTCTTTTACGCGAAAATTGAATTAACCACTTCATAGCAGTTGAAATCTTACGATCTGGCCTGATTGGATTAGGAATTTGAAAAGTAGCTCCACCTACTCTACGGCTTCGCACTTCAACGTGAGGCATTACATTAGACAATGCATCTTTCCACATTTCTAGTGCTGTCTTCTCATCGTTTTGTTTTTTCTCATCTACGATATCAATTGCATCGTAAAAAATTCTAAAAGCAGTCGACTTCTTTCCGTCCCACATCATCATATTTACAAAACGTGTCACTAACTGATCGTTAAAACGTGGATCCGGGAGGATTGGTCTTTTTTTAGCCTTTCTTTTTCTCATGTCTTCTTCTTAAAGTTTTTTGATTACTTCTTAGGGCGTTTTGCACCGTACTTAGATCTACGTTGCGTTCTACCTTCGACACCTGCGGTATCCAAAGCTCCACGAACAATGTGATATCTAACTCCTGGTAAATCTTTTACCCTCCCACCTCTAACTAATACTATCGAGTGCTCTTGGAGGTTATGACCTTCACCACCGATGTATGCGTTTACTTCTTTACCATTAGTTAACCTAACACGAGCTACTTTACGCATAGCTGAATTTGGTTTTTTTGGTGTAGTAGTATAAACACGCGTACAAACACCGCGGCGTTGCGGGCACGAATCCAAAGCAGCCGATTTACTCTTCTTAGTTATTTTGGCTCTACCTTTTCTTACTAATTGTGAAATTGTTGGCATAATTTGCTTTACACTATTATTAAAATTTTTCAAATATCCCTTTTAAAGGGCTGCAAAGGTAGAAATATTTTTCAGTAAATCAAATCCTACCATATTAATTTTTAAATATTTAAAAATTAACTATTTTGAGTCTTGAAAGAATAAGTGACCTCATCATAGAAACTTTATCTACCCTAAATTTGAGAAGAGATCGGATTTTTAAAAATGATGTGCTAAATTTCTATTAAATTGCCCATAAAAAACTAAACAACCGGTAATTGTTTATGCTATCAAAAAAATCATCTTTAATAAAAGGTTCAGAAACGATGGCAATATTATAACATTTCGGCACTGCTTGAAAATCAAAAGATAATTTAAACAAAACGTTTTTAACAAACAGAACAAATCAAAAAAAATGGTTTTGGTACAATAATATACCGATGGGGTTACTGAAAGAAATAAAGCAACATTCAGCCAAACATCAATACCTAGTGCATAAATGAATGACACTGACCCTAATAACAAATTAATCGCAAGGAAACAATAATTTTAAATTGCGTTATTAGCTGTTTTTTTAGTTTAATACAATGTTAAACAAAGTATGATATTCTTATTAAATTATATTAAATTAACAAATTATCTTCTCTTAAAGTTGTTTAAGTTAAATCTTTTATAGATTTTTGGAATTGGCTAATTCTAATAATTAAAATAAATGAAATCACCAACAAAGCAAATTCTAATGCTATTTCTAGCATTAGTTGTGCAAGTCTCATTTGCACAAGAACAAACAATAACCGGTAAAATAACGGATTCAGGAGGACTGCCTTTACCAGGAGTAAACATTGTGATTAGAGGAACTTCTACAGGAACACAATCAGATTTTGACGGATTGTATTCCATTGATGCTTCCTCAAATGACATACTAGTGTACAGTTTTCTTGGCTTTAAAACCAAAGAGATACCGGTAGGAGCTAGCAGTACTATTAATGTTCAATTAGAAGAATCTGCTTCTGAATTAGAAGAAGTGATAGTAACAGCGCAGGGTATTAGAAAAGAAAAGAAAGCACTGGGCTATGCAGTCAGTACAGTAGCTAGTGAAGATATTGAACAGAAAGCCGACACGGATATAGGAAAAATTCTTAGAGGTAAAGCTGCTGGAGTAAGGATAACCGGTACGGGTGGGGTTTCTGGTTCGGGAGCTAACATTATTATTAGAGGTTTATCTTCCGTTACGGGAAGCAATCAGCCTTTATTCATTGTTGATGGAGTTCCATTCGACGGATCCGCCGGAGGCGCAAATCAAGATGATTCGAACGCAAATAGTTCTGCTAGTTTCCAGTCTGGGAATGTAAGTAGCCGATTTGCCGATATTGATCCTAATAATATTGAAAGCGTTAATATACTTAAAGGACTAAGTGCAACTGCCTTATACGGAAGTTTAGGGAAAAATGGAGTTATACTGATTACTACTAAGACTGGTGCTAATATTCAAAAGAAATTTGAATTTACTATAAACCAATCCTTCTTTTTCAATGATATAGTTTTACCAGATTATCAGGATACTTGGGGTAATGGTTTCCAAAATGTATACGGAGCATTCTTTAGCAATTGGGGTGCACGATTCGACAGCCAAGAAACTATCCCTAATGCATTTAGAACAATGCTTACAAGAAATTTTGGTGTAGAGCCATCCGAGCTTTTTCCAAATCGAGCAGATCTTGATGCAAGTGATGTAGTTTATAGACCATATGATTCTCAAGAAGATTTTTTTAGAACAGGTACTATTTCCACGACTTCAATAAATGCATCTGGTTCTTTGGGCGATAAAGGATCTATAACCGCTTCTTACGCATATACCGATGATCAAGGATTCATTCCCAATAACTTTTTGAGAAGAAATAACATATCTTTTGGAGGAAATTACAAATTTGATAACAAAATTAGTCTCTCGGGTAAATTTAGCTATGCTAAAACAGAAATCGAATCTCCATTTACTGATGCCTCAACAGGAAGTGATGTAGTAATTGCAGATAATGGCACAGGAGCAATAGCTTCTATTTGGAACGTATTATACCTACCTAGAAGTGTAGATATTAATGACCCCTTTCAACATCCAATTACTGGAGAAAGTTTATGGTATCGAGGAGGAAATGATCGTACAAATCCTCGCTGGGTTTTAAACAATACTAAAGACAGTAATTCAACAGATAGATTATTTGGTAATTTTAACATTTCTCTTCCTTTATTAGATTGGCTGGATGTTAGGTATAGAGTTGGTTTAGACAATCAAAATGTGCGTAACACGAGAGCTATAAACAGGGGTGGAAACGATGGAATACACCCGTTAGGCTATCTGCAAATTTCAAATGAACGTTTTACAATTTGGGACCATTCCATATTAGTAGGTATAGATAAGCAATTAACTGAGGATTTAAGCCTGCAATCAACTCTAGGAACCACGTTGCAGAATAGAATTCGTTTCAGAGATGGAGTCGAAGGTAGAGATCAAATCATCTTTGGTTTGCAAAATTTAGGTAATTATAGAACTAATAGTGCGATCATAGAAGGAACAGTTTTTCCGGGTAATATTTTTCCTTATCAAAGGCAAACCGAAGAAAACAACCTTTCTTTATATGCCACCGCTACTTTTGCATATAAAGACTATTTGTATGCTAATGGTGCTATCAGAAACGAATGGACTTCTACATTAGAACCTGAAAATCGATCTCAATTCTCCCCTGGTGTAAGTTTATCATTTATACCTACTTCGGCCTTTAAAGACATAGTCTCAACAAATGGACTTAATTTCTTGAAGTTGAGAATGGGGTATGGAACATCTCCAGGCTTTCCGAGTCCCTATAATACTAGAAATATTTTAGCATTGACACCCAATGCTTTTCAAGGATCAGGAACAGGATTAACAACTACTGGAATAAACAATTTTCTTGCAAATCCTGATTTGAAACCCGAATTAACCAAAGAAATTGAAGCAGGTATAGAAGCTAGGTTACTTAATAATAGATTAGGATTTGAAGTTACTGCATACAGAAGAGATACCGAAGATTTAATTATTCAAAGACCTTTAAGTCCGGAAACTGGTTATAATCTAACATTTACAAATATTGGAAATGTAATCAATGAAGGTATTGAAGCTACTTTTAACATAGATGCAATTAGAACGGATAATTTCAAATGGAAAATATCAGGTATTTATACAACCAACTTCAGTGAAGTAGAAGGTCTGAATGAAGGAGAACAAATACTATACGGAGGATTATTCAATGTTCCGAGAAATGCTGCGATTAATGGAAGACAACTAGGAGTTATTTTTGGTGGTAGATTTGAACGTGACGAAGATGGAAATATCCTAGTTGATGAAGATGGTTATTGGAAACAAGACTCTGAAAATGGTATTATTGGAGACCCAAATCCCAATTGGTTTATGACCCTGAATAATAGTATAAGTTGGAAAAATCTAACGCTTGATATGCAATGGGAATATCAGCATGGAGGAGATATTTACGCTACTACTGTAGGAGCGTTAGTAGGCCGAGGACTGGTTGAAGATACAGATTTTGATAGAACTCAGGGTATTGTACTTCCAGGAATTAGAGAAAGCACAGGAGAACCTAATGACATTCAAATTACTGCGACTGAAGCTTATTTTAACAATATAGGTTTTGGTATCGATGAAGCTTTAATTTATGATGCTACACATATTAGATTACGAGAAGCCTCTCTTACTTACAATTTGGATAAAAAATGGTTAGAGAAAACTCCATTTGGCTCTTTAAGTCTTTCCCTAGTAGGACAAAACTTATTTGTACATGCGTTTAATGTGCCTAGCAGTGTTAATTATGATCCTGAATTAAATAGCTTAGGGGTAGGTAATTCCCAAGGTTTTGATTACCTAACCTCTTGGAATTCAAGAAGGTATGGTTTTAGTGTAAAATTATCATTTTAATTGATATATAAAGATGAAAAAAATAGTTAAAAATATTATAGCCGTCATTATAATAGTGTCGTCTATCGTTTCCTGTGAAACAACTGAGTTGGACCTTAATGTAGATCCTAATTCGCCACCTGTACAATTAGACCCTGATTTCTTTCTAAATCAGATACAATTTGATTTTTCAGAATTTTTCGAAAATGTAACTTCGGCTGGAGCTGAAACCGTGCGTTTAGAATATATGTTTAATCAATACGAGTTTCGATTCATAAATACAAATACAGATCTAACAAATGCATGGACTATTGCCTATGCAGACATTTTAAAAGATATAGACACCATTCTTCCAGTTTATGAAGAAGAACAATTGCTTATACATTCTGGTATTGCAAAATCCTTGCGAGCATATACCGTTATGACTCTGGTAGATTATTTTGGCGATGTACCCTTCAATGATGCTCTTAATGGTGATAGTGGAACAATTTTCCCCATTGCTAACGATTCGCGAGAAGTTTATGAGAATGCTTTAATTGATATCAATGGAGCTCTAGCTGATTTTGCATCGGTTACTAGTGATACAGACGCACCGGCTCAAGATTTGTTTTATGGAGGAAATCCTTCGCAATGGATTAAGTTTACAAATACTTTGAAATTAAAATATTTTTTAAACCTTCGCTTAGTTGATGAAGCAACCGCTGCTTCTGAAATTCAATCGCTGATCTCTGAAAATAATTTAATCGACACTAGTTCTGATAATTTTTATTGGAGAGCATCAAATGTTGAACTTCCACAAAGTAGGAACCAATATTATGTAAATGAATATTTGGCAGCCACCACTGGAGATTATATCTCTAATTACTTAATGTGGTCGTTAGCGGTAGAAAAAGGACTAGAAGACCCTAGATTAAGATATTATGTTTACAGGCAAACTGATGAATTTCCTACTAGTGTTGCCGATCTAAATAATGAAATAGATTGCTGGAATAATCCCCGACCAGGCTCTTATACTCCAATAGATTCTGAAAATGCGAACAGATCGTTACCCCCACTACCATTTTGTGCTTTGTTTGGAAGAGGAGATGGTTATTGGGGCAGGGATCATGCTAATCGAGAAGGGATCCCACCAGATAATGCTTTAAGAAGTACTTATGGAGTTTATCCTGTTGGAGGTAGATTTGATGACAACAGTGCAACTAGAATTGGAGCTAACGATGGCTTAGACGGTGCTGGTATATGGCCGATCATGAGTGATTCATTTACCTATTTCATGAGAGCCGAAGCCTCGCTTTATCTTGGAACCGGTGAGAATACAAGAGAATTATTAGAAACTGCTATTAGAAAATCTATTAATAATGTTCAAGAACTAGGAGGAAGCTATATGGCAGATTTAGCTGCTGAAATCGCAATTCCAGATGATCCAAATACACCTGCAGATGAAACCAGAACTAAAGGAGAACTTTTTGTACCGGATCAAAATGATATTAATGACTATGTAGATTATGTTTTAGATAGATATGATAATGCTGCTTCAATTGATTTAAGAATGGCAATAGTAGGAAAGGAATACTGGATATCATTATTTGGAAACGGAGTAGAAGCTTACAACTTATATAAAAGAACAGGAACTCCAATTAATCTACAACCTACCTTATTGGGAACAGGTAATTTCCCTCGAACTTTTTTATATCCAGCAGTTTCTGCAGATAGAAATATTAATATAAGTAATGAAAATAGATCTCTTACCGATAAAACGTTTTGGGATACTAATCCATTAGAAATTCAATAAAAGTAATTAAATATGAAATTTAAGTATAAATATATAATGAGTATATTGTTGGTAGCACTAACAATTGCATGTTCAGATGATGATAAATTGCCAGTAGATTTTGATGAATTAATTAATAGCGGGCTACCATTTGCATCTAGAACAGATTTTGAAAGCGAATTCAAACCCATTGAAGGAGAACTTTTTTTAAAAGAAGCCGATCTTGAAGATTATAACATTTCTATTACATTTGAATTAAATTCGCCAGAAGACGGAGCCAATGTAAACGCAATTAAGATTGTAGGAAGCTTCAAGGATAATAACGTCGAAATAGTTGGAAATGACACTATTGATGTATCGAAAAGCAATATTTTATTAAAAGAAATTTCGTCCTCTCAGTTTTCAACATCTTCTAATGATTTGCCTGAAGTAACTTTTACTATCACCGGACAAGAATTGCTTCAAGCTTTTGATTATACAGCTGTTGACATTAAAGGATTAGATGTTTTCACCTACAGAGTGATATTAGTTACTGATGAAGGTGAATTTACAGATGTAAGTTCAAATTTTGATAATCAATCTGCTGATCACAGCTTTGACGCACAAGTACTATGCCCCTCAGACTTTAGCGCTCAATTCACTTATCTTAGTACCAATCTATCTACTCCTGAAATAGATGAACCTGATGGAGGTTGGCCCAATCAAAGCGGATCTGGTGAGTTTAGAGAAATAAGAGAAGGTGTTTACGAAATCACGCCAGGAGTTACGTTTGGAGCATTAGAGTTATGGAATCGAGGTGTAACGGCTGGTCCAGATAGTGTGTTTTTAAGGGATAATTGTGGAACTTTTAGCTTTATTGGTGAGGATAGTGATGACAATGGATACCAAATATCACCTTTTGTAATCGATGGCAATCAACTTACTTTTACATGGGAAAATGATGAAGATGAATCGGGAACAGTAACGTTGACAAGAACAGACGGACAAATATGGCCGGATCTAAACTAAAAAATAAAAAATATTAAAATAAAAACAAGGGGTTTCCAATAGGGAATTCCTTGTTTTTATTTTATATATTAAGAGTACTTATTCTTTAATTATATTGATCTTCTCTAAAAGTATTTTATGATGTATAAATGTGTAAATAAAATAAAGACCGTTTTTTTAAGCTTAGTCGCTTTTAGCATTTTACCAATGAAAGCGCAACAGCCCAGACCTACTAGTAGTGGAGCGCCAAGGCAATATATGAACACAATGCACGCCTTCCAAGAATTTAGAAAACTTTTAAATAAAGAAATAAAAGATAACCCAATAAGTTTAGAAGATATAAAAGGCAGTCCTTATATGGATGATAAATTTAAATTAGGTAGTATTTTTGTTAATGATTCACTAATCGAAAAGAGTTTGATTAGATACAATATTTATTCTGACGAAATTGAAATTAAAGAAAATAATGAACTGTTTAGCCTCTTAAAAATTGATAATTCTTCAGTTATTATAAATGAACAAAAAATAACGTATCGAAAATATTTGACTGACTCTGGCAAAATCGAAGGCGGATACTTCGTTTTGCTTTTTAAAGGAGAATTTTTGAATTTATATAAAAAACTTAGATGTAAACTCTCTTCACCAATAAAGGCTCCTACTCCCAACCAGAAGAATAGAGCAGCTAAATTTCTCACATACACGGATTATTATGTAAAATTTAATGAAAAAAGTAAATTCAAAAAAATAAAGAGTAAGCAAAAATTTATTTTAGAATTAATGAATGACAGAAAAGATGTCATTAAAAAATTAATACAAGAAGAAAAAATTGATTTCAAAAAAGAAAACGATTTGATTTCGATATTCAAGGAATACAACAATTTGAATATATAGAGATCTATACTTAGTTATTTGTAATTCCTTTTTGATATACCTTGCAAATATCGATTATCTTAGCCATTACATTATTGAAAATCGTGTTATATTCCGGGAGCGATTGTTTCTAAAACGAAACTCATTAAAAGATCGATTTAGATTAAAACTACTTACCCATTGATAGATAGCCTTACACAGACTTTAATACGATGTAATCAATCATTGTATGCTTTTAACAATCGGCACTATATCCATTTCATTTACCTTTACTTACTTTCGCTTTTCAACTAATATCACCGATGAATTTAATAAAACACCTAGCGAAAAAATCTTCTATTTTTTTTAGACCTACATTTGTTTGATTTTAGAACTATATGGCACTCTTAGAATTAAGCGATATTTTAAAAGAATGGTTTATACTCGGGGTCAAAAATTGACAATTTACCAATGGATAAGGTATATTTGCCTTAAAGATGATGATTTTTTGAAGTTTTTCATGCTATTTTTGAAGCTGGTATAGATAATCCTTACACTTTTTCTAATACATTACTAATATGGACACCAAAAAGACCCATCGTATTTCTGTCTAAGGTGCGTGCTTTGTTTTTTTGAAGTGATAATATTCTTTTTCTTCACCAATACTACTCTCCAAGCGACTAGCTCTTTCTTTGGTCTTCATTTTAATTAGGATTACTCTTTGTTTTTTGTTCATAGATGTACGTCCCTTTCTTTTGAATTCGTTTGTTGTTTTATGTAGCGAATTACGATTTACGTTAGTGACAAAATTTTACCTACTCGTGCTAATCGGGTTTTGTTAAGAGTTACTTAGACTTCAACTAAGAAAGGTTTTTTTATCGAAAAGCTACGTAACACAAATTGTAGCCTATATGTACGATACGAAAAAACGCTCAAACTTCCAGAAGAAGCAAAGACTAGTTTCCATAAATCAGAATCACCAAAATTTATAGAAAAAGAACATTATTATATTCAATTCGGAAACCAAACCCCGATAAGGTTAAAATTGAAAAAAAGTAAAATTTTACAGCACTTTAAATTACATCAGAAAAAATTAAAAGAATTTTGTAGTGAAAAAAAATTAGATCTAAAAATTGAGAATGATTTGATTATTCTTATCAATTATTATAATTCTTTACAATAAATAGAGTTGTCAATTTTGTTTCAAAAACATTATCTACTCACAAGTATTGAAGAAAAGAATACAGAACTTTACGCTATAAATATGTTATTTATTAATCTTACCACAACTGTGTGCACTTTTCAAATAATACGAGAGACAAAATCCAGAATAGTATTAAAAATAAACTCTTAAAAACTTACTTAGAAAAAAATTTAATTCGGCTTCGAAAACTTAACCCTTCCAAATTATTGGGTGGTGCGAAGTTTCACAGAGCTAAGGTTAACTAGATATTAGACCCTCTTTAAGCATTTTTGCGATACTCCACGAAAAATTAATAAAATGAAATTAAAATCACATATATCAAAAAACCAAAATTGAAAACAAAAACTTTCCCTTAGAAATATTAACAAGTGATCGATCTAAAATTCAAACCTTTACAAAAAGAAAAACTGTTATCAATGTCAAGAACATTGACAAAAATTGAGCAGAAAGTCTGTAAATATTTGGTGTCACAATGAATTTTATTTTCAATTTTTAATATTAAAAAGTTGTTTTATAAATATATTATTATGATTTTTGGAACTGGCTAATTCAAATAAATTGTAAAATGAGAACAAAGTTTAGTGGAATTTTAACGCTATTTCTAGCGTTTGTTGTGCAATTGACTTTTGCACAAGAGAAAACAGTCTCAGGTACAGTAACAGACGACAAAGGTCTGCCTTTACCCGGGGTTAATGTTTTAATTAAAAATACAAGTCAGGGTACACAAACCGACTTCGACGGTAATTATACAATCAATGCTAACAGAGGTGCTGTAATTACTTTCAGTTATGTTGGTTTTGAAACTGTAGAAAAAATCGTAGGAGATGGTAATACGGTGAATGCTCAATTGATACCTGCAGCCGCAGAACTTGAAGAAGTGATTATTCAGGCTTATGGTACAACTACAAGAGCTACTTCAAATATTTCGGTATCTGTTGTGAGCTCTGATGACATTGTAAACAGACCTAATGCAAACGCAATTCAAACGCTTTCAGGTCAGGTGGCAGGTTTAAACATAACAGCTGCTACTGGTCAACCAGGAGCTCCTCCTACAGTTAGAATTCGTGGTGTAGGATCTATTAATGGTGATGTGGATCCATTATATGTTATCGATGGTATACCTACTGATGCCAATGCTTTTCGTAGTTTGAACCCAAACAACATTGCGTCGGTTTCTGTACTTAAAGATGCCGGTGGTACTGCTATTTACGGTAACAGAGGTGCGAACGGTGTTATAATCATTACAACAAACAAAGGGAGCTTTAACTCTGCTTTGAAGATGAATTATACCGGAATAGTACAATTTTCAAATCTTCAGGAAAACGATTACGACTTAATGAGTTCTCAGGAACAATTAACAATCGAACGTGATTTAAACAGAGGACGCGGAGCTGGATTAAGTGATGCAGAAATCGCTCAGGCCGGAACTACCGATTGGTTTGATTATTTCTTTAGAACTGGAGTTACTCAAAGTCATAACCTTTCTTTATCTAGTGGTTCTGAAAATGTTAGACAATTCTCTTCTATTGCTTATTTTGATCAAGAAGGTATACTCGACAATAGTGATCTTAAACGTTTCAATATCCAAAGTAATATCGACGGAAAATCAGAAAATGATAGATTTAACTATGGTCTAAATCTTGGTGTGAATTTTTCTAGATCAAACGAGCCTAATGGAATAGGTGGTACTGGAATTAACAGAAACTTCGTTCTTGGTGCATATCAATCTGTACCATACATATCACCCAATGATTATATAGATGGTGCTGCGTTACTATCTCCTCTTTCTTTTGCGAATACACCATTATTCCTAATCGATTTGCAAGAAACTTTTAGTAGAGTAGAAGACGAAATCCAAATACTAGGTAGTTTCAATGCTAGCTATGAGATTGTTGATGGCTTAACAGCTAAAGTAGATCTAACTGCAGAACTAAGAGATGAGAAGCGCGTAACTGTGGAAGGGCCCACTTCTTTTAATGCGTTATTATTCGCTCAAGGAAAAGATCCTTCTGGTACGATCACTCAAAATTCTAATCGACAATTCTCGTTTAACCAGGTGACTAGTTTAAACTATAACAAGACTTTTGGTAAAAACACTTTTGATATTGGTGTATTCACTGAGTATTTTAAAGCTCATTATGAGAACTTTGGTTTTACACAAGAAGGCTTAACTCCTTCAACTTTTTCACCTAGAGATGGTGCTGGTTTCATTCCTGACAATCCAGACAATGATTTTTACGTAGATACAGTATTTGCAGACGCTTTAAATGCGGGATTATTTTCATATTTCTCTAGAGTAGATTATGATTATGATACAAGATTTGGTTTTACCGGTACAATACGACGAGATGCTTCTTATAGATTCTCTGATACTAATAGATGGGGTACTTTTTATTCTGTATCTGGTCGTTGGAACATTGGAAATGAAGATTTCATGGCGAACTCAGGTTTTGATGCTTTAAAACTAAGAGCTTCTTATGGTACAACAGGTAACCAAAGAATTAGCAGTAATCTTCTTATTCCTGGAATTTACTTCGATGCTGCAGATTTGCCTCGTGATTTATATGGTACCGGTGGAGGATATGGAGCACTTAACTCTACTTTCCAAACTCAAATTGGAAATCCTACTTTAGAATGGGAAACGACTACACAACTTAACGTTGGTCTTGATTTTGAGGTATTCCAAAGAAAGCTTAGAGGATCTGTAGACTATTATCGTAAAACGACTTCTGATCTATTCTTAGGAACTCCTATTTCTGCTCTTACAGCGGTATTTGATCCAAATGAAACCCTGAATTCAGTTAATGAACAACGTTTTATTACAGATTTAAATACAAATACTGGTGAATTTAGAAACTCTGGTGTTGATCTTTCCTTAAGTTATGATGTACTAAGAAGTTCTGACCCTGAAGGATTTAATTTTACTCTTGATTTTGTAGGAAACTATAATAAACAAGAAATAATAGATCTTCCAACTGAAGATGGTCAGATCCTTCAAGGTATTTCTACATCTTTACGTGAAGGAGGACTATTAGGAGAGTATTTCACGTACAGATATGCCGGTGTTAATCAAGACAATGGTAACTTATTGTTCTTTACAGCTGATGGTGAACTTACAGAAACCCCAGATGTTGATAATGATAGAGTTTTCTTAGATAAAAATATATATCCTGATTTTGAAGGAGGTTTTGGTTTCAAAGTAAGCTATAAAGGTTTCTTTGCAACTACTCAATTTAGATATGTTATAGGAGTTGATAGATTTGATTTTGACCTACAAGGATTCCAGGATCCTACTGCAATCGGTCAGTTTAGATCTTCAGTAGATCTCCTTAACGCATGGACTCCAGACAATACCAATACTGATATTCCATCTTTAACTGCATCAAATCTTGCATTAGGTGTTAATTCAGATCGATACTTAACGAGTTCAGATTTCGTTAGATTACGTTTTGCTCAAATTGGTTATCAATTTCCAGAAAAATACCTTCAAGGTACAGGCTTTAGCAATGTACGTATATTTGCAAATGGCGAAAATCTATTTACTATTACAGATTGGAGAGGTTTTGATGCAGAAGTATTTAATGTAAACGGACAATTACAAAGTAATTTATATCCTACTCCCAGAATTATATCTATAGGTTTTGAATTAGGATTTTAAACAAAAAATTAAGAGACAATGAAAATTAAAAACATAATTTCGGTTTTTATATGCGCAATTGCACTTTGGTCGTGTAATGATGCAATAGATATAGAACAACCAGGAAGATTAGGCCCTGAACAAGCCTTTCAGAACGTTGAAGATCTCAATTCTGGTATACTAGGTGTCTATAATATTTATGACACTTCGCCTGAAGTTCAATTTAACGCAGTTTTTACTGATGAACTTTCGATTGGCTTTGACAATGGTGGCCAAGGTCTTGGCAATGGAGAATACGGCTTTCTGTTAAATGCCGCAAGTAGTGCTCCTGCTCAACAATGGTTAACTTATCATGCAGCTTTAAATGCTGTTAATAGGGTTATTGAAGGAGCATCTTTCATTACTCCTGATGCAGACGAACAGTCCAGGTACAATAACATCTTAGGACAAGCGTATGCCCTGAGAGCCTTTGCTCATTTTCAGATCATAACTTATTTTAGTACCGATTATACTGATGATAATGCTTTGGCAGGATTTTTAGTTGATTTTGTTCCTACTGCAGATCAGTTTTTACCTAGAAGTACTAACGGAGAGGTATTTACTCTTATAAATGAAGATCTGACAACTGCTGCAAATTTACTGACCGATGAGGATAATGCTACGTTTGTAAGTCAAGATTTCGTGACTGCCTTGAATGCTAGAATTGCAGCATATAGACAGCAATATGCTCAGGCCATTACAGCGGCCGATGAATTATTAGCTAAATATGATTTACCTACACGTGATGAGTATATTGATGTTTTTCTTGATGCATCTAATGCAGGAATAATTTTCAAATTAGAGCGTACTATCGGTGATGACCACGATAGACAAGCTCAAACCGGAAGCGGTTTTGGTGCTGGATGGGTAGGAGCTAATTTTGCTTTTGTTGACGGAACAATAGATGGTTCGCCTTATTTTGAAATAGGTCGATCGTTATTTAATGAAATTGATCCAGCAGACGTGAGATATGATGTGTTAGTTAATGAAACGTCATTAATTAGTCCTAATTACCAAACTACGGCAGATTTTCGTAGAGATGATATCTTAGTAGTTGGTAAATATCCTGGAAATGAAAAACCTCTTCTTAATGATCTAAAAATATTTAGAATTGCAGAGATGTTGTTAATCAAAGCAGAAGCTTTAGCTGCTCAAGGAAATATTAATGGTGCTGCTAATTCAACTGCCGCTCTAATTAAAGAGTTAAGAGATGCTAGATTCGGATCACCTCAACCATTACCAGTATATACCGATCAGCAAGAGGCATTTGGTGATATCTTAGATGAAAGAAGAATAGAATTTGCTTTTGAAGGACATCGTTGGAAGGATTTGAAGCGTCTGGGTGTTAGAGGTAATAGAAGAATCGAAAGAGATCCTCTAGACTGTGAAGTAAATGATGCATGTATACTTGAACCAACTGATTTCAGATTTACTATGCCTATTCCTCTTACAGAATTAAATGCTAACCCTAATATTCGAGATCAACAAAATCCAGGTTACAATTAATTTAGTAATACAATAATAATTTAACAACACAACCCTTTGGTATACCAAAGGGTTGTTATTTTATACATATCTTTGTTGTTCATGAAACAAGAGTCTTTAATTTTTGGTATCAGAGCTATAATAGAAGCCATTAGCTCAGGTAAAACTATTGATAAACTTTTTATTCAAAAAGGATTACAGGGAGAGTTAGCCAGAGAACTGCTGGCTATGGTACGTCAACAAAATATAAATGTTACTTATGTACCTTTAGAAAAACTTAATCGACTTACACGTAAAAATCATCAGGGTGCGGTTGCCTATATCTCACCTATTAACTTCTATGTTTTAGAAAATCTGGTTCTTGAAGTAATTGAATCTGGTAAAACACCTTTGTTTCTTGTTTTAGACCAACTTTCTGATGTACGCAATTTTGGAGCCATTATTAGAACCGCCGAGTGCACTGGTGTTCACGGAATCATCATACAAAAAAAAGGTGGTGCTCCTGTAAATGCCGATACTATTAAAACTTCTGCTGGCGCAGTATTTAATATCCCGATATGTAAAGTAGATCATATAAAAGATGCCATGTATTATTTACAAGGTTCCGGCATTCAGGTAATAGCCGCATCAGAAAAAGCAGCTGAAACGATATATGAAGTAAATTTAGCTGTACCAACAGCCATAATTATGGGAAGTGAAGGAAAAGGCATATCAAATTCTGTACTAAAATTGGTAGATAAACAAGCAAAATTACCCATGTATGGTGAAATAGGCTCCCTCAATGTTTCTGTGGCCTGCGGTGTATTTTTGTATGAAACTATAAGACAAAGACAATGATAAATCACTCAGTTTTTCTAGACTCATCCGTCTTATCCCTGTATTCATAAATTACCTGTATTGCATCGGGTTTTTCCTCATTCTCTTCTGCTATTTTTTCTATAAAATTACCATTTTCATCAAAATGTTTCAGGAATTCATCTTCCTCAGGATTATAATCCGAAGATTGCCAATAATATTTCTTAGGCCTTACCACTCCCCTTTTAATAAAAAAGGCTAATAATGTTCCTACAAACAAGCCGGATAGATGCCCTTCCCACGAAATTTTAGGATCTATAGGTAGAATGTACCACACCATACTTCCGTAAATAAAAACAACAACGAAAGATAGAGCAGTTAACCTAAAGTGCTTAGCAATAATACCTTTGAAAAATAAAAAACCAAACAACATATATACTACCCCACTGGCACCAATATGATTTGCTGTGCGCCCTAATAACCAAGTAGCTATTCCAGTTAATAGAGTTCCAATTATTAGAACCTTCCAAGCGTTGGATTGATAAAAATAAAACAGTGCCAAGGATAAAATAAGTAATGGCAATGTGTTGTGCCATAAGTGCGTAATATCAGAATGAATAAATGGGGAAAATAATAATCCTCTTAAACCTTTAACTGTCCTTGGCAGCACTCCAAAACTACTAAAATCTAGTCTAAAACGCACTTCAAACCAAAAAATGATCCAAATAATCAATACAAATAATAAAGGAAACCCTATTACACCAATATTAAATTTAAACTCATCTTGTTCTCTTTTCATAACACCAAAAATATATCAAAAAAAAGTCCAAAATCAATTTATCAGTTAAAATGGCAGACTTTATTACTTTCAGGGAATGCTATAGTTATTTTGAAATGACTTTTCAATCTTCATAATCTTATAAAGCTTTGTAACTTTGTATTTATGAATACAAATAAACCTCTTGCCGAAAGAATACGTCCGAAATCTTTAACATCCTACCTTAGTCAGGAACATTTGATAGGAAATAACGGTTCACTTACCCAGCAAATAAAAAATGGGGTCATTCCATCATTAATCTTATGGGGACCACCTGGGGTTGGCAAAACAACTTTGGCAAATATAATTGCTCAAGAATCACAAAGACCATTTTATACATTAAGTGCTATAAATAGTGGAGTAAAAGAAGTAAGAGATGTCATTGATAAAGCAAAACAAAGTGGTGGCTTGTTTACTTCAAAAAATCCGATTTTATTTATTGATGAAATTCATCGTTTTAGCAAATCTCAACAAGATTCTTTATTGGGTGCAGTAGAAAAAGGCTGGATCACCCTTATCGGAGCAACTACAGAAAATCCAAGTTTTGAGGTCATTCCCGCACTCTTGTCAAGGTGTCAAGTATATGTTTTAAACCCATTTGACAAAGAAGAGTTAGAAGCTTTATTGAATCGTGCTATGCACGAAGACGAGTATTTAAAATCAAAAGATATTACTCTGAAAGAAACCGAGGCCCTATTAAGATTAAGCGGAGGAGATGCAAGAAAGCTGCTTAATATTTTCGAACTTATCGTTTCAAGTCAGAACCATAGAAGTATAATCATAACTAATGATCTCGTATTAAAACTAGTTCAACAAAATACAGTGCGATACGACAAAACAGGAGATCAGCATTATGATATTATCTCGGCATTCATTAAATCCATACGGGGCAGTGACCCTAATGCTGCAGTATATTGGTTGGCACGTATGATTGAAGGAGGAGAAGATCTTAAATTTATAGCCAGACGAATGATTATTTTAGCATCTGAAGATATAGGAAATGCAAATCCAACAGCTTTGATCATGGCAAACAATACTTTTCAGGCAGTAAATACGATAGGATATCCAGAAGCAAGAATCATTTTAAGCCAATGTGCGGTTTACCTTGCTACCTCCCAAAAAAGTAATGCCTCATATATGGCAATAAATAAAGCGCAACAACTGGTCAAACAAACAGGTGATTTATCGGTACCATTACATATTAGAAATGCTCCCACGAAATTAATGAAAGAACTTGGGTATGGCGAAGATTATAAATATGCTCATAACCACGAAAAAAACTTTGCAGACCAAGAATTTTTACCCGATGAGATTAAGAATACCAAACTTTATGAGCCTGGTGACAACCAGCGTGAAAATTCATTTAGAGCTTTTCTCAAATCGAGATGGGGAAAGAAATATGGGTATTGATAAATCCAGCATTACTGCCTTGCGAACGTATCAAGAATTATTTTATCAGTAACCGGGTTAACTCTTTCCAGAATGAAATTTCCAAAGCTATCAAAATATCCGCTGCCACTTAAATCGCCTCCATTAATCAAATAAGAATTATCTCTTTTAAGTTTATAAATTTTTCCGAAAGAAATTAACTTTTCTCCCTCCTTTTTTGAAAGCTCGTATCCATATTCTTTCTTTTTAAACACGAATACTTTGTTATTTAAAACGTATGACCTGGAGACTTGGTTAGCGTAATCTCCCGAGCTAGTTGATACTTCGTTTTTTATTTCTACAGCTTTTTCTTTTTCTGCCAAAATAATTTGTTTCTCTGTAACTGGAACTGGACTTATTTGTACTATTTTTTTATCCTCTTCTTGTGATTCGTTATACTTATAGTTCAATTTCTGTACATCCTTAAATGCATCACGTAAGGCTTCATGATATGCTTTTTTAAATTCTTTTTCCCTACTTGTACCTTCAGTAGAGACAAAAACTACTTGGTCTTCACAGTTTTTTAATTCTATATTCAACTTGGTCATAAAAAGTGAGGAAGACTTCTTTACGTGAACCAACAACCCCCTACAACTATTTTCTTTTAGTTCCATAGGCATTTCTTTTCCTTGGACATAGGCATTGAAGCCGTATTTGTTAAATAAAAACTTAGTTAACGAATTTAATTGATATGCATCTTCTTTTTTAAGAAACTCGAAAGTTCTGGGAACAATAATATATTCATAATCATTCACACTTTTCTGACTAAATATGTTCAAACTTGAAACCAAAATAATTCCCAAAAAAAGAAAACGTATCATATTTATTACATTATAACATTAAACCAAACTGCAAAGATACTCCTCTTGCTTTAGCAATATCAGTATATTCTATCAAATTATTAGCAGAAATGTAAAATTAATTTCTTCTATACGACTTGATCATAAAAACCTTGTATTAAAATACAAATATTAACGACTAAAGATAATTTTTGACCTGTTTTAAATTAAAAACCTGGAGGTTTTTTTCTGGAAGTTTTTCCCGATGGTAATTAAAACAGATAGTCTTTAATCCAATTGCTTCGGCTCCTAAAATATCAGCTTCATAATTATCCCCAATCATAATGCTATTATTTGTGGCTGCACCTGAAATTTTTATGGCATGTTCAAAAATAAACGGATTAGGTTTTTTTACTCCTGCTTCTTCACTATTAGTAACCGTTTTAAAAAAGTGTTTTATTCCTGAATTTGACAACTTATTATTTTGAACTTCTTTGAATCCATTTGTTATGATATGCATATTATATTTTGGATTTAGATATTCCAACAATTCTTTAGCACCACCAATTAAATGATTATTAAGCGGTAAAAAGGCTATATAATCATGAGCCATCTCGTCTATAATTTCTAAAGAAAATTTCTGACCTAAAATATCAAACGCCTCTATAAGTCTTCTTCTTCTCAATTCTTCTTTGGTAACTTCTTCATCTCTGTAAAGTTTCCAGTATTTCATATTAATAGGTTGGTATATATAAAAAAAAGAATCGAGTTCGAGATGTATTTTGAACTTATCGAATATCATCCCAAATGCTAATGACGAATTTTTATCAAAATCCCATAGAGTATGGTCGAGATCAAAAAAAATATGTTTAATTGTATTATTCATCTTCTGTATTCCAAATGAATTCAAAAATTGATTTCCAAAATGTCTGGCTATGGAGCTCACTAAATAAAACATTACTAAAAATGGGTATGAATACTCCATCTACCTTCTTAACTTTTTCCAAATAAGTAGTAATTTCATTTCTCGTAGCTGTCTCGCTTTCAAAATCTTCTCGCTTCCCTAAGTTGGCAATACAAAAAGAATGTATTACCAAAGGTGTTTGTACTTCATAATCCAAATCGTAAAACATAAAAGGAGTACAAGTACCTGCCCTAAATCCAGAATATCTCGAATATCCCATAGAATAATCTTCTTGTATCTCTAATTCAATAAAATTTCGATAAGCTTCGGGTAATTTAATTTTAAAAAATGAACACAAAACATATTTAAGTCTCCTGTTAAGAATACCTTCCATTCTTTGTTTCTCTTTGTTTAATGTAAGCAAATCACTTACGGCTTCATAAGAAACTTTAAGCCCTACATCAATATAATCTGATATATGTTTTATAACAATGCGATGTTGAGGATTATTGTACCCTATATTTTTCTCATAATTTGAGTAATCTCCTAATCCAAATAACACTTTACATTTTCTTTTTTTTTGTTTTTGTAGATCTATGATAAAATCAAAAGTATCAAATGGATCTTTTTTAAATCCAAGTATAACTCGTATTCTATCGGAGAGTTCATCTAATTTCAGCCTCCACAAATCTCGCAAACTCCCTCCCAACGATCTTAAAACACCTTTATCTTTATAAGCAAATGTTTCACTTACAGAAATTATAGGAATAATTGTAAATTTCTTTTTATCGAATTGTAAGTTAGAATATTTATCAACAAGAACTCTTTTAAATTTGAAAGCCCATATATCAACGACGGGATCTTGTAAAAATCCGTTTTCATATCCAATACTTTCTATAGCAGGAAAACGCCCTAAATTATCTTTTACGTGGGGTAAATATTCTTCATACCTGGTTAATAAATAAAATGATGCGGCAAAGATATCATAGGGCAAAGCTGTATTTGGATGTTTAACTTCAAAAAAACATTTGGTCTCTTCCCAATCCAATACATGAATATCTATAGCATTTAGTCCATGTTCAAAAAGCAACTCGACACTTTGAAAATACAGCTCTTTTCCTAAAGGTTGCTTACCATAAGAAAATTTAGGACCATCATGAGCAATAAAGACCTCTATCTTTGATGTTAAATCAACCTCGATTCCTAATATTCTCCTACAAATATGTTTAAAAATGTAAGAAACTCTTGGAGTGATCTTTTGTACATATATCAATAACATCGAAATCGTGGGTTATAATATGGATTCATCAGCAAAGCTAAAATAACTTTTTTCTGTTACAATAAGATGATCTAGTACATTGATATCTAAACTGGCCCCGGCCTGTTTCAATTTTTGCGTCAAATCTTTATCCGATTTACTAGGTAACAAAGAACCGCTTGGATGGTTGTGTGCAATGATTATTCCAGTTGCTCCGTATTCCAGGGCAGATCGATACACTATTCTGGCATCTACTAGCGTACCAGTTTTCCCCCCTACACTAACTTGTTTCTTTTGTAAAATTTTATTTGCATTGTTTAAATACAATACCCAAAACTCTTCGTGATCTAAATCACCTATAACCGGACGAAGAAGATCAAATACATCTTTGCTACATGTAATTTTTGGAACAATCTCTACTCCCTCTTTTTTTCTTCTACGTCCTAATTCTAATCCTGCTATAATGGCAATTGCTTTTGCTTCTCCTATTCCTTTGAACTCCATCAATTGTTTAATTGACAATTTTCCCAGGCCATCAATCTTGTGATTAACACTAGCTAAAATTCGTTTGCTTAATGCGACAGCACTCTCTTCACGATTCCCAGATCCTATTAATATGGCTATTATTTCTGCATCGGTCAACGTATTTTTCCCTTTAGCGATTAATTTTTCCCTTGGACGATCATTTTCGCTCCATTCCTTGATAGAAAAAGAGGAGTTTAACTCTTTCATATATTACTTTTATTTGTTAAAATAATACAATTATTTCTATTTGTAAGTATAAACTATTTAGCTCAAAAACAAGACATTATTAGATTTTTAATACTTTAAAAGAAGCGATATATAATTAAATATTCCTCAATATTTAATCTATATATTTGTTTGAAAATGAAAGTTTTACTATATTTGGTCACCCAAAATCCAAAAATGAATAATTTAACAACTTCAAATTAACCTATTTATGAAGAATATTTTTACCCTCGTTTTATTTCTTGTTACTTTGAGCTTTTACGGTCAGGATAAGAAAGTTTCCTTTTTAAATTTAGTAGGAAATAACATACAAGTTCCTAGAGGATGTGAAGCTCAATCGGAATATGAGTTGCAAGCCTGTGATGGTACGTCTATAAAATGGGATTACTATACTGACGATATGTTATCTGCTGTTTTTGATGCTACAATAAGCGCGTTTGCAGAGAGTAATAGTTCTAAAACTGAAGTAACTTTTACTTCATTTGGTTCTCAACTCAAGGGTTATAAATTCAAAATGGGAACTACTTTTCAATATTTTTTACATGGTAAAATTAAAGATCAGCCATTAATGATCAACTTAGGTACACCTAAAGACATAGCAGGTACTGATGATCTGGACGGGTTCTTGAGTTTATTCTTCGATGAAGCAAGTTAATTAAGAAAGTATATACTTATATAGATAAAGGCGAATCATGTGATTCGCCTTTATTATTTTAAAATCTTAAAATATATTATTTTTGAGTATCATTGATCTCAAAATTCGTAATCATGAAATCATTATTCGAAGAACCTGCCCTGCAAGAAATTGAAAATAGAATTAATAAACTATCCAATGAAAGTTCTTCTTTATGGGGTAAAATGAATGTAGCCCAGATGTTCAATCATTGTCAGTTTCCTTTAAAAATTGCTTTAAAAAAAGAACATCCCAAGTTAAAACCTAACGTACTGGCAAAGTTATTCTTCAAAAAATCACTGTATAATAATAAGCCATGGAGAAAAAATCTACCCACGCATTCAAAACTAAAAGTTGTAGAACAAAAAGAATTTGATAAAGAAAAACATGAACTTCTAAAACTGGTTGCAGAATTTTCTAATCAAAGAGACAAAAAAGAATGGGATCCTCATCCTATGTTTGGAAAATTTACCAATGAACAATGGGGGCAAATGCAGTACAAACATCTAGATCATCATCTTCAACAATTTAACGTATAAATAGTGTATCCACCAAAACATCACCAGGACTATAATCCAGAAAATATAAAGGAAGTAGCCAAAACGTATCCCCTTGCTGCCATAATATCAGCAAAAAACAGTACTCCTTTTATTACTCATGCTCCCTTGATTTTTCATGGTCAGAAACTCATAGGTCATATTGACGCAAATAACCCCCATGTTAATTTATTAAAAAATGACTATCCTGTTTGTACAGTATTTCAAGGACCACAGACCTATATTTCTCCGTCGATATACACCACAAAACAATTACCCACCTGGAATTATATTATCGCCCATGCGACTGGTATTGTAAAAGAAATCGTAGATACAGAAATCATAAAAAATTCGATAGTGACCATGACAAATTTCCTTGAGTCGCCAGATCAAAAATTTGTTTTAGATCATGAAGATGTAAGAATGGATCGCTTGGTGCCTTATATTCATTGTTTCGAAATAGAAATACATAATTGGGAAGGAAAATTTAAATTAAGTCAGGATAAAGTCCCTAAAGATATAGAAAATGCAAAGCGAGAACTAATTAAGAACAATCAAAAAAGTGTTTCCAATTTTGTAAATGAATTGTTTGAAAAGCATTTTTAGGTATCTATAAATACCTCAAAACCATTCTTTTATTTCATCAAAATTAAGCCCCCCGTAATTCCCACTACTCATAAGAACTAAGGCAGTATTAGAAAAATTTTTGTTTTTTAGATAATGTTGAAACTCTTCTGGATTAGTGTAGATAATTAAATCTTCCCGGCTAAACGCTTCTTCAATTTGATCAGCAGATATCTCTTCCAATTGTTTAATATTTACTGCCTTAGGAGAATAAAACACCACAGCTTCGTCTGCTGCATCTAAAGCTCCTTTATATTCTTTTAAAAACTCTGCATTTAAACTACTATAGGTATGTAATTCTAAACAGGCGATTACTGTTCTATTATGATATTGATCTTTTACAGCTTTTGTAGTGGCGCTCACTTTAGAAGGGCTATGTGCAAAATCCTTGTAGGCAACCGATGTAGAATTTTCTGCAATTTTTTCGAGTCTTTTGGATGCTCCTTTAAAAGAGGCTATCGCTTCATAAAAATCATCCTCATCAATTCCCATATGCTGACAAATCCATTTTGCACCTGCCAAATTACTTAAATTATGGGCTCCAAAAACTTCAATTGGCATTTCTCCTTCGGGAGTAAAAAGCAATGTCTCTCCATCTTCAACACTATATTCAGGTGTAGTGTAGGGAAATTTTCTGATTGGATTTTCAGTTGCTTCAGCGAGTTTTTTTACCTCCTCATCTTCTTCATTATAAACTAGAGCACCTCCATTTACAATAGAATTCATAAATACCCTAAATTGATCAACATAATTCTCAAAAGTTGGAAACACATTAATGTGATCCCACGCAATTCCACTTACAAGGGCTATATTGGGCTGATATAAATGAAATTTTGGTCTTCTATCTATTGGAGATGACAAGTACTCATCCCCTTCTAACACCATAAAATCATTCTCTTCAGTAAGGTGAACCATGGTATCAAAACCCTCTAATTGTGCTCCTACCATATAATCTACTTCTTTCTCATGATAATGTAATACATGTAAAATCATTGAGGTAATTGTTGTTTTACCATGTGATCCACCGATGACTACACGAGTTTTATTTTTGGACTGCTCATATAAAAACTCTGGATAAGAATAGATGGTCAATTGTAATTCCTGGGCTCTAAGAAGTTCTGCGTTATCCTCTTTTGCGTGCATTCCCAAAATAATTGCATCAAGATCTTTTGTTATCTTTTCGGGGAACCAGCCAAACTCATTAGGTAATAACCCATGTCGGTCTAGTCTAGATTTTGAGGGTTCAAAAATGGTGTCATCACTTCCTGTTATCTGATATCCTTTTTGATGCAATGCAATAGCTAGATTGTGCATTGCACTGCCTCCTATTGCTATAAAATGTACACGCATAATTTATTGTTAAATCTGATCGTAAAGATACAATCTACAATGAATAATAAAAGAACTAGAAATAAAAATCAAATGTGGATCAATGTCTATATTTACAAACAATTGTCTATTCTTACACCAATACACACTCAACCAAACCTCTCTTTCCCTAATTCATAGTTTAATTTACTGATTTTTACTTTTTTCTTTGAAGCAAGTATTGAATTTGAATTAGATCTTAATTTATAATCGCAAAATTGTTAAGGCTCATTTCAAATACGTAGCTTTATAATGTTATTTACAAATAAATAAAAATTCATCAATACATTTGGTATGGCTATTGTTTGTA
Source organism: uncultured Aquimarina sp. (assembly GCA_947500845.1). GTDB lineage: Bacteria > Bacteroidota > Bacteroidia > Flavobacteriales > Flavobacteriaceae > Aquimarina > Aquimarina celericrescens. The sequence goes on from CANMTP010000010.1 coordinate 80,143, forward strand.
TAAAAAATCTAAAACCTAAATGATGAAAAAATATATCATCCTTATTATAATCTGTATAGCAAATCTAAACAATATGAAAGGTCAAAATGAATATTCGACCGATTGGAAAAAAGTGAAGGCTTTTGAAGAGCAAGGATTACCAAAATCTGCTCTAGAACTTGTTGAAAATATTTACAATACCTCTAAAGCCGAGAATAATGACAATCAGCTTATAAAATCATTATTGTACAAAGCAAAATATTTGCTTACTCTCGAGGAAAATGCACAACTAACCATCATCAAGGATTTTAAAGATGAAATTAACCAAAGTGAATTCCCCAAAAGAAATATCTTAGAAAGCATTTTGGCCAACCTCTACTGGCAATATTTTCAACAAAACAGGTGGAAATTTTACAATCGAACACAAACATCAGCAAAAGTAGACCAAGAAGATTTTAGAACATGGGATCTCGAGACTTTGTTTACCGAAATTCATTGGTACTACCAAAAATCTATCAAAAACGGAGTGTTGGCGCAGCAAACGGATCTTAAAAAATTTGATGATATCTTAAATACGAGTAGCGATTCTAAAAAATACAGGCCAACGCTCTATGACTTCTTGCTACATAATGCTCTGGAGTTTTATAAAACTTCAGAAACTAATATCACAAAACCAGCTTTTGCTTTTACTATTAATGATAGTAAATATCTCAAAGAGTATGTTTCTTTCATTTCTCTAAACATAGTACCAGAAGATTCTTTGTCGCTTCAAGGTAACGCATTAAAGCTATACCAGAATTTAATACGATTTCATAGTAGAGACAATACTCCTGAAGCTTTAACCGAAGTGAATATAGAACGTTTAAAATTTGTTTATGACAATGCTATATTTAATGACAAACAAACTGTTTTCCTGGAAATCTTATCTTTAGAAAAAGAAAGGTTTGCTACCAAAAGTGTTTCTGCTTTATACAATTTCGAAATTGCAAATTTATATAAAGAACAAGCCGCTACTTTTATTGCGAAGGAGAATGAAATACATCAATGGAAACTTAAAGAAGCTATAGAAGTATGCAATAGGGCCATTGAAAAATTTCCAGATTCTAGAGGAGCAAATAAATGTAAAACACTAAAAGATCAAATTCTTCATCCAGAACTTGCAATTAAAACTGAAAAATATGTACCCATTCAACAACCGACACGATTATTAGTAACCTACAAGAATCTTGACAAACTCTATTTAAGAGCTTTAAAAGTTGATCGAAAACAATTAAAATCTTTGAATAGATTGTATAAAACCGATGAAAAAGTCAAGTTTCTAAGCAATTTAAAGACCAGTAAAACCTGGAAATCTGAAATCAAGAATGAGAAAGATTTTCAAACCCATACCACCGAAGTTTTGTTACCAGAGCTTGACCAAGGAGGATATCTAATTGTAGCCACTATTACAAAAGAGCTATCACAGGAAAGTCTATTTTCTTATGGAGATGTACAAATAAGTAACCTGGCATTGGTTGAAAATCGTACTCCAGAAAAATCGATATTTCAGGTAATCGATCGCAATACAGGAAAACCTATTGTTAATGCCAAAGTACACCTGAAAACTGAAAGTGAACGAGGTTACAGAAACAAACTAGATAAAACTATATCTACAGATCAAAAAGGTCAGGCGTATTTGGCATTAAATAACTATTTCTATGATGTCACAATTACAGTAACTCATGAAAAAGACCAGGCATATTTTGAGGGATATTATTTAAATCAATCCTACAAACCCAATAACGATGATAACGCAACTCGACAAAATACTTTTCTTTTTACAGATCGTAGTATTTATAGACCTGGCCAGATAGTCTATTTTAAAGGCATAATGATGTCGGCTACTGGCAAAGAAGATTTTAAAGTACTGCCCAATCAGTCGACTTTTGTAACCTTAAGAGATGTTAATGGTCAAGAGATAAAAACCTTATCTTTTAAAACCAACGAGTATGGATCATTTACAGGTGAATTTATTTTACCGTCTACAGGTTTAACAGGTATATACACTCTACAAACTAATAATTATCAAAGTATTTCTATTTCTGTTGAAGAATATAAACGCCCCAAGTTTGAAACCAAATTCAATCCTGTTAGCCAAACTTACAAGATCAACGATACTATAAAACTTACTGCTACGGCTACTGCCTATGCTGGAAGTAACATTACCGATGCCAAAGTAGTATATAGAGTTCACAGAAAAGTACAATATCCAAGATGGTGTTATTGGTACCCTAGATACACCTCAGAACCACAAGAGATCACCCATGGTGAGACAAAAACTAATGAAAAAGGCGAATATATGATTGATTTTGTCGCACTTCCTGACCCCAGTGTTGACAAAGAAAATCTACCTATTTTTAATTACGAAGTAACTGCAGATGTTACCGATATTAATGGTGAAACCAGAAGCACAACCACAATAGTAAATGTTGGCTATCATACGATGACAGCTACAGTTACTGTCGAAAACGAAATTGATAAAACACAAAAAGATCACAAACTTACCATAACAACAAAAAACCTAAATAATGAGGCAATTGCAGCTACAGGAAGTATAAAAATCTTCAAGTTAAAAGCACCAGACAAACCATTACGTCAGCGCCCATGGAAAGCTCCTGACTATCCTGGTTTTTTAGAAGAAGAATTTGATAAACTGTTTCCGCACGACGCTTTTAACAATGAATCTGATTACAGAACCTGGGAAAAGGGAGCATTAGTATTTGATACATCATTTAACACAGCTTCTACCAAAAGAAACGAATTAGGAACTCATGAAATAGCTCTGGGAGCTACAAAGAAATGGGAATCTGGAAAATACGTTATAGAATTAAATACCGAAGATCGATTTGGTCAAGAGGTGAAAGACATAAATTATATTTCGGTTTTTGGTCAGGACGATAAAACCATTAGTGATCAACAATTATTTGAGATCACAACCAATAAAACATCATATAAAATTGGAGAAGTAGCGATTATCAAACTAAGTTCTGCATCTAAAGACATAACTATAACCGTTGATATCGAAAAGAACCACAAGATCATAGAAACACAGCTTATACAACTTTCCAGAAGTAGTAAAACGATCAAAATACCAGTTAAAAAAGAAGACTTGGGTGGTTTCACTGTGAGTTATAGTTTTGCTAATTATAATGATTATCAAAATGGGGTCATCCCAATTGCAGTGCCCTATGAACCAACCGAGCTTAGCATAGAAACCAAAACCTTTAGAGATAAACTAAAACCTGGCCAGCAAGAAACCTGGAGCTTTATCATTAAAGGACCAAAAGGTGATAAAGTAACTGCAGAACTTTTGGCAAGTATGTATGATGCTTCCTTAGATCAATTTAAGCCCCATCAATGGTATTTTAATCCAATCTATCGCCCAGTCTATAATTCGCAAAGCAGTAGGCAAGCATCACGCAGTTTTAGTCTTACCGCATTTAAATTAAATAATCATAGTGATCCCGGATATTACTATAGTGATCAGGGTTATGATCAACTTAATTGGTTTGGATTGTATTTTGGTCAGCAATATTATGCAGTAAGAAGAAGAATGATGAAAAAATCAGCCGCTCCAATGGCTGCTATGGAAATGGTTGAGGAAGAATCTGCCGCAGACGAAGTAGCTGTAGCCGGTCAGGCAAACGATGTTAGTACAGATAAACCAAAAGAGAAGGATGAAAGTATAGAAAAAGACAAAAAAGATACGTCTCTTGAGGGGGTGAAAATTAGAAAAAACTTTCAGGAAACTGCCTTTTTCTTTCCGCAATTAACCACAGATCCCGAAGGTAATGTAAGTTTTAGTTTTACAGCACCAGAAGCATTAACCAAATGGAAATTGCAATTACTAGCACATACAAAAGAGTTAAATGCGGCAACGACTACTTTAGAAACGGTTACACAAAAAGAATTAATGGTTCTTCCCAACCCTCCAAGGTTCCTTAGAGAAGGTGACAAAATTGTTTTAAGTTCGAAAATATCAAACCTAGCAAACAAAGATTTAGAAGGAGTCGTAGAGCTACAATTGTTTGATGCATTAACTAATACATCCATCGATGCAGCATTGCAAAATAGCAGTGCTCGCCAGAATTTTGAAGTGAAAGCCAAAGGAAATACCAGTATTTCTTGGGAATTAAAAATTCCTGATAACGTTCAGACTGTACAATACAAAATTGTCGCCAAGGCTGGTGATTTTGCAGATGGTGAACAAAATGTACTTCCAGTACTTTCTAACAGAATGTTGGTGACCGAGACCTTACCCATGTGGATTCGTTCTAATGAGAGTAAGACATTTACCCTTGATAAATTAAAAAACAACACCTCCACTACGCTTAAGCATCATAAGCTTACACTCGAGATCACGTCTAATCCTGCATGGTATGCTGTACAAGCATTACCTTATTTGATGGAGTATCCATATGAATGCTCTGAGCAGACATTCTCCAGATACTATGCTAATGCTTTGGCCAGCCATATAGCAAATTCTAACCCGAGAATTCAGGAAGTATTTAATCAATGGAAATCTACTGATGCATTGCTTAGCGATTTAGAAAAAAATCAGGAGCTTAAATCTTTAATTATTCAAGAAACCCCATGGTTGCGTGATGCACAAAGTGAAACTGAACAAAAGAAGCGAATTGCTTTGCTTTTTGACCTAAATAAGATGAATAATGAGCTACAATCTGCTTTAAATAAACTTAGACAAATGCAGTATGGCTCTGGTGGATTCCCATGGTTTAAAGGTGGTCATGAAAACCGATTTATCACGCAACATATAGCAACTGGCTTCGGGCATCTTAAAAAGTTAGGAGTTACCCAATTTGATAGCAATACGGCAAATATGTTACAGAATGCTGTTCGTTTTCTTGATAAGGAATTTGTAAAAGAATATGAAGCACTAAAAAGATATTGTAAAAGAAATAAAATCGACATCAACAAAAACCACCTTAGTTATACTCAGGTTCATTACCTGTATATGCGTAGTTTCTTTGTCGATATCAAAAGGCCAAAAAGCACCAATGAAGCATGGGATTATTACTTAGATCAATCCAATAAATATTGGTTGAAGCAAGGTTTGTATGCCCAAGGTATGCTAGCGTTGATCTTAAATCGAAATGAAAATGCATCTACTGCTGCAAAAATCATAAGATCTTTGGATGAAAGAAGTATTACCAGCGAGGAACTGGGAATGTATTGGAAATCTAACACTGCAAGTTGGTATTGGTATCAAGCTCCTATAGAAACGCAATCGTTAATGATAGAAGTATTTTCTGAAATTGAAACCGAAACAAAGAGAACAGAAATCGTTGATAATCTTAAAGTTTGGTTATTAAAACACAAGCAAACCAATCGCTGGCAAACTACCAAAGCTACTTCTGATGCAGTCTACTCATTATTATTGCAAGGTAGCGACTGGTTATCTGTTACCGATATGGTAGAAATTGTTTTGGGAGATCAAAAAATTGATCCAAGCAAAATGGATGGTGTAAAAGTTGAAGCTGGTACGGGGTATTTTAAAACCTCTTGGAATAGCAATGAGATAGAGCCCAATATGGCCACTGCCAAAATCACCAAAAAAGAAAAAGGTGTTGCCTGGGGTGCCTTGTATTGGCAGTATTTTGAAAACCTTGATAAAATCACCTCAGCCAAAACCCCATTATCTCTTAAGAAAAAACTATTCTTGAAGAAAAATACAGATACCGGTGAAGTAATTACAGAAATAACTAGTGAAACCAATTTGAAGCTGGGTGATTTAGTGCGAGTACGTATTGAGTTGAGATCAGATCGGGCGATGGAGTTTGTACATATGAAAGATATGAGGGCTTCTGGTTTAGAACCTATCAATGTAATTTCTCAATATAAGTGGCAAGATGGTTTAGGGTATTATGAAAGCACAAAAGACGCTGCCACAAACTTTTTCTTTGATTATTTACCGAAAGGAGTATATATTTTTGAATACGATTTAAGAGTAAATAATAAAGGGGATTTCTCTAACGGTATTACCACCATTCAAAGTATGTATGCACCAGAGTTTTCTAGTCATTCTAAAGGAGTACGAATTAAAATTGATTGAAAAAAGTAACTTTTTCGATTATTTTTAGACCTATCAGGTATGTAAGAAAATGAAAAGTCGCATCACTAAAATACTACGATATATTGGATTCATTTTAATGATACCAATTACATATCTTCTTGTGTCTTTGATCTTAACTTATATTCCTGTTAACAATGATAATGACATAACCAAAAATGATCATAGTATCTATTTGAGCTCTAATGGCGTACATTTAGAAATAATCATTCCCAAGAAAAATCTGAATCCATTAATTCTTGATGGATTAAAATTTGAAGATCAGGAACAGTTTTTTTCGTTTGGCTGGGGAGACAGAATCTTTTATGTCGAAACACCAACCTGGGGAGATTTGACCTTTGTAAATGGATTTAGAGCCTTGTTTGTAAATACCTCAACATTAATACATGTAACTAGATATTCAAAGACCCAAAAAGATTGGGCCGAAATAAAAATAAGTAGCGTTCAGCTTGAAAAGATGAACTCATATATTAGTAAGACCTTCCAATTAGATTCATATGGCAATAAGGTTTTACTCCCGGGACTGGGATATTTAAAAATGATGATTTTTATGAAGCTACAGGAAATTACAATTGTTTTAGAACGTGCAACAGTTGGGTAAATACCGGATTAAAACAAAGCGGTATCAAAGCCTGTTTATGGACACCCTACGATTTTAGATTATTAAAAATGCATCAATAAAAAACGGAAGCTTTTTAGTGAAGTTTCCGCTTTTTTGTTATGTAAAACGTAAGAAGAATGTGGCTATTTTTTAGGCTGCATTACACCATCTATCGTATTAATGAATCCATTAGCTGCCTCTACATCAGTAGTGATCAATTTACCTCCATTACCCATTTCATCAATTAAAAATACACTATTACCTTTTAGGGAAGCTGTTAATTTTTTTCCTCCTAAGGTTCTCAAAGGCACGCTTCCTCTACCTTCATTTATGGCAGTAATGATATCCTCTTTGGTAATAACACTTGGAATAATATGATATTTTATGATTTCAGTAAGTTGATCTTTATTTTCTGGCTTTAAGAGCTTTTCAACAACACCCTCAGAGAAGCCATCGAAAGCTGTATTTATAGGTGCAAAAACCGTATATCCTTTTTCTTCATTTAATGTTTTATCCAGTTCTGTAGCTTTTAACGCAGCAACAAACCTAGAAAATCCCTTATCTACAGAAACAAATTCGGTTATCGTTGGTAGTTTTTCTTCTACTTTTTCAATATCGGTTATATTCTGTGCTATTAATTTATCCTTCCCGTCCTGTTGAGAAACGTCCGTTTTTATCATATCACATGATGTAGTTAATACTAATGCAGACAAGACTAAAACAGTTGTAATATTTTGAATTTTCATTTTGAAAAATTGAGGTTGATAATTACATATACAGATTAAACTGATATGGACACGCGGTATTATTTTTTACTATGTTAAAAATATTTTAAATTGAGTTAATATATGTTAACGAATGAGTATCCGTTGGATTTGGATTAGTAAGCGTACTCAATTTAAGCAGTCAACCAATACATTAAATATCTTATTTTATGATTATATGAAGCGTAGTTTTCAACGGAGTAATATATTGTCTATTTCAGTAGAATTTATTTGGTATATTTAGACTTGTCAATTCTATACCAGGGGATAAGCCAAAAAAAAATAAAGCTCATCATTTTATGCGTCGTCTTATCAAAAGAATTTCCTTAGTAATTTTAGTTCTTATCACAGGTTTCGTTTCCCATACTCTTATATCAACAGGATTTTTCAGAACAATTAATAATCAATTTCAAGGCACTATTTTAAAAAAAGTTCCTCTACCAGGAGCAGAGGATATTACTATAAGCGACACAGACCATTTTGCATTGATCTCATCCACCAATAGGGCTGTTTACCCTCCTACCGAACAAGAGCAAGGAGGATTGTATCTTATGGATTTAAAGAACAAAAAATTTTCTATTAAACATCTCACTGCTTCTTTTGACAAACCTTTTGCTCCCCATGGCATCTCCATGATCAAAAAAGATAGTACTTATACGATAATGGCGGTTAATCATACCTCCAATGAACACTCGCTTGAAGTCTTCACTTTTGACGGTCAAAATATAAATCATCTAAGATCTCTGACCGATGCCTCTATGATTAGTCCGAATGACTTGGTTATGATCGATGAAAATCGTTTCTACTTTACCAACGATCATGGTTACTCCAAAGGAATTGGTAAACTTATAGAAGAATATGGTGGACTTTCAGTTGCTAATGTTGTGTATTATGATGGTAATTCATTTAAAGAAGTCGCTCATGGTATCGCTTATGCAAACGGAATAAATTTTGATCTCAAACGTAACCTAATTTATGTAGCCTCTCCCCGAGGCTTCCTGATAAAAGTATACCTCAAAAAAAATGATGGCTCTTTAGACTTTATTGAAGATATCCCTTGCGGCACTGGAGTAGATAACATAGAAATCGATGGCCAGGGAAACTTATGGAGTGGCGGACATCCAAATCTATTAAGGTTTAAAGCTTACGCCAAAGGAAAAAAAGAAACTGCACCTTCAGAAATCATCAAAATAGAATATAGGGGTAAAGGCGATTATACAGTAGAGAAAATATATGTAGAGGACGGAAAAATTATGTCGGGCTCTAGCGTTGCCGCACCATTTGAAGACCTAATTTTAGTCGGAAATGTAATGGATGACGAGTTTTTGATTCTAAAAAAAGAATAATAATACAAACGATAATTAAGACCTCTATTTTCTTGAAATATGAAAGATCAACTCAAAAATCACATACTAAAATTTGTATCCCCACCAGAAAGTGACCTTCAAACTTTTCTTGATGCTATGACGTTTGAAACCTTGAAAAATAAAGAATCCTTGATAAAGCAAGGACAATATTGCAAACACCAGTATTTTATCCTTAAAGGTTGCCTTCGGTCATTTTTTGTCAATGAAAAGGGAGTAGAAAAGATCGTTAACTTCGGAATTGAAAACTGGTGGCTAACAAATATTGACAGTTTTATTAACCAAACCCCTTCAAAACTGAACATTCAGGCTGCAGAGGATTCGATTGTATTAAAAATAAACAAGCAAAAACTGGATACCATTCTAAAAGATTCTCTAGAATTGAACAGATACTTTAGAATCATCCTGGAGAAAGTTAGAATTGCCGATCAACGTAGAATTCAATTCATGTACAACCTATCTGGCGAAGAACTTTATAACATTTTCTGCAAACACAATCCTGATTTCGTACAGAGAGTTCCCCAATATATGCTCGCATCATATCTGGGATTTACTCCAGAATTTTTAAGTAAAATAAGAGGTCGTAAAAAGATGTAATTTGTTTCTTAATCTAGATTAATTTTTTCCTCATTCTTTATCTTGAATTTTGTCTTTTAACCCTTAAAACAAAGACATGAAAACAAAAAGAATTGACATTAATGAGGTGAAGCCAACAGCTTACAAGCCAATATTTGATCTCTACAATGATCTTAAGAAAAGTACCTTATCGACCACAGCGTTTTTATTAATACAGATAAGAGCCTCTCAAATTAATGGATGCGCATATTGTGTACAATCTCATATCAAAGAAGCTGTGCAACAGGGAGAAAAGCAATATCGTATTCATGCGCTATCAACCTGGAGAGAGTCTCCCTTTTTCACTGAAGAAGAACAGATAATTCTAGAAATGACCGAGGAAATAACCAATATTTCTACACATGGATTAAGCGAGAAACTTTATCAAAAAGCCGTTAAATTGCTTGAAGAAGAAGAAATAGCAGACATCATTATGGGTATTTGTTGTATCAATGTATGGAACAGAATTGGCCGTGCTACTTTAATGGAACCAATACCTTCTCAAGATTAATCTATTTGTAACTTGAAAATAAAAGCAATTTGCATCAAGCTCTTACAAGGGTTAGTTTAACTATTGAGTTTTTATCGGCTGCAGATAAGTTAGGTTTATGGCCAGAAGAGAAATCTGCTTGGGATGAATAGAATAGTTTTTTAGCATACACAAACTACTTACTCTCATAAACCTTATAAATATTATTGGTAGTATTGCCTCGCTTATGAAGATTTTTAGCTCTATGTATAAGTATTGGCTTCAAAACATCGCTCTCTGCCAAATTTAGTGATTTTCTATAATTGATTTTTGGTTGGGCAATGATCTTAACTATAGGAATCAAAGCTCCTTCGGATTATTTGGTTTTCTCTGAAGCGTTAGCTGGGTTTAACCTAAGTCTGATTGAGGAACAATATCTTGAAATTCATATCCTTATTTCTATAAAGTTGATAATACTATTTGTATTAGAATATATGATGCGCTTGCTCCATGAACTTTAACCTATTATTAAGTCCTGCACCATCCTAAATCTTTTAAATTTGAAAGTATCTTAAAAACATGGTTACTATGGAAAAGAAAAACTGGTCACAATTAACGCTCATTAACAATACCGATCATCCAAAAAAACGTTTTGAATTGCATGTAGAAGATAAGGTTGCCTTTATTGAGTATATTTTGGCCAAAGGAGAATCAATATACCTAACGCATACAGAAGTTCCCAGATCGTTAGAAGGTAACGGATTAGGGAGTGTGATTATAAAGAAAACTTTAGCTTATATTCGTGAAAAAGGATATCAACTTGTTCCGCTATGCCCTTTTGTAGCTGCTTATCTTAAAAAACATCCAGAAGCAGCAAACGGAATTCTAAAACAAGGCTATTCCGTTTAGGTTAATTATTCAGCATTTGCCACAACTTATCTTTTAATTCTTGTAGTCCTTGTTGAGCAACCGAGGAGATAAATAAATAAGGAACATTAAATTGCCCGTCTAATTCTGTTTTCAATTCTTCTTTCAACTCATCATCCAGCATATCACATTTTGAAATGGCAATAAGTCTGTCTTTATCCAAAAGATCAGGATTATAGCGCCGCAACTCATCCAGAAGAATCTCATATTGTTCTACTATATCTGGTGCATCTGCCGGAATAAGAAAAAGTAATGTAGAGTTACGCTCAATGTGTCGTAAAAAACGATGTCCGATCCCTTTACCCTCTGCAGCACCCTCAATTATACCAGGGATATCAGCCATTACAAAAGTTTGAAAATCACGATATTCTACAATACCTAAATTAGGCTTTAAGGTAGTAAATTCGTAATCGGCAATCTTTGGTTTTGCAGCGGTAATTACAGATAACAGCGTTGATTTTCCAGCGTTAGGAAATCCAACCAGCCCCACATCTGCCAGTACTTTTAGCTCTAAGGTAATATCACGCTGTTGTCCTTCTATACCAGGTTGAGCATACCGTGGTGTTTGATTGGTTGGGCTTTTAAAGTGCCAGTTACCACGACCTCCCATTCCCCCTTCTACAACGATATATTCTTGTCCCTCTTCGGTAATCTCTTTAATAATACTTTGTGTTTCAGTATCTCGAATTACAGTTCCCAGGGGTACATCAACATAAATATCTTCCCCATCTGCTCCTGTACTTCGGTTTTTACTACCATGTCCACCATGACCGGCTTTAAAATGACGCTTAAACTTAAGATGGTACAAGGTCCACATATTTGGATTAGCACGTATAATTATATGCCCTCCACGGCCTCCGTCTCCACCATCAGGACCTCCTTTGGATATATACTTTTCACGATGTAGGTGCGCAGATCCCTTACCTCCGTTTCCGGAAGCAATATGCAACTTTACATAATCTACAAAATTCCCTTCTGTCATAATTCGTTTCCTATAATTACAGTATATATTAAAGTCATTTTAATGAAATCCAATGAAAAAGATATTCTTGAAAACTACATCAAGACAACGTTAAAGCTTATCAATTACCTGACTTAATCTTTCTGTAATTTCGTTAATCGCTCCTACTCCATCAACTCCAAAATATTTATTTTGCTTCTGGTAGTAATTTTTTAAGATCGCAGTCTCATCATAATACACTTTAATTCGATTACGAATTACTGTCTCATCTGCATCATCAGGACGCCCTGAAGTCTTACCTCTTTCTAATAATCTTTGTACCAATACCTCATCATCAACCTCTAATGCCACCATGGCGCTTACTTCTGATCCCTTTGAAACCAATAATTCTGATAATGAATCTGCCTGCGCCTCAGTTCGGGGAAAGCCATCGAAAATAAAACCATTGGCATCTGGATTCTTGTCAACTTCGGCATTAAGCATATTTATAGTAACCTCATCAGGAACTAATTGTCCTTTATCAATATATGATTTTGCCAATGTGCCAAGTTTAGTCGCATTTTTTATATTGTACCTAAATACATCTCCTGTAGAGATATGTATTAGATCATATTTTTGTTTCAAAACTTCTGCTTGTGTTCCCTTTCCTGCTCCTGGAGGGCCAAACAACACCAAATTTGTCATGTTACTTGATTTTAGTTGATAAACATCTGTGAGATTACGGCCAAGACCATCATAATCTAATCCGTATCCCACTATAAATTTATTAGGGATCTCGATCCCATAATAGTCTATTTTAATTTTCTTAGTATATGCTTCAGGTTTAAAAAATAATGTCGCAACTTTAACCTCTTTACAATCTTTATCTCTGAGCATTTTATCCAACAAAGTTATCGTATTTCCAGTATCCACAATATCTTCGAGAACCACGATGGTCCGTCCAGATATATTATCCTCTAAGCCTATTAATTCTTGAATCTCACTGGTTGTTTTGGTTCCCTTATATGAGGCCAATTTAACAAAGCTAATTTTACAATCAAATTGAAATCGTTTTAGCACTTCTGAAGCAAACATAAAAGCACCATTTAACACACCAATAAATAAAGGATTTTTATCTGATAGATCTTTATTTAATCTATCAGACATCTTATCAATTGCTGCTACTATTTCATTCTCCGTAATAAATGGGATAAATTGTAAATCGTGCAGTTTTATCATAAAATACTATACTAACTACTACTAGGTTTTTCAATTAAAGCGGCAAAGATAGTGATTATAAAAGTTTGACTCTAGCATTTACTTCCTATTATTATGGTTATTCTTTCTGAAAAAATTATTTTTGTCTTCATTAAGGTAAACATGAATCTCCCGGTAATGGAAAATTTTTTCTCGTCAAATTTTAAATTAGGAATTTTAGGAGGTGGTCAATTAGGTAAAATGATGTTATATGATACCAGAAAGTATGACATTCAAACTTGTGTTCTTGATCCTAGTCCTGATGCACCATGTAAAATAGCCTGTGATCATTTTCAACAAGGCAGTTTAATGGATTATGAAACCGTTTATAATTTTGGGAAAAAGGTAGATGTACTCACTTTCGAAATTGAAACCGTTAATACTAAAGCTCTTGCGAAACTAGAAAGAGAAGGTAAAAAAGTATATCCGAGTTCAAAAACATTGGATATTATTCAAAACAAAGGGAGGCAAAAACTCTTCTATGAAGAAAAGAATATTCCAACAGCAAAATTTAGACGATTTTCGAATAAAGCTCATCTTACCGAAGGAATAACTGATAATCGTGTTAAACTTCCTTTTGTATGGAAAAGTACTCAAGGGGGATATGATGGCAAAGGCGTTTCTGTCATAAAGTCCGGAGCAGATGTTGCAAAACTACCGGATGTAGAGTGTATTGCTGAAGAAATGATTAATTTCAAAAATGAATTAGCGGTAATTGTTGTGCGCAGTGTAAGTGGTGAAATCAAAACGTATCCTGTAGTAGAGATGGAGTTTCACCCCGAAGCAAATCAAGTAGAATATGTGATATGCCCTGCAAGAATAAGTGATGCTATCACCTTAAAAGCTATTAAAGTTGCAGAAAAAGTGTCCAAAGCGTTCGAACATGTTGGTGTATTGGCCGTAGAAATGTTTCAAACACAGAATGATGAAATTTTGGTTAATGAAGTCGCTCCGAGACCACATAACAGTGGTCATTATAGTATAGAAGCGAGTTATACTAATCAATTTGAGCAGCATATTAGAGCAATATTAGACTTACCTTTGGGAGCTACCCAGAGTAAAGTAGGCGGAATTATGGTAAATTTGGTGGGTGCTGAAGGTCATGTGGGAGATGTAGTCTACAAAAACATTGAAAAGATCATGAAAATGCCTGGTGTAACCCCCCATATTTATGGCAAGAAGCAAACACGACCATTTAGAAAGATGGGCCATGTAACTATTGTGCATGAAAATATAGATGAAGCCAGAAAAATTGCCGAAAAGGTAAAAAACACAATAAAAGTAGTAAGTAAATAAAACTTTCTAATTTAAGAAAACAATAATAATCATAACAAAATAGTATCATGAGCAAGGTTGGAATAATAATGGGTAGTACTAGCGATATGCCTGTAATGGAAAAGGCTATCGAAGTATTACAAGGGTTTGATATTGAAGTTGAAGTTGATATCGTATCTGCACATCGTACTCCCGAAAAATTGTTTGATTATGCTAAAAATGCTCATACACGAGGAATCAATGTTATAATAGCAGGAGCTGGAGGTGCCGCTCACCTACCAGGAATGGTAGCATCTTTAACTCCTTTACCAGTAATAGGTGTTCCTGTTAAATCAAGAAATTCTATTGATGGTTGGGACTCTGTACTATCTATTCTACAGATGCCTGGTGGAGTTCCTGTGGCGACTGTCGCACTAGATGGAGCTTTAAATGCTGGTATATTAGCTGCACAGATTGTTGGGGCTAATGACTCCTGTACTCTTGATAAAATATTGATGTATAAAGAAGGGCTCAAACAAAAAGTAATCGAGGGCGCAAAAAAGATTAATCAATAACTCAGATACTATATTAAAAACAAAAAAGAGTCACCTTTCGGTGACTCTTTAAATATCAGGTCTTACAGAAGAATATAACAATATTTATTAACCAACTTAAATATATTACACAAAAAATTCATTGTAAGACCATACTCTTAAAACCTGTAACAAAGGTAAAACCTTACTTTAATTACACAATAAAAGTAACGAATATTTATTAACAATTTTCGATAAAATGCGCTTTTTTTCGACAAACCGCATTCTTGTTGAGTTTCAAGAGTTTTTTTTTATAGAAAATACCTGCACTAACCGACTTATTAACTAAATTTTAAAGGTTTTTAACAACAAAAAGAGCTGCATTAATTGCAGCCCTTTCCATATATTTGGCCTTTGCTTCGAAAATATAGTGTTATCACTCATACCCCAAACAAGAATAATATTTATATTTTCTGCATTAGGCCTTTTACTAATAAACCGTTTCAAATGTATACGTCTAATGACTAAATAGTGAAAAAAGGGCAACATGAGATATCCATTTTTCGACAAAAGACGAATTTTATCGACACAAAAAAATAATACAAAAAGTAATTAAAAAAATATCGTTTATATAATATGAGCAACCCACTACTTACATTATTTGATACTGCTCCGTTTTCGAAAATAAAATCAGAGCATTTTTTACCTGCCATTAAAAATGGTATATCCGTAGCCAAAAAAGAAATAGATCAAATTGTATCTAATTCAGATACTCCTACTTTTTCTAATACCATCGAAGCTTTGGAGTATAGTGGAGAATTACTCGACCGCGTGACCAGCGTATTTTTTAATCTTAATAGTGCAGAAACTAATGAAGAAATTCAAAAAATAGCCCAGGAAGCATCTCCATTACTTTCAGAGTTTAGCAATGACATTGCTCTCAATTTAGATTTATTTAAAAGAATTGAGACAGTTTATCACCAAAGAGAAGAACTCGATCTTGATCCAGAACAATATACATTACTTACAAAAAGATATAAATCATTCTCAAGAAATGGAGCAAATCTTCCTGAAGATAAAAAGGAAAAGTTAAGAGAGATTGACAAAAAGCTCTCGATACTGAGCTTGAATTTTGGCGAAAACATATTGGCAGAAACTAATAAGTTCGAAATGCTGCTTACTAATGAATCAGATCTAGAAGGTCTTCCAGAAGGAGCAAAAGAAGCAGCAAAAGCGATGGCCGAAGCCAGAAATAAAAAAGGATGGTTAATTACCCTGGACTACCCTAGCTATATACCATTTACTACCTATGCCAAAAAAAGAGAGTTAAGAAAAAAGTTAGTCCTTGCATTTGGCGCTAAGGGTTTTCACGATGACGATCTTGATAATCAAGAAAATGTTTTAAAGATTGCTAACCTGCGACATAAACGTGCCTTGGTTCTGGGATATACATCTCATGCCCATTATATTCTTGAAGAAAGAATGGCAGAAACACCAGATAAGGTTTTTGCGTTTCTTAACGAAATTTTAGAAAAAGCAAAACCTGCTGCAGAAAGAGAATTTAAACAGCTTGAAGGGTTTGCTAAAGAACTAGATGGAATTGATCATCTGGAAAAATGGGACGGGGCGTACTACACCGAAAAACTAAAACAGAAGCTTTTTAACCTTGACGATGAAAAGCTGAAACCATATTTTAAACTTGAAAATGTAATCAACGGAGTGTTTGCTGTAGCCAACAAACTATTTGGACTTCAATTTAAAGAAACAAACGAGGTTGATACCTATCATGAGGAGGTAAAAACTTATAATGTTACAAATGCTGAAGGAAATTTTATATCCTTGTTTTATGCAGATTTTCATCCCAGACCGGGAAAACGTAACGGTGCCTGGATGACATCTTATAAATCTCAGATGAGAAAAGATAACAAGAACATTAGGCCTCACGTGTCTATTGTTTGCAACTTTACCAAGCCTACTCCCAGCAAGCCCTCACTGTTAACGTTTAACGAGGTCACTACATTGTTTCATGAGTTTGGCCATGCCTTACACGGTATGCTGGCTAATACTACCTATCCCGGTTTATCCGGAACAAGTGTATATTGGGATTTTGTTGAGTTACCGAGTCAAATTCTTGAAAACTGGTGCTATGAAAAAGAAGCTCTAGAGCTTTTTGCAAAACACTATGAAACCGTGGAAACAATTCCAATGGAACTAGTGGAAAAAATTAAAGAATCGTCCACCTTTATGGAAGGTATGTCCACGCTACGGCAATTAAGTTTTGGATTGCTAGATATGTCCTGGCATGCACAAGATCCTAGTAATATTACAAATGTTAAAGAGCACGAAAAAAAGACATTTGCAGAAACCTCTTTATATCCAAATGTTGAAGAAAATTGCATGAGTACGGCATTTTCCCATATTTTTCAAGGTGGATATTCTGCGGGATATTATTCATATAAATGGGCAGAGGTGTTAGATGCCGATGCATTTGAATACTTTAAAGAAAATGGAATTTTTGATAAGGAAGTAGCCTCTAAGTTCATGGATAATATCTTATCCAAAGGTGGTACCGAAAATCCAATGAAACTTTATAAACGTTTTCGTGGGCAAGAACCAAAACCAGAAGCTTTATTAAAACGTGCCGGACTAATCAAGTAATTCTTGATCGTTAAACTTTAGAGATAAAAAAGGTGCTTCAGTCGTTCTGAAGCACCTTTATGTTTTTTGACTTAAATATCTACCTGATTATTATTTTTTGTACTACTGATTCTTCCCCTGAAGTTTCAATTTCTATTAGATATATTCCTGCTTTTAGCCCTAATTTTTTAGCAGAGAAATTATTTATACCAGGACGTAAAGGTAGCTGACTTATTTTTGTTCCCGAAATCGTATATAGCGTAGCTTCAATATCGTTTGTACTATCTTTTCCAAAGTTTATCATGAAACTATCCTTTGTAGGGTTAGGGTTTATTTTTAATGAAGATAATATTCCTTCGTCCTGATCTCCTAATATAGGAGCAATAGATCCAAAATCTGTAATACTGCTTCTCAAAGACCCCGAACAAGATCCTTCATATATCTTTACATTAGAAAAAACAGAGATATTTCCGCTTCCTGCATCATTGTCATTAACAAATACCAGGCGATCCATAGCACCTGTGTAAAAACTTCCGACAGGAATAACATATCGTCTGGTACCACTTGAATAATTATCATAATTGGTCACTCCGTAATTCTGTGTACCATGAATTTTGAAATATCTTTCAGGAGTCAAGGTATTATCATTTTCAAAACCTATACCGTGAATTTCGCCCTGCACAGTACTGCTAAAATCAAATTCTATAACGGTTGCAGAGGTTACTGTATAATCCAGTGCAATGTATTTCCATGAATTATTTTGTAAGGATAACCCAGAACCGCCATTTGTTACCGTGTAATCCCCAGCTGAATCTTGGTTAGAAAAAGCTGTAATTGCAAAATCATTGAAGTTTAGAGCTTCACAAGTGCTTGGTCCCGGATCAACAACTGACTCTCCAACATTAACATCATCAATGGAAATGTCGCCTTGCCAACTATTACCGGTTACGGCGTTAAATCGAAATTGAATCACAGATCCAATATAGGATCCTAGATCTATACTTTCTTCATTCCAGTTACTGCCTTGAGTACCCGATTTGCTAAAGACAGTGGTCCACGAAGAGCCATTATCTGTACTTGCTTCAACAGACAAAGTACCTACAGCATCACCTTGCATATGATATTTAAAGCTAAAACTCGCTGTGGATAATCCTGTCAAATCAAAACAAGGGGAATTCAGTATAGCTCTCTTGCCAGGAAAACCACTTCCGTTACCAGAAGCTTCAACATAAATATATGATGATCCCTCGATAGCGCTGCCAGGTCCAGTACCGTTAGAAGGAGTTGCATTAGAATTGATAGTCCAATTTAAGTCATCTGTTGTTGATTGCTCCCACGTTCCAATAGATCCTTCGAACCCTTGCCCATAAGGAAAAGAATTGACAGTCGTAGTACATTCACCTCCTCCACCGGGACCTCCAGTAGTTACTCCGTTAGAAATTTCTATTAAATACTCCAAAGCCAACTTTGCAAATTTTGCCGCATGAGTAGCATTAGGAGTAGGAGAACGATCAAAAGTATCTCGAGTAGTATGAATATTTGGATTGTGTTCTCCGAATTTTGCTTCAAAAGGGAATGTAACAGCATACCCTTCTTGAGCCCAGCTATAATGATCAGAACAACCATAGTTACATTGCGAAGTACCATATGTAATGCTATGAACTCCTGAAGCATTATAATAGTTCAATAATGCGATCATGAAATCATTCAATGTATCATCATTATAAGAATCTGTAGACACATATACATCGTTGGTAGAACCTTTATAATTGGTCATATCCAATTGCATATAACTTACTACGTTTACATTACGGTTTCTATAATCCTCTGCGATCTCTTTTGATCCTCTAAGTCCAACTTCTTCTGCCGCAAAAGCCATAAATTCTATCGTTCTTTTGGGTCTGAAGTTCATAGAGAATAACACCCTGGCTGCTTCTGTGATAGTAGCAATCCCCGAAGCATTATCATCGGCTCCTGGCGCATTCGAATTATTGCCCCCAGCAGTTGAATCTGCATGTCCGCCAAGAATCACAAATTCATCTGGCTTCTCAGTACCAGTGATGGTCATGATAACAGAAGGCATTGCAGTACTGGTATGTTCAACAATTCTTACCGATACATCGTTTCTGCCTGAAGCAATACCTTCCCACTTATCTTTCAAATCCAATATTGCTTGTCTGGCAATGTTAGTGGTATGGTATCTGGTTCCATAACCTTCCAACTCCTGAATCTGGTTTGCGATATTCATATTATTTACCAAATCAAGGCTTTGCCGTACCAAAGCCTCCTGGGTGATCGAAAATGCCGCTTTCTGATGTACCTTACTTGACATTTTTGCAATATTCTCTATCGCAGACATAGCATTTTTTGCCGAGTTCTCATAAATAAATCCAGGTCCATGAACCAGCACCTTGTGATGTAATTCTTCGGCAGCTTTATCACTTAGCATCACTGCGCTATAACCATTTGCAGATTTAAGAATTTTAATATCATTAGGATGATTAAGCTGAAGACCTTTGGCATCATCGCTTTGCATAGTAGCAAAAAACATATCCTGAGTCTGTTCTTGCGCGTAGCTAAAGGCAGAGAATAAGCATAGCCAGGCCATTGAAATAATTAGATTGAATTTTTTCATTTTTACTTGAGTTTGTGTTAGAGGTTTAACTTACACAAAATCAACTATTAACAAAAATGGGTTCCCCGCAAAATATTAACTGTATAAACTTTTTTTTGATCAACCAAGACCCTATTATTTTAAACTTTCAAAATTTTTTGAAAGTTTAAAATAATTTGTATATTTGCTATATGAATTACAACGAAGCGAAAAATAAATTTATATCTACCTGGGGAGCACTAGGTACGCTGTGGGGCATTAATAAGGCAATGGCTCAAATACATGCACTTCTTTTAATATCTCCAGAACCGCTGTCTATGGAAGATATTATGGAAGAATTACAAATATCAAGAGGAAATACCAGTATGAACCTTCGCCAGTTGATGGACTGGGGAATTGTTTTTAAGGAAAATAAGATGGGAGAGCGAAAAGAGTATTTTACCTCTGAAAAAGATGTTCAAGAACTGGCCAGGCAAATTGCCAAAGAAAGAAGTCGTAGAGAATTACAACCTACTATCAAAGTCTTGAATGATGTTTCAAGCATTCAAGAAGACGGTACTTCCAAAACCAAAGAACTGATCAGACAGACTAAAGCATTGCATGAAATGGCAAATAATTTGGACATTATGGTGAATAAAGTTATCGGACAAGAAAGTAACTGGATTACCAAAGCATTGCTAAAGTTAATTAAGTAATAAGACCAAAGAGTGGATAAAGAGATATCCGCTTTTTATTTCAACATATCTTTCAATTTTTTCTGAAAATTTAAAATAATCAAAACATGACACTCAATATCCCAAACTGGCTAATTATTACCGGAGGAATCGGTCAAATATTTACCGCTTTAATATATCCTTATATAAGACACCAAGTTTTCGATTGGTACAATGATGTAAAGCAACTTAAGCCTTTAAATCAAGAAATTGCCAAAACTTACGGAAGATATATTCAAGGACTCAACTTTTCATTTGGTTTAATTGCAATTGTTCTCACATCTAACTTAAAAGAACAATCAGAATTAGCCATAGCACTCACCGGACTAATTGCTGCATATTGGGTAGGTAAAGTCCTCACTCAGATTGCATATTATCCTATGTATGACATACCAAAGAAAAAAATATTCAAAATAGGCAGCTACTTCATGAATTGCCTCTTCGTTCTCTTTGCAGTAGTATATAGCTTATTATTGATTTACAATTGTATTGGTTTCTTTAATCTAAATTAAAATGACCATGAGCACGCTTGCACTATTAGAAAAATTAAGAATTAAACGTTCTGCAACAAAAGAAAAAATAATTCAGTTTTACGACGAAGCTACTGAAGATTATAAGTTTTGGAGTAAAGGTCTTAATATGCATTTCGGGTATTATATTCCCTTTAAAACAAATCTTTTTAAAAGAGATTCGATGCTAAATGAAATGAATAATCAAGTTTTTGATCGTCTTGACATTCCTAAGAAGAATTCACTGATTGCAGATTTGGGTTGCGGAATAGGAGGCACAATGCGATACGGTTTAAGAAAATATCCCTTACTCAATATTATTGGAGTAACACTTTCTTCTTTTCAAATGAGGGAAGGAAATAAAAGGTTAAAAAATAGTAATGGACTGATTCTAGAAGAAAATTATGAAAATACTTCATTCAAAACCAATAGTATAGATGGCGCATACGCGATAGAAAGTTTCTGTCATTCTGGCCACAGTGAACATGCTCTACAAGAAACCTTTAGGATATTAAAACCTGGCACCAAACTAGTAATCGCAGACGCATTCTTAAAAAAAGAAGAAGAACAATTATGCCCGGGTAGTAATTACTGCTATGAACAACTATGCAAAGGATGGAGTCTTGAGGGATTAGCAAGTATTACTACTGTCAAAAACACGCTTAGGCAAATAGGTTTTAAAAATGTACAAGTTGAAGATGTTTCTTTTAGGGTAGCTCCATCTGTATTGCATGTTCCTTTTGCTGTCATCGGATTTATTCTTAAAAAATTATTCAAAAAAGAAAAATTGAAACCTCAAAGCTGGAAAAATCTTAAGGGATCTCTATTCGCATTATTTTCTGGACTACATCTAAAAAGTTTTGGATATTACCTAATTACGGCAGAAAAATGAAAAAAATTGTTATCGCAGCAGGAACAGGTTTCTTAGGAGAAACACTTTCCGATTATTTTAAAGATAAGGTCGAAAAAATTGTCGTTCTCACTCGACGAAAAAACCGAATAGAAAATGGCATACACTATGTGAAATGGGATGGAAAAACTATAGGGGATTGGAAAAATGAAATAAATGACGCAGACGTACTCATTAATATGACAGGTAAGTCTGTCGATTGCAGATACAATCAAAAAAACAAAGATTTAATTCTGTCTTCAAGAGTACAGTCTACGCGTGTTTTAGGAGAGGCGATTGCAGCATGCAAAGTTCCTCCAAAAACCTGGCTCAATTCATCTACTGCAACTATTTATCGTCATTCTCTAGATAAAGAAATGGACGAAATACATGGAGAAATAGGAACCGGGTTTTCTGTAAATGTTGCTAATCAATGGGAAAAAACATTTTTTGAACAGCAAACACCCAACACCAGAAAAGTTGCGTTAAGGACTTCCATAGTACTAGGCAAAAGTGGAGGTGCCCTGCCCCCGATCTTAAACTTGTCCAAAATAGGATTAGGGGGAAAACAAGGTGATGGAAATCAAAAGTTAAGCTGGATACACCAAATAGATTTTGCGCGAAGTGTTGAATTTATAATAAGCAACACCAATATTGATGGTGTTATTAATATTGTTGCTCCCAAACCGTCAACAAATTCAGATTTTATGAAAACACTCCAAAAAGTTATAAAAACTCCAATCGCAATACCCATATCAAAAGCTCTTCTAGAATTTGGGGCTAGAATTATTCGAACAGAAACAGAACTTATCCTTAAAAGTAGAAATGTGATCCCGTCAAAACTTATACATCATGGCTTTGAATTTTCATACCCCGATCTTGAATCTGCGTTACGCTCCCTAACCTAATATATTATGATGACAATACAGCTAAAAACCATCGTAAGTGCTTCAATTGAAGATGTATTTAATCTAGCCAGAGCTATTGACTTTCACACAGAATCTGCCAAAGAGACAAAAGAAAAAGCTATTGCTGGACGAACTTCTGGATGGATAGCGTTAAATGAAACCGTGACTTGGAAAGGAAAGCATTTTGGGGTATACCTGACACATCAAAGCAAAATTACCTCATTCAAGTTTCCGGAAAGCTTTACAGATGAAATGGTTAAAGGAAACTTTAAATCATTTAAACATCAACATATCTTCAAAACAACTTCTTCTGGAACAGAAATGACAGATGTATTACAATTTCAATCTCCATTTGGTATTTTAGGAAAAATTTTCGACCATCTCATATTAAAGCAATACCTGACCCAATTTTTGACTTCAAGAAATCTTCACATCAAAAAGCATCTTGAAACAGATACACCCTAAATTGTCTGTTTCTAAAGTCTTTCATATAAGAAATCTAGATTAATTTATACCTATAATACATTTGTTAAAGCATTCTAAGATTCAACTTTTTATTCTATTTTTGATGAATACAACAACAGAAATAACAATGTCAGCAAATACCATAGATCCCAACGCATGGGTTGATAAGTACAGTGACTACTTATTTAATTATACCATTGTAAGAGTTGATGATAAAGAAATTGCACAGGATCTTGTACAGGAAACCTTCTTTGCCGGCCTTAAATCAATGAAGAATTTTAAGGGAGAAGCGAGTGAACGTACGTGGCTTATTTCAATTCTGAAAAGAAAAATAATTGATCATTATCGTAAAATAAACAGCAATAAAGGTAAGTCCGAGGTAAGAATGAGCTATTCAACAGATACCGAAACTGAAGGTGATTGGTTAGAAGAAAGGGTGGCAGATCCTTTTGATAGAAATGCAGAAAGCGATATAGAAAATGAAGAGTTAGGATTGGCAATACATAACTGCATGGGCAAACTACCTGAAAAGCAAGCTACTATTTTTAAAATGAAAACAATTCAAGGTTTTGAGACAGAAGCTATTTGTAATGAATTTGATATAACTGCGTCTAACCTATGGGTTATTATACACAGAGCGCGAACAGCGATGGCTGAGTGCTTAGAAAAAAATTGGTTTTAGAAGGAAAACATGAGCAATAGTACTAAAAAAGGAATTTTTGTAAGTTGTTCTGATGCAAATCACTTTTGTGATAAAAATCAGTATAAAGAAGCTACTTTTTGGGAGAAAGTAAAATTGAATATACATCTTTTGTATTGTAGAGCTTGTAGAAAATATTCTGCGAATAACGCAAAACTAACGAAGCTTGTTAAAGATCCTAAAGTTATTAGTATAAATGAATATGAAAAGAAAGCCATGAAGGAGCGACTAAAACAAAAAATGTCCGAATAAGATTAATAAGAATCCATTCTTATCGCAGCATCCTAAACGAAAAGGAGTACCCAGAATCGAATTGAAAACAGTCAATTCAGTTATTTGTATCCTGCGAAGAGGCAAAACACCTCTGTAACAAAAATCAGTATGGCGAGGCTTCACTTATGGAAATAATCAAAGTAAACGTACGTTTAATCTACTGCAAAATTGCCCGTGCGTATTCGAAAAGAAATACAAAACTTAACAAGACCATAAAAAATCCAATATTCAAACAACAAGCCCTTCTAAAAAAAGAAAGCAA
Organism: uncultured Aquimarina sp.; assembly: GCA_947500845.1. GTDB lineage: Bacteria > Bacteroidota > Bacteroidia > Flavobacteriales > Flavobacteriaceae > Aquimarina > Aquimarina celericrescens. The sequence goes on from CANMTP010000010.1 coordinate 104,946, forward strand.
TGAAGCAAAGACTTCAAAAAGAGTTAACCAAATGAGTATTCTAACAAAATTATTGTGATCAACCACATTATTGGTACACTTTCTACCCAAAAAGAACAATAATATCTTGATTGTTCCTTTTTTGTTCCCCATAAGAACAATAAACTTATTGTCGACACTGCGATAGTACTTAGAATTTCTGTGGAAGAAAGTACATTCTTAGTTGCTGTTAATAATAAGAATACTACCAATAAAATACTACCAAAAACTTTAGTTCGTGTAACTCCTATTTGCTGCGGAACTGTTTCTAAATCATAAGAATCATATTGAAGATCTCTAATTTCAAAAGGAAGCATCATCACAATGATAAATAAAAATCGTTGAATAGTTTCGATCAGAAAATCAAAATTTAAATTTCCGTCAGCATGAACCATGGGTACAAATACAGTTATTCCGGCCCAAACTAAAGCAATAATAAAGATTTTTATTCCGGCTAAACTCCTCAGATTATTTTTATTAGGAAAGACAGGCACCACATACAAAACGGTTAACACTATAAAAGGTATCATATAGAGTAGTGTCTTTAATGATAACTTAAAAGCGAAATACACAAAAAGAATCATACAAACCCAAGTTAAAAAACGAATACTCTTCATTGACTTGGTTAGTTTTTTATGGTATAGTTTCGAGGTATTTGAATATTTAACAAAATTATATGCGACTATAGCACCTAAAAAACTAATAAAAAGAAAGGCATAGTCATTTTTTACCTCAAACTTTATAAGGGTAACACTTACCAAAGCACAAATTGCTAAAGCCACATGAATACTACTGTTTATATAAAATCTGAATATACTTTTTAGGATTTTCACGTAGTAAATTTGGGGTTATCTGTTAATAACCTTCGAAGTTGGTTAAAAACTTGACATCTTCTCGTTAATTAATTGTGAAATTTTTAAGTATTTAATATGTATTTTTGCAATCTCAATTTCAACTGTTTTTTTGCTATGAAAACTGACTCTTTTAAACTGCGTCATATCGGTCCATCTAAAAAGGATCTAAGCAGCATGTTAGGAACCATTAAAGCTGATTCTATTGATCAACTTATCTTTGAAACTGTTCCAAATGATATCTTGTTAAAAAAACCACTTAATCTTGCAATGGCGATTAGTGAGCAAGAATATTCGGCACATATACAGAAACTATCTGCCAAGAATAAAGTGTTTAAGACTTATATTGGTTTGGGATATCATGAAGCCTGCCTGCCTGCGGTGATTCAAAGAAATATTTTAGAAAATCCAGGTTGGTATACAGCGTACACCCCGTATCAAGCCGAAATTGCTCAAGGTCGACTAGAAGCTTTATTAAATTATCAAACCATGATCTGTGACCTTACCGGCATGGAACTGGCAAATGCATCGCTCCTTGATGAAAGTACAGCAGCAGCAGAGGCAATGACTATGTTATTTGCGGTGCGATCAAGAGATCAGAAAAAAAATGAAGTCAACAAATTTTTTGTTTCTGAAGAGATTCTACCTCAAACACTTGATCTATTAAAAACACGAGCAATTCCTCTTGATATTGAACTTGTAGTTGGAGATCACCAAAAGTTTGATTTCTCATCAGAATTTTATGGTGCTATTCTACAATATCCTGGAAAATCAGGACAAGTATATGATTATGCTGATTTTGTAGAAAAAGCCCATCAAGCAGAAATAAAAGTAGCGGTAGCTGCAGATATACTAAGCTTAGTTTCTCTAAAATCGCCGGGAAGTTTTGATGCCGACGTAGTTGTTGGTACAACACAACGTTTCGGAATACCTCTAGGTTATGGAGGTCCCCATGCGGCATATTTTGCCACTCGAGAAGCTTATAAGAGAAATATACCTGGTAGAATAATCGGCGTTACACAAGACATGAATGGCAATCGAGCCTTAAGAATGGCACTTCAAACCAGGGAGCAGCACATAAAACGAGATAAAGCCACTTCAAATATATGTACGGCACAAGTATTACTTGCTGTCATGGCAGGAATGTATGGTGTTTATCATGGTCCTGAAGGCTTGAAATATATCGCATCAAAAGTGAATGATTTGGCGTGCACATTATCAGATGCTTTAGAAAATCTTGGATACAAGCAAATCAATTCATCATATTTTGACACCATTAGTATACAAGCTAATACTATCAAAATAAAAGAAGTTGCCGAAGCTCATGAAGTAAACTTCTTTTATCCCGATACAGAAACGGTTTCAATTTCGTTGAACGAAGCAACAAACATCGAAGACCTGAATACTATTGTTGCAATATTTGCTAAAGTTGCCGGAAAAGGAACTGTTCAAATTAAAGAAATCGTGAATTCTTCTAGTATACCTAAAAATCTAGAACGTACGACAGAATTTCTAACTAATGAGGTATTCAATTCTTATCATTCTGAGACAGAACTTATGCGCTACATCAAAAAACTAGAGCGTAAAGATCTTTCTTTGAATCACTCTATGATTGCACTAGGGTCTTGCACGATGAAACTTAATGCAGCTTCAGAAATGTTACCTCTTAGTGATCCTCAATGGGGCAATATTCATCCATTCGTACCTGTAGATCAGGCTCAGGGATATCACGAGGTATTGAAAACTTTAGAAGACCAACTTACGGAAATCACTGGTTTTTCAGGGACATCTTTGCAACCAAATTCTGGTGCACAAGGAGAATTTGCAGGGCTAATGGTAATACGTGCTTATCATGAATCCAGGGGAGATCATCATCGCAATATCTGCCTGATTCCATCATCTGCTCACGGTACTAATCCGGCTTCTGCAGTAATGGCCGGAATGAAAGTAGTCGTTACCAAAGCTACAGAAGAAGGAAATATTGATGTTGAAGATTTAAGAGAAAAAGCAGTTAAACATAAAGATAATCTTGCAGCTTTAATGGTCACCTACCCTTCTACTCATGGCGTATATGAATCGGCTATTAAAGAAATTACACAAATCATCCATGATAATGGTGGACAAGTATACATGGATGGTGCCAATATGAATGCTCAGGTAGGATTAACTAATCCCGGAGCTATTGGAGCAGATGTATGTCATCTTAATCTACATAAAACATTCGCCATCCCACATGGTGGCGGTGGACCAGGCGTTGGACCCATTTGTGTTGCAGAACAATTAGTGCCTTTCTTGCCGGGTAATCCGATTATCGCTACTGGTGGAGAAAAAGCAATTACAGCGATCTCTGCAGCTCCCTGGGGATCATCACTCGCATGTTTAATATCTTACGGATATATCACTATGCTTGGTGCAAAAGGTCTGAAAGAAGCTACAGAATATGCCATCTTAAATGCTAATTATATTAAAGAACGTTTAGATGGACATTATACTGTACTTTATGTAGGAGAAAGAGGGAGAGCAGCTCACGAAATGATCATCGATTGCAGACCTTTTAAAGCGAATGGTATAGAAGTTACCGATATTGCCAAACGATTAATGGATTATGGTTTCCATGCTCCTACTGTATCGTTTCCCGTAGCTGGAACCATGATGATCGAACCTACAGAAAGCGAAAGCAAAGAAGAGTTAGATAGGTTTTGTGATGCTATGATATCGATTCGCCAAGAAATTAAAGAAGTTACCGCAGACAATCCAAATAATGTGTTGAAGAATGCACCGCATACGATGGCGATGCTTACTGCAGATACCTGGGATTTTCCTTACTCAAGAGAGCAAGCTGCTTATCCTTTATCCTATATTATCGAAAATAAATTTTGGCCAACTGTTCGTCGTGTAGATGATGCTTACGGAGATAGAAATTTAATTTGTACTTGCGCTCCTATTGAAGAATATATGGAGGCAGAAGCTTAATGTAAAAAACAATTCAAATTTAGAGAGGTAATCAAAACATTACCTCTCTTTTTAAAACATACATGCCGTGAAAGATATCACTTCAAGAGAAGACATAGAATTTTTGATGAAGTCTTTCTACAGTGATGCTTTGATTGATCCTATAATTGGAGAATTCTTTACAAAAATTGCAAAGTTAGATCTTAATTCACATTTACCGCAGATTACAGATTTCTGGGAACTTCAACTTTTTAGAAAAGGAGGATATAAAAAAAATGTGCTTCAGATCCATAAAAATTTAAGTGATAAAAAAAGATTTGAGGAAATTCATTTCAAAACTTGGCTGTTATTATTCAATAAAGCTGTTGATAACAATTTCAAAGGAGAAAAAGCAAATCTAATCAAGACCAGAGCTTTATCTATAGCAACAGTTATGCATTTTAAAGTAACATAGACGTTAAACCTCAATTTTATACTACTATAGGGTGAGTTAGGCATCGTAAATTATATTATGCATGCATAACACAAAAGATCTTAAATGTCTATCTTGCGTTTCAACCCAAAATTTAATGTGATGAATATTAAGATAACTGGTACGGGAAGCTATATCCCAAATGAAATTGAGAAAAATGAAGATTTTAACAATCATCAATTCTTTAATGAAAACGGAGCAAAGATTGACTACTCAAACGATGTTATTATAGAGAAATTTAAAAAAATTACTGGTATTGAAGAGCGTAGATATGCTTCGACTCAACAAAATACATCAGATCTGGCTTTTCTTTCTGCTCAACAGGCTATTAATAATGCGAATATTGACCCTGAAACACTAGATTACATAATTGTAGCACATAATTTTGGTGATGTAGACAAGAACACATCTCAAGGTGATACAGTGCCTAGTTTGGCTGCAAGAGTAAAACACAAGTTAAAAATTAAAAACCCGTATTGCGTTGCCTATGATTTACTTTTTGGATGCCCCGGTTGGATTGAAGGAGTAATACAAGCCCAGTCATTTATAAAAAGTAATATGGCAAAAAGATGCCTGGTAATAGGTGCCGAAACCTTATCGCGGGTTGTAGATAAACACGATAGAGATTCGATGATTTATTCAGATGGTGCGGGAGCCTCAATAATTGAGACTACAAGAGATACCGGAGGCATTATTTCTACCATAAGCGCATCGTACACCCTTGATGAAAGTAACTTTCTGTTCTTTGGTAAAACATATAATAAAGCATCTAATAATGATAAAAAATACATTAAAATGCATGGCAGAAAAATATATGAATTTGCTTTAAACTACGTTCCCAAGGCTATGAAAGCTTGTTTAGACAAGACTCGTTTTGATATTTCTGATGTAAACAAAATCCTGATTCACCAAGCCAATGAAAAAATGGACGAAGCCATTGTAAATAGATTCTATGGTTTATATAATGAAAAAGTGCCCGAAGGGATTATGCCAATGAGCATTCAAAAATTAGGAAATAGTAGTGTTGCTACCATTCCGACACTCTATGACCTAATTCTAAAGGAAAAAATAGAAAATCACCATTTTAACGAAGGTGATATTTTATTATTTGCCAGCGTAGGAGCAGGTATGAATATCAATGCATTTCTTTATCAATTCTAATTACCTTTAAATTATTCTCCCTCTAAAGACAGGTAATCTTAGTTATTTTCTATTTTTACAGCTCTAAAAATTCATTCTATACTTATGTACGAAGGAAGTTTCCCTCATAAACGCTACCAACAAACCTTAGAATTTCTTAGAGCTCATACTCCTGCACCTGCAGATATTTTGGATTTGGGTGTACGAAATCCTTTTGTAGCATTTATGGAGAAAGAAGGTTACACCGTTTTAAATACTTCTGGTGAAGATCTGGACTTACATACAGAGGCTGTAAAAAATAGCGATGCCCAAATCGTAACAGCGTTTGAAATTTTTGAACATCTAATAGCTCCTTTTAATGTACTAAAAGATATTAAAGCCAGTAAATTAGTAGCTTCAATACCATTAAAATTATGGTTTTCTCCTGCTTATCGAAGTAAAAGCGATCCCTGGGACCGACATTATCACGAGTTTGAGGACTGGCAATTTGATTGGTTGTTAGAAAAGGCTGGTTGGCAAATCAAAGCTAGAGATAAATGGACACACCCTGTTAAAAAGCTAGGATTTAGACCTTTGCTTCGTCTTTTTACACCTAGATATTATATCGTGTATGCAGAGAGAATTAGTTAGTGGTTAGTGGTTAGTGGTTAGTGGTTAGTGGTTAGTGGTTAGTAAAGTAATTTATCCAAAATTGATGCAAGAAATAAAATTTAGCTTTGAAGACTTAATTGTATATCAAAAATCCTTGGACTTTGTAGACTTCGTTTACAATGTCTGTGAATCTTTGCCCAAAGAAGAAATATACAGACTTTCATCGCAATACATTAGAGCAGCTAATTCTATTGCTCTTAATATTTCGGAAGGTTCAGGAAATACTGATGCTCAATTTAACAGATACCTTCAAATCGCTTTAGATTCTACAAGAGAATGTGTGGTTTGCTCAACTATTGCTACTAGAAGAAATTATATTTCAAAAGAAATTGATGACGATGCCAGGGTAAAATTGGCAGAACTATCAAAAATGATAACTAGCCTACAAAAATATCTTAAAAAGAAAAATACAGAATAGATAAAAAAGTGTTTTAAATTGGCTTGTCAATCTAAGAAACACTAACCTCTAACCTCTAAGTACTAAAATTGAATATTTATATTGTCATACCTGCACATAACGAAGAGTGTTTTATATCCAAGACACTCGAATCATTAGTTTCACAAACACTTCTTCCTAAAAAAATCGTTGTGGTTAATGATAATTCAATAGACAGTACTGAAAATATCCTCAACGAGTTTACAAAGAACTATAATTTTGTGTCCCAGGTAAATACTGTGTCCTCAAAAGACCATATGCCGGGGAGTAAAGTCATTAATGCCTTCTATCAAGGATTTAAAACTTTAGATACCCACTACGATATTATTTGTAAGTTTGACGCAGATCTTATTTTTCCTTCAAATTATCTCGAGAGAATAGCCTGGCATTTTACACAAGATCCTAAAATAGGAATGGCCGGTGGTTTTTGTTATATCGAAAGTAATGATACATGGGTATTAGAAAATTTAACCAATAAAGATCACATTCGGGGAGCATTAAAAGCCTACCGCGCAGCATGTTTCAAAGATATCAATGGGCTCAAACCTGCCATGGGATGGGATACCATAGATGAGTTACTTGCTCAATATCATCGATGGAAAATCAAAACCGATAAATCGCTTCATGTAAAGCATCTAAAACCAACAGGATACACTTATAATCCAAAAGCCAAATACAACCAAGGCGAAGCCTTCTACCGTATGCGCTATGGTTTTTGGATCACTCTTATTGCGTCACTAAAACTAGCTTTACTCAAAAGAAGATCGCAACTTCTTTTCGATTATCTAATGGGCTTCTTTAAAGCCAAAAAAACAAAACTACCCTTTCTCGTATCAAAAGACGAAGGAAAATTTATTCGTAAACTTAGATGGAGAGGCATCTTTAAAAAATTATTCTAATACAAAAGTCAATACATCTCCCGTTGCTCCATTAGGAAAAGCAATTCCTAACAAAGCAGAAATCGTAGGTGCAATATCTGTAATTTGTGTCTTATGCGTTGTGCTTCCTTTCTTTATACCTTGTCCAAAAAATAGCAAAGGTGCATGGGTATCATATGTCAATCCGGTACCATGTGTAGAACCGGTTTTTGAATATGCTATGGTGGCAGGATCTAACACAATAATCACATCTCCACTTCTTTTTTGATTATACCCTTTTTGAATTAGAGCGGCAATCCCGGTAGTATAATTGGTAGATTCTAATTGCGCTCTGGTAAACACCTTATCCACTTGATCTTCCTGAAGTACAAAATGCGCAATTAATTTCTGCAAATCTTGCGCATTTATTTTATTCTTTTCTAGTATGTTATAATCAAAGAATATCTGGTAATTAGAAATATTCTTGATCAAACCATCTATATTAAATTTAGATTTCACAAAGTTTTCGACCTTAGCTTTAAATGCATTTGCATCATAATAGCCAGCCGGAATCTTGACCGATTTCAAATAAGAGGGTACGTGAACCGCTCCATGATCCGCAGTTAAGAACACTGTATATTGCCCCTCGCCTACTTTCTTATCCAACGCAGCAAATAATCTTTCTAAATCCTTATCTAATCGCAAATAAGTATCCTGAATTTCTTTGGAATTCACTCCAAAATTATGCCCAACATAATCTGTACTAGAAAAACTAACTGTAAGAAAATCTGTGATTTGATCTGCTCCCAATTGTTCACCATCAATGGCGTCTATTGCAAAATCGGCCGTTAAACTATTACCATATGCAGAAGATTTTATGATATCATATCCCATATTTTGATCTTTTAACTTTGCTAAATCATATGGAAATGTTGCCGTTTCTTTTCCCTTATATCCGCCTTCAAATGTATTTTTATCATCACCACTTTCTGTATACGTATTCATGTCATATAATGTATTCCAGACTTTGAGATAGGATTTCGCTTTGCCAGATTCATTAAATGTCTTCACCCACTGCGGCAATTCATTTCTATAATACGTACTTGTGATCCATTTCCCTTCATCCTTTCCTCTAAACCAGTACGCTCCATTGGCAGTATGTCCTGCCGGAAGTATTGCCCCTCTGTCTTTAATAGCTATTCCTATCGTTTTCCCTTGTAATTGAGTATGTAGTCTATTTTGATCTGAAACGGTAGTCGTTTTCATACGATGTGGGGACATTCTTTCTAATTCGCTATCAGAGCCAACCGCTTTTACTGAAGGGTCCCCAGCACAATACACTTTCTCATCGCTGAATTTGTCATACCAATAGTTAGAGATGACACCATGATTTTGAGGTGTAGTTCCTGTATATATCGAGGCATGTCCCGGACCTGTATACGTTGGCACATAATTAAAATGATTATTTTTACAATTAAATCCTTCATTTACCATACGCTTAAAACCACCCTCACCAAAACGATGATAAAAGCGAGTGAGATAATCATATCGCATTTGATCCACTACAATACCAACCACAAGTTTTGGAGCATGATTAATCTTCTTTGCTTTCTGTGCGTTACCATATATAAACATTACCAATAACAATACAGTCAAGAATATTTTCTTTGTCATTACTTTTTGAATTTAGATAGCGAAAATAGTATTTATACAAATGTAAAACTTTAATAGAAGGTTAAATGCTGTCCCTAATTTTTTTTCTATTTTAGCCTTTCTAATTGTAAAGAATGTTTTATCTAGACGATATCGGACGATATTTTTTAATGCTTAAAGGGGTTTTTAGTCGAATGACGAAAGGCTCGGTGTTAAGAAACCTCATATTTAAAGAAATAGATGATCTTATTATTGGTTCGCTTGGAATTACGGTTTTTCTAGCCTTCTTTATCGGTGGTGTGGTAGCCATACAAACTGCTTTGAATTTGAATAATCCGATATTACCGAAAAAATTGATTGCTTTTGCCTCCAGACAATCTGTTATTCTTGAATTTGCACCTACCTTTATTTCAGTAATCATGGCTGGTAAGGTAGGATCATATATAACATCCAGTATTGGTAGTATGCGGGTTACAGAGCAAATCGATGCGCTGGAAGTAATGGGGATTAACTCGCTCAATTATTTGGTTTTTCCAAAGATTGTGGCCATGTGTATGTATCCTTTTGTCATCGCCATCGCTATGTTTGCTGGTATTCTTGGAGCGTATGTAGCAGGTGTCTACGGCGGATTTGTACCTGGTACTGATTTCATAACAGGTTTGCGAGAAGAGTTTGTCCCGTATCATCTTACATACGCATTTATAAAAACATTTATTTTTGCATTTTTGTTGGCTACTATTCCTTCTTTTCATGGATTTTACATGAAAGGAGGAGCATTAGAGGTAGGAAAGGCTAGTACATCTGCTTTCGTTTGGACTACCGTTGTCATTATTATTTCAAATTATATACTCACTCAATTATTACTTAGTTAATGATAGAAGTTAAAGATCTACATAAAGGTTTTAATGGAGAAGAGATTCTGAAAGGAATTACCACAACATTTGACCGTGGTAAGACCAATCTTATCATCGGCACCAGCGGTAGTGGTAAAACAGTATTTCTAAAATGCCTACTTGGGCTTTTTACTCCAGAAAAAGGCTCTATTTGTTATGATGGAAAAACGTATTCTGAACTAAATGAAGAAGAGCAAAGGGATCTCAAAGAACAAATGGGAATGGTTTTTCAAGGCAGTGCTTTGTTTGATTCTATGACGGTTGAAGAAAATGTAATGTTCCCCCTTATGATGTTTACAAAACAAAAGAAGAATGAGATGTTAGAAAGAGTTCATAGAGTTTTGGATAGGGTGAATCTGGAGAACGCAAACGATAAACTTCCTTCTGAAATAAGTGGCGGAATGCAAAAACGTGTTGCAATAGCGCGTGCTATTGTTACGCAACCAAAGTACTTATTTTGTGACGAACCCAACTCTGGACTAGATCCTAAGACTGCTATTGTTATAGATAACCTCATTAAGGAAATCACCGAGGAGTATGATATTACTACAGTAATTAACACTCATGATATGAACTCTGTTATGGAAATTGGTGAAAAAATTGTTTTTCTTAAAAATGGACACTTAGAATGGGAAGGGGACAAGACTCAAATATTTAAAACAGATAACCAAGCCGTGACCGATTTTGTTTACTCTTCGAATCTGTTCAAAAAAGTTAGAGAGGCACAATTAAAGGGCCTGTAATAATTAGAATAAGTTTGTTATCATTGTATATTAGCTTATGTTATTGATAACTGAGCTTAGTTTCCTGTCTTACCTATAAACACATTTACTTTTGGATTCATAGGATTGCCGGACGATCTTCTAAAAGAGACAACTTGCCCAACATGATAAAGAGCATCAGATATTTGCCCGTTGACCATATTCCAAAAGGGGAACTCTCTTCGATTTTCTCCAGATTGAAAAATCACTTTGTAGGCAGCTACATCTTTTGCTGACTTCCCTGAGAGTAATTCACTTACCTTTTTGAAGTTAAGTAAGGTTTCTTTTCTAAGTTCTTCAAAATTAGCTTCTGGCTGATTATTAGTTCTAATATTAGGTAAGTTTTGTACAGCATTTAATATTCCTTTTGATAACTGATTGATATGCCTCAAGGTTTGTAACATTGTTCTTCCTTCTTTAGATGGAGCGAATTTTAGATCTCTTGCGCTAAGTCCTTCTGTAGCCCAATAATACCGATATCCTAACCCGTCAACAAATCGTGAAAGAATGTTCCCGGGAGTATACGTTGAAGGATACTCTGGGATTTGCTCGTAGGGAAGTTTCATGACATCTGAATTTTGACTAAAACCAATTTGTGTACAACTAAATAAAACTAAAAGAATTTTACTGTTCATAAGATTTTTGATTTGAGACCAACACTTTACAGAAACACGTATTTGCATATCTAGTATGCGCTTTAGAGGCTACTCAACATATAACGTATCAGCCTTCAACTCTTTAGTAATCCATTCGCGAAGTGCTTTTGTACGTACTGTATTTAAGCTATCAGACACCTGGAATTTCCATTTAGGAAAGATTACTTGTATCGTATCCATTTTTAAAAAATTAGATTGTAAAACCTCACCATACCCTAACGTTTCGAGATCAGGAAAACGTATTTTGGCATCTTTAGAAATATTAAAATAAGGTAATATCTCTATCGATGCTACTTTATTAGCCTCATTTAGACTAGTTTCTAACCCTGCAATTTGGATCTTGAGATCTTCAATTTGATCAAGAAGTTTACCATTTTCTTTTTCAATACGGTCCAGCTCAACAATGGCGCGATCATAAGCCTTCGACACCTGATCTAATCCACGCGCTTTGTTACCATTTATGGTAAGTTCGAAATCACCTATATGATCGTACTTTTTAATCTCATTTTTAAGATCACTCATTACAGCTTCAGGCATTTCACCATCAAAATATAACTTTATGGTTTTATCATTATAATTATAAAAGTCTTTTCTCAAATACAAGTTTTCATTGCTGTTGATATCATTTTCAAGAAAAACCTTATAATCATGTGCTGCGTTACTTTCTAACAGGGTGGTATAAAATGTATAACTCGCTGGAATCATTACAAGGATTGCTAATAAAGAGGCAAATTGAGCAGTACGTCTTCGCTTTGCAGAATTAGCATATCGTAGCATTGGGAAACGCAATAACTTGGCTACAATAAAAGTTGCTAGGGCGATAAAAATTGCATTTATAGAAAACAGATACAATGCTCCTAATGCATATTTGGGACCTCCTTCTGCGATTCCGTATCCAACGGTACATAACGGTGGCATAAGGGCCGTAGCGATTGCTACTCCGGCAATGGCATTGGGCATGGTTCCTTTTTTTGATTTGGCCACGATAAGTGCCAAACCTCCAAAAATTGCTACTAGTACATCCAGAATAGTTGGTGCCGTTCGGGCCTCTAATTCAGGAGTCAATTCAGTCAAAGGAGAAACCCAAAAATATAAGGTAGCCGCAAGGACACTTAGTCCCACCATTACGCCCAAATTAACCAAAGATCTTCGTAAAGTATCAATATCATTAATTGCAATAGATAGTCCAACTCCCACAATCGGACCCATTAATGGAGAGATTAACATGGCTCCTATAACGACTGCAGTAGAACTCACATTAAGACCAATCGATGCGACAAAAATGGAAAAGATCAAAATCCATGCATTGTGTCCTTTAAAAGGAATATCCTTTTTGACATCTTCAATAGTTTGATCCTTATCAGTTTCTGATTTAATATTTAATAATTCTCCAAGAAATTTAGAAATACTTGCAAAAAGCCCTTTCGCATCTCTTTTTACAGATTCACTTGCTTCATCTTGATGTGACACTGGTTGATTTGTGTTTTCTTCCATAAGTATTAACCGTATTGTTCTCCGTAGGTGTCTTTTACTTTTTTAAGAACCTGCTTAATGTCCTGCTCTTTCTTTTTAGGATAAATTAAAAGTACATTTTCTTTATCAACAATGATATAATTTTCTAATCCATCTACTACAACAATTTTATCATTTGAGGCCATAATCATATTACCTGAAGCTTCTTGTGATAACACACGAGCATTTACTACCGCATTTTTGGCATCATTTTTATCTAATTTATCATATAATGATCCCCAGGTACCTAAATCATTCCAATCAAAAGTAGCAGGTAATACGTAAACATTTTCGGCTTTTTCTAAAATTGCATAATCTATAGAGATATTTTCAGCTAGGGGATAATGAGTACATATAAAATCATCCTCTTGATCAGTATTATATACATTATTGCCTTGCTCAAACAAAGAAGTCATTTGTTTCTGATATTTTTCAAAAGCATTTATGATACTTGTAACGCTCCAAATAAAAATTCCAGCATTCCAAAGATAATTCCCTTCTTCAAAAAATCTCTTCGCAGTATCATAATCTGGTTTTTCGGTGAATTGAGCTACCTTTTTTATCGCTTTATCTTCTTTTTCATATTGAATATAACCATAACCGGTATTTGGAAATGTAGGTTGAATCCCCAAAGTCATCAAAACATCTTTGTTAGTGCATGAGTCAAAACATTGCTTTAAATTTGACACGAAAGCATCTTCATCTTCTATCCAATGATCACTGGGAGCAACCACCATAACGGCATTGGGATTTTCCTTTTGTATTTTCATTGATGCATATAAAATACATGGGGCCGTATTACGCATTGCAGGTTCTGTAACAACTTGTCGTTGTTCTATCTCTGGTAATTGTTCAAGAACCAAATCATTATACCGCTCATTGGTGAGGATAAAAATATTTTGAGATGGTACAATTTTGGACAATCTTGAAAAGGTACGCTGAATTAGCGTCTCTCCGGTTCCTAACATATCGTGAAATTGCTTTGGAAACTCTGTGGTACTTACAGGCCAAAACCTAGATCCTACTCCTCCAGCCATTAATACGGCGTAATAATTTTTATTCATAATTAATGTAATAATTCTACTTCTGCATTAGGATTAAAAAGGTAGATTCTACCTGTACTTATTTCGACACATTCGTATCTTTTTACTTTTTTATTACCTCTCTTAAAGATTCTTCCGTTGTATAATCTAAAAGTACTCCCCAAGGGGATTTCAAAGATATAATTTTTATCACTCTCTGGGTCATATTGTTTTAATGCTAGAGATAATATCTCATCGGTATCACTACTTGCTTTAGGGTTCCTAAAATGATTGGCGATAACCGGTAATAGTTTTGGTGGAAAAACTTCTGGATTAATATAAGGTAACATCAATTGCTGAAAAACTCGTTTCCATTCTATCCCATGAGGTTTGATGAACCTTCCGTATTTCTCAAAAGCTATCAGGTGTGCTATCTCATGAATTAAGGTTATGAGAAAGCGATATCTGTTAAGCGAAGCATTCACAGTGATTTGATGTCTGCCATCTGGCATTTTTCGATAATCACCATGTCTTGTCACTCTATTATTGACTATTTTGAGATACACATTACATTTGACTATCAAGTCAAATGCCATATCTATTGCTCTTTCTGGGATATATCTGGCAAGTACTTCCTTCACGGGTACAAAATACAAAATTAACCTTATGAGAGTAACATCCGGTTTTATTATTTCGAGATCGATTAAAGTTGTACAAAATACATGTACAATATTTTAAGATTTTATTCAATCTTTACTCAAAAGATGCCGTCTAAACCACAGTTACAGTGAATTACAAATTATAATAATTAATTGATACGGTTTAATCATCAAAAAACTACTGTAAAACTTCAACATTACGTTCTTGACCGATTAAATATTAACATTTATCGAGTATTTATCATATTTAACTTGTTGTTAATCAAATATTAATATTTTTAAAATCGATAATTAATATGTAACACAAACCATAAAGACTCAACGACATGAGAACACTAGCCATCCTTATTGTTCTGTTTACTTACACCTTTAGCTCTGCGCAAACTCAAATAGAGGACCAAAAAAACGACAAACAAATTCTTAAGCAATTAGCAATAGAAAAAACAATCGAATTACAAAAAGAACTAAATCTTACCATCCAAACAAGCAAAATTTTAGAGAAAAACATCTTTAAATATTCACTTAAGGCAAACAAAATATTACAATCCAATTTATCTACTAAAGAAAAATCAAAAAGCATTAGTAACCTTATTTACTTTCAAAATGAAGAGTTGAAAGAAATCTTTAATGTAACTCAATTTTATAAATATTTGAGTTTACAGAATACTTATGTTGCAGGCTTCTAAAGAGTATGTTTATCTCAATATTTTAAGGAGTACTACTTGATACCTGTAATACTTTTCCGTTGTAATATCTATTACCGGTTAGCGCAAAGTCTTTAACATATGTTGCCATTTCTAATGCGGTTAGAGGTGCTTGATATCCGGGGAAAGCTTCTTCGAGCATTTCGGTCTGTACCGCCCCTAAAGCAAGCACATTAAAAGCAATACCACTTTCTTTGTATTCTTCTGCCCATAATTCGCTTAATGTAATCACGGCTCCTTTACTCGAGCTATATGCCGCCAATCCAGGAAACTTCATGCTTCCTTGTATCCCACCCATACTACTTATGGTCACTACGTGACTTTCTGCTTTCATAAAAGGGATCAGCATTCGGGTAATCTCGGCAACGCCAAAAACATTCACTTTATATACAGATTCAAAATCCAGAGGCGTACTCTCTTTGAAAGGTTTATTGAGTAACTTTCCTGCATTATTGATTAGAATATCTACTGTTTCCCACTCTTCTTTTACATAATTAACCATTTTATCAATATCATCAGACTTACAAATGTCAAATGAGAAGGTATTTATGTTTTTATGTTGTAGTGCAGAAATGGGTACAGAATTACGAGAAAGAGCTAAAACTTGGTGTCCTTCGTTTGCAAAAAGCTGTGCCAATTCAAAACCAATTCCTCTACTTGCTCCTGTGATGATAATATTTTTCATCTGTTTGTTTTTATTGTTTTTTATTTGTCACACTTCAACTTTGCTCGGTGCAAGTATATAATTCGCTAATAATCATGTTGGTTGGTATTTACCTAATCATCATAGCTCATTTCATAAGATATCTAAAAAAGTTCTATCTTAAAAACAAGGGTTTTTTTAGTTTAATTTAATTTCCTTGCTTCGGGTATTTGCCATTTTTGCAATTGCAGGAACACAATTATTAATTAATTCTGCCATGAATTCAAAATTCATTTCAGACACTTCGTCGTCTACATGGTGATAGTAATCATAATTTGTAAAATCGAACGTAGAAATTGTTTGACAAGGCACATTAAATTGTTCATAAAAAGGGTAATTATCACTTCTACGAAACAATTGATATTCTTTTGCTTTTGGAAGATATCCAATTAATTCTGATCCCACATACTCGTTAATTTTCACAGCCATATTAGATATTTCATACCCTGTGATATAGGCTTTATAAGCCTTTTCATTTAATGGAACCCCAATCATTTCAAAATTTACCATTGTATATAGATCAATGTTATCCTCTTTCAAAACTTTAGCAAGATGTGCAGATCCCAATAAACCTCTTTCTTCAGCTCCAAATAATACAAAAAGAATACTTCTCTTATTGTTTTTTAGTTTAGCAAATTGTTTTGCTAACGAAATTACAGCTGTACTTCCTGCTGCATTATCATTGGCACCATTTGCAATCGTATCGCCATTGACATCTTTTCCCGTACCAATATGGTCAAAATGAGCTCCAACGACAATAAATTCATTTGCCAGGGATTTATCTTGGCCTTCTAAATAGCCTACCACATTATATGTTGCTGTTCCTTTGGCGTCAAAAGCATCCCTATAGGTATCAAAATAAGGTTGGACACCATACTTTTTAAATTCTTTTTCTATAAACTGTGCAGCTTTCTCCAAACCTTGGCTTCCGGTATCCCTTCCCTGCAGTTCATCACTAGCAAGGAAATTCATGATAGCTTTTACATCTGAAGTTTTAGTAGTCACTAAAGCCTCAGTTTCTGAGTCTTTAATTTGCGGTTGTGCAGAAGTAATTTGTTTACAATTAATAAATAAAATAGAAATACATAGTATGTACATATATTTTTTCATGAGCATCTAGTTTTGGTTAAAGGTAAAAAAATCCCACTTTGAATGAAGTGGGATTTTGATAAATATTTAATCTCGAGATTACGCCAGCATCGTCACTGGATTTTCAAGATATTGCCGTAATGTTTGTAAGAATTGAGCGCCTGTTGCACCATCTACTGTTCTGTGATCGCAAGCCAAGGTAACTTTCATTGTATTGCCAACAACGATTTGTCCATCCTTAACCACTGGCTTTTCTATAATAGCACCTACCGATAAAATTGCCGAGTTGGGTTGGTTAATGATCGAAGTAAATTCTTGAATACCAAACATTCCCAAATTAGATACTGTAAAAGTACTCCCACTCATTTCTTGCGGAGTAAGTTTTTTATTTCGAGCTCTTCCGGCCAAATCTTTAACTTTAGCGCCTATTTGGGTCAGAGACATTTGATCAGTAAAAGGTAACACAGGAACAACCAATCCGTCTGGTACAGCAACTGCAACGCCAATACTTATATGTTTCGCATATTGAGTAGCAGCATCTGTCCATTGTGTATTTACCTGGGGATGTTTGCGAAGTGCCATGGCACAAGCTTTAACTACCATATCATTAAAAGACACTTTGGTATCAGGTAGTTCATTAATATTTTTACGCGACAGCATTGCATTTTGCATGTCGACCTCAATAGTAAGATAGTAATGAGGAGCTGTGAATTTGGAAGCAGAAAGGCTTTTGGCAATCGCCTTGCGCATTTGCGAATTCTTTACTTCTTCAAAACTTACTTCACCAGCAGGCACAAAAGCCTGTACCACCGGAGCAGAAGTTTCTTCTTTAGACGGAGCGGAAGTTTCTACTGCTGTGGCGCTTGGAGTGAATGACTCAACGTCTTTTTTTACGATGCGTCCGTTCTCCCCTGTTCCTTTTACTTGTGAAAGATCAATCCGTTTATCTGCTGCAATTTTCTTAGCTAGTGGCGATGCAAATATTCTACCTCCTTCGGTAGTGGTATTTGTTGTAGTTGGTTCAGATTTAGTCTCGCTTTTTGTTTCTTTTGTAGCCTCTTTCTTTGCAGAAGGAGCAGAAACCGGGGCTCCATCTTTAATCCCCGAAACATCAGTCCCTGCTGGCCCAATAATGGCAAGAAGAACATCAACAGGAGCTGTCTGGCCTTCTTCAATCCCGATATGCAGTAAGGTACCGTTATAGAAAGATTCGAATTCCATCGTCGCTTTATCGGTTTCTATTTCTGCCAGAATATCGCCTTCTTCTACAGTGTCACCCACTTTTTTCAACCAGGTCGCAACTGTACCTTCTTCCATAGTATCGCTAAGGCGTGGCATCGTAATTATTTCAACTCCTTCCGGAATTGTATTACTTTTGGCCGACTCAGAAACTACCGCCTCCGTCTTTTCTTCTTTCGGTGCTTCAGCTTCTGAAGAAGAATCTTCCTTTAGTAAACCTGAAATATCTTCGCCCTCATCTCCGATTATTGCCAATAATTTGTCCACAGGAGCCGTTTCTCCCTCTTCTATACCAATATGAAGCAGTGTTCCTTCATAGAAAGATTCAAACTCCATAGTCGCCTTATCGGTTTCTATCTCTGCCAGGATATCACCTTCGCTAATTTTATCTCCTTTTTTAACAAGCCACTTTGCAACAACACCTTCTTCCATTGTGTCACTTAACCGTGGCATATTTATTACTGTAGCCATATTTTATTGTAATTTGTGTGGTAAAAACGGGTAATCATCTTGTTCGTATACAACATCATACATCACACTTTTTTCTGGGAACGGTGATTCTTCTGCAAATTTTTGACACTCTGCAACCCTTTCTTTTACTCTCTTATCAATAGTAGCTATTTCCTCATCGGTTGCATATTTTTTCTCTTTAATGATATCCAATACTTGAGTAATTGGATCTATTTTCTGGTACTCTGCAACTTCTTCTTTGGTTCTATACTTTTGAGCATCACTCATTGAGTGTCCTCTATATCTATATGTCTTTAACTCTAAGAATGTAGGTCCGCCTCCTGTTCTGGCCCTGGTAATGGCTTCATCCATTGCTTCAGCTACCTTAACGGGATTCATAGCATCTACTGGACCGCAAGGCATTTCGTAACCCAATCCTAATTTCCATATATCAGGGTGGTTTGCTGTTCTTTCAACAGAAGTACCCATGGCATATCCATTGTTTTCTACACAAAATACTACTGGTAAATTCCAAAGCATCGCCAAATTAAAGGTTTCATGTAATGATCCCTGACGTGTAGCTCCATCACCCATAAAAGTTAAAGTGACTGAATCCCTCTTACTATATTTATCAGCAAATGCGAGACCAGCTCCTAGAGGAATTTGCCCTCCAACTATTCCATGACCCCCATAAAACCGATGTTCTTTTGAGAAAATATGCATGGATCCTCCTAAACCTTGTGAGGTACCCGTGCCTTTACCGAAGAGTTCGGCCATAACACGTTTAGGATCAACTCCCATCCCTATAGGTTGTACATGATTACGATAGGCAGTAATCATTCGATCCTTGGTGAGGTCCATCGCATGCAAAGCTCCAGCTAATATAGCCTCTTGACCATTATATAAGTGTAAAAAACCTCTTACTTTCTGTTGAATATATACTTGAGCAAGCTTGTCTTCAAACTTTCTCCAGAAAAGCATTTCTTCATACCAATTAAGGTAAACTTCTTTGGTTACTTTTTTCATTTACAATTGTAGTGATATATGAATAACAAACTGGTTATAAAACCAGTAATTCTTTAGTTTATTCCTTATTCTATTAAAAGAACGAAAAACAAAAATAACATATTCGAAATTAAGGGAAAAGGAGTTTTATAATTAAATCGACGAAAACGTTATAGATACGAATTATCAAAAGTAAGCGGCAATAAATTTACCAGCGATTTAGATTTAACAACTTTTCCTGTTTCTCCCATGAAATAGATCTCTATGGGCTTTTTCTGTTTTAACTCATATTCTCCTATAGCTTGTCTACATGCACCACAGGGAGGTGTTGGAGTTAGCAATTGATATTTTAAAGATTTAGCACAAAGTGCCATTTTCAAAACAGGAACTCCAGGAAAATTTGCTCCTGCGTAATAAATCGCCGTTCGTTCTGCACATAGACCTGATGGATAACATGCATTTTCCTGATTATTTCCTAAAATTACCTCTCCGTTTTCTAATAATAACGCGGCTCCCACCAAAAACTCTGAATAAGGAGCATATGCGTTGTCCCTAACAATCATTGATTGACGCATAAGTTTTTGAATATCTTCTGGCAATTCGTCAAAAGAGTCAAACACCTCTAATACCGATTTAATCTCTATTTCCTTCATAGCCTTTACTTAAAATAGCACCACAATGTACTACAAACAAAAAAAGTATCAAACTCTGGAGTTTGATACTTTCTGTAATATGTATACTATTTTTGTTTAAACTCTAGTCGATATATTCATCCCCAAAGTTAAAAGTAAGACCAAAACGCAATGTTCCTTCAAGCGGACTTCTAACTGAAGATGTTGAAAATAAATAAGATACATCCAAATTAACGATGTTGTATCTAAATCCACTTCCTAGAGATAGAAATTGACGAGCTCCTTTTTCATCACTTTCATGAAAGAATCCAGTTCTAAAAGCGAATACATCGCGATACATATACTCTGCACCTAATGACCAGGTAATTTCTTTCAATTCTTCACTAAAACCTCCATCTGCATCTCCCCAAGAAGAGAAAATAGCACTAAACTCACTTATATCTTGATATTCTCGATTATCCTCTGCGTCGATATCACCATCTCCATCAAAATCCTGGGGACTAGGTACTAATAACTTACTAAATTCTAAAGAAGGTGATATTCTATTATCTTCATTAAAAATAAAATCAAAAGCTCCACCTATTCTGAAGTTTGTTGGAATAAAATTTTCTTGTCCTGCATCATCATAACTTATTTTAGGACCAAGGTTTGATATTGCTGCCCCAGCTCTCCATCGACCATTAAACGAATTAAAAGCTATTTCTTCACTTCTGAAGAAACCGGCAATATCTACACCAAAACTTCCTGCAGCACTAGCATCATCGGCGTTCTCTGTTTGTAATCTTAAATCTGATCTAAGATAACGACCTGCTACCGCCATAGAAAAATGATCACTAAGCTTTAGCGCATAAGAAACATCTACAGTAAATTCATTAGGTCTTTGAGTGTTGGCTGCACCATCTGCTGTTTGTCTAAACTCAATATCGCCCAAACTAAAATATCTAAAACTAGCCGCTACCGCACTTCTCTCATTAATCCTATTATGGTAATTCAGGCTACCCAAAAATATGTCATTAACCAGATTACTAAGATAAGGAGTGTAATTTACACCTACTCCTTGTTTACTTTTAATAAACGCATATTTGGCTGGATTCCATTGTTGCGAAAATGCGTCTGGTGAAGTAGCGACTCCCTGATCTCCCAAACCAGCAGCTCTGGCATCAGCAGCAATTAATAAAAAAGGTGTGGCTGTTGTAATTGCCCTGTTCTCTTGTGCCTGAACATTAAACTTTAGAAAAGTTAATACTAATAGCCCAAGTATTTGTGTTTTTTTCATACCTGCAAAAATTGAGTTTGACAAATATATAGTTATTTAGTGATTAAAGAATAGTGAGCTGTTTAAATTTTTGCGCACTCTTTTGTTAACGCGCAATTTACAAATATCTTATATATACAGCTCTTTTTTAATTATCTCCATGAAAAAAATACTTTTAAGTTGATAAAAGCACACAAAATAGAAAATAAGCATTTCATTTTAAACACTTTAACTCTAAACACAGAAGAAATAGGCTAAAGCAGCAGAAAAGTTTTTTTTTTGACCGCCTAAATTTTGTAGTTTTTATTTGGCGATAAATAATATTTTTAGAAATATTGCGTTAAACCAAAGTCGTTGGAAATTCATATAAAACTATGAATTGATAATATTTTAAAAAATTTGGGGTAAATTTAACGTTTATTATTATATTGCAAGCCCTAATTCTACTTTAACGAACTTAAGATTATGAAAAACGCGTTTATTTTTAGGTCGCTGATGGCACTTTCCGTTAGTGTATTACTGTTTAGTTGTACCAAAAACGACTATGGGAGCAGTTCTAGGGCCACAGGTTGGAAATACAATTCCAAAGATGGTGGTTTTCAAGTAGCTACAAATTATAAAGAGCAAGAAACAGGACCAGGTTTAGTATTTATTGAAGGAGGTACTTTTACTATGGGTCGTGTGCAAGATGATGTGATGCATGATTGGAATAACACCCCTACCCAACAACATGTACAATCATTTTATATGGATGAAACTGAGGTGACCAATATTATGTATTTGGAATACCTTGACTGGTTGAAAGGTGTGTATCCTCCTACAGAACCAAAATATAGAAATATTTATTATGGTGCTCTTCCTGATACCCTTGTATGGAGAAATCGTTTAGGGTTCAATGAAATGATGACCAACAACTATCTGCGTCATCCTGCTTACGCTAACTACCCGGTTGTTGGGGTTAATTGGATTCAAGCCGTAGAATTTAGTAATTGGAGAACTAATCGCGTTAACGAAAGAATTCTTGAAGAAGAGCAAGTAATAAAACAAAATGCACCTTTCGAAGACGTTTCTGCAGAAAGTACTTTTGACACTGAAACATATTTAAATGCTCCTTCACAAACTTATGGGGGTAATGATGAAGCTATTCGAGGAGGTAGAAAATCAGAGCAGTATGAAAAACGTAATGATTCTACTGGTTTATACATACAACGTAAGGATGGATTACTTCTTCCAAAATATAGACTCCCAACCGAAGCAGAATGGGAATATGCAGCTTTAGGTCTTGTAGAAATAAGAAGTTACAATATATATAGAGGTAGAAAAAAATACCCTTGGAGCGGAAAATATACGCGTTCCGGAAAAAGAAGAACGCGAGGAGATCAATTGGCCAACTTTAAGCAAGGTGATGGTGATTATGGTGGAATTGCCGGATGGAGTGATGATGGCGCAGATATCACCGCCCCTGTAAAATCTTATGATCCTAATGATTATGGGTTATATGATATGGCAGGAAACGTTGCAGAATGGGTTGCCGATGTATACAGACCTATCGTAGATGATGAATACAATGATTTTAACTACTATAGAGGTAATGTTTATACCAAAAACGCTATTAATCCTGATGGAACTGTAAAAGTAGTAATGACCGATTCTATAGTATACGACACACTTAGTAATGGTAAGATTATTGCTCGCGTATTACCTGGTGGAATTTTACAGGTTCCTATTACAGATGAGGATACATACATGAGAACTAACTTTACTGATAGTGACAATAGAAATTATAGAGATGGTGATAAAAGTTCTTCAAGATATTTTGAAGGATATCAAGATGAGAATCTACCTAATAGAAGAATGTACAATGCTCCTATTCATTACGTAGGTCCAGATGCAGAAGATAGCACAAAATTAGATAGAAGATATGATGAGTCTAGTAAAAGAACTACCATTGTAGATGATAACGTTCGTGTTTACAAAGGTGGATCATGGAAAGACAGAGCGTATTGGTTAGATCCTGCACAAAGAAGATTCTTACCTCAGGATATGGCTACCGATTATATCGGTTTCAGAAACGCAATGTCTAGAGTTGGTACTAAAGCGAGAAAGAAAAAAACACCAAGACACCAAAAACCAAGAGGTCAATAATTATAGAATATTAAAGTTCGTTATAAATAAAAAACCCTGAACAATAATTGTTCAGGGTTTTTTAATTTATTTTTGCCAAATGGATATTAGTAGAATACATCAAATATTTTTAGAGAGCAATGGCATTTGCACAGATACAAGAAAAATTGAATCTAATACTATATTTTTTGCATTAAAAGGAGAAAACTTTAATGCGAACACCTACGCAAGTCAAGCCCTGAAACTTGGTGCAGCGTATGCAATAATTGATGAAGCAGTATATAAAACGTCTGAAAAGCACATTTTGGTCGAGAATGTTATTCAAACTTTACAAGAACTGGCAACCTATCACAGAGATTACCTAAAGGTACCTATTATAGCGCTTACAGGAAGTAATGGAAAGACAACAACCAAAGAGTTAATCAATAATGTTCTTTCTACTAAATTTAGAACTACAGCTACAGTAGGTAATCTAAATAATCATATCGGAGTACCCATTACCTTATTATCAATGACCAAAAAAACCGAGATAGGAATTGTTGAAATGGGAGCAAATCACCAAAGAGAAATTGATTTCTTATGTTCTATTGCTAGACCTGATTATGGCTACATCACAAATATAGGTAAAGCACATTTAGAAGGTTTTGGAGGGATAGAAGGTGTCTTAAAAGGAAAGACAGAGCTTTACCAACATCTAAAACAAAATAACAAATTAGCATTTATTAATGCAGAAGATCCAAAGCTGGTAAAAGCAGCCAAAGATCTAAAAATCTATAGTTTTTCCCAGGGTGATGAAAATGATGTCAAAATCGAATTCCTTGGAATTAATCCTAATGTGGTTGTATCGTATCAAAATCAAATAATTAAAAGTAATTTAATTGGCGCATATAACTTTACCAACATAGCTGCTGCCATTGCCATAGGTAATTATTTCAAAATTGATGCAGATTATATCAAACAAGCTATTGAGTCCTATATCCCTTTGAATAATCGATCTCAGATAATTGAAAAAGATAATTGCACTATTCTTTTAGATGCCTACAATGCCAATCCAACAAGTATGGAGGCAGCAATAAAGAATTTTGATATTTTAAAAAATCTTGACTATAAGATTGCTTTCCTTGGTGATATGTTCGAATTAGGAGATGAAGCTAAAGCCGAACATCAAAAAATAGCAGATTTTATAGTAAGTACAGCGGTTCATGAAATTCATCTAATCGGAAGTAATTTTTATAGTACAGAAAATAGTGATCCACGTATTAAAAAATATAAATCCTTTGATGACCTTAAAGATAATTGGTCGTTAGCTTTAAAAAACAAAGAAAGTATACTACTTATTAAAGGATCTCGTGGAATGAAACTTGAACGCATATTAGATTTGCTTTAACGGGAGACACTATCTTGTTTAATGAATATCTCAAGATTATCTAAAGATGTTTTCAGAGATTTTCTAATTGCTCTTTTCATCAAAAGTGCCAATAACAACTTGGCGAATATTGATTTTGCCTTCGGATATATCTCCACTGTCAGTTGACAAGTATTTTCTGATTTAGGTTTTATTATAAAGAATTGATATAAAGCTTCTATTGGAACATCTGTAGTAAGTTCTCCGTAGATAAGTGAATCAGGGTCTACTTCTTTTGTCACTGTTGTAAAATTCAACCGCTTTCCATCGACAATACATACATGTTCAGTTCCTAACCTAGTAACTTCCTCAGGGTTATATTCAAACTTTTCGACTCCCTTTACCCAATAATGTCGATAACTATAGTTGGTAATATATTCTAACAACTGGTTAGCAGCTATTTCAAGATTTCTAATAAAAATAATACTTGGAGGCCCTTTAAAATCTACAACCTCGGGAACGGCAAATGGATTAAGTTTTAAGTTGTTCTTATCTATTTTAGAAAATAAATATCCAATTTCAGAACTGTCATAACTATCAGCACCTTGATTGAAATGATACAATTGACTTTTATAATCGACGGGTAGACCTATTATTTTTGCAACACTATCACTTATCAGGGCATAGTTATCACTTTGAATCGAATTCTTAAGTAATCGATGAGCTTCTATAACTATTTGTCCAAAGGGTTTTCGTTCTTCCTGAACCGTAATAAATTGCAACTCTCCGCAATGAACAATAATTTTTAATTGCAAATTAGGTGCAGTTGCACAGGCATTACAAGGACAAATACGATTTTTTTCTAACAGCTTCAGGTGACTATAGAATGCTGTATACATGGTTTCGATTTGAGCAAGAAGCTTTTCTTGTGAAGGGATTTCATTTTCCTTATAAAAAAACAATGCATCTCCCTCCACTTCGGCGAGTTTAAGATTTTGAGTATTCGCAGTTATCAGGATTTCTAACAACTCTGAAATTACATGTTGACTATGCTCTATTTCTGTATTTTGAACAAAGTGCGTAAAGCCTGAAATATCGGGAATAAAGAGTAAGGAATCCACCATTTAATAAATGTAATGAATTAAAACTAATCTTACATAAAGTAAAAAAGGCTTCCATTTCTGGAAGCCTTTGTGGGCGCGAAGGGATTCGAACCTTACTCGCCAACCTTTATTTTTACCGGGCTTTTCCTTGCCTATGTTTTGTTACTAACCGAATTACAGACCGTTTTAATATAATCTGACTTCGTAGAGTACAAAGATAACCATATATTGTTAATTGATAGTAAGCATTATAAATCCTATAACTAAAAATCAAATTCTTAGTTTGGATTTTTGAAAGCGTAATTCAACAACAGTTTAATTATGAGAAGAATTAATTTTCCTTTTAATTTTAGTTGGTTTTCCGATAAAAATGTAAAAGGATGTCATCCAACTGGGCATTCCATACTTTTCTTGTATGGTTTCCATCTTCTATAACATTAATTTTAATATCGTATCCTTTCTCAACCAGGATTTTAAGCATAGGTATGTCCTGCATTTCCGTATCTTTTCCGGTACCATAACTCATATACATTTTTAAATCTTTTTTCTTAGAATTCTTATAAGTTTCGTAGATATCTGGGCAAGGATGAAATGCCGGGGATTGCATAATTATGTTTCTGAACAAATCATCGGACCTACTACCAAGATAGGCTGCAAATAGCCCTCCGAAAGAATATCCCAGGATTCCCCGATCTTCTCTTAAAGAAGACACAGGATATTCATTTTCTATGTGTGGGAGTAATTCTTTTTCTATAAATCTTACATATTTGTTATTACATAAATAATATTGTTGTCTGTAATTCTTTCTACCGTTATTTGAATGAACGAATACTAAGGCTATAGGCTCTATAGATCCGGACTCTATAAGCCGGTCTACTCTATCAATAAAACTATCTTTATTTCTGCTAAACTTAGGGTATGTTTGACCGTCGGTTACATATAGAACAGGAAGCGCTCCCGTAATATGCTTTATGGCAGGTAAGTAAATGTTGTATTTCATATCTCTTTTAAACAATTTACTATAAAGCTTTTTCATTAATGAAATACTACCTTTTAAGCTATCCGGAGATTTCATCTTCTTTACCCTGTTGTAAAACTTTTGCGTATTACTTTTAATTAGCTCTGCTCTTTTTGAAGGAACTTTTACCGGTAAATCAATGATTTCTTTAGAAAGAGCAACCCTATCTTCAAGCCTATTTGTTTTGGATAATAGTGATATCATTTCTAATCTTGGTTGAAGTTTATAAGGTTCATTCCAAATATTATCCTGGTAAATTTCTTCGGCCCTTTTGTAATTGTAATTTTCCTTATAATACCTCGCCAACCTCTTACCCATTCCGGGGGCAAAAGACCTAGCCCACCCCATTTCCATATATTGAAAACCTTCTTTCTTATAACCTTGTTGATACAACTGATCTCCTAATTGAAAAATGTAAGGGCCTTTAGGATCCATTCTTTCGAATGTACGGATCAAATACTCTTTGGTATAATTCACACTTTGTCCGTCCAATATAGAATTATATCGAAACTTAGCAGTCGCTTTTTGAGTCACAAGGAAAAAACTGAAAAAGCAACCCAGCAACATTCCGGATCGTATCACATTTTTGTTACGTTTTATAATAAAAACAGGTTTGGGCTTCTTACCATATCCTATAATAATAGCCGAAGCTAAAACTCCAAACAAGGTTAGGACAGGTATGGAAATAGGGGTTGTAAAAAGTGCTTGGGTTAAAATACTACCCAGCATAGCGATCCCAATAATAGAGTAACCAGTAATAATCGTTTTAAAAAACATAAACATGATGATTAGGAAAAATAAAACAAGGAAAAATAATCCAAACTCATATGCTAGGTATAAATAATCATTGAAGGGATTAGAAGCATAACTTGCAAGTTTTGCCTCTTTCCAAGGCCTTTCAGCACTACTAAAATACTTAGACTTGGCTTTATTGTAATCACCAGCAAAAGTATAAGTACCATGACCAAACCAAGATTTTTTAATAATTTCACTTAGCGTAATTTTCGCGATCAATTTACGGGCTTGCACCGAATCTGGGTTTCGATTATACAGGAAATATCCAAGAAAAATGATGGTAATAAATACAATGATGCCACCCGTTATTTTTTGATCCCTAGTAATTTTACAAAACCAATTTCTGACTTTCTTTGAGTAGAACAAGAAAATACATATCCCTACATATGTAGATAACCATGATGTTCTGGAATTTGTTAACACAATGGAAAGAAAAAGAAATAATCCTAATAATAAAAGCATATACCTAAGCCATTTTGACGCTATCTTATGCATAAACAGGTACCAGATAATAATCAAGAGGGAAACTGAAAGATAAGCTCCTAAAAAGTTTGGAGAGGAAAAAGTTCCTGTGAAATTGAAATTATTGTTGGTTGGTAGCACTTCAAAGAATTGTAAAAAAGCAATAGAGGATTCGACAACACCAACACCTACGATTACTGGAAAAATGATGTATACCAGCAAAAAACCACTTGAGTTATTTAAAAAAATAGATCTGTATAAGTAAAAAACAACAAAATAACATAGAAAAACCCAAAATCCGGAGTCTGCATATCCCGATTCGGAAACACACACAAAATGTATGATACCATATACCAATAAAACGAATACTACAGTATCCAGTATGGGTAAAGAATAAAAACTCTTAAATAAAACCAACGATTTGTAAAATATCCATAATGTTATGATACTAATTAGAAATAAATTTTGATCAAAAAATTTACTTATTTTAAAAATGGGATCGAGAATTTGAACTAAAAAAATCATAGATCCTAACATACATTCCAGATAAATTAAGGTTTTTCTTGATATTTTCATAGGTGTTTGATCCTGCATTAAATGCATTTTAATTCAAATCAAAGGAATACTAAAAAATCTTTTATAAAAACTAAATATAATATTTTAGTTCAACAACGTGATTTTAACACCAACAATTATATAGTATTACAGTAAATTTTTGACATACAGGACAGTACAGGTAAGATATCATATCATAAATCTATATATTGTATGGTAACCTTAAAACCTACTATCTCTGATGAACAAATTGATCTATTTTTGTTTATTCCTCCTTACATTCTGTGTATCAGGCCAAACCCTCAAAGATGCTTTTTTACAAGCCAGGGACAACAAAGATGCTTTAACAAAAGTACTAGCCCATTATAAAAGAACAGGAGAAAAAGAAAAGTATGAATCAGCTATTTTTCTTATCAAAAATATGCCTATTCATAAGTCCAGGGATTATGTATGGATCAACAAAGACAGTTTAGATGTTGGTTATCGTGAATTGGATTATCCTGATCTGGAGACAGCCATTAATTCTTTTAGACAGCTAAGGGATAGTGTTCAAGTTAAGCCATTGCCAAGAACGTATAGTGATGCATCTTTTTTGTCCTCAAAAATGATCATTGATAATATAGATTTAGCGTATAAAACCTGGAAAAATAACCCCTGGTCGAATTCTTATGATTTTGAAACTTTCTGTGAATATATTTTGCCATACCGAAGCCTTACAGAACCTGCCCAGGATTGGCGACTAACATATAACCTACTACTAAATTCTATTACCAGTAAAATAAACGACCCCAAAGATCCGCTAGAGGTTTGTATGGTTGCAATTAAAGAACCCGAAGGATTTTCATTTTTAAGAGAAAGAAGGCCAGATCCCATACCCTTTCTAGGACCACAGCACCTTTTGTTTAGAAGGAGGGGTACGTGTCCTGATTTAGCAAATGCAGCTATTTACGCTGCCCGTTCCATAGGGCTTGCCGTCACCTTTGATTTTACACCGAATCACGCTGCTTCTTCCAACCGTCATTTTTGGAACACCATCCGGAACCGCGATGGAAAACACATTCCTTTTAATGGGTTGTTGCATAAAGTTTTTGATCCTAATAGCAGGCGTATAGGAAAAGTGTTTAGAATCACCTATTCAATACAAAAAGATGCCGTGGCAGCCTTGGCCGATAGTGCTTCCATTCCGGATCAATCCTTTTTACAGCTCCCCAATATTAAAGATGTGACCTCAGAATATACAGAAACCGGTTCCTTTAAATATAAACTGCAACAACTACCTAAAAACAAATTCATTTTTTTAAATGTGTTTAACAATGGTGAATGGAAGGTTACAGATTGGGCAGAGGTAAATGGAGAAGTAGTCTTTGATAATTTGGGTAAAGACGTAGTGTATCTACCGGGGTTTTACAAGCATCAAAAAATGATGCATGAACCCTACCCTATCTTACTTCAGGAAAACGGAAAGACAAGACTGTTAAAACCGGATATAACCCATACGTTTTCCGCAACACTTTCACGATCCAATGAAAAAGTGTATACACATACCGAAGAGCATAACCCCTTAGAATTAAGGGCGGGAGAAAAATATAATTTAAGTTATTGGGATGGTCAATGGAGAAGCATCGGTATTTCTGAAATGAACGCAGAAGGAGTAGCTTTTCATAACATTCCTTCTAATGCATTACTGACCCTAACACCCATCAAAAAAACAGGTTATGAAAGAATATTTACCCTAGATCCGGATACCCATCAGATATCCTGGTTTTAGGTGTAGTAGTATAAATATATCAACATAATGAAAAGAAACTGACAACAAATCAAATTTCAATCACACATGAAAAAAATCATCACTATCATTTGTATGCTCCTCGCTTTTACCCAGCAAGGTTTTACTCAGCAAACCAGCACAGAAGCGGCACAAAAGAGACCACAAGGCAAACAGGGAATTTCAGAAATGGCCGGTTTGAGAACAGATTTGCTGTTCAAAGACCTGACAACTTCTTATGAATTCCCAAAATCGTACCATCCTATATTAAAAGATAAAATGTATGACTTTGAATCCCGAAAATTAGCCCTCAAAGAAGGGACTACTGATGAACTCCACATACAACAAAAACAAGAGATTCTTACCCTGGAATATGATCTGTGGTTAAAAAATCAAAAACGGATGCTCGAAAACGCAATCGCAACCTGGGAACCAATTAGCGAACAGTTCGATACTTATAAAGATACAGAACGTAAAGATTTTATAGCATATCACTTTTATCTAACAATACAAGAAGAAGAAATGACTGCTAGAATCCTGGAGGAAATGAACTCCCTGACCACTTCACAAAACCTTAAAAATATAGGTTCCGATATGCATAACAGAATTGCCGAAGGACTTGTAGGATCGCGGTACATATTTAAAACTTTACACGAATCAGGACTGGACGGGGCAAAAAAAGCAATACAGCAAACAATGGCTGAAAAAATGCTCAATCGCCTAACCAATAGAAAACCTTTAAAACTTCAAGAAATTGACCAGGCAATCATCAATGATGCTTATACGGCAGGTTTAGAGGCTGAAAAACAGGTATCGGCTACTGCTTTGGAAAAAGAGATTATAGAAAAAGCCAAAATAGCAGGGCTGGATGACCAGAAAACCAAAGCATTGGTGGACCTAGTGATTAAGAGAGAGGTAGATCTTAGAAACCCAAGGAAAGCTGATTATAGCCTGGTGAATTTGGTAAACGGAAGGCCGATGGGGCCCATACAAAGAATCAACTTTCAGTTTGCAGCTAATGTCCAAAAGCTAATTACCTACAAGGAGTACAGAACTATTTTTGGAGATAAGTTTAAACAAAAAGTTAAAGATATAAGCAAAGATGAAATTAGTGTTCTAACTACTCTGTACGAAATGAACGATGATCAAAAAACTGCTTTATATAAATTAATTTATAAATATCATTTTCATAAAAAAGTTATTGAAGTTTACTTAATGCATGATCGAAAAACAAAAAAGCAACGTCTTACAGCTGCACAATATAAATTTGGCAAGGACTACAAGGAATTGCTACAAAGCTTTGGCTTCGACACAAAAGATGCTCAGCCTTTAGATAACAATACATTTCAATGGAATTAGTATAACCTTTTTAAACTTATATATTTCACAAAAAATCTTATATAATGAATAAACAGCTAATTATTATAAGTATAGCTTGTTTTCTTTTAAAGATACCTCATTCGTCAGCGAAAGAAAATGATTGTGCTCAAAAAATGGAGCAAGTACAGAAATTATTAGAAGGTACATCCCCTTTTAAAAATCCGGCTAAAATTTTACAAATGGTAACTTCATGTGCGGTTTCAGGAGATCGAATTGCTCTTAATTATTTGGGAATGATCTATCTAAAAGGATATGGAGTCGAAACTGATCATACCAAAGCTTTTAAAAGTTTTACCAAAGCGGCGCATGCTGGTAATCAGGTAGCTCAATATAACTTAGGTAGAATGTATAAGAAAGGTCTGGGTCATACAATCGACTTTGAACAGGCTATCGCCTGGTTTAAAAAAGCAGCTGCAGGGAACAATCAAAGGGCCATGTATGAGCTTGGTTCTATGTACTACAAAGGATATGGCGTGCCGCAGGATTATGACCAGGCGGTTTACTGGTTTCAGCAAAGCACATTCCCTATGGCCCGGCATTTTTTAGGGCTTTGCTATTATCTTGGCTATGGTGTTCCTAAGGATGAAGTAAAGGCATTGGATATCTTTATGCACAACCCTATCGGCAATAGCAAAGCTATGGTGGCTTACATACAAGAAGGTGAGCACCAAAAAGCGGAAGCAGCTGTTGAACAGGCCTTGTCACAAACTTTAGTATCAGATTCGACCTATGTTTCAGAAGATGTGGTAAAGAAAGGTTCCTACACATCTGCAACACGAACTGTTGCTGTAGAAAAACTAACCGGGGAATGGGTAGGTAAATTGGTACAATATGATTGGTCTGGTAACCATATACAAAGGATCCTACCGGTCGCCTTTTCCTTAGAAAATAGCAAAACCCGGGATGAATTTATAGTAAAAGCCATCATAGACGGACAAGAAACAGAAACCACGGCAATTCTGAGAGAAAGAAATTTATATTTTGAAAATCTTGTGATCAACTTATCCAAGTTATATGCGGATAAGCCCAATGAATCCTCTTTAGTTTACAGGTTGTTATCAACAACATTTAAAAAAGGTGGAAAGCCTGAGAATACCTATTTGATAGGTAGTATAGATGCTTTTATAGAATCCTGGACTGAATATGGCGAACCTATGGCTTTCATATTAAAACCAAAATCAACAGAAGACTCTGAAAGCGATGATGAACAAATGATTCTTTCATTAAAGTCACAACAGGATCAATTTATCAAGCTATACCCGGTACCGTTTACAGATCAACTCACGGTACAGTATGAACTTAAAGCTACAGGGCAGGTAGCCACCGAACTTATCAGCCTATATGGCAGTCAAAAAACTTCTTTACAATCTGGTAAACTGCTAAGTACAGGAGTATATACCCAAACCTATACTGGTATGAGTGACCTTACCCCCGGTATTTATGTCGTTAGGGTGGCAGTGGATGGTAAAGCTTATACCAGGACTATAATTAAAAGCAACTAAAACCATACCAATCAGATGAAAATAGCTATAAATATTATATCCAAAATGGCTTTAAGCCTAATATTTTTCTTGTGCATAGGTACAACTACCTCATATGCACAATGGGAAGAAGAGCTACCCCCAGTATGCGTGGGAGATTGTGATGGAAATGGCGGAGACGATGACGGTGGCGGAGGATGCACGGATCCTTGCTCTTGTTATGGAGATTGTGGTGGTGGCGACGACGATGGTGGAGGATGCACAGATCCTTGCTCTTGTTATGGAGACTGCAATGGCAGCGATGGTTCTAGTGGTGGCGGCAATAATGGTGGTGGTAGTGGATCCAACTGGTCCAATGCTTCTGAGTTTGGCACCGCAGTTAATTTTACTATTGCCAGTAGCAATAATCCAATAAGATTACGGGTTTATACTGTCAATTCGCTACCTGCTGCAGAAACTATTCCTATAGGTTTAATGATTTTAGAAATTGGTGAAATGGATTTAAGTGGTTTAATAACAGATTATGAAGAGGCAACAGGCGATTATGGATCTTTAAACAGCCCAGATTTATTAATGTATAATCTGGAATATCATAGGGATAATGCAAACAACCTCTCTGAATTCGCTGCCGCAAGTTACAGGCAAGAAATTAACGGCTACAATGCAACGTTACAATTTTTTAACTGGATAGCAGAAGGATTGGTAGCAGACCTATCAGGCGATTATCCCGGGGGTGTTAGAGTGCATGGTGACCCTACTCCTTTTGAAACCTATTACTTAGACAAAGATGGGGATGGGTATTATTATGAAGCGAGGCAGGCACAACGCCCACTTACCCCTGATTGGAAAACAGTTACCAATGGCATAGATTGTGATGATACCAATGCCGCCATCACTACTGGTTGTACGTTTACTAATTGTAAAAAGATAGTAGGCTACCTGCCTGTAGAAGCTGTCGAAAACACTAATGATGTTCCTGGTAGAGATCTTGGTAACGCTACAACCTTAGCTACTGCAATCCTTAGGGATGAGGCAGGTTATAGAATACCTGCAACCAATTGTAATACCGGCAGAGTTCCACTCGGCAGCGTGGTCAAAGTAACAGGAAATGGAAGTATGAGATATCTTACCCATAGCGATGGATCTACAGAATTTTCCGGTTTCTATCCGGTGGAATATGATGAGTGTGGTTTAGGTAATAGGGATTTATTAAATTGCACCTCGATTGGTGGTAGTAACCAACAGCAAGGAAGTCCATATGTTGCACAGGCTGGTGATAAATTTGCAAAACCTAATATTCCAACAACTATGGCTAAACAAATATTAAATACCTGTGTTAGTTCAGGAATGGGATATTTAGCCAAAATTTTCGGAAAAAACGTTTCTAATGAAAAATTTGAACAATATTATTATAATCAATTTGGAATTAACCTTATGTTTAGAGGTGTGGACTACAGTAAAATGACTGTGTTTGCAAGTCATTTTTTCGAAACTAACAGTTTTATTGGAATTACTCAAGCGATTGATCAAGGATATTTCTTAATGACAAATTTAGATGAAGGAGGAGGTAATTATCATAATGTGGTAATTGTCGGATATCACCCTAATGGTGATTATATCTATATGGACCCAATCTATGGAAATCTACGGGAGGCTCCCCCATCAAATTTTCCTAGAAATTATATTGTTACAATTAAAAACTATAAATAAAAATGAAATACTTTATAAAAATGAAACACTTTATAAAAATGAAACACTTTATAATATTTTCACTACTAATGATATTTAGTTTAGGCTGCGCTGCTCAATCCAATATCCCCTCTAATGCTCGAGATATTCTTAAATCTAAAAACTGGATCATCCAAGGAGTTGAAAATCATACTTATAAGATTGTATTCACATCAACTGAAATGTTAACGTATTCTAATGGTGTTTTAATCGGAAAGGATAAGTATTATTTTGTAGATAAATTAGAACTTTGTGGTCCTGGTAAGTTTTTTGAAAGCCAAGTTGGAAGTACGAATTCAGGAAAATTTATGATATTTAAAGATTTTTGTTTAGAACTTATGGAGTTATCCAACAACAAATGGGAGTTTAAAAATCTTACTCTAAATCTCAATATGTTAGCCACTCCAGAATAGTTTTATATATTATGTCTAACCTATAATAAAATAACCCCAAAGTCTGATCTCTTTGGGAATGTTTATGTATTCAAATAACTCAAAATCTATGCCGGCGCAACAGTTGTATTCATAGTCTCACTCTTAAAAGTCTCCTGACTTCGAGGAAAAATGACCAAACGATTTTTAAAAATAGATAACGATGAATTTTGTTTGAATTGGCTAAATAATTATTACGTCGAAAAAGCGTAAATACATCAATAAGCCAGTTAAGTCTGGGTGCATTTGCCCAATATAACGCATCGACTAATACTATAATATTTTCTGCAGACCAAGTAGGTGACAGCCTAGGCGAAGACCTATTTCACACATATCAACGGTAATTGTATGGCACACTTGTTGAAATTAGTAATTCTAGTTCTGGACATATTGGAGGTTCAAACGTAGAATTTGAGGAAAAAACTTACACAATGTTATCGGGTTGGATGGAATATGATAAAAATGAAAGGAGACATTCTCAAGAATTTCCAAATGAAATTTATGCTGATTAGCACCAGCTATTTTTGGTAAACTTGAAGTATAATTCAAGATTCAGTTTTTGATCATCCTATTGGTAGTGAGGATATCACGTTATCCCCTGCCGAGTCGGGGGGATGATTTAATGCTCTTGAACATTTCGAGGAAATTATTTTTAGCTAATAGTTGTGGATTCACAGATGTTTTTGTTGAGTTTCAAAAATGGCACTCCATATTAGAGCATATATAGTTTTAAAGATTTTCCTGCCGTTCAATGGAAACTTCAAACGTAAACAAACTAAAAGAAACAAACGCTGACAAACACAGTGCAGCCCTTAAAAAAACGAGGTATAAATATAATGCTAATTCCTAAAATTCTTTTGAAAATCTAACTTAGCTGCCCCCAAATCCACCATAACTAACCTGCGCGTGGATCCTGTACGGTTTTTGTAGTGTTCCGACAGATAAGCGTGAAGCAAAAACCGCATAGGGCGCATTTTACTTATGTTTAAATTCATTCAATTCTTGATGAATTTTTTCTAACGCTTCATCATCCATATTCAATTTAAAAGAAGCCTTACCAAAAGTGGGTTGCACCTTGGTTACTTTACTAAGTATGTCAGACACATATCGACAGTGTTTTTCTATGGCCGCGATCTGACCTTGATAAACTTTCGCATCAACTTTTACTTTTTCCCTAGCAGTTTGTTCCACATTTTTCTTTTCAATAAGTAATGGTTGCTTCTTTTCTTGAATGGCAGTCCCATCAAATAGACTTTCCAGCATTTTCTTGGTCGGGATTAAATGTTCTCGCTCTATGCTTCGCAACAATTCTTCAATAAAGTCGAAACGGCCCATCATCTGTTTTTGAAATCTGTAGAAAGAAATCGCAACCTCATCTTTCGGAGAAATTCTTGTTTTCTCAAAAAAATCAATCATTGCATCTACCGTTTCGGAATGTGACTGGCAAACAATTTTAGAGTATTCACGAAATCGTTCTGCGGTTATCTGATTGATGCTTATGGCCGAAAAAGTGTTTTTTCTTTTGACTTTTGAATCCATTACAGTAATTATTTTCAGTGTTTATAGGGGCTGGCTGGCCTTTCGGCGCAATTTTTTAATATCTCTAAAAAAGAAATCTTCACTATTACTTTGATAATTAGAGGTTTATAAATCGTAACATGGAGTGAGCGTGTTACCCTCTTGCTTTACAAAATCCCTCATTAGCAGTCAGGATTTTGAAACCTTTTTTCAAAGGATTCGAACCTAGAATTTGGATTCAAACCCTGGAAATATTATTCAACTCCGCCTTACTACTTAATTTTTTGAAATCTCTCCGGAATTGAATTTGAACCCAAGAACCCATCTTCAAACCTTGCTTCTAGACCACTCATATCCTCACTGATTTTCTCGTCCAACACCCGTGCATAAATTTGGGTGGTACCTAAATGGCTATGTCCTAGTATTTTTGAGACCGTCTCAATGGGCACTCCATTTCTAAGGGTTACGGTTGTAGCAAACGTATGTCTCGCCATATGGAAGGTGAGATTTTTATTATTAATACCGCATGTATCTGCCACTTCCTTTAAATAACTGTTTAATTTTTGATTAGATATTCTTGGAAAGAGGTTATCATCTTCGCGTTTTGGATGGTTTTGGTATTGTTTTATGATTGGTAGGGTCGGTCCAATCAAGGGAAGCTTGAAGGTGTTCTTTGTTTTAAGTCTTTTGGTGCTTATCCAGTATTTCCCATCTATTCCAATCACAATATTATCGTCAGTCAAATTCATTATGTCACAATAGGCAATCCCAGTATAGCAGCTAAAGACAAACAAGTCTTTCACTATTCTGAGTCGCTCGATGTTCGTACGATACTCTTGAATGTCTTTGAGCTCTTCTAAGGTCAAAAACTCCCGCTCCTTTTTCTCCATTCTGACCCTGAATTTTTGAAAGGGGTTCCGGTCTATCCATTCATTGTGAGCCGCCATCGTGGTCATTTTTCGCAAACGCTGAATATGTTTCATTGCGCCGTTATTCGAAAGCTTTCCGTGGTAATGTACCGGGTGCAGCTTGCGCAAGAATGTTTCAAACC
Organism: uncultured Aquimarina sp.; assembly: GCA_947500845.1. GTDB lineage: Bacteria > Bacteroidota > Bacteroidia > Flavobacteriales > Flavobacteriaceae > Aquimarina > Aquimarina celericrescens. The sequence continues at coordinate 143,312 of CANMTP010000010.1, forward strand.
CTACAATAAATCGATGGTCAAGAAGACACAACTTATAATCGTCACTTTTGTATTGTTTTTTTACATACCTGAGAAGATATTTTTGGGTGGTTTTATAATGACTGATGGTCGCCTTACTTAGAAGATGTGCACAGTGAGTGTTGTGGTATTCAAATAGTCCCGTCAAGGTCATCTGGCTATCGTCTTCGCCAAAGTATTTGGCCTTGACCATCTGTGGCGTGATATAGGGCGTTGAGGAACGTAACTCCCGATAGCATTGAAAAAGTTCGGATTCGACTTCTTTCAGATAACTGTTGATTTCTAGGGATTGTTTTGTACGACCTATTACTTTAGACGCCTTGCTATCCCACGTATCTATTGGAATGGTGTACTTTAAGCTTAGGTTCACTCTCCTCGAATTAAGAGTGATTCGAGCGTAGATTTTTGCAGTGTTGTCATCCCTTCTGGCAGTACTTATCCAGAAACTGATGGAAAATGTTGACCGAGTTCTCATAGGTTTTGTGTTAAATTGAACGAAAATTACCTACGAAAGTCAAATCTTAAATCACTGTAATATAGTTAATTACATACTTATTCGGTTAACACTTTTAAAGAAATTTTTACTAACCGAATTACAGACCAAAACACCCCATTTTATATGATATCAAATGATATCCTAAAAAATACAAAACCTTGCAAATCAATAAGATATGCAAGGTTTTATTTTCGTTTAGACTTTAAAAGTGGGCGCGAAGGGATTCGAACCCCTGACCCCTTGGGTGTAAACCAAGTGCTCTGAACCAACTGAGCTACGCGCCCGCTATCTTGCGATTGCGGATGCAAATATAAGACAGTTTTATAGTCTACCAAAAGAATTTTAAAGAAAAAATTAAATTATTTCTGCCACCACAAACGTACTTCCTCCAACGTATATCAAATCTTCACTTGTAGCTTCTTGTAAAGCAGCATTATATGCTTCTTTTACAGAATTATAATCCTTTCCTTTTAAATTATAATTTTCTGATTTCTCTCTCAGTTTTTTTTCATCTAACCCCCTAGGAATATCTGGTTTTGCAAAATAATATGCGGCCGTATTTGGAAAAAGTAATAAAATAGCATCCAAATCTTTATCATTTACTACTCCCAAGACAATATGAAGCTTCTCGTATGTTTCTTCTGATAATTGATTTAAAACCATTTTTAATCCATCTGTATTATGAGCTGTATCACAAATTACCTTAGGTTTATTTTGTAAAATTTGCCACCTACCTAATATACCTGTATTTGTAGTTACGTGATTAAGACCGTTTTGAATAGCCTTTTCGCTTATAATCCAACTTTTACTCTTTAAAACCGAAATTGTTTGTAAAACCGTTCTTATATTCTCTTTCTGATAGGTTCCCTTTAAATCTGAAGTATATAATGCTCCTTGATATGCAGAAGCAAAGTATAGATCGCTATTACAAGCTTTTGCTTTTTTAGTAAATACTTTTTTCGTCTCGGGAGTTGTTCTACCAATTATTATTGGTATATTATTTTTAATAATCCCTGCTTTTTCAGTCGCTATTTTAGATAAGGTATCCCCCAAAAACTCTGTATGATCTAGGCCTATATTAGTAATTACTGAAACCTCTGGCCTTATAATATTAGTTGAATCCAACCTTCCCCCTAAACCAACTTCAATTACAGCAATATCAACCTTAAATTCTGAAAAATATTGAAATGCCATTCCTACCGTCATTTCAAAAAAAGATAAATGATTCTCCTCAAAATATGATTGGTGATCATTTATAAAATTAATAACGTACTTCTTTGATATTTCTTTACCATTAATTCGAATTCGCTCTCTAAAATCTTTTAAATGCGGAGAAGTGTATAAGCCAACTTTATAACCTGCTTCTTGAAGAATAGAGGCAAGCATGTGACTTGTAGAACCTTTTCCATTGGTTCCTGCCACGTGGATACTTTTAAAATCATCCTGAGGATCTCCAAGATATTTTGCGAATTGAATTGTATTGTTCAAGTCAATTTTATAAGCACTTGCTCCTTGACGTTGATACATTGGTAGTTGAGTAAACATCCAATCCAAGGTTTCCCTATAATTCATGTACTATACTATTCGGAAAGTTTAAACTGATAAATTATTTCTCCTATTTGTTTTAAAGGGGCATTAGAGTCACTATTAAATTTGGTTGCTAATGCGGCTCTTTTTGCCGGTTCCATTAAACATGAAGTTCTATTGGTAGTTCCTTTCATTCCGGGAGTAGCCTTTACCACTTTACCATCTTGATTCACTTCTATTTTTACCACCACAATACCAGACTCATTGCAATCCTGAACGAATTTTTCTTTATTAAGTGCTTTGCGACCTCCTAATCGATAATTTCCGTCTCCATCTAGTCCTTTACCGTTTCCATAATATGATTTAGTATTAAGGTCTCCATTGGGACTTCCTTTATCGCCTGATGACCTATCGTTGCCTTCTCCACCATTAGCCTTACCGTCATTTTTGGGGCCATTTGAAAAGCTATTTAAGATATCCAAAGTAGATTTATCTGGTTTTGGGTCAGGCTTCTTTTCTTCGACCTTCTCTTTAGGTTTTTCTTCTACGGGGTTTTTTACCGGTTTTTTTACTGTAGTATTTTCTGGCTTCTTTTTAGGTTTCTCTACCTTTTTTTTCAGTTCCTTCTTTGGCTTTTTATCAATTACTGGCGCATCTTCAGTATCCTGGGTAACTACCTCTTCTTTAATCTCTGTAGACTCTTCCTGAGTCTCAGGAGGCACTTGAGCAGATTCTGGAGTAGTATTCTTGGGAGATGTTTTGATCGGCTTATTGGGTTGAACCTTACCTGACCCTGTAGCTGTAGTTCCAAAGTTTACTGCAATTCCGCTTTCTTCCTCCGGAACGATATAGCTTAGACTTAGATAGAATAATAATAAGATAATCCCTACGTGCAAAAATATCGTTAGCACAAATGATTTTCTCTTATGTTTCGTATCTAATTTAAGCATAATCAATCTGGTTTCACAGCTAGTATAACTTTATATTTATTTCGATTTGCAATATCCATTACCCCTACGGCTTTTTCGATGGGTACTCCTTCTTCTGCTCGCAAAATAATAGTAGGCTCATTTTGTCCCCGTAATCTAGACACTAATGTTGACTCTAGTCTACTTTGACTAATCCGTTCATCATCTACATAATATTGGAGCTTATTGGTAATACTCACTGATATATTTTGCACATTTGAACTTTTACCTTTGGCTTTCGGCAGTATTAAATCCAACGCTTCCGGCGTAATTGCAGGAGAAGTAAGTAAAAAGAATACCAATAACAGAAATACAATATCTGTCATAGATGACATACTAAATTCCGGACTAACTTTATTTCTTCCTCTTAGATTCATATCAAGCGGGTTCGTTTAATAAATCAAGGAAATCAACGGCATTGGCTTCCATGCTATGAATTACCTTATCAGTACGTACAACTAAATGGTTATATCCTATATACGCTACAATACCTACAACTAATCCTCCGACGGTTGTTGTCATCGCAGTATAAATTCCTTCAGCCAAAACTCCCATATCTGCGGTTCCCGAACTGGATGCCAGATTATGAAATGCTATAATCATTCCAATTACCGTTCCTAAGAAACCAATCATAGGCGCAGCACCAGCAACGGTAGCCAAAATACTTACATTTTTTTCAAGTTTATAAACCTCGAGTCTACCTGCATTCTCTATCGCTTTATTAATATCTTCTAAAGAATGTCCGATTCTTGAAATTCCTTTTTCGGTTAATCTGGCTACTGGATTATTGGTTTGTGCACATAAGATTTTTGCTGCTTCAATTTTTCCACTTGCCACATTATCTCTTATTTTACTCATAAAGCTTTCATCATATTTTGATGCTGCTTTTATGGCAAAAAGCCTTTCAAAATAAATATAAACAGCTACAAAAAGCAATACGAATAGAATAGAAATAATAACTACTGCACCTGTTCCTCCGCTAAACAACAGATCCATTATAGATAGTGACTTTTGTTCAACTTCTGGGTCAATTTCTTTGGTGTTTTGGGCTATAGCACCAAGCATAGATAAATACATCATTTTGATTTTGTTAATTTAGTGTTAGTATACTAACGTTATTTCTGTAGGTTAAGTATATAATTTCTTCTTATAGGACATATATTATTCCCAATAAACCTGCTACTCCTAACACGATTGTATAAGGCAATGCCATTTTAACCATCTTGGTATATGACAACCCTATAAGCGGTGCCAAAGAAGAGGTTAGTAAAAATAAGAACGCTGCCTGACCATTAGGTGTTGCAACACTTGGTAAATTTGTTCCTGTATTAATTGCTATTGCTAATTTTTCAAACTGTTCCCTTGATATTGCACCGCTATCAAAGGCTTGTTTAACTTCTCCTATATACACTGTAGCGACAAAAACATTGTCACTTATCATGGATAATACTCCATTCGCTGCATAAAACATTGCTGGCTGGTCTTCGGGCTTTAACGTTAGTGCCCAATCAATTATAGGAGTAAAAAGATGTTGATCGTGAATCATCGCAACGATCACAAAAAATACGACTAGCAAACCGGTAAATGGCAGCGCCTCTTCAAAAGCAGGTCCTAATTGATGCTCATCGGTAATCCCCATAAATGCAGTTTGAACTATAATTAAGGCCAATCCTATAAATCCAACTGGAGCAAGGTGCAGTGCCAGACCCACGATAAGAAGTATTGCCGATACTGCTTGTATGATTAATCCATATTTTGATTGATCAGATCTATTTGCATCTTCTTCTTCGGTATAACTTTCTATAATTCTACGTGCTACTTCTGGTAATTTTGCTCCAAATCCAAAAGTTCCTGTGGCCTCTAAAATTACAGTAGTCACCAATCCCGCTGCTAAAACCGGCAGTGTGATTGGTGCCATATTCAAAAAGAATTGAATAAAATCCCATCCCATTCTCTCTCCGATCAATAGGTTTTGTGGTTCTCCTACCAAAGTACAAACACCGCCAAGCGCTGTACCTACCACACCATGCATAACCAGGCTGCGTAGAAAACTTCTAAATTGCTCCAGGGTTTCTCCACTTAATTCTTTCCTGTCAAGCACCCCACTCTCATCATAGTCACCAGAACCCGAATGAATTTTATGATAGACTCCATAAAAACCTACCGCAACACTAATCAAAACAGCAGTTACCGTTAGTGCGTCCAAAAATGCCGAAAGTACAGCTGACAAAAACACAAATAGTAAAGATAAAACCATTTTAGATTTGATTTTAGTGAATACTTTACTAAAAATGTACATTAATAAAGGTTTCATAAAATAAATACCTGCTACCATGAAGACTAACAACAGTATTACTTCTAAGTTTTGTTCGACTTCGAGCAACACCCCCCCTTTAATTCCTTTTCCTGATTCATCGTACACAATTTTTCCATGATCTAATTTATACATAGGATGAGTCAATCCTAATACCAAAGCTTGTATAGCCAATATCCCTCCTGACTGCAAAGGATAACACTTTAAAGCCATTGCCAGTGTAAAAATAAATTCCCCAATAAATAACCACGCTGTTACTGTTGGTCCTAAAATATATAAAGAAAATACATTGAAAATTAAAAATCCGATCATCACGGTTTTGAACCATTTCGGACTACTACCTAGAAAATACTTGAACATAGTTTGTACTTGGTTATACGATTAATATCATAACAACTGTTTAAGAGCAATCTCAAATGCTGTCTTACTTATATTAGTTTTTGTTTGATTGTTATTATAAGTGTTTTGAATCGCTTTTTTTATTGTTTCTGAAGTATCCATAAAAATGGCTTCGTCTGTCATTTGCACTCTTCGTTCCATAAAATACGAAAAAACTCTTGCCATTCCACAATTAGAAATAAAATCCGGAATCAGACTCACTCTTTCATCAGTATACTCCATTATGGGACCAAAGAATATTTCTTCATCTGCAAAAGGAACATTAGCCCCACAAGATATCACTTCTAAACCAGCATTTATCATCTGAGTAATCTGATCTTTGGTTATCAATCGAGATGCTGCACAAGGAACAAAGATCTCAGTAGGTAGAGACCAAATCTTTTCATTCAATTCTTTAAACGGAATTAATGTTTCACTGTAGAGTTTGTTTCCTTTTTTATTTAAATATAAATTTTTTATTTCGTTAAATGAAAATCCATCTTCTTTAATTAGTCCTCCGGCGTGATCAATAATTCCAACAACCTTTACTCCCATTTCAGAAAGATAATATGCTGCTGCAGAGCCAACATTGCCGAAACCTTGTATCACAGCTCTTTTTCCCTTTATACGACCATCATATATATCATAATAATGCCGAACAGCTTCAGCAACTCCGTATCCAGTTATCATATCGGCTACGGTATACTTGCGGGAAACATCTGGTGAGAACATGGTATTCTCTAAAACCTTGATAACCCCTTGTCTTAATTGCCCTATTCTATTGATCTTATCTGCCTCTGTTGGCTGAAAATGACCATTAAATACACCTTCTTGAGGATGCCAAACTCCGCATTCTTCAGTGATCGGAATAACTTCATTAATTTCATCTACATTAAGATCTCCTCCCGTTCCGTAATAACTTTTCAATAATGGAGACACGGCTTTATACCAACGTCTAAGAACATCTTTCTTTCTTGGATCATTGGGGTCAAAATTAATCCCTGATTTGGCTCCACCTATTTCCGGACCTGACACTGTAAATTTAACCTCCATTGTTTTGGCTAGAGAAAGAACCTCATTCATATCCAATCCCAACCGCATTCTTGTACCGCCCCCTGCTGCACCACCTCTTAAAGAATTAATCACCGTCCAGCCTTCTGCTTCAGTTTCAGAATCTTTCCAATTAAAAATTATCTCTGGTGCTTTATTTTCGTATTTTTTTAATAAATCTTTCATTTATAAAATTTCAACTCATTTAATAAATAATTCTCTGTTTTAAACAATTATAAAAATTGTTTCTATATGTCCTAATTAAAAAATAATCCTCCCAAAAGGAGGTTAGAGTTGAGTCATATGACAGGGGTATTGCAATATATCAAAATAATAGTCAAAAAGTATTCTCACAAATATAAAAAACTAAATATGGCAAAAGCCTAAATAAAATAAAATTATTACAACTAAAATTGTCTTTTTTTTGATAGTTATCTAGGAGATTTATTGTCATTCTGAAACAAAAAATATTATATCCCTGACCTGTAAAAAATGATTGTGTCAAAAAATAAAAAAAACAGTAAAACTATCATATTATCACTTATATTTGTAAGATTAATAAAAATACCTGGGTTATCCCGATTTATTTTCATCAAAAAGTACGAATTGCGTGTTATGCGCGCACAGTAAATAATAGTAAAATATGGACTTTAAATTATCCGAAGAACAATTAATGATACGAGATGCTGCTCGTGATTTTGCAAAAGCTGAATTATTACCTGGTGTAATCGAGCGCGACAACAAACAAGAATTTCCCACAGAACAAGTAAAAAGAATGGGCGAACTAGGTTTTTTAGGAATGATGGCATCTCCAGAGTATGGTGGTGGTGGAATGGACACTCTTTCCTATGTTTTAGTAATGGAAGAGTTATCAAAAATAGATGCTTCTTCTTCAGTTATTGTATCTGTGAATAATTCTTTGGTATGTTGGGGGCTTGACACCTATGGTACTCCTGAGCAAAAAGAAAAATATCTTTCAAAATTAACTACTGGAGAATCAATAGGAGCCTTTTGTTTATCTGAGCCAGAAGCTGGTAGTGATGCAACCTCTCAAAAAACAACTGCAGTCGACAAAGGTGATCACTATATTCTTAATGGAACCAAAAACTGGATCACGAATGGAAGTAGTTCGGATTATTATTTGGTAATAGCTCAAACGGATAAAGAAAAAAAACATCGTGGTATCAATGCCTTTATTGTTGAAAAAGGGTGGGAAGGATTTGAAGTTGGCCCTAAAGAGGACAAATTAGGAATCAGAGGTAGTGACACGCATTCTCTTATTTTTAATGATGTAAAAGTTCCTAAAGAAAATCGAATCGGTGAAGATGGTTTTGGATTTAAATTTGCTATGAAAACATTAGCAGGGGGTCGTATTGGAATTGCAGCCCAAGCATTGGGTATTGCAGCTGGTGCCTATGAACTTGCAAAAGAGTATTCTAAAGTTCGCAAAGCTTTTGGTACCGAAATTATGAATCATCAGGCTATCGCTTTTAAATTAGCCGATATGCATACACAAATAGAAGCTGCCAGAATGCTTGTATATAAAGCAGCAATGGATAAAGATAATCATGAAAATTATGATTTATCCGGAGCCATGGCAAAATTATATGCTTCTCAAGTAGCTATGGAAGTCACTGTAGAAGCCGTACAGGTTCATGGAGGTAATGGTTTTGTAAAGGAATATCATGTAGAGCGATTAATGAGAGATGCAAAAATTACTCAGATTTATGAAGGAACCAGTGAAATACAAAAAATTGTAATTTCAAGAAGTATTCTTAGAGATTAATTAGTTAAAAAACTCTTAGATCAAAAGCCCAGATTGAAGTTTCAATCTGGGCTTTTTTTACTCTTTAGAAACTAGGTATTTTAAATATTATTCTTTTAAAGAAAACAAACTATCGATCTTCTTGAAAGAGTACCTTCCCATTAATTCGCCGTTGGGGGAAATTAAAAACTTTGCAGGAATTTCGGTAACTCCATATTTTCTAGCAATAGAAGACATCAACACAAATTGATTTTCTTCTACAATTTGATGCTTCCAAACAAAACCAAACTTATCTGCCGCTTTCCTCCAGGTTTTATCATCTTTTTCTAAAGCAATGGTTACTATAACAAGATTATTTGCATAACTATCATAAATACTAACCAACTGAGGACTTTCTCTCAAGCAAGGAGCACACCATGAACCCACAAAAATCTAATAAAACGTATTGCCCGCGAAGATCTGACAATTTAAATGGCGTACCATCTACCAACGTTGTTTCAAAATCAGGAGCTTGCTCTCCATCCTCTATAGTGAAATATTTAAGATACAAATAGGATAATCCTATCAATAGAAATGTACCCAATAACAGATATTGAAATATTTTTTTCATATTGATCATTAGACGATAGATAATCTGTAAGCTTACTTATTCAAATTTATTATTTTTAAAAACGAGGCATAAAAAAACCCTTCATAGTTTTATGAAGGGTTTTTAAGGAAGGCGGTGACCTACTCT
>CANMTP010000011.1 GCA_947500845.1 uncultured Aquimarina sp.
GATACTTAAATATACTAATTCTCTGCTTTTTCTACAATAAATTATTAAAGTTTCTTATCCCGAACTCACGTTAACTACCCTCTTATTCTCTAATTGAATCATAGCATAGAGAGCAGCTTCTTCGTCGATCCACTCTAACACCCTACCTCCAAACAGCGTATTGTTAGAATTTAAATCTTCAGGTTTGACCATTTTTCTAGTATGATATCTCATAATTTTTGTTTTGTTTACCGAACAAAAATATTGAAAATAATACTCTCATAATTTTGTTTAGAATCTTTCTGTAGAAAATTATGATTTCAATAATCAAACTAAAAAAAATCTTAATAAACCCAGGATTGTGGGATGTAAATTTTGTTAAATCTATTATATGAATGTTTTATGGAATTACGATTTCCTCACAAACTTGTATACCATTAGGACAGATATTTGTTCCTTCTATTCTGGCACAAACAGTATAAGTCCCAGATGCAGGAAACTCAAATTCGAAACCTTCTGTGCTAGGTCTTGATTGTTCAGCTCCTCCATCTATAGACCAAAGAATAACTTCTATTGGTTCTATACTTGTAATTTCTGGAAAAAAGAAATACCGATTTCCTCCCATAGGATCTATAATTAAAGTCATTTCTGGGCATATTGGGTCTAAAACAATAGTCTCACAGAAAGAAGTTCCTTCTGGACAAAAAGATGATTCTGACTTTATACAAACTTCATATGTTCCCGGAGTCTCAAAGTTATATGTTAACTGATTATCTGCATTTTGTACACCGGCTCCATCATCTTCAATAAAAACATTATCAACAAACCATTCATATCTTGTAGTCTGTATTTGATTAAAATCTGCTACGAAATCATATATGAAAGACTCTGGTTCTTGGTTACCTGTAAAAAATAAATCCGGACAAACAGACTCTGCAACAACATCCTTGCATATTTCTGTACCCAAAGGACAATCTGGAGTTATGGCCTTGATACATATTGTATGAGATCCGGGTTCAAATTGTCGCAATAAAGAATCATTATCCCAGTTACCGCTCCAGGCGTCGACATTAAGTATTTCTCCATCAATGATCCAGAAAAGTTCATAATTTTGCCTCACGACAAAATTAGGGTCAAAATCGAAAGTATTAGGATTAATCCTTGTAACATTAAATTGTATCTCTGGACATCCTAAACACTCATTTGTTATCGTATAAAAATCAAAAATTGAATTTATAGGCACAGGAGTAGACTCTACTCCAACGAAAACTGTAAAAGGAAATTGAAAATCAGGTTGATAATCTGCTGGTTGCAAATTATAAAAAGTATCAAATTCTTCGTCTGATGCTAGACGAACTTCTGTTCTGTCATTATCGAACAAAATAATTGGGTAATCAAAAGTAAAACATTGCTTAAATAGACGATCAAACTCATTACGCAAAGTAGTATAGTTACATCTTTCTAATAAACTAAACATTTCATTTTCATTATCAACCTTTAGAACTTCACTATCATCGTTGAAAATAATCTCTATTGGAAAAGCTAAGCCAGTGATATTAAAATTAGAAGTTTGACTAGAAATAACATTAACTAGGCCGTCATAAGTTTCAATAGTAATATTAGACTCGTTATTATAACCTAAGACAATAGGATACTTAAAACTGAAGCATTGTCTATCATTAGTGACATCTATTTCTTGAGCGATATTGTTGAGAACCGAAACCAATGCATTACTAGATTCAATATTGGTATGTAAAACATCAGGAAAATCAACTTCATCATCATCTATACAACCAATAAGTTGTACAGCTATTATAAACACTATAGTCCATCTATATATGACCAATCCTTTCAAAGTTTTTGTTTTTTAGTTGATTTATTCCCTTATAAATATAACGAATGAAAGTAATACTACCCTACCTTTTTTAGTAAGTCATCTAATTAAACAGAGTTTAAATCGCTCTTCTAATATATAAACAATAATATTATTTAACCCATAAATTAAAAGGCTTTCCGTAACTATCTTTACTCCAAATTGTAAAAATAAAATTCCCCATAAAGTATGACAACACTTATGGGGAATTAACCTAATTAATCTAACCTAACAAACTATTCTATTTGGATCGTTCTACAAAACTCGGATCCTTCTGCACAATTCTCTGATAAAGCAACTGCACATATATTATATTCACCTGGTGCTAATGCATACCCTATTAGATTATCTGTGAATGGGCTACCATTGGGAGTTACTAATAACTCACCATTGATATACCATCTATAACCGGTAACCAATTCCCATTCTAATTCACGAATCGAGAATTGATATAGATTCGTACTATTTGGTGTCAGATAATAATCAAATACGGGTAAAGATGGACAAACTTCTCCTACTGTGATGGTTTTACAATATTCTACCCCATTTGGGCAAAATGGAGTTTCAATTTTCATGCATATGTAGTAAATACCTGCTTTACCAAATTGATAACTAAAAGGTTCATTATGTGCATTTCCTGAAGAACTCCCCACGAAATCACCTGCTACAAACCAATCAATTTGAGTATCATCAATACCCTCGAAAGCGTTTGGGTAGAAGAAATATGTAAAACTGTCACCATTTTGTTCTTCATTAAAAGAAATATCAGGACAAGATCCTTCTATCTCAATGACCTTACAAAAAGTTATAACTTCTTCACATCCCTGCGTTTCAATCTTTGCACATACTTGATAAGATCCTGGTAAATCCCATGAAAATTGAACGTACTCTGAACTTGGTTGATTTTCAATAAATTGTTCATCTATATACCAGGCAATACTAATTTCTCCTTCAATACCTACTACATTTGGATAAAATTGTTTGGTGTTCCTATTAATAGGCTCTTCTATAAAACTAAGTTCTGGGCAAACGTTGATGGGATCCTCTACTATAATTTTTACGCATGTTTTTTCACTCAGCTCACGGCTACAGTTAGGAGTTTCCATGACTAAACAGATTTCGTATTCACCCGGCCCGCCTGGTACTTGCCCAGTGTTATCCTGTAAGAAGTCGTATTGAAAAACACCACTACCGGCATCACCGGCCAACGTATCATTAATATACCAATAATACAATGCGTCTTCTCTTTGAATCTCTGCAATAAATTTATAGTTGCCTTTATGTTCCTGGGGTTGCACACCAAAAATAGTAGTTGGACATTCTACATCTTCCCCTGCTACAAATTTCTTGCAAAACGATGCTCCATCCAAACAATTTGGAGTCAATACTTTAAGGCAGATAGTGTATTCTACTCCAGGTTCTAATACACTATGTATATAATTGCTACCAATTTGTGGATCATCGGGGTGCTCTATTTGTTCATCGTTGATAAACCATTTGAAAGAGGTAACATCTTCTATACCGTCAAAGCTCGCCAAAAATCCATATCCAATTGATGTTCCTGGTTCGATATCCATAGTAAAATTAACATTGGGGCAAGCTCTATGAGGCTCTTCTACTGTAATAGTTTCACAAAATGAAGCTCCATTTGGGCAATCAGAGGTTTCAGCTTTGATACATACTTCATAAGTACCCGGCTCAAAGAAGTCGACGTAAACATTATCTCGATCATCAAGAACAATCTCTGAATCTACTACACTATCATTTACGAACCATTGATACGGTGTATTCGCAATTTCAGGAAAGTCTGCTGTGAACTTTAACCTTGTTGATGAGTCTATTTGTGTTGTCTTACTATTTGTGGTATTGATTTTTTCGATTTCAAAGGCCATATCTGGGCATGATTCGAGTGTTTCACCTTCACAAGATGTAAATACCCATGTTACTATGCATGATAATAACAGCCAAGTACTAAGTTTTTTCATTGTTCTTAAATTTAGAGGTTTATTTATTTTCTTTCGAAAACCAATCGGTTTACATAAATGAAACGTAGTAAAAAAAAGATACCCTACCCCCTAACGCTAAATAGTAGATGTTAAAGTTCGTGATAGGCACTATCTAAATATGTTAAGCAAAAGCTAGAGTTTTTGACAAGAGAAAAAAATCATATAGCTTTGAAGTTATATTTTAAAAATAATTTTGAGCAACAAGAATTCTACATGTGACGAAAAAAAATTTGACCGATTTTTCAAAAGTCATGCTAAACTTTTGAGAAATTATATCTATTACAAATTTGGTGATCTAGAGCAAGCAGAAGATATTGTTCAGGATGCTTTCATTAAATTATGGAATAATTGTTCAAAAGTGAGTCTTGACAAAGCCAAGAGCTACGTTTATACGATTGCGACAAACTTGGGGATAAGTATTACACGTCACCAAAAAGTAAAATTCAAATACCAAGACTATGTTATACGGCATAAAACAGATATCAATAATGAGTCGCCAGAATTTATAGCGCTTGAAAAAGAATACATGCAAAAGTTAAAAAATGCAATTGCAGATTTGCCCGAAAGGCAAAGAGAAGTTTTTCTTTTGAGCAGAATAGATAAAAAAACGTATAAAGAAATCGCAGAGCTATCTAACGTTTCGGTAAAAGCAATAGAGAAGCTTATGCATAAAGCATTATTAACACTTAGGAAAAAAATTGGAAATATATAATTTTAAGTCATAAGTCAATTGTACATGGTTAGACGTAAAAAATTTAAAAAAAAGGGTAGGGTAATTACATAAGTAAACGTTCAATTTATATAGATCTTGATTATGCTAGACGATAAAAAAGACGACATATTCTTATCCAGATGGATTAACGGCGAGCTTTCTAAAGAGGAGCTTAGTGAGTTTCAATCCCACCCCGAGTATGAGCACTACGTAAAAATAATGGCTGGTGCAGATGCTTTAGACCTCAAGAGTTATGATGTTGAGAAAGAACTCTATGCCATAAAATCAAAACGCAGCCTTAAAAAATCGGGTCCTGTTATCAACTTATGGCCTTACTTTGCTGCTGCAGCTTCTATTGCTATCATTCTTGGACTATTTTTCTTTGGTCCTAACGAATCATTTAGTACCGATTATGGACAGAAACTTATCGTAGCACTTCCCGATGGATCTGAAATGACCTTAAATGCCAAATCTATTGCTAGTTTTGATAAAAGTAATTGGGACAATAACCGCACGATAACTTTGGAAGGAGAGGCTTTTTTTAAAGTAAAAAAAGGAAGTAAATTCACGGTGACTACAAAAAACGGAGAAGTTTCGGTACTGGGAACCCAGTTTAATGTAAATTCTCACCACTCTTTATTTGAAGTTAATTGTTTTGAAGGTAAAGTAAGTGTAGTGAATAACAAAAAGAAAGAAATCTTGACTGCAGGAAATGCATACAGAAATCTTGGGAAAACCTATGAAAAATGGACATTTAATGAATCTACTCCCTCTTGGTTAACTAATACAAGTTCATTTAGAAGTATTCCCATACGTTATGTCCTTAAAGAACTTGAAGATCAATACAACATCAAGATTGTAGAGAAAGGTCTTAATCTAGGATATAAATACACCGGAACTTTCCCAAATGACAATATAGAAGTCGCTCTTCAAACGGTTTTTAGTACCTTAGGCATTGAGTATAGCCTATCTCAAGATGGTAAGACTGTCGTACTAGAAAAGTAGTAATAGCATGATAAGACTTTTATGTGTATGTTTTTTTTTATGGAGCATATCTGTTTTTTCTCAAGAAGAAACCAGTGTCATTGTGCTAGAAAACATGCCGTTATCTGAAGTTATCAAGGCTATAGAAGAGCGATATAATGTGAAATTCTCGTATATAGATTCATTAGTAGATGATAAAAAAGTTTCTATCACAATCGATCCCAAGACCCCAATAGAAAATCTTCTCACGGAATTAGCACAAAAATCACGTTTAAAATTTAAAGTTACCGGAAACAACTTTGTAACGATTAGTTCTTTTAATAAAAAAGACAAGGTATTTGTTTGTGGATATATTCTAGACGAAGACGAAAAACCTCTTAAGGATATCCGAATTTTTTTTAAATCTACTCGAACTAATAGTACTACGGATGATAAGGGGTATTTTGAGCGTACTGAAGTTCCTTATAATTCGGTTATTTTGATAAGCGCGCCGGGTTTTAGACAAAAAGTAGTAAGCTCAGCATCATTTTTGTCGGGTGACTGCCTAAAAATATATCTTATTCATCTACAGGAAGAGGTATTAGATGAAGTTTTCATTCAAGAATATCTAGCAAAAGGAATTACACAGAACAAAAAAATAATCAATATTAATCTAAAAGATGTAGAAGTACTCCCCGGAAGAACAGAACCAGATATTTTACAAAGTATACAGCTTACTCCCGGAGTAAACAATCCCTATGAGACAGCATCTGGCTTATTTGTAAGAGGAAGTACACCGCACCAAAATCTGGTTTTATGGAATGGTATCAAAACTTACCAGCAAGGGCATTTTTTTGGGATGCTTTCGGCATTTAACCCATATGTTGCAAAAGAAGTAAACTTTTACAAAAGTGGCGTTAGTGCAAGATATGGCGATAGAATTGCCGGGGTGATCGATATTACCTCAGAAAATGAGGTTACAGATCATTTTCGTGGCGGTGCAGGTTTTAATATGATTAATGCAGACATTGTTATGCATACGCCACTAATTAAAGATAAAGTTTCGCTTCAGGTATCTGGAAGAAGGTCATATACCGATTTACTAGAAACCTTCACCTACAAACAATTTTCTGATCGTGTTTTTCAGAATACTAAAATTATTGATACCTTAAGCATTAATGACGAAAACAACGAATTCTTTTATGCCGATTATAATGCAAATTTGATTATTCACCCTTCTGCTAATCAAAAAGTAGAAGTTAACACAGTATATAGCAAGAATGATCTAGATTTCAGGCGAAGTGATGATTCGGCATCATTTAATGACGATCTAGTTACTGAAAATGAAGGATATAACGTTAAATGGAAAAGCTCTTATGCAGATAAAGTCTCACTGAATATCAATGCATATTATACCAAATATCTTCTCAATTACCAATTTATTACCAGAGATCCCAATATCATAACAGAAATCGAAAGTAAGAAAAATAGTGTTCTTGATTATGGAGGAGAATTGCACGTGAATTATAAACTTTCTATGTACCAAAATCTATCTTCAGGGTATCAATATTCTAACAACAACACCAGATATGCTTTTGTGACTACCACCCCGGATTACGAATTGATTTTAGATGAAGATGATCGTTTTTTGAATACGCATTCGTTCTACACCGAATATAAGTTTGAAAATCCCAAAAACTTCTATCTATCAGCAGGGCTAAGATTTAATCATTATACCGAACTTAACGAATCCTTTATAGAACCCAGAGTTTTTATTCAGAAATATATCACCAAAAATTGGGAAATTAATACTAGTGCAGAGTATAGAAGTCAAGCTACTAGTCAAATACAAGAATCTGTAATAAGTGATCTCTCTCTTGAAAACCAGGTATGGACATTGGCAAATAATGATCAATTTCCTATTATTTCTAGTTATCAATTTACATTGGGCAGTAGTTTCAGAAAGAATAAATGGTATTTGGATATTGGCAGTTATTACAAAAAAATTGATGATATCACCTCGCTAACCGCTGGGTTTATAAATCCAATAAGTAATACGTATCAAAATGGAGAAAGCAGTATTTACGGGCTTGATTTCTTCTTAAAAAAAAGATTTAGGAATTATAAAACCTGGGTAAGTTATTCCTACATTAATACTCGAAACAAGTTCGAAAATATAAATAATAACGAATTCTTTCCTGGTAACTGGAATATTGAGCACACTGTAAAATGGTCTCATTTTTATAAAATAAACAATCTTCAATTTTCTTTGGGTTGGCTTTGGCATACGGGAAAAGCATTTACCAATGCTACAGAAATTGATGACGGAAGTGAAATCGTTATTATAGAATTTGATGATATAAACAGTAACAATTTACCTGTATATCACAGATTAGATTTTTCTGCTATTTATGATTTTAAGATTGGATATCATCCAAATATAAAATACCGACTTGGTGTTTCTGTACTTAATCTTTACAACAGAAAGAATTTATTAAACAGAGAATTCAGAACAACTAACTCCCTTAACAATCAATTTATTAATGCCGATATATTCTCATTAGGGGTAACGCCAAATATTAGTTTTAGGGTTTTCTGGTAAATAAAAAACCATTCCGCTAATCGAAATGGTTTTAAATTTGTTTGTTGTAAAATTCTTTCTTAAAACTGCTCTCTACCAGAAAAATGGAAAGCGCCTTCGATAGCTGCATTTTCATCACTATCACTTCCGTGTACAGCATTTTCGCTAATTGAAGTAGCATATTTTTTACGAATAGTACCTTCTGCAGCTTCTTCAGGATTCGTGGCTCCAATTAAAGTTCTAAAATCTTCAACTGCATTTTCTTTTTCCAAAATAGCAGCTACTATTGGACCACTAGTCATATATTCTACCAATTCACCATAAAAAGGACGTTCTTTATGAACTGCATAAAATTCTTTAGCGTCGTTAGTTGTAAGTTGGGTAAGTTTCATTGCCACAATTCTAAAACCTGAAGCTGTAATTTGCTCAAGGATTGCCCCAATATATCCTTTTCTAACCGCATCCGGTTTAAGCATTGTAAAAGTTCTGTTTGATGCCATTGTATCTTTTTTGTTGTTACCTCTTAAAGAAGTAGTTGTATTTTAAACTAAAAATTTTAAAAGTTCTGATTTCTAAAATTTGTGCAAAATTAGCCATAAAAGGATCAAAAGCAAGAATTATTATCAGAAAGTATGCTTTATACTGCTGTAAACCTAAAGAAAGTTAATCTTTGGGATATTGCTTACTATACTTTTGAAGAATCAAATTGTTATCTCCTCTCATTTCCATAGAAACAGTATATGTATCAAAATCGAATTTTAATATTCCGAAACTAGGGGTAGAAATTACCCTACCTACTCTATACTTATTTGATTCGCCTTTATAAGAACTATAAGAATGTGTCAATCCGCTTGAAGTAAAATCTATTAGTGGATATTTTAGCCCTTTTACCTTAGTGGTAGAAAATTCTGAAATATGTCTATCTCCACTTAGAATAATTGCATTTCTAACTGCTTTACTTGCTAATAATTTCTTGAGCTTCTCCACTTCATGCGGAAAATTACCCCAAGTCTCAAAACCATGTTCTGACGATAAAAATTGAATGCTACTTACGATAATAACAAAATCAGAGAAGTTGTTTTCTAGTTCTTTTTCTAACCATTTCCACTGAGCCTCTCCTAATATTGTGCCTTTTCCATCTTCGTATGGCATATAGCGTCTATCTTCTGTATTACTTTTCTTTAAAGGAGATCTAAAGTATCGGGTGTCTAATATGATTACTTTAATATTTCCTTTTTCAATTTCAAAAAGTTTAGAAGTATACACTCCTTCTTGTTTTCTTCTCAGATCATCATTTGATACTCCTAAAAAATCTAAAAATAGCTGCTGACTTTCTTTTTTCATCCTCCACTCTTCTCCGGCATCATTTTTGCCATAATCATGATCATCCCATGTACCCATTACAGGAACAGAGGCCTTCAATTTTTGATAATCAACATTACTATTCTGCAGTGTGTAATCTTGCTTGATCTTGCTCATATCATACGAATCGCCATAAATATTGTCTCCTCCCCAGATAAATACATTGGGATTATGCTTTACTATTTCATTCCAAAATGGCTGTGGCTTATTTTGTTTATTACAACTTCCGAAAGCGATAACAAAATCATTGTCATCGGTCTTGGTGCTTTCTTTTTGTCCGTACCCCAAAAACAAACAACTCCAGAGTATAAGAACAAATATCTTCTTTTGCATAATTTCTAGTTAAGGAGAATAAAAATACATTTTATTGTATTAACGGTATATTAAATCATCTTTAATGATTTTAAATTTACTGCTTTGGGGGTAGAATGGCTTTTTGTATATTCGCTGACCTATGAATATTAAAGAAATAAAAAAGGTTTTAAGTTCACCTAAGCGTATTGTTATTACCACTCATAAAAATCCAGATGGAGATGCAATAGGATCTTCACTTGCATTGCATCATTATCTTTTATCATTGGGACATGATTCTATAGTTATTACGCCAAATGAATATCCGGATTTTTTGAAGTGGATGCCTGGAGAAGATACAGTGATAAAATTTAGCTGTGATACAAAAATTGTTAGATCAAAAATTAAAGAGGCAGATCTTATTTTCACCTTAGACTTTAATCACTTATCGCGCAGCGGTGATATGGAAGATGAGCTGTCAAAAGCCAAAACTAGTTTTGTAATGATTGATCATCATCAACAG
This sequence comes from uncultured Aquimarina sp., assembly GCA_947500845.1. GTDB lineage: Bacteria > Bacteroidota > Bacteroidia > Flavobacteriales > Flavobacteriaceae > Aquimarina > Aquimarina celericrescens. Next base: position 10,291 of record CANMTP010000011.1, read on the forward strand.
CCTGATGACTACGCAGAATATGTTTACAGTGATGTTAGCATGAGTTCGACCTGTCAAATGATTTATCATTTTATCCAAAAATTGGATGATTTACCTAAAATCACTCCCGAGATTGCAACGTGTATCTACGTTGGTATTATGACAGACACAGGATCCTTTAGATTTAGGTCCACAACAAGCAAAACTCATCAGGTAGTAGCAGATCTCATAGATCGTGGCGCCGATAATACAACAATTCATGAAAACGTATATGACACCAATACGCTTTCGAGACTTCAATTAAAGGGTGTTGCACTAAAAAATCTAAAAGTACTGTCAGAGTATAATACGGCGTACATTACGATGTCTCAGAAAGAGTTAGATCAACATAACTTTAGGAAAGGGGATACGGAAGGTTTTGTAAATTTAGGATTGTCCCTACAAGGGATTAGATTTGCAGCTATTTTTATAGAAAATAAACAAGAAGGGATAGTAAAAATATCATTACGATCCAAAGGAGATTTCTCTGTAAATGAGTTTTCAAGAAATCATTTTGAGGGAGGCGGTCATCATAATGCAGCTGGAGGAAAAAGTAATCTCCCACTACCTAATACTGTTGATAAATTTATTAGTATATTACCGTCTTATAAAAAGCTCTTAAATCAATGAGAACACTACTTGCCATACTTTGTCTGCTCTTTTTGTTTCCTTCTTGTAAAACTCCCGAGGCCAGGAGACCTGTAAGCATAAAATCTGGTTCTTTCATTGATGAATCAATTAATAGAAATAAACAACTTGCCGCCAGAGAAGAATCCAGAATTCAAAAGATCATTGATAAAGACACTTCAAACTCATATATAACTTCTGAAGGTGGTTTTTGGTATTTCTATAATGTGAAAGACACACTTTCTACACGAACACCCAAGTTTGGTGACATCGTTAATTTTAACTATAATGTAAAGGACTTAAATGGTAATATAATCTACACTGAAAAAGAACTAGATACTATTACATACTATATAGATAAAGAAGAACTTTTTTTGGGGCTTAGAGAGGGGCTAAAATTAATGAAGGCCGGTGAAACGGCAACTTTCCTGTTCCCATCGTATCAAGCATATGGATATTATGGGGACGATAATAAGATTGGAACAAATATCCCGTTAAGAACTACAGTAACACTTCATAAAATTACAAAAGAATCAACAACAAAAAATTAATTAACAGTAAAAATGAAAAAACTAAATCTTTTATTCTTAGCCTTTATTGCAATAGCTATTAGTAGTTGTAACGAAAAATATCCAGAACTGGAAGACGGTATGTATGCCGAAATCAAAACGAACAAAGGTGTTGCAATAGCAGAGTTATTCTACAAAGAAACTCCTATGACCGTCGCCAATTTTGTTTCTTTGGCAGAAGGTACAAATACTATGGTAGATAGTTCGTACTTAGGTAAAAAATACTATAACGGAATCATCTTTCATAGAGTAATCAAAGATTTTATGATACAAACTGGTGATCCTTTAGGAACCGGTACGGGTGATCCCGGATATAAATTCCCCGATGAAATCGTAGACTCCCTTACCCATAAGTCAAAAGGAATTCTTTCTATGGCGAATTCTGGACCAGGAACGAACGGTAGTCAATTTTTTATTACACTGAAAGAAACTCCGTGGTTAAACGGAAAACATACAGTTTTTGGAGAGATTGTGATGGGACAAGATGTTATTGATAGTATAGGGACAACCAAAACGGGTGCTAGAGATAAGCCAGAAAATGAAATCAAAATGCTCGAGGTAAATATTATTCGTAAAGGATCTGAGGCCAAGGCTTTTGATACAGACGAAGCATTTACAGAAAAACTTAAAGTAATCGAGGAAGAAAAAGCCGAAAAAGAACGCTTAGCAAAAGAAAGAAACGAAAAAATAGCTGCTAAATACGCAGAGTTAAAAGAAAAGGCTACAAAATTAGACAGCGGACTTGAGATCTATTTTCTTAATAAAGGTACTGGTGAAAAACCGAAAATAGGAGATAATATTCTAATAAATTATGAAGGATACTTATCAAACGGCCAGATGTTTGATACGAGCTATGAGGACAAAGCAAAAGAATTTGGAGTATTTGATGTCCGCAGAGCTCCATACCAGCCAATGCCAATGCCATATTCACCTGATGCGCGAATGATTCCTGGATTTAGAGAAGGAGCTTTAGAAATGAAAAATGTTGGTGACAGAGCCATATTATTTATCCCATCACACTTAGGGTATGGAGAAAGAGGTGCAGGACCAATTCCTCCAAACTCAGACCTTATTTTTGAATTAGAGATTATGGACATTCAAGATCCTAATAGCGTTCCTCAAGGACATTCTAAGGACGACGGCCACGGCCACTAATAATATCTCCACAATACTTAAAGCATCTCTTTATCGAGATGCTTTTTTTGTTAAAATATTATCATCCTTAAAATAAATACTATTTTACTGCTCAGAAATATGCAGATCAGCTTCATCTATTAATCTTTGCTGACCTATCTTCTTATTTTATCAATGAATGATTCACGATCCTCGATCTTCAATTCTACTATAGAGTCATAAATTAAGTTTTTTCTTTTGTGGATTAGTTAACAAAAACTATCATAGAAATGATTGTTAAAACAGTAATTCTTTTTGTAATGATCAAATGCGAATGGTAATTGTTCAATAAAAATTCATGATCTTATTTAGAAGAAGTTGTTCTTTTATTTTAATTCTATTTTATCAATTAAAAGCTTGAATTCTTCTGCTTTTTTATTTCCAATTAAAAAAGTGATTTCTTCTATATGATTTGCAGAAAAATTTGATTGATCTAGTTTTCGTCCTCTAAAAGAAGGGTACATGTCACGAAGTGTAATTTCTATTTCTTGCAACTCACCAGAAGTCGAGAATGGCATTATGTACGAATAGTAATCGGTAGAATTGGATTTTACTCTAAATTGATATTTTTTACCATCACCTTTTAATTTAAGGATAATCTTTGTAAACCTTTTAACCTCTGTTTTTTCAAACTGGTAACGTACCGATGAAAACCCTCCATTGTTTTCTAATGACACATAACCTTTAAAAACCCCAAAACCATCTGTATTCAGAGTAATACTACTTGATGACCTTCCTCCCATGACAACATCATCTACTATTCTCCAGTCTTGGATATCAGATTTTGTACTAAAGTCAAAAATGGTTAGTGAATTCATAGATGTTAGTAAAATGACAATGTAAAATAAGTATTTCATACGAACTTCTTTTAAATTATTAAAATGATTTGAGCATAATTCGTTTCTGCAAATCAAGTGAAGACAACGCATCCAGTGTTAAAGATATGTATTGCTTATCAATTTTTGAACACATTTCAACCATAATAAATTCAACAGGCGTGTTCTATGATGTTTTCATTATTCTGCATAGACCTTAGAAATAGGAAAGTAAAAATTACAAAATCGTTCAATACTTACTTGCAGTAAAATTTCTTTATCATTTATTCATACTCAAAATCAATCAAACTACTACTCTTTAAGAAGATTTACTTTTTCGGAATCTCTTTTAAAATCTCCAAAACAAACTTCCAATATTTGTGTACAGAAGAGATGCTGGCTCGCTCATCTGGTGAATGTGCTCCAAGGATTGTAGGTCCAAAGGAGATCATATCCATATCAGGATAGTGCTGTCCCAGGATCCCACACTCAAGCCCCGCATGGCATGCTGCTACGTGAGCCTTTTCTCCGTTCAGTTTTTGATATAATTCATCAAGAACTTTTAATATGGGTGAATTCATATTTGGAGCCCAGCCTGGGTAATCTCCACTAGTTGTCACTTCACAGCCAACAAGCTCAAATGTAGCCCTTAGTTTATTGACCATGTCTAGTTTAGATGACTCAACACTGCTACGAGTCAAACATTCGATAGTAACATCTCCTTGTTCAATTGTCACTTTGGCAATATTGTTAGAAGTCTCCACCAAATCTGGAATATAAGCACTCATAGCATACACTCCATTATGAGCGGCATACAATGCTTTTATTACTCCTTCTTGAACCCCAAGATCCATAATTGTAGTAGGTAATTCTGTGCTTGTAACTTCTATTTGAAGGTTAGGATCTACCGCAGAAAGTTCATTTTTGATGGTGTTAGATAACTCATTGACTTCAAATTCAAAAGCCTTGGATTGAATGGTATCTACAACCACAGTAGCAAAACTTTCTCTGGGGATTGCATTGCGAAGGCTTCCTCCTTTAATTTGATTAATCCGAAGTCCATAATTCTCGAACCCATCGAACAACAAACGATTCATTATCTTGTTAGCGTTGCCCAATCCTTTATGAATGTCCATTCCAGAATGGCCACCGTTGAGCCCTGTGATTGATATGGTATATGCCGTCATTCCATCAGGTATAGCTTCTTCTTTATAAGTTCGTTTGGCAGTTACATCGACTCCTCCGGCACATCCCACTCCTATCTCGTCATCCTCTTCAGTATCCAGGTTTAACAATATATCTCCTTGTAACCACCCCCCCTCTAATCCGATAGCACCAGTCATTCCAGTTTCTTCATCAATCGTAAAAAGAGCTTCTATGGCAGGATGCTGAATATCTTTAGCTTCAAGAATAGCCATAATAGTAGCTACCCCTAGTCCATTATCTGCTCCTAATGTTGTTCCATTAGCACGCACCCAATCCCCGTCTACATACATTTCTATACCTTGGGCATCAAAATCAAAATTGGTATCTGTATTTTTTTGGTGTACCATATCCAAATGAGACTGCATTACGACCGTTTTTCGATCTTCCATCCCTTCAGTGGCTGGTTTTTTGATCAAAACATTACCCACTTTATCAATTTCTGTATGAAGATCAAGAGATTCTCCGAAATCCTTCATAAATTTTATTATTCGCTCTTCTTTTTTTGAAGGCCTTGGTACTGCATTAAGATCTGCAAACTTATTCCAGAGTGCTTTAGGTTCAAGATTTCTTATTTCTGAGTTCATTTTTGTATTGTATTTTCGCAAATGTACTATATTATGATAACCTTAAATCAAATGAAATATTAAAAGTTGTAGTTTTGTCAACCTAAATGATCATTATATAATGCAATCCAAAACAAAGCTATTTCTTACCCTATTACTACCTGTTCAAATTATTCTAATTAAGGTTATTTCCTTTTTTCCTGCATTTATTGAGCACTTTTATAGCAATGGCATATTTATTTATACATCTAAACTATTACGTTATGTATTTGGATGGATTCCTTTTTCATTTGGTGATATTTTATACTGTGTTGTAATTATCATGATCCTTCGGTTTTTTATCAAAAAAGTATTTAAAAGAGGTGTTGCCTGGAAAGAAATAATATTAGACATTGGTGCTACATTATCTTTGGTTTATGCATGCTTTCATATGTTGTGGGGAATGAACTACTATAGATTACCGCTGCATGAAATACTGAAAATTGATGACCAATACACCGAAGAAGAACTTATTAAAGTTTCTGAAGCTCTAATTGTTAAGGCCAATCATTTGCATGCAAAACTAGAAATTAATGATTCTTTACCCATAAGAATTCCCTATTCTAAAGAAGAAGTTTTCGAAAAAACGGTGCCCGCCTATAATCAATTAAATGGTATATTTCCTGAATTGAATTACCATCCCAAAAGCATAAAGACTTCAATTTTGAGCCTACCTCTAACCTATATGGGCTTTAGTGGATATCTTAATCCGATTACAAATGAAGCACAAGTAAACGGCTTGATCCTAAATTATAAGGCCCCTACAACTAGTTGTCATGAAGGGGCTCACCAATTTGGGTTTGCCAAAGAGAATGAGGCAAATTTTATCGCTGCATTAACGACAATAAAATATGATGATATTTATTTCAATTACAGTGGAACTACATTTGCCCTAAAATTTTGTCTAAACGACCTTTACTTACGTAATGAGGAAAAGGCTATTTGTTTAATCGAAGAATTGCGACCAGGAATACGAAAAAATTATCGTGAGGTGAATGAATTTTGGGATTCGTATAAAAATCCATTAGAACCTATTTTTAAGGGAACCTACGACAGCTATTTAAAAGTTAATAACCAACCAGATGGTATGGACACCTATAGTTATGTGGTTGCTTTATTAGTAAATTATTATAAAACTAAAAATTATAATGTGTTGTAATAGTTTATAATTTTAACCAGATCAGCTTCTTTTTTAAAACTTAGTTTGTTTATAGAAGCGTATTTTTCGATTTCAGTTTTATGATCTTTTAAAACTGCAAGTATCTCTTTCTTTTTAAGTTTTATTTGTTCCAATTGCCCATTTTTGTGCTTTAGATAATATTTATAATCTTCCAAATACTGTGCAGGAATATATTTTTCATAACTTGAGGTTGGTTCTTTACCTTCTCTAAAGTTTTTTTTTGGTTTTAGAAGTAAGGATGTTTTCTCAAATTCATTGAAAACCAGATAATATTCTTTTTTCCCATTATGATCAATAACCTTATATCTGTAATCTGGAAAGATTACTTCAATATTTTCTCTTTTAGACAAAGAAAAACTCTGATTACCTGCATAAATTTCGATGTTGTCTTTTAGAGAATTAAATTTGGCCATAGATTTCTTATAAAACTTATTATCTATGTAAATATCAACTTCTTTAAAATCTTCTTCAAAATAAGGCGAACCCTTAGCTTTAATATCAGAATAATCCTTTTTTAGCGCCAGTATAACACCTCGATTTGTAGATAAGTCATTAGTAGGGCTTGTTATTTGATCATTAGTTTTATCCTGGGCACTTACTACAATAAATTGTAGGAAAAATGTAAGTAACATCAATAATCCTTTCATTTTATTCATGTCTTTTATATTATTGAGTTAAAGGTATCATATACTAGAGTAAAAAACTAATTATTAACAAACTCATCCATATCTTCAAGAGCGCTAATTAACATATTAACATGATTTAATGTACAGCTCTCTCCCATAATTCCAATTCTCCATATTTTACCGGTAAAAGCACCGAGCCCTCCTCCTACTTCAATATTATAATCATTTAGCAATTTATTTCTTATTAAAGCTTCATTATTTCCATCTGGTAAAAACACCGAATTTAAATTAGGCAGTCTATATTGCTCCTCTACCAAATACTTAAATCCTAAAGTTTCTAGTTTTGTTTTTAAAACCTGATGTACTTCTTGATGTCTCTCCCAACGATTTTCTAATCCTTCTTCTAATACAATTCGTAAAGATTCTCGTAAAGCATATATTGAAGATACCGGGGCAGTATGATGATAAGCACGCTTAGCTCCGCCCCAATAGTTTTTAACCAAACTTAAATCTAAAAACCAGCTTTGCACTTTAGTTTTTCTATTTTCTAATGCTTTTATTGCTCTATCAGAAAAACTTACAGGTGATAACCCCGGAGGCGCACTAAGGCATTTCTGAGTTCCTGTATAGATAGCATCAATACCCCATTCATCTACTTTTAATTCTATACCGCAATAAGAGGTCACTGCATCAACCATGAATAACCCACCAGCGTTATGCACCAAATCACTAATATCCTTAAGTGGTTGCAAAGCTCCTGTAGAAGTCTCAGCATGTACAAGGGCTAATAATTTTGGTTTAGGACAAATATCCAATACTTTCTTTACGTCTTGTGCAGTTACTACACTTCCCCATTCTTTTTCAATCTTATGTACGGTAGCTCCACATCGTTCTGCAATATCAGCCATTCTGCCACCAAAAACACCGTTTATACAAATGATCACCTCATCGCCAGGCTCTAGCAGGTTAACCAGGCAGGTTTCCATTCCTGCACTACCAGGAGCCGATACTACAAAAGTTAGATGATTTTTTGTGATGAATGTTTTTTGTACCATTGTCTTTACTTCATCCATAATGGTTACAAACTCAGGATCAAGGTGGCCTATTAGAGGCGTAGCCATTGCTTTTAATACTCTTGGATGGGCATCAGACGGACCTGGCCCCATTAAAATTCTATTACTGGTATTTAGTTCACTGTACATAGCATATGTTTTGTTCGTTGTTAACTATAACGTTTTCGTAGATAAACAAATAAAAGTTTTAAAATTAATCAATTTTGAAGGTATAGAATTTCAATACGAACATAGTTTCAGTGAAATAGTGGAAGATTATTAACAATCTAATAATTCTTACAAAAAATCAAACCCATAGATTATGATATTTGAAAAAGAACCCTTGAATTTTTATCAAAAAAAATCTGCTCTCGACAAAAAAGAACACTCTGCCCATTCGATTAAATTGATGGGATACTTCAACGATATTCCATTACTCTATATGTTCTATTTTTCTCTGTAGAAGGTTTTTCAAATAACGAAAAGAATGCCTCACTTTATTTATATTGAAATAGTCGTTGAATATTCATAACCGCGCAAAAATAAAATTATGTTTTTTGCTTTTTCTTTTTGGCAGCCGGAAAAAGAACATTATTAAGAATCAAGCGATACCCGGGCGAATTAGGATGAAGTTCTAATTCAGTTTTTGGATCACCCACTCTGTGGGTATAATCTTCAGGATCATGCCCTCCATAAAAAGTAAAGAAACCCTTACCTTTTATACCATGTATATAACGAGCTTCTCCATTGGTTCTATTTTCACCAAGAACAAGTACATTGGATTTAATTTCGTTAGGATTGTAAGCCGTTGTTTGCCCCATAAAGCCTTTTACCAAAGCTGTATGATTTTGACAAAGCATTGTTGGTATAGGATCCCATTTCGCTGAAAAATCCATTAATGTAAAATAATCAGTTGTTTTAGAAATGCGACGAATACGGGTCATATCAATCGAAGAAAACTCATACACATTTGGACTACGCTCAAGTTTAAAATTCTTGAATGCAAAGGTTTTACTATAGTCTATCTTAGATTGATATCCAGGCTCACTAGGATCTCCATCAAACATAGGTTCACATATATCAACTCCTTCTGCAGATAAGGCAATCTCAAAACTATCGGTAGCACTGCACATGGCAAACATAAATCCGCCTCCAATGACATAATCTCTAATTTTTAACGCTACTGCCAATTTTTGTTGAGAAACCTTAGAATATCCCAAATCATTAGCTAATTTTTCTGCTGCAGCCTTTTCTCTTATATACCAGGGAGCAGCTCGATAAGAAGCATAAAACTTACCATATTGACCTGTAAAATCCTCGTGATGTAAGTGCAACCAATCGTATAAAATAAGATTATCTTCCAACACTTCTTTATCATATACTGTTTCATAGGGAATTTCGGCAAAAGTCAAGACCATAGTAACGGCATCATCCCAAGGTTGATTTCCTTTTGGAGAATATACTGCAATTTTAGGAGCTTTTTCAAGAATTACAGCTTCCATATTTTGAGAAGGACTGCTAATTTCTTCTAAAATCTCTGCTGTTTCAGAATCACTGATAACTTCATAAGAAACACCCCGAATGGTACATTCTTTTCGAATATCCTTTGTATCAGGCAAAAGAAAAGAACCACCTCTATAGTTTAATAACCATTTCACTTTTAGGTCGTTACTTAAGGTCCAGTAGGTAATCCCATAAGCTTTTAAATGATTTTGTTGCCCTTCTGCATCCATTGGTATTAAAACGTAAGACGCATAGGATTGAAATGTAATGGCCAAAAAAAGAATACCAAATATTGAAGATTTTAGTCTTCTATTGTTTAGTATACTGTCCAAAAAAGATGGTATTTTAAAAAGGAACTTCGTCATCATCACTAGTGTCATTTATGCTACTCCCGAAAGCTTCATCTGCACTAGGAAGATGACCAGTACTGAAGGGTTCTTCTTCATTACCATCATTCATTTTCGAATGAAACTCAAAAGGAGTACTAAAATCATCTAAGTTATCAAATTTACCTAAGTGACCAATAAATTTTAACCTAATATTCTCGAGACCACCATTACGGTGTTTGGCAACAATGAATTCTCCTTGTCCTTGTGTAGGTGATCTTTCTTCATCGTCCCACTCATCAATTTTATAGTATTCGGGTCTATAAATGAACGAAACAATATCGGCATCCTGCTCAATTGCGCCAGATTCACGAAGGTCACTTAGCAAAGGTCTTTTACTACCTCCACGCGTCTCTACGGCACGAGAAAGCTGAGATAAAGCAATTACCGGCACATTCAATTCTTTTGCCAAGGCCTTTAAGTTACGGGATATGGTAGATATCTCCTGCTCACGATTACCATTTTTCCCTGTTCCTCCTGCAGTCATTAATTGCAAATAATCAATAACAATCATCTTGATACCATGTTGAGATGATAAACGACGCGCCTTGGCTCTAAGGTCAAAAATTGACAATGAAGGGGTATCATCAATAAACAGAGGAGCTTTTTCAAGGTCTTTCACTTTTACATTAAGTTGCTCCCATTCATGTTTTTCAAGTTTACCGGTACGTAATTTCTCTGACGAAAGTCCTGTTTCAGAAGATATCAATCGAGTAATTAATTGCACTGATGACATCTCTAACGAAAAGAAAGCCACAGGAATGTTTTGTCCAACTGCCATATTTCTCGCCATAGATAAGGTTAAAGCTGTTTTACCCATACCCGGACGAGCAGCCACAATGATTAAGTCACTTGGCTGCCAGCCCGAAGTTAATTTATCCAGCTTATCAAAACCAGATGGGATTCCACTTAAACCTTCTTTGTTTGAGATTTCCTGTATTTTCTTTTTTGCCTGAATAACTAAATTCTGAGCAGTTTCTGTTGATCTTTTAATATTACCTTGGGTAACTTCATATAGCCTTGATTCTGCCATATCAAGTAAATCAAAAACATCGGTTGTCTCATCGTAAGATTCTTCTATAATCTCGTTCGATATTTTAATCAAACTGCGTTGAATATATTTCTGAAGAATAATACGAGCGTGAAACTCAATATGTGCCGAAGAGGAAACTTTTTGCGTTAATTGTATCAAATAATAGTCTCCACCTGCCAACTCTAACCTTGAGTCCTTCTTAAGCTGGCTAGAAACCGTTAATAAGTCTATAGGTTCGGAGTTTTCGAAGAGTTTATATATCGCTTCAAAGATGTATTGATGAGCTTCCCGATAAAAAACATCGGGATTGAGAATATCTATGATTTCATCGACTCCTTTTTTATCTATCATCATTGCTCCAAGCACAACTTCCTCTAAATCAACTGCTTGAGGAGGTATTTTTCCTTTTTCCAGCGATATCACGTTCCCCCGACCGTAATTTTTTTGCTGTGCTTGCTGTACTTTTTCCATGACTACGAATGTAAAAAAATTGTAAAGAGATACCCCTACTTACAAAGATACGAATGTCCACCGTTCTTTAACAAATGAACTGTTAATAAGTAATTTTTATTGTTAATAAGCATAAAAAAATCTGAAGTTCTCAACTTCAGATTTAGGCACTAAGTGATTTTTTAGGGGTTAGTCCTTAAAGACTCCCATGTTTGAATATTTATCCATTCGTTTTTCTACTAATTCTTCTGGTGATAAGTTTTTAAATTCATCATAGGACGAAGAAATTTTATCTCGAACGGTTTTGAAAATTTTTTCACGATCACTATGAGCTCCCCCTAATGGTTCTTTCACAATTTCATCAATAAGCTTCTGCTTTTTCATGTCTGTTGCAGTTAACTTTAGTGCCTCAGCTGCTTGTTCTTTATATTCCCAGCTTCTCCATAAAATTGATGAGCAAGATTCTGGAGAAATAACAGAATACCACGTATTCTCGAGCATCAATACTTTATCTCCTACTCCAATACCTAATGCACCTCCACTGGCTCCTTCACCAATAATCACTACAATAATTGGTACTTTAAGTCGAGTCATTTCGAGAATATTTCTTGCAATTGCTTCACCTTGTCCTCGCTCTTCTGCTTCTAATCCAGGATAAGCTCCTGGGGTATCTACAAAACAAACTACGGGGATATTGAACTTCTCGGCGCTTTTCATCAATCGAAGTGCTTTTCGGTATCCTTCGGGATTTGCCATACCAAAATTACGATATTGTCTGGTTTTGGTATTGTATCCCTTTTGCTGACCAACAAACATATAACTTTGATCACCGATCTTACCAAGTCCCCCGATCATTGCCTTGTCGTCTTTTACATTACGGTCACCATGCAATTCTAAAAAGGATTCCCCACAAATTGCATCAATATAATCCAGAGTGTAAGGCCTTGATGGATGCCTGGAGAGCTGAACACGTTGCCAAGGAGTGAGATTTTTATATATATCTTTTTTAGTCTCTGCAAGTTTTTTTTCAATTTGCTTACAGGTATCTGTCACATCAACTTCGCTTTCTTCACCTATTGCGCAAGCCTTCTCAAATTGCTCTTCAAGCTCTTTAATGGGGAGTTCAAATTCTAAATATTCCATACTCAAGAATATAATTTATGTTAACTAGGGTTAGCTGACAAATATAAAAACTTTACTTCGTAATGTTACGTAAAGTTGAAGTACTTTTTCTTTTTTTAGCATTTTTGAAGATTCCATTCAGTATTACAGTACCAATTATGATCAAAGCCCCATAATAAAATTGAGTACTCATTTTCTCAGATTCTCCAAAGATCAGAACAGCTAATAATATACCATAAACAGGTTCCAAATTAATAGTTAACATCACTGTATAGGGACTTAAATACTTCATCACCTTTACAGATCCTATAAATGCATAGGCAGTACAAACTGATGCTAATATTAATATATATATCCAATCAGAAACAGAAACTTGAAAAAACGCAATCGTAAATCCATCAGTGGCCGTGCCAAAAAAGGTTGCTCCTATCAAATATAATGTTATCACTCCAACACCACATAACAATTCATAGAAAGAGATCATAGAAGGATTATATTTTTGTGCGACTTTTCCATTAATCAATGAAAAAACCGAAGACAAAAATGCTGATATCAATGCATATACAATACCTAAAAAATGATTTCCTTCTACTTCAAAGATGATGTACAATCCCGTTATCACTAATACTCCAAAAAGAACTTCATACCAAATTAGCTTTCTTTTATAAAAAATGGGTTCGAGAATTGATGTAAAAAAAGCCCCCGTTGATAGCATTGCTAAGGTAATAGATACATTAGAAACCTTAATAGCGGCAAAAAAAGTAATCCAATGCAAGGCTATAACTATTCCGGCAAAAAACAGAGTAAAAAACAGTTTTCTGGAAATCGTTAGTGATATTTTCTTAAAAACAACATATAAATATATAAAACCGGAGGCCAGAAGCATTCTATACCATACTAGTGGTAAAGCTTCGATAGATATTAACTCACCAAGAATAGCAGTAAATCCCCAAACAAAAACAATGAAATGTAAATGTAAATAGTTTTGAAGTTTAGCGTTTCGCATTGTATAGAAGATATATAGCTAAAATTCCGAATGAAACATTGGGAAACCAAACCGCCACAATTGGTGGAAAATCTGATTGATTTGCCAAAGTTCCCAAAACTTTATCAAAAAATATAAAAACAAATGCCAGCGATATTCCAACCGCTAGATTTACTCCCATCCCCCCTCTTCTTTTCATTGAGGATACTGCCACTCCTATAATTGTAAGTATAAAAGCCGATACTGGTATGCTCCACCGTTTATAAGCAACCACTTTATAGCGGTTTATATCAGATGACCCTCTCTTACTTTCTTTTTCTATAAACTTACTAAGCTCGGTATAATTTAAAGTTTCGGCTACATAGGTAACCGGAGTGAATTCATCTATATTGAAAGGGAGAATTGTATCCTTCTTATCAGCTTTTTCTATAATATCTTCATTCTCCAGGACTCTTCTCTTCACAAAATCTCTCAATTCATAAATGCTATCTTTAAATGTAATCTTTCTCGCGGATATTTTAGTCTCTAATTTATTACCATTAAAATATTCTATGGTAAAATTGGTCGCTGATTTATCTAATGGTTTAAAATTATTAGCATACAAAAAGATGCTGTCATTGAGTTGTCGATATACATTTTTGGTTTCCTGTACTTTTCGTCCTTTCTTCAAATAAGAATATTTGAATTCATTAAATCCCTGACTAGCTTTTGGTGCCAAAAAAAGTCCCATAACCAGCGCTCCTATACAAATGATAACTGCTCCTATCATGTAAGGCCTTAAAAACCTCCAAAAAGAAACTCCTGAGCTCAGGAAAGCAATAATCTCGGTTTTGTTTGCCAATTTTGAGGTAAACCAAATGACCGATAGAAATACAAATAGAGGAAATAGTAAATTGGCAAAGTAAATTGTAAAATCAAGATAATATCCTATTACCGCATCAACAGGAACTTTATGCTCTAACATATTATCAATTTTCTCAGAAAGATCTACTATGATCCCGATAGGGATAAAAAGCAAAATCATCGTAAAAAATGTACCTAAATATCGTTTTAATATGTACCAGTCTAATATCTTCATTAAATTTATTCTAAATTCAAATTTTTATATTTCAATTAAGACGTAAGCTTACTTTGCTTTTAGCATCAAGATTCTAGACTTTTTGATACTAGTTTCAGTTTAGAAATATGCATCAAAAAAAAATAAACCATGCTTCTCTTATCAGTTTTAGAGATAGTTTTTATACCATAATAAGTCTTGGTTCTTGCCTCTCAAAATTTTGGTTCTTTTATAATCTTTTGTCCATTTGTTTGACCATCATATTTTTCCAGGAATAAAAATCCCCAGCTAAGATATGTTTTCTAGCCTCTCTAACCAACCATAAGTAAAAGCCCAAATTATGTATAGTAGCAATTTGTCTCCCTAACATTTCATTTACCGAAAAAAGATGCTTCAAATAAGCTTTAGAATATTCTGTATCTACGTATGTTATTCCCATTTCGTCAATCGGCGAAAAATCATCTTCCCATTTCTTATTCTTAATATTAATTGTACCATGAGCAGTAAAGAGCATTCCGTTACGACCGTTACGTGTTGGCATTACACAATCAAACATATCCACTCCCAAAGCTATATTTTCTAGAATGTTAATTGGAGTACCCACTCCCATTAAGTATCTGGGTTTATCTTCTGGCAGAATATTGGTTACTACCTCTGTCATTGCATACATCTCTTCGGCTGGCTCTCCTACCGATAATCCTCCTATAGCGTTACCTACTGCTCCTGCATTTGCTATGTATTCTGCCGATTGCATTCTTAGGTCCTTATATGTGCTTCCTTGGACTATTGGGAAAAAAGCCTGATTGTATCCATATTTAACAGGAATTTTTTCTAAATGTTGCATACATCTATCTAACCATCGGTGTGTCATATGCATGCTTCGCTTGGCATATTGATAATCACAGGGATACGGAGTACATTCATCAAACGCCATAATGATATCTGCTCCAATAGTACGTTGAATTTCCATTACATTTTCTGGAGTAAACACATGATATGAACCATCTATATGTGATTTAAACTTTACTCCTTCTTCTTTTATTTTGCGATTTGCAGATAGAGAATATACTTGATAGCCACCGCTATCGGTAAGAATATTTCGATCCCAATTCATGAATTTATGTAAACCACCTGCCTTTTCTAATATCGGTGTTTGAGGTCGTAGATACAAATGATAAGTATTTCCCAGAATAATATCGGGATTTATGTCATTTTTTAACTCACGTTGATGCACACCTTTAACTGTTGCTACTGTACCCACAGGCATAAAAATTGGAGTTTCTATAACACCATGATCTGTAGTTATTTTTCCTGCCCTAGCACTACTCTCAGGGTCTTGAGACGAAAGGTCAAATTGCATATTTTCTTTTTGATAGAGCGCAAAGATAACTAACTAAAATCACATGGGTCAACTAAGGTTTTCGAAAACTTTTCGTTATTAACAATACTTTCTTAATTAAAAGCAGCACATACATTTTGCCACCGTATACAAAACCTTTATTTTTGGGGCTTTATTATCAAGAAATCAGCATTATAATGCCAAAAACAAAACAATTAGAAGATTTTGCAACGCAAGTACGTAGAGACATTTTACGTCAGGTGCACAAGGTAAACTCAGGACATCCAGGTGGTTCTCTGGGCTGTACGGAATTTTTCGTAGCGCTATATCAAGAAATCATGGAAAGAAAAGGAGATTTTGATATGGATGGAATTGGAGAAGATATTTTCTTTCTTTCTAATGGACATATTTCACCTGTTTATTATAGTGTACTGGCAAGGAGTGGATATTTTCCTGTTGAAGAGTTAAATACCTTCAGATTAATCAATAGTAGATTACAAGGGCATCCAACCACTCACGAAGGTCTTCCTGGTGTACGTATTGCTTCAGGATCTTTAGGCCAAGGAATGTCTGTTGCTATCGGGGCTGCACAAGCAAAAAAATTGAATAACGATGACCATTTAGTATTCAGTTTACATGGAGATGGTGAATTACAAGAAGGTCAGAATTGGGAAGCAATTATGTATGCAGCTGGAAAAAAAGTTGATAATCTTATTGCCACTATTGATCTTAATGGTCAACAAATTGATGGGTCTACAGACGATGTACTTCCTATGGGTAATTTGAAAGCAAAATTTGAAGCTTTTGATTGGGATGTAATGGAAATCAAAGGAGGAAATAATATTATTTCAGTTATTGAAGGTTTAAAAGAAGCTAAAACCAGAACTGGAAAAGGAAAGCCTGTTTGTATATTAATGCATACTGTAATGGGGCATGGTGTCGATTTTATGATGCATACACACGCGTGGCATGGCAAAGCTCCCAATGACGAACAATTAGAAATAGGTCTATCCCAAAATCCTGAAACTCTTGGGGATTACTAATTTATCCAAATCAAAAAAGAAAATGAAAAAATATATAGATACAGGAAAAAAGGATACTCGTTCAGGTTTTGGAGCTGGTTTAGAGGAATTAGGTAAAACTAATGAAAATGTAGTCGCGCTATGTGCTGATTTGATAGGCTCTTTAAAAATGGATGCATTTATTGCTAATAATCCAGATCGATTTTTCCAGGTGGGTATAGCAGAAGCAAATATGATGGGTATTGCTGCCGGATTAACTATTGGAGGTAAAATTCCTTTTACAGGAACTTTTGCAAACTTCTCTACAGGACGTGTTTATGACCAGATTCGCCAATCCATAGCATACAGTGGCAAAAATGTAAAAATCTGTGCTTCGCATGCTGGTTTAACGCTAGGAGAAGATGGTGCTACGCATCAAATACTTGAAGATATTGGTTTAATGAAGATGTTACCCGGAATGACAGTAATAAATACATGCGATTATAATCAAACCAAGGCTGCTACTATAGCGATTGCAGATCATCAAGGGCCAGTTTATCTGCGATTTGGAAGACCCAAAGTAGCGAACTTTACACCTGAAGATCAAAAATTCGAAATCGGGAAAGCTGTTATGTTGCAAGAAGGAAGCGATGTTACCATTGTTGCAACCGGTCATTTGGTGTGGGAAGCTCTGCGAGCTGCAGAATCGTTAGCAGAAGAAGGGATTAGTTCAGAAGTTATTAATATTCATACCATAAAGCCTCTTGACGATGAAGCAATCCTGAATTCTGTCAAGAAAACCGGATGTATCGTCACTGCAGAAGAGCATAACTACCTTGGTGGTCTTGGCGAAAGTGTTTCTAGAGTATTAGTGAAAAATCATCCAGCACCACAAGAATTTATTGCTACTAATGACACTTTTGGAGAAAGCGGTACACCAGATCAACTTATGGAAAAATATGGTTTAAATGCAGAAGCGATAAGTAATGCCGTTCATAAAGTAATAAAAAGAAAATAGATACTTACATTTTTCACATTTTAAGCCTTTCGAATCAATTCCGAAAGGCTTTTCTGATTTTTAATACAAGCCTCATAAATTTTAGAATAGATCTCTAAAAATATTTTGGCAGGTTTTTTGTTTAATAAGAATAAAAAAAGATAACAACTGTTTAAATACATACTAGCCATTACACCAAAATCATCTTTATTTATTAATCAAAAATTATTTTTACAATGAAAAATGTATTTGTTTTTTTAGTTTTATTTGGTTCTTGTGCTTTATTTGCCCAAGAAAAAAGACTCACCTTTGGAGTAAAAGCAGGCCTTAATTACGGTGACAATGGTAAGATTGAAATAAGGGATGTTGCCGATGCAGGAAATAACATATTCTCTGAAAGAGCAGACGACCGAATTGGATATCATTTTGGAGTATTTCTAAGAGGGAATTTAACGGATAATATTTACCTTAAACCCGAACTCCAGTATACGGTAAATAATAGTAAGTATGACAGTCCAAATGGTGGTGACTTAGACTATAATATCCAGAAGTTAGATATGCCTATTCTTTTGGGTATTTCTGTTCTGGGGCCAGTACATGTTTTTGGAGGTCCAGCACTTCAATATATGGTAGAGAATGATCTTGAAGATGTAAGACTGGGAGACGTAAAAAATGAGTTTACTATAGGTTTACAGTTTGGAGCTGGTATACAGTTAGGCAGCCTAAATGCCGATATAAGATATGAAAGAGGTCTTAGTAAAAACCGCGCAGAATCTATTAATGACGGTATACGAGTAGATTCTAGACCAAACCAGATAATTTTAGGACTGGCATTGGATCTTTAGTGTCTCTTACAGGATAAAAAAACTTCGGTTTATAAATAAACCGAAGTTTTTTTTATTATTCGTTTTTTGAATCCCTATCATCAGAATCCAAATGATTGGGAACATTATCACCATCATCATCGTAAAAAGTAATTTCGTCCAAAGTGACTACACCATCGTCCATTGCTCCTGCAACTAATGTGATTTCATCTCTTGTTAACGTACCATCATTATCATCATCGGCATCTTGATAATTTGCAGCATTATCACCATCGGTATTATCGTCTGCATCCAATACATTTCTGTCGTTATCCAAATCTTCAAGATAAGATGGAATCCCATCTCGATCATGATCAGCTTCATTTACTCTATACAACTGAATATTAAAAATTAACGGAGCATATCTATTAATACCGGTACCTGAAGGTGGTAAATCGTAATAAGCAATTCCCGAAGGTATGAATACCACAAAGCTACCGAAATCATCATTGTAGTTAACAGTACCATCTAAATTTTCTAAAAACCCAGAAGCACCTTTATAATCAACCAATGTTTCTCTCCATCCAACTATAACATTGGTCTGGTCCAGCCAAGTCGGTGTCACAGCACTATCAAATACTCTTCGATTGGGATTATTGTTATCAACAGGATCTTTATCATCAATTATTCCATCACCATCAGAATCAGGTTGCCCAGCCAAATCAGGATTGTCCACATCACTATCATCTGCTATACCATCTCCATCTGCATCTGGACGAGTAACAGGAGTTTCATCATCTCCAAAATCACTGCCATCTTCTTTAGAATCAATATCAGCTAGATTAGGAATACCATCTCCATCCCTATCTTGGTTATCATAAAACAATTCACCTCTATATGTCACTAAAGTAGAATCTGAGAAAGTGGGCTGTCTTTCTCCTGGCGCTCCTTTTCTTAAATTTAATATATGTAAAGTGTACTCTACATCATTTCTTGTAATTGTTTTGGTTTCTAAAGAATCTGAAAGACTTAGAGGCTGACGACCACTATTTTCTCCTGCAATAGTATCAAACAACGCTATTTTGTAATCTGGATTCGCGGGATTATCTACTAATGTATAAAAGTGAGTACTTAAATAGTTTTCAATTACCTCAATTTCATCGGCCTGCTGTTCTGCAAGGTCTCGAGGTGGCACTACAGCTGCCGCATCATCACCATCATCATTATTACAAGCATATAAGGCTGCCATAATAAAAATAACGGCATAACTATATTTTCTTATATTCATCTAATTACTTTTTTAAGCGCGCAAGATACGATTTTCTTGTACTTTTGTTTAAAAATTATTTAATATAAAACGCATTTTAATCATTTTTTATGCGAATTGACAAATATTTATGGTGTATCAGATACTTCAAAACAAGAAGTATTTCAACAAAAGCTTGCAAAGAAGGTAAAGTAAGAGTGAATGGAGATCTTATCAAACCTTCCAGAGAAATCTATCCTACTGATAAAATCACTGTGCGTAAAAATCAAATCAATTATGAACTAGTTGTATTAGACACACCAGATAACCGAATTGGTGCTAAACTTGTTGATATATATCGTAAAGACATTACTCCAAAAGAATCGTTGCAAAAGTTAGATCTTTTAAAATATTCTAAGGATTATTATCGTAAGAAAGGAGCTGGAAGACCTACCAAAAAGGATCGAAGAGATATTGACGACTGGTATACAGAAACTGATAGCGAAGAATGAATTTGGATCAAGAATATTGGAAGTATCGTTATCAAAATAGGCAAACCGGTTGGGATATTGGTTTTGCGTCTCCTGCGCTTACAAACTATTTTGATCAATTGCCAGATCGCAATATCAAGATACTAATACCGGGTTGCGGGAACGCTCATGAAGCGGAGTATCTTTTTAACAAAGGATTTACTAACATCTATATTTTGGATCTGGTTGAAAGTGTACTATCCAAATTCAATAAAAGAGTACCCAAATTCCCATCAGAAAATTTGATTCATGGTGATTTTTTTTCCTACCATGATAAATTCGATCTTATCGTAGAACAGACATTTTTTTGTGCTTTACCAATTAATCGTCGTAGTGAATATTGTAATAAAATTTCCAATCTTCTTTTACCAAATGGAAAATTAGTAGGTCTTCTCTTTGATACCAATTTTAATCACGATGGACCTCCATTCGGAGGAAAAAAAAAGGAATATGAATCATTATTTTCTAATTTTTTTAAGATAAAAACTTTAGAAAAGTGTTATAATTCGATAGATGCTCGTATAGGTAACGAACTCTTTTTTATATTTGAAAATCGATAATTGATAAACATACAGCTTTACAAAAAACAAACCTAGAATAAGATATAGGTAATCAATACTTCAAAATATGCGAACAGATATTAATATCATACTAACTCACCAACAAATCCAGCATAAAATAAAACGTATCGCTTATCAGATCTATGAGACGAATGTAGATGAACAGGAAATTGTAATTGCCGGAATTACTGAAAACGGTTATGTTTTTGCTCAACGATTAAAGACTATCTTAGAAGAGATCTCAAACATTTCTGTTATATTATGTGAAGTATCTATGAATAAAAAAAAACCGCAAAATACGGTAACTACATCAATAGAACCCGTTGATTACCAAAACAAATCTCTGGTTTTGGCCGATGATGTACTTAATTCGGGAACCGCGCTTATATATGGAGTAAAGCACTTTTTAGAAGTACCACTCAAAAGATTTAAAACCGCAGTATTAGTAAATAGAAATCACAAAAAATATCCAATAAAGGCTGATTTTAAGGGTATTTCTTTATCCACTTCTCTAAATGAGCACGTTACGGTAAAATTTGGCAATGAAGATCTCGCCGTTTTAAGATAACAAAGAAAGTATCTCTCCAGTAATTTGATTTATGCTTTTTGCATCTGTGACGACCTTAAAATCTCCTTGATTATAATAAAATGATCGCTCAAAAAGATGTTTACTGATAAAATCTTTTAGATCCTCTTTCTTTTGTAAATGTGATATTAATGGTCGTTTACCAAGTTCTTTTAATAATCTTTTGGTCAAAGCGTCTATTGAGGTATGTAAATAAATACTCGTTATACTCTCTTGCTTTAAAATTTCCAAATTACCAGCAAAACAAGGAGTTCCTCCTCCTAGAGAGATAATGCTTTTATTGTATGTTTCTAAAACCTCTTTTAGATACTGTGACTCTTTTTTTCTAAAATATATTTCTCCCTTTTCCTTAAAAATGTTTGAGATCGATTTTTTTTCATTAACTTCTATGAAATCATCCAAATCAAGGTATTTGAAATTTAATTTTTTCGCCAACTCTTTACCAATCAACGATTTTCCACTCCCCATATATCCCATTAAAACTATATTCATCCTACAAAAATTAAATAGATATTGCTCAAAAAGAATCTCATTTTGAACAAAACACAAATTTATATGAATTTCTTCTTGAAAAATAAATTATTGATAGTATATTTGCACCCGCATTGAGAGAAAAATGCCTGACCTGGTAGCTCAGTTGGTAGAGCATCTCCCTTTTAAGGAGAGGGTCCTGGGTTCGAGCCCCAGCCCGGTCACGAATAAACGATTAATGATTAAGTTGTAATCGTTATTTGTCAAAATATAAGTGATTATGGTGAGAAGTTGATCCTGAGTAAAATCGAAGGAAGCCCCAGCTAGGTCACGAATTGATGAATACTGATTACATTTTTCCTTATTATTCATTTAAGTTCTTTAAAATATATTTGATTACAAAATCAATGACCTGGTAGCTCAGTTGGTAGAGCATCTCCCTTTTAAGGAGAGGGTCCTGGGTTCGAGCCCCAGCCCGGTCACTAAAAAGTATCGCGTCCCTGCGATACTTTTTTAGTTTTATGGTATATTGTAGTATATTTTATTGCCCAGGTGCTGGAACTGGTAGACAGGCATGGTTGAGGGCCATGTGTCCATTAGGGCGTGCGGGTTCGACTCCCGCTCTGGGCACTTTTATATGTATTAATTGATTATCAATTTAATAGTTATTTTTTTTAGTCAACTTCTATTCCTTCAATAGGGGTTATTTTTTACTGCACAAGTAAGGCTATTTTCTTCCACAGCTCTTAATTGATTCATAAAAAACATGATATTCTGCCGCAGGAACAACTTTTCCTTTTTTGCTAAGTATGATTGATCCATCATTTTTAAAATTTCTAAGCGATAAAAAATTAATCGCATAGCCTTTATAAACCACTTCAAAATGACTTTGTTCCTTGATTCTTAATTCATCTAATTTGAATTCGAAAGAGCCATCATCTCCAGTATAAGCATGTATACAGTCATCTTCATCCAAATATAATTTTACTGCCGCATAGGCAATAGGCTTTCTTTTTTCACCTACTACTTTCCCACTAATTATTTTTAATTCTTTAGACTCAATTAAGTTTATATCTGTTTCATTATCCCCTCCTGAGTTTCCTTTTGATTTACAGGAAGCTAAAAATATTAAACACAGACAAAAAACAGTTACTTTTTTCATGAATACCCAATTTAAGTTTTGAAACAATTTTTATAGTAATTTTATATTAGGGCCTTCTTTTTATATAACGCCTTAGCTAAATATACAAAATATAAATTCTTGATTCAAAAGAAACTACTTATCTTTTTTCTACCGATTTGAGTTAGTAAAATAGTCGTCATGTTAAGATATTTTGATTGATTTTAACATTCTATAGTCCTATTTTCTTAAGAAATTCAGTTTTGTAGCTGTCTCCTATCGGAATTCTAAAATTATCAATAATTACCTTACTCTTTTGAATTGAACTAACACTTCTTATATTAACAATATATGATCTATGCACACGCAAAAACTGGTCATCAGGTAATTTTGATTGAATATCTTTAAAAGTCATCAAAGTAAGAACTGGTTTTTCCTCTACTATATGAATTTTAAGGTAGTCTTTTAATCCCTGAATATATTTAATATCCTTCAATTTGATTTTAACAGTACCATAATCAGATTTTACGAATGTAAATTGATCGTTCCCTTTGGGATTAGCTGTTTCGTGCTTTAGTTGTTGAGATGATTTTGTATTATTTTTTTTAAGCTCATAAATCTCTTTTGCTCGATTTACAGCTTTTACAAATCTGGGAAAAGGTATTGGTTTAACCAAATAATCTACTGCATTAATCTCGAATCCTTCTAAGGCGTATTGAGAATATGCAGTCGTAAAAATAAAAAGAGGTCTACGATCTAATGTCTTGATAAAGTCAATACCATTAATTTGTGGCATCTCAATGTCCAAAAAAACTAAATCAATCTGGGTGTCTCCTAAAAGTGAAATAGCTTCTAAAGCATTTGTAAATGACCCCACTATTTCTAAGGAACCCATATCTTCACAATATGATTTAATAATACCAAGTGCCAGAGGTTCATCATCTATAATTATACATTTCATTGCTTACAATATTTTTACTAATGGCTCATTTCAGTCTGGTCAAGCATTAATATCAGATTGACTATATGCAGGCCTTCTTCTTCGGTTATATTCAAAGTATGCATCTTCGGGTATAAAAGGTTTAATCGATTTTTAATATTAGTTAAACCTACTCCAGAATTGTCAGTATTTTTTCGATATACTCCAATACTATTACTTACCTTAAAATGAAGTGTATTATGTATTACCTCTATTTTAATACTTACACCTGTAACTCCCTTAAAATCGGTTCCATACTTAAAAGCATTTTCTATAAAAGAGATCAACAATAAAGGGTATATTTTCTTTTTTTCATATTGGCCCTTTATCGACAGTTTTACATCTTGGCTATTCGACAATCTAAGTCGCTGAAGTGAAACATAATTTTTGATATATTCAATTTCTTTAAGCAACGGAACAATTTCCTTATTTGCTTCATAAAGCATATATCTCATTAGTTCTGATAATGTCAAAACTGCTTCAGATGCATCATTTGATTTATTTCTTACTAAGGAGTATACACTATTTAAAGAATTAAAAAGAAAATGAGGATTCAATTGTGCCTTTAAAAACTGAAGTTCTGTTTCGGTCCGCTGTGCTTCCGTCTCTTTCGAAAGTTTATCTCTTTTGTAAAAATCTACCATGAGACAAAAAATACCTCCTAAAAGGAAAAAAGCAAAGAAAAATACTCCTCGCATTGCATATCGCATACTTTTTGCCGGTGGAAATTCATCTTCGAATCGAACCAAATGATCTGCATCATTAAAAGGAGAATACATTGGTATTTTATTTGCTGCAAGGCTAAAAAGCACTAAGAATCCTATTGAAGCAACTATATAAAGTACTATTTTCTTTTTTAAAAGCAGTTTTGGTGCCAAAATGGAATAATTGGCATAAAAGACGATCGGGTTAAAAAAAACTTGTAATAAAAAAACAGGTTCTAATGTTCCCACTTGAACAAGGGCAATCCCAAACGGAAAAGATAATAGACAAATCCAGGAAATCACATGAATCCAAAACTCTTTTATACGAAATGTATTTTTCAAACCACTTCCTTTTTATACATAAACTATTTTTTAAAATTTATGTTACAACTATCTAATTCTTTTAAAGTTACATTTGGCATCATCTTATGCACTAACTTATCAACTACTAATGACCCTATTTTCTTTGCTTCTTTACTCGATTTGAAGTACTGATTGCCCGATGTACCAGGTATATTCTCTTGTTTAATCAACAACTTTTCACCATGATATATTTCATAATACCACGCTTTGTTTTTGCCGGAAAGCTCCTTTACCCTCACCCCATAATAATTAGAGTAATAATCGAATTTCGTTTCTTTTTCAAGAATTTGGTATACGACCAATACTCCAAATACAATGATTTCAAAAATCAATAAATAGTTTAATAGTTTTTTCATCTTTATCGAAAAGAATTTGAGGTTTAGGAGCTAACCAACAAGCAAGCAAACAAATAAAACAATTGAATTAATCATCCTCGTCCTCTTCCTCGAAAGGAAAGAACTCCCAATTATCATCTAGATATAAGTTACCGCTTCTTCCTAAGGCTATAAATGCTCTTGTTCCATTATAGAAAGTTATAGCATCCTGCCTTGTTACACCTTCAAATGAAGTCTTTTCATCCCAAAAATCGGTAGATGGATTATATTCCCAGACTGTGTTAGTGACACCTCCCCCAATATCACCACATGCGATATACCCCCTGTCTCCTATGGTAAATCCTATGGCATTACTTCGGGTGATATCATAATCATCGGTATCAAGATCGGTTAAGGCGCTCCATACTTCTGTATTGGTGTCAAAAACCCAAAAATCATCTTGATCTAAACCATTAGATATACCCGTTCCCATGTACACTTTATCCCCTATTATAAAAGTAGTAGCTTCCCGTCGCTTACTTCCTCCAAAACCTACGAGTTCTTCCCAACTATCGGTTTGCGGTGAATATTTCCAGAAATCCTTTTTATCATTATCTCCATCAAAACCAGTCCCTACATATCCAAAGTTTTCAGAATTAAATGCTATAGCTCCTCTTCTTGGAGTGCCGGGAAACCGTGTAATAGAATCCCATGTATTGGTTACAGTATCATAAGCATAAAAATCTCCAAGTTCATTATCTCCATCAAAGCCAAGACCTAGATAACCTCTCGTGTTGTTTGCAAAGGCAACCCCGGCACTCCTGGCACTTCCAGAAAAGTCGGCAAGTTGGCTCCAAAAGTTTCCATCCATATCATACACCCAAAAATCTTTAAGGTAATCATCTCCATCAAAACCAGTTCCCATATAACCTTTGTTTCCAATTGTAAAGGCTACAGCACTACTTCTTGGAGTCCCATCAAAAACCGAACTATTTACCCAATTACCCAGTCTATCGTCATCGTCATCGTCACTAGAACAACTCAAACCAAAAAAAATTATCACTAAACCTAAATATATCTTGACATTTGTTATTGGGTATGCTCTTAATTGATTACTTATTTTCATAACTTATTTGTTTAAATTAAACTTTAATCCTATCGATATGAACAATGAACTATCTGGTTCAAAATCATATATTTCGTTATTCTCATTGTCCAATATTTTAAGTTGATTCCATGGTGAATAGCCGATCTTGACAACTGTCGTCCAATTAGGCTGAATTTGATATACATAATTGAGGCTGGTATCCAGAGAATTATATTGCAACTTCGTATCAGTAAATGATCCTAGCTCTTGAAAATTAATTGAAGAAGAGATATTACTAAAAAGTCCATTGAGACTTGCTTCTGTTGATAATGTATGTCTTTGATCAAAGTGATAATTAAGTTTAGTCCTGGGAATTCCAAGGAAGTAGCTCCATGTTTCATTTACTTTCTTCCGAAATGAAACAATAGGAATCAGCTGGGGCTCTCCTAAAGCAATGCCATAACCAATACCAAAGGTAAAAAGTGACGATGTTTTTTCATTACTCCAACTTTTAGATAAGGTTACTGCTGAACTAATGATCACATCTTCATGACTCAATCCTCCCTCAAAATTAGATGATACTATAGGGGCAAACATCACATTTGCAGACCAAGTAGTATTTATAAAATATTTGAAAAAAAATCTTGCTCTGATCGTATGTATATTCTCATAAGAATGAGCGTCAAAATCGAGAGAGGCATTATTAAACATGAAATCGTAGTAATTATAGGATACCCCAACTCCAAACGTACCCCTCTTTTTAAATCTCTTCCCAAGATTTAAATTCAAGGTATATTTTTCAACACTTGTGTCTCCTAAATCTGGTATTATACTATATTCAAATCCTCCTATTTCCATATTTGGATTTTGTCCGCATATTGTATGTATAGTTCCTAACATTAAAATGATAAAATTAAAATGACGCTGCATCTGCGATTTTTTGATAAAAGTATTTAGCAATTACAGTAGTAGGAAAAAAAATATACCAAAATGAGTATAATGCAGACAGAATAGTTTTTTCTATCTACCAATATTCGTAAAGCTATCTCATAGAGAAAAAGTAAAGATTAGTCTACATATTTTATGAGTAGGTATAATATAATTTCAAAAGGTAAGCTTCTATAGTTCTTTTGTATTAGAAATTAATAGGTACTTATGAAATTTTTATTTTTTACTTTATGTTTAGCACTATCAATACTATCTTGTTCTGAAAGAGAAGACCTTCCCACCTTAGAGGTGGGACAAGACTTTACCAACTCTAATGTAAGAGTCATATCTATAGACACTTTTACTGTAGCATTATCTACCTACAAACTGGACAGTATCATTACCTCATCTTCGAATAGGATTTTAGTTGGGCAATATTCAGACCCAGTTTTTGGCATTACAAGAGCAGAGAGTTATATGGAACTTACCCCTACAAACTATTCCATTTCAGATGATGCCAAATTAGACAGTATTGCTTTGATTTTAAATTACGATGGATACTCGTATAGTGACACGACCAAGGTTTCTTCTTTAAATGTTCATTTATTAAAAGACGAGGTTATAGCCAGAGATGATGCTTTTTTTAATACAAGCTATATCGATTATGAAGAAAACCCTATAGCAAGTATAGATTATTATCCCGAGCCATCAGATGAAGATTCACTTTATATAGCTATACCAAAAAGTGTAGGTGAAGAACTGTTCGTAAAAATAAGAGAAGGAGTTATTAATGATGAAAACGAACTAAGAAATGAATTGAAAGGATTCACTTTAAAGCCGGGAGATCAGGATAATTCTTCTGTTGTTGGTTTTTCTACAGTCAATACTGATACTTATTTACGATTTTTTTATACCATCCCAGATGAATTTGGAGAAAATGAACAAACCCTTGATTTAGTTATAAATTCGAGTCCATCATTTCCCACTTATTTTAATAACCTTCAAAGTAATACTGATGATACTTTTTTCGAGGCATTAACAGATCAAGAAATAAATCTTGCGTCAACAGATGCCGATAATCGCAGTTATATTCAGGCCGGAGTGGGAATGGTCACTAGAATTCAGTTTCCATATATTAAAAAGCTATCCGAGATACCAGGCACTGGTACTATCCTTGATGCAACTTTGAAGATAAAGCCTTCACCAGAGACTTTTAATGACTTTCTACCCTTTAAAGATTCTCTTTCTGTAAACAATTCTAACCAAAATAATGGAATTGAAAATCAATTATTTAATGGCTTAGGAGAAGTGTATGCAACTATTAATGAAAATGATAAAGAGTTTAATGAAATCATTTATGGGATTAAGGTAGGTGTTTATTTAGAAGAAGAACTAACTGAAGCACCTGAAATTGATAACGCAATTGTACTTTTTCCTTTAAATTTTAATAATACTGTAGATCGAATCGTGCTGGAAGGAGAAAACAGTCTTGATTTTGAAGCGCAACTAATCATTACCTATGCAATATATGATGAGGATGAATAAGTATTACAAGACTTTATTAATGGTACTATTTTCTACAACGTTGTATTCTCAAACTAACAATCTTACAGGATCCCCATATTCTTTATTTGGCTTGGGAGTCCAATCAAATTCGAATATTGGTAAAAACAGTGCTCTGGGCCGTGGAGGTATTGCACTAGGAAGTGAAAATGTAATCAACAACTACAACCCAGCCTCTTTTTCTACGATCTCAGAAAAAAGTTTTCTCTTAGACATTGGATTTTTAGGTGAATTAAACAATATATCAAATTCTGGTAAGGATGAACTTAGGTTATCTGCAAATTTTTCTAATCTTGCTCTTGCATTTAGCCTAAGCGATCATTCTGGTATTGGACTATCTCTTGTTCCTTTTACCGATGTAGGCTACTCGTTAATAGGTATAGAAAGTAACGTAGAAGGGTCTCAGGATGATTTTGTTAGCAATATTGTGGGCTCTGGGGGTTTAAACGATCTGAGATTAAATTATGGGTATCAGCTCTATGATAATTTTAGAGTTGGTCTTCGAACTTCGTACCTATTCGGATCTATAAAAGAAACTGAAAGAATACTGATCGGTACTTCATTTTTAAATATAGATGAAGAAAACTACTATAGAGGATTTCGATTTGGTTTAGGACTCCAATACGATATCAATCAAAAAAATTCTTTGGGATTTACCATAGATTTACCCGCCTCTTTAAATGGATCACAAGATCGATTTGTAGATAAGAGTTTAGATTTTATAGGAACAAACGTAGAAGATGAGCAAGGTTTGGACATATCAAGTTTTAAGTTACCGATCGAAATTGGTTTTGGAATACGTTCTCAACACATCCCTGGTCTTACCATAAACTTAGATTATAAAAGAAATCTATGGGGATTTACCAATCAAAGAGACGATATCGGAAGATATGTAGATCAATCTATCGTAAGTTTTGGTGCCCAATATAGAGCAAGAGAACGGGGTCTCAAATATTGGCAGAATATAGAATTCAGAGCAGGATTTAACTATGATTCGGGTTATCTAAACGTAAATAATCAAATCATTGATAATTATAGCTTTTCTTCTGGAATAGGTTTACCCATAAACGTAAGAGGGTCTTCAATGATTAACCTATCCTTCACGACAGGTCAAAGAGGAGCTGTAGAGGGAATTTTGGTAGAGGAAAAATTCAATCTTATAAATATCAATTTAAGCCTTAAAGATATTTGGTTTAAACGAATCAAATTCAATTGAAAAAATAAGACTATAGAAATAATAATTCTATTGACAATTAGTATAGAAAATAGCCCTTATGTAAGAGGACATGAAATATTATATGCTCCTGAAATTACAAAAAATGAAATCAATCCTATGATCAGTAACAGTAATAACATGCTAAAAATGATGAAATTGGATCATTTATTCTATCATAACAAATAAAGACACGCAAAAACCTAGAACCGATAGAGAATTAAGAAAATATCAACTATAAAATCACAAGAATATGATTGCCTTAATACAGCTCATTGCCATTGAAATTATTCATCTGTTCTCTTAAAGAAGATCAGAATGGATATCAGAAAATAGTTTGCCTATCAAGGGACCAGGGAGTACTTTTCACTAAGATTCATTACAATTATGCATGTATCATGGTGCATAAAAGTCTCTTGCCTTAATTTAAATTCCTAATTTTTTTAACAAATGACCTATTTATTTTAACAAATATTGAAAAAAAAAGTGAATTCTTTTAATTAGTTTTGTTTAACAATTTTTGGTAAAAAGTGAACAACGTCAAACAAACTTTCAGTATTAAAGATCTCGAAAATCTGTGCGGAGTAAAAGCTCATACTATCAGGATATGGGAAAAGAGATACAATTTACTTTCTCCAAATCGCACAGATACTAATATCAGAACTTATAACTTGAAGAGTCTTCAAAAATTGCTTAATGTCACTTATTTAGTGAATAGCGGCTATAAAATTTCAAGAATTTCTAAACTTAATGAAGAAGAAATAAACGAATATGTCAGAAGCATCGTGTCTGACAATAGTACCAAAAATCAAGCTATCAATTCGTTTAAAATTTCAATGCTTAATTATGATCTCGAGCTTTTTCTTGGAACTTACGAGCAATTAGAGCAAAAACGCAATTTCAGACAAATTTTTACAGACGTATTTATTCCGCTACTCAAAGAAATTGGTTTGTTATGGCAGACAGATACAATTAACCCTGCGCATGAGCACTTTATAACTAATTTAATTAAGCAGAAATTGCTGCTTAATATTGAAAAATTACAGTACTCAATGCCTACAAAAAAAGACAAAGCTTTTATTTTGTTTTTACCTGAAAATGAGATACATGAATTAGGCTTGCTGTATGCAAATTATGAAATTTTATTGCATGGTTATAAAGCCGTTTATCTAGGTCCAAGCATACCTTTGGATAGTTTGCCATCGATGCTCTCATTCCATGAAAATATCGTATTTGTTTCTTATTTTACTATAAAACCAGAAAAGGATAATCTCTCTAAATATGTACAGGATTTTAATGAAATAGTTTGTGCCGAAAAAATGAGTGAGTTCTGGATGCTCGGGAAACAAATTATGCACCTTTCAGAAAGTACGGGTTCAAATCATCGTTATTTTGAGTCTATAAGTGCTTTAATTACTGACCTTTAATATTTTTTACCGTTAAATTATGTCCAAAAACATTGCAATTATTGGCTCAGGATTTTCATCGTTATCTGCATCCTGTTATTTGGCTCAATTAGGATACGAAGTGACGATTTATGAAAAAAACTCAACGGTTGGCGGTAGAGCTAGACAATTAAAAAAAGAAGGATTTACTTTCGATATCGGTCCTTCCTGGTATTGGATGCCAGACGTTTTTGAAAGTTTTTTTAATGACTTCAACACCACAGTTTCTGATTTTTATATCCTAGATAAGCTCAATCCAGCGTACAAAGTTTTCTTTGAGGACAAAAACAATATTTTAATAGAAGATACTCTAGAAAAAATATACAAGGCATTTGAAGCTGAAGAAAAAGGAAGTTCTGAAAAGCTTAAAAAATTTATAAATACCGCACAAAACAATTATGACATCGCCATTAAGAATTTAGTGTACAGACCAGGAGTTTCACCACTAGAACTTGTTACGAAGGAAACTATACAACGTGTTGGACAATTCTTTAGTACAATCTCTCGAGAGGTAAGGAAAGATTTTAAAAACGAAAAACTTATTAAAATACTTGAGTTCCCGGTATTATTTTTAGGAGCAAAACCCAGTGATACCCCTGCTTTTTATAGTTTTATGAATTATGCAGATTTCGGACTAGGCACCTGGCACCCCAGAGGAGGAATGTACCAGGTAATACTTGGCATGGAAAAACTAGCAAAGTCTCTTGGTGTTAAAATTCAAACAAATGCTACAGTAGAAAAGATCACTGTTAAAGAAGGTACTGCCAGTGGGATACAAGTGAATTCTGAGAAAATCGATGCCGATATTGTCTTATGTGGAGCAGATTACCACCATGGTGAAACCTTATTAGATGAGCCATACAGGCAGTACTCAGAAAAATACTGGGAGAAAAAGACTTTTGCTCCTTCTTCTTTACTTTTTTATGTAGGATTCAGTAAAAAGCTTAAAAATATAAATCATCATAATTTATTTTTTGACACAGATTTTGATGCACATGCGAAAGATATTTATGATGACCCTAAGTGGCCTGAAGAACCTCTTTTTTATGCAAATTTCACATCATTAACCGATCCAAGTACAGCTCCTGAAGGTTCTGAAAATGGTTTTTTCCTAATTCCGCTAGCACCTGGTATAGAAGATAATGAAGAGCTAAGAGAGCGATATTTTGATAAAATTATTACCCGTTTTGAAGATCTTACCGATCAAAATGTTAAAAATAATATTATCTTTAAGGAGTCCTTTTGTGTGAAAGACTTTATTAAAGAATATAATTCATACAAAGGTAATGCATACGGAATGGCCAATACGCTGCTTCAAACTGCATTTTTAAGACCTAAGTTGAAAAGTAAAAAAGTTCAAAATTTGTTTTTTACCGGTCAACTTACAGTTCCAGGACCAGGAGTACCGCCCTCGTTAATTTCTGGAAAACTGGTAGCAGGATTGATCGCAGCTCAATTCAACAAAACAAAAGAACCAAAATTGATTACCTCTTAAAACCAACATATAAAAATTTATTTATGAAGGCTATTTTTGACACAGTATCATATAATTGTAGTAAAATTGTTACTAACTCTTACAGCACATCTTTTTCTCTCGCATCAAAAATGCTCGCAGACTCTATACGCCAAGATATTTATAATATATATGGTTTTGTAAGATTTGCCGATGAAATCGTAGATACCTTTCATGATTACAACAAAGAAGAGCTCTTCAATGATTTTGAAGAAGAAATGTATAAAGCTATTAAAAATAAAATTAGTCTTAATCCTATTCTCAACGCTTTTCAACAAACTGTTCATCAATATAATATACAACCAGAGTTGTATGAAGCATTCATGAAAAGTATGCGATTAGATCTTCATAAAACAAATTATTTAACCGACGAAGAGTATAAAGAATATATTTATGGATCTGCAGATGTTGTAGGGTTAATGTGTTTGAAAGTATTTGTAAAAGGGGATGAAGAGAAGTATAATGAGCTTAAAGAAAGTGCGATGCACCTTGGGTCGGCTTTTCAAAAAGTAAATTTTTTAAGAGATTTAAAAGCAGACTACGAAGATCTAGACAGAACTTATTTTCCTAATACTGATCTCAAACAACTAGATGAGGCATCGAAGTTGCGAATTATTGAAGAAATCGAAGAGGATTTTAATAAAGGCTTAGTCGGTATCTTAAAATTACCTGTTGAAGCAAAGTTTGGTGTCTATACCGCATTCATATACTATAAAAAATTATTAACCAAACTGAAAAAAACTCCATCACTAGAGATAAAAAACACCCGAATTCGAGTTCCGAATTATCAAAAATTCGGCTTGTTGGCAAAATCGTATTTTGATTACCGTTTAAATCTAATTTAACCGTATTTTTGCATAAAATTTTATCTGTGAAACTATTTATTCAAATCCTTACGTTCTTTGCCGCTTTTTCTATTATGGAATTCATGGCATGGTTCACTCATAAATATGTAATGCATGGTTTCTTATGGTCGCTACATAAAGATCATCATCATAAAGATCACAATAGTTGGTGGGAGCGTAATGATTTTTTCTTCATATTTTATGCTGTGGTTAGTATGTCTTGTATTCTGCTTCATGATTCTGAAACATTTTGGATAGGAAGACCAATAGGTCTTGGAATACTAGCCTATGGCATAGCTTATTTCGTAGTACACGATATCTTTATACATCAACGTTTTAAATTATTCAGAAAAGCTAATAATTGGTATGCTAAAGGTGTGAGAAGAGCCCACAAAATACATCACAAAAATATTAACAAAGAGAAAGGAGAATGCTTTGGGATGTTGGTGGTTCCTTTAAAGTATTTTAAAAAATAACAGGATTTATATTTTCCCATTTTCCCATAGTTTTATAGGGTTGAAAACGGGCAAAGAGTTCTTCATGGTACCAGTCCAAAATTCTGGTTTTTCGTATTGCTTCTTTATGTCCTGAAGTTTTATATGCATAATCTAACAAGGCTTTCTTATCATTCCATAAACTAAATGTAGCCATTTGGATGAAAGGTTTTGCCCCTATACCTTTTGCAAAGATTAGTCCTTTTTGATTTCTTAACGGTGTTCTTGATTTGGGAACGTATTTCCAAAAGTCGACCAATCTGTTCAATTTTATAGTAGCTCGTGTAATTACTACTATAGCGTTATTACTAGAACTTATAGAATCACTTTTAGTAAACGGTTGACATCCGGTCCATAGTCCTTTTGAGGTGATGTTCTTCAAATAGACGGTCCATATATCTGAAGCTTTACCTTGAAATCTAGTAATTATTTTTGATTTGTTAAAGAAGCGTTCGGCTGCTTTCTCATTTTCCCATACTTGAATCAATGCGTATACACTCCAGTCGGGTGACGGTTCGAATCCATTTTTACCACTACCCATAAGTCTAAAGAAGGTTTGACCAGAAAGTCGTTTTAATTTTGATGGCATTAATAACATCATATGAAAGGCCCATATCTTTGTCCAGAGATTAGAGTATTTAAATAACGTAAGTGTAGTCACCTGTTCCATTCACCAATATTATTCTGCAATCAATTTATCCAAAATATCTTTTACTTTCTTTGTATCCCAATCGGCTGCACCTCTTTTGTAAATAACAATATTCCCTTTTTTATCCAATAGATACGTTCCTGGTATAGGCTTATGAACAAAAGGCTTTGGATGTGGAGATAGTGATCTGTAAATTGGATAATTATAGTTTTTATCATTCATAAACTTATTCAATTCGGGATCATCATCTTCAGTTAAAAATACAAACACTACTTTATCCTTATAATCATTATATAATTTTTGAAGAGAAGGCATTTCTGCAATGCAAGGTGGACACCAGGTAGCCCAATAATTTAATAAAACCACTTTGCCTTTGGCAGAATCGAAATTCATCGATTCAGTATTTACCCCGTGCAATTTCCAGTCATAAGATGTTACTTTTTTTCGGTCATCTTTCTCTACCAGATCAGGACTAAATGAAAATATTCTGGTCAAATATATTTGTATCATCCCCCTGGTATTCGGAATAAAAAACAGCAACAAAATAATGACAAAAATTAGATTTGATATTTTCTTTTTATTGAATTTCATTTGTTGTTGGTAAAGCTTAGTTTTTTAAACGTTTTGACAAATCTATGAATTAATAAAGCGCAATCAATGATTGCGCTTTAAAACTAACAAAAAAACAACGAACTAAGTTCAGTATTCCCAGAAAGTAGGGTAATCATACAGTTCAAATAGAGAAGTTTTGACTTTGTTAATTACGAGTTACCTGGATAGAATTCGATAAGTCAAAATCTCCTTGTACTTGGTTAGCATTCATATCTACAGCCAAACCTGTGACGGTTCCGTTGTAACGAGCATACCAGATCAAACATGTACCTACACCTGCTCCATCAAAATCGTTAGCTTCTACCATTGCGAGGGTCGCAGGCAAACCTAAAATTTTACCTTGATCATCAGTGATGATCCATGTACTATTTTCACCAAAAGCCTCTGTAGCATTTAAAGTAATACCCGATACCTGGTCAGGTTGATTATCTCCTGAAGTAAAAGCAAAAGGACCTCCGGAGATAGTTCCTGCATTGGCTACTTGGTTTCTATTTACAGTTATCGAGTTTGACAGATCAAAATCTCCTTCAACATTATTAGCGTTCATACCAACTTCTAAACCGGTAACCGTACCATTATAACGAGCATACCAGATTAAACATGTTCCATCTCCTGCGCCATCAAAATCATTTCCCTCTACCATTTCAAGTGTTCCAGGTAAGCCCAGAATTATGCCTTGATCATCTGTAATGATCCACGTTCGATTTTCGCCAAAAGCATTTGTAGCATCCAAAGTAATACCAGACACCATATCTGGTGTACCATCTCCTACGGTAAATGTAAAAGGACCACCTGACAATGTTCCTGCATTAACTACTTGATTACGTACGACTTCAATAGAATTTGAGAGATCAAATGATCCTGTAATTTCGTCTACAGTAGTTGCGGTTTCAATGTTAGAATCATTTTCAAAGCGGGCATACCAAATAAAGCAACTACCTGCACCGGCATCATCAAAATTTACTCCCTCGACCATTTCTAAGGTTCCTGGGCGTCCTAAAATATTTCCTACATCGTCTGTAATCACCCATGTACTATTCGTACCAACAGCTCCTGAAGCATCCAAGGTGATTCCGGTTACAAAATCAGCTTCTCCATCTACATTAAATTCAAATGGTCCTCCGGTTATGATACCAGCATTCACTACAGGTGTATTGTCATCATCGTCACTACAAGAGACTGCAATAACCCCTATTGCTAGAGCCCCTATTATTAATTTTTTAAACATTGCTTTTGTTTTTATGATTATTAGATCATAAAAGTATTGACAATTAAGATTTTAAAATGTCAGCTACCTAACACTAAGCAACATTTTTCAAACGAATCTCTTTTCTATTGAAATCAATAATGTTAGACTCTTTTAATTCATTAAGAAGTATATTTAAGGTAGGTCTGGAAGTTCCTATGAGATTAGCGATATCATTTTGAGTATATGGATGTTCTATCACCATATCGCCAGTATTTGGACAACAGTACCCATAATCTTCTTTAAGTTCATCCAAAAACTCTAACAGTCTTGTTTTGGTGTCTTTAAAAAGAAGTAATTGCAATCTTCTTTCTAATTTTCGAAAACGTAATCCTATGAACTTGTAAATTTTTAAACTGAAGGATTGATTATCGCGCATAAGTCCGTGCATAGTTTCTACGCCTATAGGACAAATTGATGTTGTATTTTCTATGGATTGTGCAAATTCGGTTCTTTTATCCTCTCCAAGAATAGCTTTTTCACCGAAGATTTCACCACGAGTAAGGATAGATTTTACGACTTCGTGTCCGTCTTCTGCATAATATCCTATTTTTACTTTTCCTTTTTCAATAAGATATACTTTATTAGCCGAATCTTCTTCAAAGTAAATGTAATCGTTTTTTCGATAAGCATCAAAATTGTGTTCTTTCTTATACTTTTTGAATTTATGAGGGCATAATACCTTAAAGAGATTAGCATCCTCAAAAAACCAGATAGCACTCATGATGATTGTGTTTAGATGTTAGTTAACATCTGTGTCGTAAAAGAGTGATAAACCTTACCTTAAACACAAAAAACTCCCAAAACTAAAAGTTTGGGAGTTTAGATATGTAAAAAAATCAATCTACTTTTTAAACGTTCTGTTTTTTGATAAGATTTAAAGCAGAACCTTCTTTAAACCATTCAATTTGAGGCTCATTGTAAGTATGATTTAACATAATCGTATCTTTAGAACCATCTGCATGTACAACTTCTAATGTAAGTTGCTTATTTGGTGCAAACTGATCAAGATCTAAGAAATTAAAAGTATCATCTTCTTGTATCAGATCATAATCATTTTCGTTTGCAAATGTTAATCCAAGCATCCCTTGTTTTTTCAAGTTGGTCTCATGAATACGAGCAAACGATTTTACGATAACTGCTCTAACGCCTAAATGGCGGGGTTCCATAGCGGCATGCTCCCGAGAAGATCCTTCTCCATAGTTGTGGTCTCCCACAACAATAGTTGGTATACCAGCCGCCTTATATTCTCTTTGAACATTGGGCACGCCATCAAACTCTCCTGTTAATTGATTTTTAACAAAATTAGTTTTCTTATTATAAGCATTTACTGCACCTATTAGGCAGTTATTAGAAATATTGTCAAGATGTCCGCGGTAACGTAACCACGGCCCTGCCATTGAAATGTGGTCTGTAGTACATTTACCATAAGCTTTGATCAACAATTTAGCTCCTGTAATGTTCTTACCATCCCAGGGCTCGAAAGGAGTTAAAAGTTGCAACCGCTCTGAGTCTGGATCTACCAAAATTTCTACGTTCGATCCATCTTCGACTGGCGCAAGATATCCTGCATCTTCTACTTCAAAACCTTTTGGAGGTAATTCCCATCCTGTAGGTTCATCAAACATAACCTCTTGCCCATCTTCATTAATTAGCTTGTCCTTTAACGGATTGAAATCCAAACGTCCTGCGACTGCAATTGCGGCCGTAAGCTCAGGAGATGCTACAAAAGCATGTGTGTTAGGATTTCCATCTGCTCGCTTGGCAAAATTCCTGTTAAACGAGTGTACAATACTATTTTTTGGTGCATTTTTTGGGTCACTATATCTAGCCCATTGTCCAATACAAGGCCCACAAGCGTTGGTGAATATTTTGGCATCAAGCTTTTCGAATATCTCCAACAACCCGTCTCTTTCTGCGGTATATCGAACCTGCTCAGAGCCAGGATTAATACCAAACTCCGCTTTAGTTTTTAATCCTTTATCTATGGCTTGTTGTGCAATTGAAGAAGCGCGTGATAAATCCTCATAAGATGAGTTTGTACAAGAGCCTATTAACCCCCATTCTACTTTTAACGGCCAGTCATTTGCTTTTGCCTTCTCGGTCATTGCACTACCAACTTCTGTTGACAAATCAGGAGTAAAAGGCCCATTCAATAGTGGTCCTAATTCAGACAAGTTAATTTCAATTACCTGATCAAAGTATTGTTCTGGATTAGCATACACCTCAGCATCTCCGGTAAGATGTTCTTTAACAGTATTTGCAGCATCAGCCACATCAGCACGGTCTGTAGCTCTTAAATAGCGCTCCATAGATTCATCATAACCAAATGTAGATGTGGTAGCACCAATTTCGGCACCCATATTACAAATCGTACCTTTACCGGTACATGACATTGACGTTGCACCCGGGCCAAAATATTCTACAATAGCACCTGTTCCTCCTTTTACGGTAAGAATCTCGGCTACTTTTAAAATTACATCCTTTGGCGCTGTCCAACCCGATAATTTCCCGGTAAGTTTTACACCTATCAATTTAGGAAATTTAAGTTCCCAGGGCATTCCGGCCATAACATCAACCGCATCTGCACCACCAACTCCTATGGCAACCATTCCTAAACCACCAGCATTTACTGTATGTGAATCTGTACCAATCATCATTCCGCCAGGAAAGGCATAATTCTCCAATACTACCTGATGTATAATTCCTGCTCCCGGTTTCCAAAATCCAATTCCGTACTTATTAGAAACAGATTCTAAGAAATTAAAAACCTCACTACTGGTGTTTAAAGCTGATTGTAAATCTTTATCTGCTCCTACTTTAGCCTGAATCAGGTGATCACAATGCACTGTTGTAGGTACTGCTACCTTATCTTTACCAGCTTGCATAAATTGCAATAACGCCATTTGGGCGGTTGCATCCTGACACGCGATACGGTCTGGAGCAAAATCAACGTAATCCTTTCCTCTTACGAAAGCGGTGCTTGGTTTGCCATCCCAAAGATGGGAATACAAAATTTTCTCTGCTAGGGTTAAAGGTTTGCCAGTAACTTCACGAGCTGCAGTAACTCGATCTGCTACTTGACTGTATACCTTTTTTATCATATCGATATCGAATGCCATATACTATTAATTTTAAGTATTGAAAAGTCCTGCGAAAATACGAATTTTAAAAGATTTTATTAAATGATTAGTCTTATTCCTATGTTTTTGCATTTTTCAAAAAATTAAGACACTCATTCTTGTAAATCTATAAATTAGATTTAAGAATTCTACAAAATCAGTAAAAAAATATATAAGAAAATGACACTCTATAATGTTGATGCACGAAAACGTTATAGTTACTTTTGTCAATTTGACCAAAAAAAGATCAGATTTGATCAAAAACACAAAAAATGAAGCTCACCACTTCACTTTTCGTTCAATAAATACTAACTCAAATGCTAATAATCCTTTTTTCGGCCCTTCATTCTTTTTCCACGTTTTTTTATAAAACTATCATACTCTTGCAATTGTTCCTCTGTTAGTGTGGCTTTAAACTCTTCATCTTTCGCCCTCATCGTTTCTATATGGCTTTTTAACATCTGTCGTTGTTCATAACTGTAGGATGACATTAAAGCCCTTCTCCTTTCTCTTTTAGAGAGGCCTTCGTCATTTATAATTTCAAGTTGTTCTTTTGTGAACGTGGCTTCCATATCTGATTTATTCTCTTTCTTCAATTGCCTTTGATCATCCAATAATGTTTTTTGATCTTCAGAAAGGCTCTGATAAAACTCTTTTTTGAGTTCCTTCTGCTCTTTACGATTAGTATTGGTTTGCGCTGATAAAGAAAAAGCAACTGAAAGCAAAGCCATAATAGTAATTAGAATGTTTTTCATAGTATGTACATTTTATTAAATAAACTTCTTATGCTGTTTATCTATTTGGACTATGAAAAAAAGAAAAAGTTTAATATTTCTGCAAAAAATAATAATGAGTAGCTATTAGAGCTTAAAAAAGACTGTTTATTACATCTTCCACACTTACTCCTTCGGCTTCAGCTTTGTAGTTTTTAATAATGCGATGTTTAAGAATACCTGATGCTACAGCCTGCACATCTTCTATATCTGGAGAAAACTTTCCTTTGATCGCTGCATTAGCCTTTGCTGCAAGAATTAGATTTTGCGAAGCTCTAGGACCAGCTCCCCAATCAATGTAGTTTTTTACTAATTCGGTAGCAGAATCACCATTTGGCCTGGTTTTTCCAACCATTTCAACAGCATATTCAATAACGTTATCTGCTACGGGTATTCGTCTGATAAGATGCTGAAAATCTATAATTTCTTGTGCTGTAAATAATGGATTAACAGTTTTAGTAATATCGCCTGTGGTACTTTTAACCACTTCTACTTCTTCCTGAAAGCTTGGGTATTTCAATTCTATGGCAAACATGAATCTATCCAATTGTGCTTCTGGTAAAGGATAGGTTCCTTCTTGTTCTATTGGATTTTGAGTAGCCAAAACAAAGTAAGGTAAATCAAGTTTATAATGATGACCTGCAACGGTTACTGCTCTTTCTTGCATAGCTTCGAGCAAAGCAGCTTGAGTTTTCGGCGGAGTACGGTTAATCTCATCTGCTAGAATAATATTTGAAAATACAGGTCCTTTGATGAACTTAAAATGTCTGGTCTCGTCTAATATTTCACTACCGAGTATATCACTCGGCATTAGATCTGGAGTAAACTGAATTCGTTTAAAATCAAGCCCTAATGCTTGTGAGATTGTATTCACCATTAAGGTTTTTGCCAATCCAGGAACACCTATCAATAAAGCATGGCCTCCGGAAAAAACAGAAATAAGTATCTGATCGATAACTTTTTCTTGCCCAATAATAATTTTGGAAATTTCTTTTTTGAGTTCGGAATGTTTTTTTACCAGTTTTTCAACAGCTGCTACGTCGTCTGACATCTTATTTTTCTTTTTTTAACCAGTTACCACTATACTCACAGTCTCGGTAATCTCCATTAATCTTTACGTAGGTATCCATTATTTTTTCATTCTGCCATTTACGAATGGCATCAATCTGCTTTTTTCTAAGTGCTAATTCTTGAATTTTAAGATAATCCTTGGAATAATCTGCTATATGCTCATCATATCTGTTAAGAACAGTTATAAGTTTGAACTTCTTTTTACCTTGGCGATCCTGATCGGGAATCACTAGCGATACCTCATTAGTTTTCAATTTAGATACTTGATCATACAATATAGGATCAATTTTGGTAAGTTCAAAATGCGTATCTCCAGTTGTGGGATTAAGTAATTGACCTCCGTCTTCTCGAGTTTCTTTCTCATCACTAAATTTTCTTGCAGCTTCCGTAAATTTGATGCTGCCTGATATAATACTTGTACGTAAAGAATCTATCAACTTTTTAGCCTTATCAACACTTTTTCTTGTAACCTCTGGAGTCAACAATATATGTCTCACATCGATTTCTTCACCACGTATTTTATCTACTTTTACGATATGCCATCCAAAGTCGGTTTTAAAAGGCTCACTTACTTCTCCTTCTTCTAAACTAAAAGCCACGTCTTTAAATTCTTTGGCAAAGTTTGTTTGGCGGTTCAACGTATACTTACCTCCGGTGGGTTTGGATCCGGGATCTTGAGAGTATAGAACAGCTTTTGTGGCAAAACTGGCACCTTTCTCAACTATATCTTCTCTAAACTCATTCAATCGGTCTATTACTTTTTGCTCTTCTTCCTGAGGAATTTCAGGCTCTATTACGATCTGGGCTAATTCGATTTCGGTACCGAATAAAGGTCTTTCTGCTTCAGGAATATCATTAAAGAACTCCCGAACTTCTTCTGGTGTAATCTCTATCCCTTCAATGATCTTTGTTCTCATTTGCTCGGATAGCCTATTGGATTTATTGATTTCAAAAAGTTCTTTTCTGAACTCCTCAACATTATCTTTCTTGTAAAACCGTAATACTTTGTCTATAGTACCAATTTCTTGTGTCATATAACTTAATTGCTGATCGACCATAGAGTTCACCTCTGCGTCACGTATAACAATACTATCTTGCACTGCATGATGTGCATACAACTTGTTTTCGAATAAGCTTCCGGCTAACTCACAACGACTTACATCGGTAGCCGAAACTCCTTCACTCATTAATTGCTTGTATGCAATATCTATATCACTATCTAATATTACACTTTCTCCTATTACCGCCGCTACACCATCTATCTTCCTTCTCTGAAACGGTTCTTTTATAGGATCCTTAGCCACCTGTAAAGAATCTATTGTAGCAGGTATTGTATCATTTTTGACAATAGAATCCTTCTTAACATCTTCAATGATTTCTTGTGCCTGTAATTGGGCATTCATACCTAACCCAAATATTGCGAAAAATATTGTAGTTTTAATTATAGACTTCAAATTGTTTGTTCTCAACTGCATCTTTTGTAATATCTTTTTCTATTTTTTTTATCAGCTCTAGCTTTCTTTTATTCAATATTATTTGCCTAATGGTTGGTTTAATATATTCTAGGGGCGCTTTTTCTCTTCGCTTCAAAACATCTTTTATCTTTACCATGTAAACACCGGTGGAATCTCTAAGTTGCATATACTTCCCACTCTTTAAGAGTTTTGCCCTATCTTGTTTCTTAAGAATCGGGATTTTACTCAAAACCTGATCTAATTTAACCCAAGTAGAATCGTTTAATGAAT
Source organism: uncultured Aquimarina sp. (assembly GCA_947500845.1). Taxonomy (GTDB): domain Bacteria; phylum Bacteroidota; class Bacteroidia; order Flavobacteriales; family Flavobacteriaceae; genus Aquimarina; species Aquimarina celericrescens. The sequence continues at coordinate 54,013 of CANMTP010000011.1, forward strand.
ATGCCAGGTATTCTTCCTTTTTTAGCGTAAGCTCATCAACATCTTCTTCATTAAAACGATTCAATTGTCGCTGTGTTGCAACAATGTTTCCATAGCCAGATGGCAAATGTAAGTAACGTAACTTTACTAACTCCTCATTAAGATTAAAATTTTCTAAATTTTGAGTATAATAAGACTCTAAGTCTTCTTCGGTAATCTCCATATTTATAGATTTATTGATTACCGCATTCTGGTACGCATTAATATATAGAGTACTTTGATACTTTTCAACCAACTCGTCAAACTCTTTTAGCTCCTCTTCGGTAAGATTTCTTTTTGCCTGATCTATAAACAACTGGCGCGTGGCCCAAGTGTTAATATAATTATTGACAATGTTAACACTATCTTCTTTTGAAGCGTTCTGTGGAACCAGGTCTTGAATATCTTCTTTATATAAATAGGTTTGGTTTACCCTTGCAATTGTCTCTTTTTTCATTTGATTACCAAACTTTTTGCACGAAACGGCTGCAATAGACAAAAATATTAATACACTATACTTCATTTATTTAGTTAAATCTTTTTTAACCTTCTTTAAAGTTTTTTTATTAATCTTAACCGCGTATTTTTCTCTGAGCTGGTCAAGCCATTTGCTTTCTATACTTTCCTGAAAGTCGTTAATTATTTCCCCTTTGATTTCTTCGAAACTTTTAACTCGGGAAGGTAATATTTCTTTCACCATAATCAAAGTAATAAAACTATCTTCTTCTGTAATTGTCATTTCAGACTTTTGCCCAGAAAACCCCTGAGGCAATTTATCCTTTCCTTTCTCTAATTCTTCTTCAGAAAAGATCGCCAAAACAATATCTCCTTTGTTGATCTCTTTTTTTACTTCTTCAATAGATTTATTTTCTTTGAGTAACTTTTGAACTTCGGTAATTACCTCACGTTTTGACGAAGATACTTTTAGAATTTCATACCTTTCATTTTGAAAATATTTATCCTTATTTGCTTGATAGAACTTCTTGAGTGTTAGAGTATCTGATCTTGAAGCATTCCATATTGTTGATTCCATAAGATCAAAAAGTAAAAGTCCGTCTCTATATTCGTTAATAATGTTCGCAAAATCCTGATTATCTTCTTCTAAATGTTCTTCATAATATGCTAGTAATGTAGTCGATTCAAATTGATCATACATTTCTTGTACAAAAATTGATATATCTAGCGGAGTTCTTTCACTTATTTTTTTGCTTTTTATAAACTCTGCAAAATCTTGATATTGATACACTTCTTGTTTTATTCTAAACAATTCTTTCTTCAAAATATCGTCTCTAGGTATCTCCCATCCTTTAAAAAAAATTGAATCAGGAATAATTTCTTTGAAGTAGCTGATGGCCTCTTCATTTCTTATTACGTTATATTTTCTTTTTAATGAATTTATAAATGATGTAGTTATCAATTTTGATCGACTATCTCTTTTAACTTTATTGGTTAGATCAGTTTTTTGTTCCTCGTATGTCTTTGGCTCATATTTTTCTAACAACTTAATAATGTGCCAACCATATTTGGTTTCCAAAGGGGGTGAAATTTCTCCCTTTATGTGAAGACTAAAAGCAGCTTTTTCAAATTTTTCCGAATTTAATACTCCTTGTCCAAATCGTCTGATTTTCCCTCCTTCTACCGCAGTACTTGGATCATCGCTATATTCTTTTGCCAAAGCGGAAAAAGAAACCCCTTGATCTATCTGCTGTTGTATTTCTTCAATTCTTGTTTTAGCTTCTTCAGAGGTTCTACTGTTGTTAACTGCAACCATAATATGTGCCACAGAAACTTCTCCAAGCATCTTTTCACGATCATTTACTTTAACAATGTGATATCCAAACTGAGTTCTAAAAGGTTCAGATACTTCTCCAACCTTAGTTCTGTATGCAGCATTCTCGAAAGGGTAAACCATTCGAAAAACCGAAAACCATCCCAAATAGCCCCCATTTTTTACAACTGAAGGATCCTCACTGTATTCTTTTGCAACATTCTCAAATTTTTCTCCTAAGGCAATTTTATCTTTAGCTTCTAGAATTTTTTGATACGCCAGTCCTGTATCTTTTGCAGAAGCATTTGGTTTCACCATAATTAAAATATGACTGGCGCTTATCCTTTCTAGCGAGCGATCATATGCCTCTTTTATTAAAGCCTCGGATGTTTTTGTATCTGTTAGATAATTCGATGATAATTGTTTTCGATATCCCTTTAATTCTTTCAGGTAAGACTCTTTTTTATGCAAACCCAAATTCTCAGCTTCTTTAAGCTTTAGTTTATAATTTACAAATAAACTAAGATATCCATCTATATCCTTTTGGGACTTGTCTTTAACTAAATCAATATTTTTAAGATAGATTCTTTTAAATTCTGAAGCATAAATAGGCGAATTATCAATAGTAAGCAATACCCCTTCTTTTTCTTTCTGTTGCGCATGTGCTAATGCAAAAAAAATAAACCCTAAAAAAAATACTAATGATCTTTTGTGCATAATTCGTTTATGATAAAGTCCTGAGCCGGACAAAAATAATAATATTACGATGTTTTACAAGCTACTTTCCTAACGAACCAATATCTTCTATTAGTATTAACTTTTAATTTTTTTATGATCTACGTATATTGTATGCACCATAACACCTAACAAACAAAAAACAAAATCATGGAGTACACCTTAGATATTGAAATAGAATTACCTAGAAACGAAGTAATTACAAAATTTGACAATGAAGAAAACATGAAGCATTGGCAAAAAGGCCTGATAAGCATGGAACATCTAAACGGCGAAAAAGGAAAAACAGGTGCTACTTCTAAATTAACCTATAAAATGGGAAAACGTGAAATCGAAATGATAGAAACTATTACTCTTTTTGACCTGCCAGAAGCTATTCATCTTACTTTTGATGCAAAAAATGTTTATAACATTCAGGAAAATTATTTCGAAGAACTCCCTAACGGAAACACAAAATGGATTTCTAAAAATGAATTCAAATTTAATGGTTTCATGAAACTTATGGGGTTTCTTATGCCCGGAGCATTTAAAAAACAATCTTGTTCTTATATGGAAAATTTTAAGGCCTTTGCCGAAAAAGGGAAAAGTGTATTAGATAATTAACTATTTTTTGAATTTATATTTTATACCTCTGTGATTAAAATTTTAAATACTGAATCGCTAACTGTGCATAAAGAGATTGCTATTCAAAATCTATTTAAGCAATTAAGTCCAAATAAAAAACAAATTCCGTTAAACGAATTATTATCAAACCAATATAATCCTCTTATTTTTATCTATCATAAATCTGATGAAAAAATAACTGGAATTGCTTCGATGTGTCTATACAAAGTGATTTCTGGACATAAAGGCTGGATAGAAGATGTAGTAGTTGATTTTAATCATAGAGGTGAAGGGATTGGTAAGAAACTTATTCAAAAACTAATTAATTTGGCTAAAGAAAAGAACCTTTCAGAAATTAATTTATTTACAGAAGATGAAAAAAAAGCTGCTATAAGTTTATATTCAAAATTAGGATTTAAGCAAAGCAGCAGTCGACTGTATAACCTAAAAATAACAAAAGGTATCTAATGGAAAAAAAACTAAAATTAATTTGGGATTTTAGAGGACCTGCAGCACAAAAAACGGCTCAACACCATGAAATTCATCTCAAAGAATATATCATGGCAAAGAATTTGACCATTAACATCACGGGTTGTTTGGATATAAATGATTTGCATAGTATGGCATATTTGGTAGTGACCGAGTCAGAGATGAAACCTGTTAGAGATGCTTTAAAACCACATCGCGGACAGTTATGTGAAGAATAAATCTTCAAAAAAAATGGGATTGGTACAGATATTGCCCTAGACCTTATATATTTGCAAAAATTTAAAATTTAGTAAACAAAAAAACGGATGAAAAAGTTAATAGTATCGATCTTAGTATTTGCAGCGAGTTTTCAACTAAGTGCACAATCTAAAACAGGAACAATAGATACCGATTTTGTTCTTTCTAAAATGCCCGAACTTACAAAAGTTCAAGAAGATCTAAAGGCCTACAATGGTAAACTAGAAGCGGATTTAAAGGTAAAGGTTGATGAGTATCAGGCCAAAGTAAAAGACTACCAAGAAAAAGTAGCTTCTTTTACAGAACCTATGAAAAAAACCAAGCAAGAAGAAATTATTAATCTTGAAAATGATATTGCAAAATTTCGCCAAAACGGTTCTCAATTAGTGCAGTTAGAACAAAACAAATTATTACAACCATTGTATGATAAAATTGGTAACGCATTAAAAGAAATAGCAAAAGCAGAAAAGTACACTCAGGTTTTTACTATTAGCAATAGTGGACTAGCATACATTGATCCACAATATGACCTTACCAAAAAGGTGATGGCTAAACTGGGAATTAAATCAGAAGAAGGTGAATAAGTATATTCAAAATATAATCTAGACCAGAAAAGCGTGTTCAAAACTGAACACGCTTTTTTTAAATCTACTTAGTAAGAGTATTTTTATTGGACATACACATACAATACATTTAGACCAATTAACTACATAGACTCCTAAAAAAACTGATCATGATGACTTTTTTACTACTAATCCACTATTTTATTTCCAAGAATACTATCTAATTAACAAGGAATACCACGACATGTCGAGAAAGCTTGAAATTACAAGAAATACCGCCACTGTGAGAAGTATGCAATAAAATAATCTTTTCTAAGGTAGATTTAGTACTTCTTTATAATCAACAGTGTATAAGTAAAATTTTAACAAAAATAAATTCCGTTTCAAAAAATGAAACTAAAATGTTTTATTCTTGTGCTTTAAATCGAAAACAATACGATTTAATCTAAAATAAACTTAGCATAATAGAGTTATTAACAAGGCTCCTATATTTGTAATGTTAAAAATCTTATTCGTGGCGAGTCAAGAATTAAACTTTAATATTTTCAATATTATAATCCTTATTGGTATTTTTCAAGGTTTTGTCTTTTGCTTTATTGTCTTCTTCAATAATAATTATAAAATACCATCTAATTACTTTTTAGTTTTTACTGCTCTCGCTTTATCATTGAATAATTTGCAATATTTGGTTATTGATATTGAGTTGGTGGAAATGCTATATTACCAATTTCCTTTTGAATTTTTAATAATGCCAATGTTTTACATTTTTGTAGATAAATATCTGAGTATAAAATCTACAAAAAAGGTAATATTTTTGATTTTAATTCCATTTTTATTTGGACTGGTATTTCGTTTAATCGTTAAGCTTAACCTAGAGCATTTATCCGAAGATGTTATTCATGTTCTTTTGACTATTGAAGAGTATTTATCATTGGTATTTTCTATTTTGATGATCGTAATTATTTTGTTCAAAATCCATAATTATGAGAAATCAAAACTTGCTTTTGATTTAACTGAGTTAAAAGCAAAAACCAAATGGTTAAAGCAAGCACTAATAATTGGAGTTATTGTATGTATATCATGGTTAATAGTAATTAAAGAAAGTATTGCAAGATTTGAAAAAGATTTAAGCACATATTATCCTTTATGGATTATCATTTCAGTTTTAGTCTATTGGATAGTGTATAAAGGACTTATTGAGACCAGGGTTCTTAATCAAAGAATGGGAATAAGAAATGATATTCTTAAATCGTTACCATCCAAACCAAAGTCATTGCAAATTAATGATAATCTTTTTTTAGAAATAGAAAATGAAATAGTCTCTAAAAAACTTTATTTAAACCCAAACCTAAATCTTGAATTGATTGCAGAAAAATTTGGGATAAGTGTTAGTTATTTATCTAAACTTGTTAATTCTAGTGCAAACCAAAGTTTTACTGATTTTATAAATAAGTTAAGAATAGAAGAAGCTAAAAAAATGCTTATTAATCCAGATTTTAAAAATTATACCATTGAAGCTGTAGGATATGAATCGGGCTTTAATTCTAAATCGAATTTTTATGCGGCTTTTAAAAAAGAAACCCAAAAAACACCATCATCCTTTCGTTCCAATCAATAAACTTGTCCAATATTATGTTCAATATTAAGATACAGGACAAAGGGACTACTGATTTTTAAGAGATTTACGGTTAATAATTAAATATGTTTAATTAAGAATACACAAATCATTATGAAAAACTATTTTAACATTTATGTTATAGTTATTTTAGGTTTTTGGACCTCATTGTTTTTGACTTCCTGTTCCAAAGATGATCAAATCGAAAAGCTAGAAGAAACGTCCACCGAAAATAATATTAATCAATCTACTATAGCTAGTACCATCCCTATTAATGAAATCCCTGAAATCCATGAATATTTGGGCCACATCACAAATGGTACATTTGCTTTTGACTTAAATGGATATACGGTAAAAGCAGCCTCGCAATCTAAGGCTAGCGACTCTATTGGTGCATTACAATTTGAAAACGTAATTAAAGTTACTCAAGGTGAATACAGTAAATATACCTTTAGAGTTAAGACCGAAAAGTGGAATACATTTAATCTCATTGTTAAAGAACATACCAAAGGGTTATCTCACTTTTTTATCGAGTATAGAGGAGCACTTGTTACAAATTACCAAACGGGTAGACAAAGCTTTAGTGGTAAAATCCTTACCTATAATAAATTAGGAATATTATCGGGTAGTGCGGATATTGATAGCGGTCGATCAAAAAATGGGTTTGGTGGCTCTGGAGAATGCCCAGATGGCGATCCAAATAATGGAGGATTACCCGGTAACGGAGGTTCTGGTAGTGGTGCTGCTGGACCTGGTAATTATGCAGGCACAACAGTTGGTGACTATGGGGGGATGTTCAATTTTTCCGGATTTTTATTATCTCATTTTTCACTTGGAACTGGCGGTGGGGGTATGGGCACAATAGCAGATGATTCAAACTCGTCCAATCCTAGTGATGATTCTAATTGTCATGATGCTCCTCTCGTTGTAGGTTTTTTAGATTGTAACAAAAGCTCAACAGATATTAGAAATGAAGAAAGAGTTTTATTGATTAATTTGAGTAGTACATTTAAGAGTTCAGATTGCCCTGATGATGGCATTGTAGGAGGAAATCTGGATAATGCTGCTTACAACGCCTTAGTATATGACTTAAAGCGTATTGCAGGGTTAAGTGAAAGCCAGAAATCATTTTTGATTCAAAACACAAGCCCTGACTTTGTTTTCAATGCTCTTGACTATTTACATGACGAGAATAATAATGCCGATTCAAAATCTTTTATCAGGCAATTAGTATCAACTCTGCAATCTGAAGGTCATGCAAGTATAACTTTACGCCTTATTTTAGAAGGAAATATACCGCAAAAGGATAAAGTTGTTGACTTTTTATTTAAATATGGATTTACCTTAAATGTTATTAAACTAATGGATGAACTTGTAAAAGCCAGAAGAAATAATGAAATTACAGAAGCGGAAATGGGAGAGTTTTTGGAAAGCCCGTATTTCTTATTTACTCCGGATATTCCAATAAATAACATAAGAGAATATTTAAGTTGTTTTGATACTTCTAAAGGTGCGGAGTTGACCATATTTATAGATCAACCTCTAAACAATAGACCAGATGCATTTTCTGCTGCTGGAGATAAAGCAGGGCATTCATTTATTGGCATTATTCAAGGTAATATACGAAGATATTACGGGCTTTATCCAAGAGGGGATGCGACACCTTTTGACCCTAACGACCCTCATCTTTTTGGAAATAATGAAGGTAGTGAATTTAATTTGAGTATATCTTTCGAAATAAATTCCAATTCATTATCTTCAATTATTAACAATACTATTAACTACAGTCAAAATTATGATTTGAATACAAATAATTGTACCGATTATGTTTTAGAAGTGGCGACCATATCCGGTGTTACGTTACCTGACCCACAAGGTACTTGGTTGAATGGAGGTGGTAGTAATCCTGGAGCTTTCGGACAAGCAATTAGGGACATGGAGCTACCTCAAGGCATGACTAGGAATAATAACAGAGGTAATGCTGGTAATAACTCAGGAACTTGTAACTAAAGAATTATGAAGAATATTAGAGGTATAGCTTTATTAATTTTTTTTATTATATTTTGTATTTATTCATGCAAAACCGAGGAAAAAGTAAAAAAGCTTAAAGCGGAACTTACATTTAAATCTATATCATTTGCTAGTGCTTATGGCGCAAGTCAAGAACAATATGAAAACTATTTAAAGCAAATAGATGAAGCAATTAACAACAGCCCTGAGTCGAATAATGAAATGATTAAACTATATCGGCATCATTCTAGATTGAAATATCATAATCTTTTAAAATCACCTTATATTTTTCTTCGTATCGACAAAGATTCTATAATGACCGTATATCTATCTGAAAAAGAGTATAAAAAAGTGAAAAGTATAAAACATATTGATCTGAAAAGAGAAGGCAAAAAAGCTATTATTGAATTAGATATAACCAAAAAGGATAGTGGTATTTACTATTCGAATAACATAATCAACATTTCTAGAGTAAAAGGAATCTCTCGTTCAAACATATAGAAACAATAACTAAAATTCAAATATTATTTTGTCTATATTTTTTGTATTTATAGACCTGATAGCGAGGAAATGCTCCTTAACCCATGTTATCGGGTTAGTTATAGTCAAAACATTTCTGCGAACCTACTCGAGCAAATTATATACCTAACAAGTTTTAATTATAGTATGTATGATTTGAATACTACAAATTGTATTGATTACATAATTGAAATTTCAGAATTAATAAACCTGAATTACAGGCCTATTCTGATTGGTTAATGGGAGGAGGATCAAATCCTGGGACTATGGAGGAATTTATCAGAACACTCCCGGAGCGATTACTGAACCTAGATTTGCCCCTATAAATTCTACAATAAACAGTTATTATTATCAATTTTTGTCATACTGAAAATCTTAATAAGATGAATAAATACTTTAAAAAAAGGTTTTTTCTAATTATATTCTTAATAGGAGTTATCGCTGCAAGTAATTATTATTCAACATACATAAACATTTTTACTGACGGGCTTTTTAAGACTTATTATTACGAGTCAGAAAGTGGAAATTTTCAATTTACGGCAATGCCCTCTAAAGGAAGAGGAATTGATACCATGAAAAGACAGTATCAAAAATTTCTTCAAGAAAATGATGATTTAAAAGAAGAAAAGATATATCGAACCTTCAAGATTAATGTCTTTAAATTTTGGAATTGATACACATACTCCTCTTCTGAACTTTATAAGTTCTCATATAGGAAAAGAATAATCCTTGAAGAAGAAAGGAAGATGTTATAAATAGATTAAACCCTTGCAATTTTTAGACAAGAAATCAAGGGTTTTTGTTTTTATGGAATTAAACTTTTTATTTCAATCCTAATTTGACAGTAAGTATCCTCAGATTAATAACAATGCAATTTATCCAAACATTGTTATCCTTTAACTTGTATTTACTCAAAAAAAAGAGATGTCCAGTATTATGTTTTACAATAAAATATGGGACATTGCAGCCATTTTTTTAATCTAGGTTTACATCAAATAGTCAAATATGTTTAATTGAGAATACACAAATCATTATGAAAAACTATTTTAACATTTATGTTATGGTTATTTTAGGTTTTTGGACCTCATTGTTTTTGACTTCCTGTTCCAAAGATGATCAAATCGAAAAGCTAGAAGAAACGTCCACCGAAAATAATATTAATCAATCTACTATAGCTAGTACCATCCCTATTAATGAAATCCCTGAAATCCATGAATATTTGGGCCACATCACAAATGGTACATTTGCTTTTGACTTAAATGGATATACGGTAAAAGCAGCCTCGCAATCTAAGGCTAGCGACTCTATTGGTGCATTACAATTTGAAAACGTAATTAAAGTTACTCAAGGTGAATACAGTAAATATACCTTTAGAGTTAAGACCGAAAAGTGGAATACATTTAATCTCATTGTTAAAGAACATACCAAAGGGTTATCTCACTTTTTTATCGAGTATAGAGGAGCACTTGTTACAAATTACCAAACGGGTAGACAAAGCTTTAGTGGTAAAATCCTTACCTATAATAAATTAGGAATATTATCGGGTAGTGCGGATATTGATAGCGGTCGATCAAAAAATGGGTTTGGTGGCTCTGGAGAATGCCCAGATGGCGATCCAAATAATGGAGGATTACCCGGTAACGGAGGTTCTGGTAGTGGTGCTGCTGGACCTGGTAATTATGCAGGCACACCAGTTGGTGACTATGGGGGGATGTTCAATTTTTCCGGATTTTTATTATCTCATTTTTCACTTGGAACTGGCGGTGGGGGTATGGGCACAATAGCAGATGATTCAAACTCGTCCAATCCTAGTGATGATTCTAATTGTCATGATGCTCCTCTCGTTGTAGGTTTTTTAGATTGTAACAAAAGCTCAACAGATATTAGAAATGAAGAAAGAGTTTTATTGATTAATTTGAGTAGTACATTTAAGAGTTCAGATTGCCCTGATGATGGCATTGTAGGAGGAAATCTGGATAATGCTGCTTACAACGCCTTAGTATATGACTTAAAGCGTATTGCAGGGTTAAGTGAAAGCCAGAAATCATTTTTGATTCAAAACACAAGCCCTGACTTTGTTTTCAATGCTCTTGACTATTTACATGACGAGAATAATAATGCCGATTCAAAATCTTTTATCAGGCAATTAGTATCAACTCTGCAGTCTAAAGGTCATGCAAGTATAACTTTACGCCTTATTATTGAAGGAGATATACCTTTTGAAGATAAAATTGTAGATTTTTTAGCAAACAGCCAGTATTCTTTTGAAGCCATTAAATTGGCCGATGAACTAGTTAAGGCCAAAAGGAATGGTAGTTTAGTAAGCGATTCTCCATTTGTTAAATATCCAAAGGACAAGGCAGATCAATATAAGAGAGATTATCCTGAATTTACTGAGTTTTTAAAGAATGAAATTCCTAAAATAGCAAATAATGATAAAATTATCAATGAAATAAAAGGGATTACAGATGCTCCAATAGAAACGATCAAAGAAGCTCTACAATGGGGTAAAGGACCCGAAATTGAAATTAAACAATTAGGGGGAGAAGGCGAAAATGAATTATATGGAGTTTATCGAGGAGCACATGTCCCTGAATTGAGAAATACACTTTTTATAGACATTGATTTAGTTAATGATTTAGAAAATTTGGAGAATAGCATTCAATTTAGAGAAGAAATAGGTTTTTTAATTGCAGTTACTATTTTGCATGAATATAATCACCTTGGTGATGCCATCTTTGGCGATCTTTTTTGGGAAGAACTTCATTCTGAAAACCCCATAAATGAAAATGAAGCTGGCGCAGTTTTTGAAACAACAATATTTGGAGTTACAGTATGGCGAAGTAATGTTGGACTGGTAATGAGAAATTTCGGAAATTGGTAATCTCAAATATTATGACACTTATGAAAAAAGTAATTCTATTTTTAGCAATAACAATAGCGGGAACATGCATTTCTAATGGACAACAAGTAGATTGTGGTAACACAAAATTATATGATCTCGTTTTTAAAGAAATGAAGTTATATGAAAGAAAAGCCGTAGAGATTCAAATTGGATATGAACCAACGAAATTTGTCATTAATTCAATAAAGGGAATGAACATTTTTAATAATGAAGAAATGGAACAATTTAATAATCTACCTGCAGACACAGATTACCTTTCTTGCACTAAGTTTAGAAGACAAATAGAATTGATATTAGATAACGATCATATAAAGCCTAATGGTAGTTTTACCTGTATTAAATTTTCGAAAATCATATCACTTTCAGAATCCAAAAAATGCTTACTTAGATATACGGTATCTAAAAATATAAAATATGAAGGTGGAAAGGCTGCTGGTGGTGAAGTCTTATACATTTTTCATAATAAAAACAATAAATGGGTTTTAACTGATAAAAAGACTATTCTTACTTATTAAGTGGAACAGTCATCATATAAAAAATGAGGCTCGGAAGTATAATTTAAAAAGGAACTTGATTTTCATAGAGTAGCATTTTGTTTCTTTAGAAATATTCGTTGAACATAAAGTGGAGTAATACTTAATTGAAATTAAACACAAATTACTTATTGTTCTGAATAATCTTATGGAGAGTATAAAAACTTTTATTTTTGGTTTATTTTTAATAATCGTAATTTTTAATAGTTTTATTTCTAAGGGGCAAGAAAATAATTGTGTCGATACACATCTTTATAAAGCTGTTTTAAAGGAGTTAAACCTATATGATAAGAAGGCAGCCGATATCGAATTTGGATATAAACCAGATAAATCGGTAATTAATATTATTGATAAATTAAGGATTTTCGATGAAAAAGAAATGAGTGCGATTAAAGGCTTTTCTAGCAAGGAAATAAATTATTCAACCTGTGATAGTCTAAATAAGGAAATAAAATTAATATTAGATCCAAATAAGATTCGAAAAAATGGAAGTTATATTAAATATATATTTTCTGATGTAATATCTATTTCGGAATCTAAGAAATTTATTTTAATGTTCAACCTCATTAAAAACAAGAAATACGAAGGAGGAAAAGCGATTGGAGGAGAAATTATGTATATATTCAATTTTAATGGCAAAGAATGGATTTTAACCGATAAGAAAATGGTTTCTATGTACTAGTTTGATTAATCAATAATATTCCAAGCTTCTTTCATAGAGGCTTGGAATTTTAGTTTATTGATGTTTTAATCTTCATGGTAAACCTAGTTCAAGTAATAAATTACATCTTGATAACTTTCGGGTGTCATCCGAACATCCTGTAAATTAATTTTTTTAACAAAATCAAAGAGGACTTATTTATGGTTATGGATAAAAATAGAGGGGGTATAAAAACTTTTATAGTTAGTTTATTTTTATTGATAATAGCGCAAACTATTATAGCTCAGAAAAAAGCAAAAGCTTTTGATATTTATCGGGAAAAGGTTGAAGACGGATATAGAATCTATGCAGATAATAATTCATTTTTCCCTATATCCGGTAAGATAAAATTTAAAAAGTATAAGAATTTAAATTTTACTAATAAAAAAGAAGAGTGGTATGTTGTTCCTGCAAATACGAAGAGAAAGTTATTGACAGAGCTAAAAGTTATCGATAACACCAAGCCATTTTATCTCCATATCGGAAGATATGCTCGTTATGGTGATTATTATCAAAAAGAATATGATAAAAATTTTGAGTATCATCTACCCTTTGAAAATAATTCCACTTACTATGTACTACAAGGATACAACGGTTCTTTTTCACATCGAGGCATTAATGCTATTGATTTTAGAATGCCGGAAGGAACAAAAGTATATGCGGCAAGAGGGGGTAGAGTAATAAGAATAAAAGAAGATAGCAATATATTTTGTCCCAACCAATCTTGCTCAAAATATGCAAACTATATCATGATTTACCATTTCGACGGTACTATAGGAGAGTACCATCATATTCAAAAAAATGGAGTCGTCGTAGATGAAGGGGATGTGATAACTATAGGACAACATATAGGTTATAGCGGCAATACAGGTTTCTCAACCGAGCCCCATCTACATTTTCAAGTTTCTTTATATGGATTCTTTGGAAAGTACTCAACCTTGAAGACAAAGTTTTTGGTACATCAAAATAAACCAGCAATATATTTAAGTAAAGATAAAGGGTATACGAACTATTTTAAATCTCACAACTTCCAATCCTATAAATAGCTTATACAAGTCTACACAGAAAATAAATTGTATTTGGTTTAATGAATTTATATTCTATGTGAGCCTAGTTAATGCTCCAAGTCTAAATAAGGCAAATGGAAAAAATTACCTTCTACTATAATTTGGAGACTCTTTTATAATTGTTACATCGTGAGGATGACTCTCATGAATCCCGCTTGCTGTAATCTTTACAAAGCGTCCTGTTTTTTGAAGCGTATTGATATCTTTTGCTCCGCAGTATCCCATACCCGCTCTTAGACCACCAATAAACTGATGAATACTCTCTATCAAGTCTCCTTTATAGGCAACTCGACCAACAATTCCTTCTGGAACCAGTTTTTTGATGTCATCCTCTACATCCTGGAAATATCGATCTTTAGATCCTTTTTTCATTGCTTCAACAGATCCCATACCACGATACGTTTTATACTTTCTTCCCTCATAGATAACCGTTTCGCCAGGAGATTCTTTAGTACCCGCCAAGAGAGAACCTAACATTACAGTATCTGCTCCGGCAGCAATTGCTTTTGGTATATCACCTGTGTATCTAATTCCTCCATCAGCAATTACAGGAACCCCGGATCCTTTGATTGCATTAGCAACCTCTAGAACCGCAGAAAACTGAGGGAATCCAACACCCGCTACCACCCTGGTAGTACAAATAGATCCCGGACCAATTCCAACTTTTACAGCATCTGCTCCTGCTTCTACTAAGTATTTTGCAGCTTCGCCAGTAGCAATATTACCCACTATAACTTCTAAGTTAGGAAACTTTGCCTTCACTTGTTTTAAAACAGTTACAACACCCTTGGTATGCCCGTGTGCAGTATCAATAACAACGGCATCAACACCAGATTTCACTAAAGCTTCCGCACGTTCTACTGCATCCCCTGTCACTCCTATTGCAGCGGCAACTCTCAAGCGACCAAGCTTATCTTTATTTGCCATTGGCTTTAAAGTAAGCTTAGTAATATCTCTAAATGTAATTAATCCAACTAACGTATTTTCTTTATCGACAACAGGAAGTTTTTCAATTTTATTATTTTGAAGAATAACTTCAGCCTGTTGCAATGACGTTCCTTCACCAACTGTAACCAGGTTCTTGCTTGTCATTACCTCTGATATTGCTCGATCATCATTTTTTTCGAAACGCAGATCCCTATTGGTTACAATACCTATCAGTTTATGATTATCATCAACAATAGGAATACCACCAATGCTATGTTCTCGCATGTTATTCTTAGCATCAATTACTTTGGCATCTCTTGGTAACGTAACCGGATCGATAATCATTCCACTTTCAGCACGTTTTACTTTACGTACTTTTATGGCCTGTTCCTCTATGGTCATGTTCTTATGTAATACACCTATACCACCTTCTTGTGCCATCGCGATAGCCATACGACTCTCTGTAACTGTATCCATAGCTGCAGAAACAATTGGAACATTAAGTGTAATATTTTTTGTGAATTTTGTCTGAATGCTTACCTCGCGAGGTAGTACTTCAGAAAATGCGGGAACTAAAAGTACGTCGTCATAGGTAAGACCTTCTCCAACGATTTTGGAATCATGTGCTATCATTGCAATTAAAATTTAATTGCGTGCAAATATACGTCTTTTTTGAGGAATATTGAGATGTTATCATTTTTTTTAAGCATACAATCAAATTGCCTGAAAAAACTAAAACTTAAAAGGGAAATACCCCTATTCAATTTCCGTGTTTTCCCTCTACCCTATCACTTTAATGAATAGTACATTTGACAAAACAAACTACAACGCTAACTCATATTAAAATTTAAGCAACATGATTGTTTCTCAAAAAATAGAAAGTTATAGTATTCAAATTGTTAGTAATTATACTGGTGGAGGTGGATATCAGATGGGATTTGTGCATTTATATGGAGACAACTTAAAATATTTAGGATATCTAGGCATAATCAAAAATGGGCAATCATTACCACAAAACAGACAGGATGCTCGTGGAGTTTTGCATATTTATTATCATGAAACCGAATTACAATCCATTCTTGATACCCTTAGAAATGAAACCTTTGTGTCTCTTGAATTTAATCCCAGTTCTAAATGGGCTTCAATCAGTACGAGCAAAGAACATGCAGGCAATGGGGAGCTTGCTGCATAATGCTTATCAAAAGATCTAAAAAGACAAGTGTTACTGTTACTCTCGTTTAGTACATGGGCCAGCTGGAAAAGAGAGTATGAAAAATAATACTTGTGAAAATGTAATTGGTTCACAATTCAGCAACAGTGGAAGTGCGCTAAATCAATAGTAGCCTTAGTCTCTTTAGATCTTTTTGATGTTTACGTTACTTAGAAGTTTCTAGTCACGAAAATTCAATTGGTAGAGGTGCAGAATTCATCCAGCACTTAGTATCTCTTTTATAATTAAGCCCGTTCGAACTAAAAATATCTACAATAAAGGTTTTTCTTACATTCAATTCCTCAAACAGCGTTTGTTTAACGTCATTGAGCTATATTTCTTTCCCGAATAGCTAATTTCTTTTCAAAAAGAAACTGATTCTCATACTTTTAGAATAACAAAACCTAACATAATAAAGAAATTACCCCATGAAACCTAACCAACTTAGCTTTACATTGCTTCTGGCAATATCCTTGTTTTTTTGCTCCTCTTCTCTTAATGCGCAAGTTACTGTTCATCAACATTGCAATTTTACAGGATGGACTATGCAGCTAGATGCTGGAAACTTCAATAGTAACGACATCAGGGGAGCCGGAGGGCTCCCTAATGATACATCCTCTATTAAAATATCCCCAGGTTATACTGTAACTTTATTTAGCGGAGACAATTTTACAGGAAATTCGATAACATATTCTAGTAACGATGATTGTCTAGTTAATGAAAGTTTTAATGATGTCGTATCTTCCATAAGAGTTACTTCATTAAGTGTCTTAACTTTGTTTCAACATTGCGGTTATAGTGGATGGGATGCTCAATTTGGTGTCGGAGACTTTACTAGTGATGCCATACTGGCTGCTGGTGGAAGACCCAATGATGCTTCCTCGATAAAAATAACTGAAGGATACCAGATAACAGTATATAGAGGGGATAACTTTACCGGAAATTCCATAACATATGCTGCTGATGATGATTGTTTTGTGAATGAAGGCTATAATGATGTCATTTCTTCATTTAAAATTGAAAAAGTAGAAGCGCAAAACGTGGTTTCACTATTTCAACATTGCAATTATGGTGGATGGGAAGCAATATTTGATGTCGGAAACTTTACTAGTGATGCTATACGGGCTGCTGGTGGAAGACCTAATGATGCCTCTTCGATAAAAATAGCTGAGGGATATAAGATAACAGTATACAGAGGGGATAACTTTACCGGAAATTCAATAACATATGCTGGTAATGATGACTGTTTCGTGAATGAAGGTTATAATGATGTCATTTCTTCATTTAAAATTGAAAAAAATAATAGAGATGGGGATTGGGATAATTTCTTATATCCAAATATAACCATTAACGATGAAGCTAGCTTTCATAGGGGTTCTTGGGTTTTTAGGAATGCTTTATCAAATCCTAAGGAAACGTTTAGAGCTTTGGCTCTGGAAGGATGCAAAAAAATATATGCTAACGATAGTGACAACCTAGTTTATGCACCAAATATAACTGTATATCTGAAAGATTTTGACGGAATTGCATATAAAACAGGATCTTCTCCTAATTTTCAAATTACTCTTAGCGTTAGATGGCTTGAAGATACTTACAATAGAAACGGAAATAATCTTCAAAAGATTGCTGAAGATATAAAAGGAGTCATGTCTCACGAACTTACTCATGTTTATCAATGGGTCCCTCGTGTAAGTGGTGGTGAAAGAAAAGGATTTGTAGAAGGATTAGCTGATTATGTAAGAATCTCTGTTGGAAGACATCAAGGATCTTCCCCTAGAAGAGGTGGAAACTGGAAAGATGGATATACAACTACAGGGCACTTTCTTAACTGGTTGGTCAATAATAAAGATTCTGAATTTGCTGCAAAATTTAATCATACTGCCAGAACTTACAATACCTGGTCGTGGGAGTCTGCTTGTAACAATTTACTTGGTGAAGGCGTACAATCTCTTTGGAACCAATACCAAAACAATATCGGTAGAATGGCAGCTATTTCAAGTAATAAGAGTACCGAAAAAAGCCGATATAAAATGGAAGACAATGATTGCTCCCTTGAGAAAAAGACTGACACTTCGGTAGATCATAAAGACATAAAATCAAAACTGTATCCAAATCCAGTTTCTTCAATTATGAATATCGAAATTATTGGTGGTTCAGATGACAATACTAATACTATTGAGATAAGAGATCTTTCGGGTGGACTAGTTAAAAATGCCTTATTTAATGACGCTAGATACAAGATTGACATGTCTGATCTACCATCAGGAATCTATATCGTAACTATAAAAAATAGTGAACATATAACGAAAAAACGAATCGTAAAACAATAACCAAAATAGTTGTTTTTGAGACTATCATGATAGGCGTCTGCATATTTTTTAAATCACAAGTACTGAAAAGTATCCCCTACCACTAGACGCCTTTTATGATAGTAAACTTAAATTACTTACTGATGAAAAAAACAATTAACTTGCTACGTATTCTTCTAACCTTGACAACATTATATTCGTGTGAAGAGGAAGAATTATCTCCTTTTACTGTAGATGCCGATTCTCAAGAAAATTCTATCGCCAAATCTACTATTCATCCCGGTATATGGCAATATGTATTTACAGATCAATTTAGTGGTACTTCATATAGTGATTTCAATAATACATGGAATTATCTATATCCCTGGGGAAGTGATCATAATGGCTCTGCCCGTATGTATGGTAGTACGTATGATCACAATCACATTTATAAAAGCGGATATGGCTACCTCGTTATTAAAGCATCCAAAATAAATTGGAATGAAGGTAATAGCAGTCACGATCCATGGCTTCCGATTCGGTATCATTCTGGAGCTATTCATGCAAAACAAAAAGTAAATATTAACGAACAATACCCAGAATGGTCATTAGAAGCTCGTATCAAAGCTCCTTCATCATATGGCACATGGCCTGCCTTTTGGATCACTCACGATGGTCCTTGGAATGCTGAAAGTGATATTATGGAGTATAAGGGATCTAAAGTTTGTTGGCAAAATACCTGGGATCTAAACTGGGAAGAAACCCTGACCAAAGTTTCTAATCCCGCCAGGTGGCACACTTATAAGGTTTGGATCACCAAAGAGGGAAACGATGTTGATATTCATTATTATATCGATGGAATCTGGAAAGCTCAACACAGGGGTACCAATTTTGCCAATAAAAACATGAATATTATTTTAAACCTACAAATGGAGGGGTCATCTGGAAACTACGGACCAAGTGGTAACACTTATATGCTCATAGACTGGATAAATGTTAGTAGAAAGCACAAAGATTAGTCAAAAAAAGACCTGAAAACTTGATAAAATCATACTTTTAACCTCTTATTGCATTGGCCAGTCAAAACAATGAATCATATACGCACCTGTAATAAAATGTAAGAAACATTGTTTTTGACAACAGTGGAAGTGCTTCAAGACCCATGATGGCAACTATGTTTTTTTCAGGTCTTTTTATTAACAATTTGATTATGTCTTATACTCATCATCTTTCCAAGAGCTAAGTATTAGAAAGGTAATTATACATCTCATGCAAAATCCTTCATTTAAGACTATTCATCTTTTCATTGTAATACACAAACCATACTCTAAAGATCGGTGGTAATACTTTCACTCTGTTATATTTCCCTTAATAGACTTCGACACCGATTAATTTTCAATATATTAGGATATAAGTTTAATGCTATATCAATGAGAACCATAGGATTTTTAATAACGCTTCATCTGTGTACTATCGTATATGCCCAGACAACCGCAAAATATTATGGTTTAAAATCTCACTATGGTTTTATTGTTGCTCACACTCCAGATTTAGAACCTATATCTCAAACAAATCCATATGGTTTTCAAATTGAAATGAGTAAACTAAGAACAAGTGATAAAGCCTGGAAAACTTGTTTCTGTTATGGCCGATCAGGTTTTGCATTCTCATACTTCAATTATGCAAATCCAAATATACTCGGTAGTTCTTATAACCTGATCTATTTTGTTGAACCTTATTTCACTTATCAAGGACCTTTGAAATTTTCGCTTCGAGGTTCTATAGGCGCTACCTATCTTGATACTATTTTTGATGAAGAGACTAATCCAGAGAATGTACTTTTTAGCACAAATCTTAGTTTTTACTTAGCCTTATCCCTTAATCTCAATTATCATATTAGTGATAAGTATGCCATTAATCTCTCTGCCAATTATAATCATATTTCTAATGGAGGTCAGAAGCAACCCAATAAAGGAATGAATTTTCCTACGCTGTCCATAGGGTTCGATAAAATCATTGATAACGTTCCCTTAAAACCCAAACCACATGAGCTTAAGCAATATAGTCGTGCATGGAGTTATTACCTTGGGTCCTTTGCTAGTCTTAGATCTGCAGATCGAGATGCTGAATCAACAAATCATCCTTTAATTGGGGTACTTGGTGGCGCACTAAAGCCTCTATCTGCTATTAACGGTTTCAATTTGGGGGCAGAATTTTGGTATGATTGGTCTGATGAAAAAATTACAAAAGTTCAAGAGTTCAACGATTCGTCTTTCTCTTCTGCTGCTACCATAGGGCATCATTTTACAGTAGGTAATTTTTATTTTTTGCAACAATTTGGTCTTTATATCACACGACCAAAAAATATTCAATCCAATTGGATGTACCAACGATATTCTTTTTGGTATCGTATCAAAAATAATTGGACAATAGGAGCTTCACTAATTGCGTATGGCAGAAGAGCTGACCATATGGACGGCAGATTAATTTATATTATAAAGTAAATCAATCGATTAAAAATGCTTATCTATTCCTCACGTTAAAAAAACGGAGTTTGTTATTCACTCCCCCCGTTTAAAATGGTTTACGTCTCGTCATATAAAATACAATTATAACGAAGGGGTAAATATAACCTTTTATAGAATAATCGAGTAAGAAAACTAATTGATCACTTTTAAAAGATCAATAAATATAAGTGTAAGTTATTGAAAATTAGTTTTTTAAAATTTTGGCACGACAATTGAAAATACTACACTAAGAAACAAATAATTTAAAATCAAGGCTTATGAAAACTTTATACTTTAAATTCGGATTAAATCTTCAACCTTTTATTAATTTTCTAAAAGAGCTTCCTGCATCAAGCAGTTATGCCATCCACAGATAAGATATAATAAAAATGAAGATACAAAACAGTCACAAACTTCAAAGCCTGTGACTGTTTTGTTTATTAATGATATAACGTAAAATTAAGTCTGCATTTCTTTTGTTAAGCTCTTTCCATAGGGGCAATTACATGAAAGACTTTTTGAGTAGCTTGTTTTTGTCTCCATATTCATGATAAGAAATATTTCCTCTTTTATTGATAGTATTACTTGATTTTCTCGCCAATCTATCTTAATATCCTCTTTGTTGAGATTTTTAATGAAACTGTACTTATTCGAAAATTCGATTGGTAATGGTTGCTCTTTTATAGTAAAATCTTTTAAATTACTATTTGGTTTAATCGGAGAAACCACAGAACATAAAAAACCGGCAAAATCAATCTCTAACTTATTAGGAGTTAATAAATATGCCCAAATACTATAGCTATCTTGTTCTACAATTATAGTTCTTCCAATAATTGGTTCTGTAGCAGTAATAAAAATACCATTGCCATATAGTTTTTTGGGTTCTCTTACTTCTTTTGTAAACCATCCATTGATGATGGATAAAATTAGGGTTTTCATTTAGGGAGCTTTGGGGCTTTATTTTATTATTTATTCTATTAACAACTAAACATTCTAATAAATAGTATTTTTTATTATAAGTTCAAAAATTATATCGTGAATAGTTCGAAAAACTACAAACTTAAATAATCGCAAATAAAATATAATTGGGCTTTTGTCCCTTTAGTAAAGGGGTTTTTACCCCTTTCAATAGAATTGAATGAAGTTATTAACTTTGTAAGTCTAAAATTTGCTAAATCTTTATTTATACGAAGAAATTTTATCTTTAAGAAATCGTTTTTCTGATTTTGATTGAGTAAGCCGAATAGCTTTGTCATAATGAGCCAAGGAAAGGGAATGATTTGATAATCTTAGATGAATCTCTCCCAAGGTAGCATGATATAAGTAATACTTCTCTAATAACTTATTCTTTTTTATTCCTTCTAGGGCGAGTAATGCTTCTTTTGGTCCCTGAAGCTCCAAAATAACAAGGCACTTGTTTAAAAATACAATGGGATCGTCTGCAATATTCAATAGTACGTTATAATATTCTAAAATCTTATTCCAATTTGTATTTTCATAACACTCTGCACAACAATGCTGATAAGCGATAGCAGCTTCAAGATGATAAGTTGTAAGTGTACTTCCAAAAGATGCTTTGTTAAGATAATCTTGACCAGAATGTATAAGTTCATGATCCCATTTGCTTCTATCTTGCGCTGACAACAGAATGATAGACCCTTCAGCTGTAACACGACTATCTAGTCGTGCAGAATGAAAACACATTAAGGCCATTAAAGCATATACTTCTGGTAACTGGGTTTGTTCTGAGGATAAAAGTGATTGACATAGTAATATCGCTTGACGAATCAAATCTTTACGAATAAGCTGATTGGTATGTGTTGAATTATACCCTTCATTAAACATCAGGTAGATTGCGCTTAATACAGAACTGGTTCGCTGATTAATTGCAGATTGAGATGGGATTTCGGGTCGAATTTTATGTTTTCGAAAATATTCTTTGGTTCGGTACAAGCGTTTAGAAATTGTATCCTCTGAAGTTAAAAAGGATTTTGCCACTTCTTTTGTACTAAATCCACAAAGTACTTTAAGAATAAAGGTAATCTGATTCTCCTGAGAAATATCAGGATGACAACATGAATACATCATTCCCAGAAAATCATCCTGTACTTGATTTTCTTCCCAAAAATCCTCCATTGTAGTCTTAAGCGTATATTCAGAGGTCAATAGTTGTTTTTTCGGATCTGAAAAATCGATAGTTTTACTGTGTTTTTTTCTTCTGATAATATCAATCGCCCTGTTACGTGCTACGCGATAAAGCCACGCTTTAGGATTATCTGGCATTCCTCTAAATTTCCAGGTTTCAAGAGCACTCACTAAAGCGTCCTGCACGACATCTTCTGCAATTTCGATATTTTCTGTTCCAAAAATTTTTATCAACACAGCGACCATCTTTCCTGACTCTTGTCTGAAAAGATGGTTCAAAGTTGCATCTATATTATCGTTATTCTCCAAAAGAAATAATTACATAGGACTAATTTCACGTACCTCGACACTACAATTGTACTCAAACCCAGGACAATCTTTTGAAATATTTGTTGCATCTTCCAATGAATCTGCATGTATAAGAAGATAGCCCCCTACTAATTCTTTACCTTCTGCCAGTGGCCGATCTATGACCCTAGATCCTCCTTCTACGATTGTTTTTCCTTCACTTTTAAGTGGCTGCCCACCAACAAATTTACCTTCTTCTGCTAAACCACTCATCCATCGCTGCCAATGTTGCATGTGCTTTTGCATTTCTTCCGGAGATCTATGTTCCGATTCGTCGTGACCTCCTCGAATAATTAATAAGAACTCTTTCATTATGATAGTTTTTATATTAATCTTCTGGCCAAATTTCGCGTACTTCTACATGAGATTCCCACAGCAATCCCGGACATCCTTTAGCCATTTGAGTAGCTTCGTCCAGGGTATCTGCTTTCACAACTAGATATCCTCCTACTAACTCTTTACTTTCAGTAAGGGGTCTATCGATTACTTTCATGCTACCAGTATGTATTGTGTTTCCATGAGGATATAATCGTTCACCTCCTACAAATTTTTCCTGTTGGGCCATCTCATCAATCCACTGTTGCCAATGTTGCATGTGTTTTTGTTGTTCTTCTGGAGATTTTGAATCCCAAACTTCATCTCCTCCTTTAAAAAGAAACATAAATTCTTTCATACGTTTGTTTTTTTATGGTTATAATATTTTTTATACCAATATGACGAAAGTATTTTTAAGATTTGGACATACCCTAGAACTTTAAAAAGAAAATTCCAGACATCGATCACAACAACATTCAATTTAAAGAATTAAAGAAGATGCTTTTCAGCTTAAACATTTTTCTTTTACAAGCTTTACTTAAATTGATCAAGGATCTTAGCGTCTACCCAATAAATGTCTTTATTGCTGGTATAGAAAAAATATTTGCCATCTTTGGTTACAAACGGGCATAATTCGTGATTTTTGGTATTTATGAGCGGCCCCATATTTTTTGAAGTTGTCCAAGTGCCATCCTCTTGTTTAAAACTAATATACAGATCACCCCTACCTAATCCCTCACTCCTTGTTGCACAAAAAATGACAAACGATTCATCTGGAGACACAAATACATCAGCCTCATAAGCCGCAGTATTTATGGCATCCGATAATTTAGTAGGTTCTTGAAATCTATTTTGCTCCATTTTAGATGCATAAATATCGAAGTTATTGTTTTTGCCTCTATTAGAAGAAAAATACATGGTACCGTTATTCGTAAAAGAAATATAATACTCGTTTTTATTTGTGTTAATATTTTCACCAGCATTTATTGGTTTTGACCAGCCATAGGGTCTTTTTTCTGAATACCATATATCGTGATCTTTTCTATTTCCGAGGCCATCTAAAGGCATATCAGAGATATAATACAGCCTATACTCATCTGGCGACAGAAAAGGATCATTATAACCATATACTGCATGTGATATTATAGTCTTTGGGATTGTCCATTTGTTTTTATCTAATCTTGTATATCGTATTTCTGACCTTCCTCCTACATCAACTCCATAAAAAAATTCTGTTCCGTCTTTTGAAAACACAGATCCAAACTCATATTCGTTCTCTTTAGAAATAACTCCCGGGGCAAAGATTTCGGGAGTCATAGAAGGTAATTGTTGGTCTAAATACAAATGAGTTTGTTGTGCCTGAATCAGATTCAACGCAATGAAAAACACAAGAGTTAAATAGATATTTTTAGTAAATAGTATTCTAGAAATCATTTTTCAGGGGCTTCATTCATTTTTTTATAGAAAATCTTACTTACCACTTTCCATTCACCGTTAATCTTAAGCAGATTCATATAATCTATAAATGTAAAAGTGGGGTATTCAATTTCGAGTTTGGCATTTGCAGCATGACCCGTAATATTAATATAGTCAATCTTTGTTTTCCTATTTTGTTTTGGTCCCGGTTTCATTCCTTTTTTAAAAAATTCTAAAGCATTCACTTCTTTATACTCGCCATTTTTTAAATATTTCATTATAGCCGTCTCATGAAAAGCCTTTTTTAGAGTCTCATAATCATTATTTGTACCTCCGTCAAGATAATATTGTACAGTTTTTTCAACCAGTGTGTAATCAGATTCCTGGGCTTTTATGGACATGGTAATAGTCAGCAATAGTGATAAGGCGAACAATAGTTTCATTTGATAATATTTTATATTGAACATTGATTTATTTCTTAATATTGATACTGTATCCAGTAAACTACCTTGCGACAAGCCTACACGGCATCGTTTGGAAAATAATTTTGATTTCGAGGCAAGCCTCGGTACATTTAAAATCTCGATTATCGAGTAAAAAAGATTGTTGATCTAAAGTAGAAAAACATTTTTGAACCTATTCATAAAAAAAACCTAATACTAGTTTTTGTCTATTTTAAACAACCAACTTCAAGTAAGATATGCGTTTATTTTGAAGGTTTTACAATTGAAAATGCTTGTAGCTTATCTATTAATTTACATTATGGCAAAAGAGAACTCCATCATATAGAATTCCCTTTTGAAGTCTCATTTGTAAATATATCAAAATGCATCAATTCTTTCGATCTTACAAATAAAACAACCTGCTTCAGAATTTCTTGCGTGTAAATAAGAGACCTCATCATTTTCTTTAAATATTTCTGAAATCAAAACATCTATATCAGAATCTCCAACGAGTTTGGTGTATATCATTTGTTGATCCTTACTATATCCAATTAAGGTCAACGGAAAATTTTGTTTATCAGCTTTGATTTCTGAAGGAAATTTATGGATGTCTGAATACGGTTCAACTTCTTTTGCATGAATGAATATTGGCCCTGATTGTGCAAAAGCATTACTGATTTCGAAGGGGTTATGATGTAATAAAAGTCTTTTATCTTTTCCAGGTTTGAATGGTTTTAGAGAAACTCTACATGGCCCAAACCCAGTAGCAACTTGTTCGATAACCGGATATTCAAAATCATCTTTTCTAGATTTTTGGATTTTAGAAGCATACCTTTTGGTCAAAGGAATAATTTTAAATCGACTCATTTTTTATTTTTTTAATGTCCTACACAAAGATGAGTTCAATTTCAAATCTGTACCACCCGAATCTTGCTCAATTTCTTGTTAATTTTACAGCTTCCCAACCAATCATAGCAGTTTTCCGGACATCTCCCCAATGGTATTGTCCAAATTCTCCTGAAGATTGAATCACTCTATGACAAGGAATCAAAAAAGCCACAGGATTGTTACCTATTGCTGTTCCAACTGCCCTAGAAGCTTTGGGTTTATCTATATGCGATGCAATAGTTCCATATGTAGTTAACTCCCCTTGAGGAATTTTGAGTAGCGTGTCCCATACCTTCAACTGAAAATCGGTACCTCTCAAGTGAAGCTTTATTTGATCCAAATCTCTCCAGTCCTTTGTAAAAATGAATAGTGCATGCTGTTGTATTCTATCTACAACCTGATTGAAAGTTGCATTTGGAAACGGCTTTTTTAGCTCTTGAAAAGCTAATTCTTCGTTATCAACGAATCCCATGTGACAAATACCCTTATGGGTAGATGCCACTAGTATTTGGCCAAAAGGTGTTTCGGCATAACTATAATTCACCAACAGATTTTCTCCTCTATTTTTATATTCACCAGGGGTCATGCCCTCTATCCTTACAAAAAGATCATGTAGTCTTCCTGTTCCTGAGAGTCCGGTTTGGTGAGCGGTATAAAAAAGAGTGGCCTTTTGATTTTGTAGAATTTGCTTGGCATACTCAATGCTGATATATTGTAAGAATTTTTTTGGACTTACACCTACCCAATTGGTAAAAAGACGTTGAAAATGATAAGGACTAATATGCACTTTTTCTGCTATTTCATCCAAATTAGGTTGGGTCCTAAAATTTTGCTTAATGTAAGTTATCGCTTCAGCAATACGATTATAGTCAATCTGGCTTTGTTCTATCATCTTTATTCTTTTTTTAAAAACGATACAAAAATAGATTACAACGAATCCTAATAAAACCCAAAACTTGCGCAATAAACTTTAAAGAGCTTTAATCCATTACAAAATTAAATCCTCCTGAAAATAAACTTGCTTTAAGACCAGAATTACGTTCGTACTGTCTGAACCTCAAATCGATAGTCTTTAAGCCAAGTTTCCAGATATGCATTTTTGCAAAGATGTCTGTATAACTGACTCCAAAACCGTATTGATTTGCATCAAAATCAGACAAATCATAATCTGATGTATAAAAATCCTGAGTAGACAAATGCTCATTAAAGGGTGCAAAATAATCAGCAGCAGTTTGGGTATAAAAACGATAGCTTGGATACAGTGTGAATTTATCTGTAATTTTGATAGGTATTTCTATACTGGCTGTGTGTGAATTAATTCCCCAATCATCTATATAATATCTATAAAAAGTTCGCACTGTAAAAATCTCATTGATGTAATAATGTAATCTTCCGCCTACGGCAATCTTAACTCTAGAATCGGGTAAGCGCTCGACATCATCACCAAGGGTAAATTCCTGAACAATCACATCGGTCACATCAGCAAATTGAACTCTTTGGAAAGGTGTAGACAGTAAACCTTCTTGCTGAATCATATCAAAAGACAACGACCCCTGCATTCTTTTTGACAATATTTGCGAAAATCCAACCCCAAGTGAATATGAATTTCGAGATTCATCATCAAACTTTATAAAAGAGGGTTGATCTCTTAATTCTGTAGGATAAATAGCATTCCAGGTATCCAAAAAAACATTAGCCTTTACACTTATTTCTGTGTTTTTTTCATTGAATAACTTAGTATAACTGCCTCCAAAACCCACTGAGAAATAATCATACTCTGTTGCCACAGCTACGTTGGCCGACCATATATCGTTACGATCGTCACTACTATGACTATAGTTACCAGAAACTGTTGTTAAAACATCTTGCCTTGATGCCCCTGATGATGCGACAAAAGGATTCGCAGGACCATTTCCATCAAAAGGTCCTACATTACTTGAGGATGCCGATGTATATGCCGATATACTTGCGTCAATTGTTAATACATCGTCATCGTTTAACGGGATAGAAATTAAGATTGTAGGGGTAAGGTCTGTAAGCTCTTCTGTCCCTATACCGCCGGTTACAGCAGCGTTATCGCCTTCCTGAGTATAATAACTTGCCAAAAAATCAATCTCTGTAGACTCTAGCACCCTTTTCTTATAGGTGGTTGAAGTTTCTTGTTGTGATTCCTGCGCAGTTAGTGCTGTCGATAATAATAATAGTATTAAGGAGAGTTTTTTCAAAAAAATAATTTTTAGTTACAACCACATCCACCACCTGTCTTTCCACCATTGGCTCCTGCAGCCGACTCTCTATAGGCTTGAAAATTGGTCTCAAAACGATCGCATTTTTTTAAAGCAAGTTCCATATCAGGATCATTGATTTGTACTTTTTCATATTCTTTGACTACAACACAGGAGGTGAAACTAAGAAAAAAACACAAAACAAGAATAAGCTTATTCATACAGATACTATTTGATCATTGAGTTTAACATATTAAGATACGCATTAGGAGTCACTTTCTTATACCCGACTTCGCCAAGTTTTTTGCCGGTTTTATCTAAAACCACTACGAGAGGAAATCCACCACTTTTATTGTACCTTTCTGCTAACCCATTATTTTGGTCTTGTAGCTGTTGGGACAATTGGTTCTTTTTCCTTCTTGGAAAATCAGCTTTTACAAGCACATAATTATCCTGGGCATACTTTTTAAATTCTTCTGTATCAAACACTTGTTTTTCTAACTTAATACAGGGTGCGCACCAATCTGAGCCAGCAAACACCAATATAATAGGATGATTATTTTTTGAAGCAATTTTTTTTGCTTCTACAAAATTGTTTAGCCACTCTTGAGCATTCATTTGAGCCATTCCTGCGACAACTAGAAATCCTACTATAATTATTTTTTTCATAGAACTATAAATCTAATATCTATTAATTACTATTACAAATGATTAGTATACCAAAATAATAGCAAAACTATTATTTGTACTCAATCTAAATGATGATAATTATCATACTGAATAAAATCTATTGTTATTTGATCACTTAATAAAAAACGAGCATGTTTTGAAACATGCTCGTTTTTTCTATGATAGAAATTAAAACCAATTAATTTATAATTTGGGACATCTCTTGCAATTGGATTTCCCTTTCTTTTTATACTTTTTACAACATTTTTTCTTTTTTCCTCCGCAAACAACTTCACAATTTACAGATACACAAGGAGAATATAATGATGGTGTCCCTAAATTTTGCACTAATCTTAATTTTTATTAAATCTAAATAAAGTACAAAAATAAATAAAAAAAAGAATTCAAAAAAAGGAATGTTTAAATTTTCTTTACTGACTTATTAACAGTTATTTACCTTCTTCTACAGCTTGTAAAGTATTAATGTCCCGATCAAACAAATAATGTCCGGATCTATCGTCACCAATGATCTTTAGTTTATCCAATAACGTACGCGCAATAGCCTCTTCTTCAAGTTGTTCTGCTACATACCATTGCATAAAATTATGTACGTTGTAATCTTTAAACTGTAGACACTCATAAATAATATTATTGATTTTGGAAGTGACGAATTCTTCACTTTCAAGAAATATTTCAAAAAGTTCCATCAAAGATTTAAAATCATCTCTAGGTTTATCTATTGCTGGTATTACTGCTATTCCGTTTCGTTCATTTATAAATTTAACCAGTTTGGTCATGTGTACACGCTCTTCTTCAGATTGTGTATAAAAAAAGTCTGCAACCCCATTGTATCCCCGGGTATCAGCCCAACTAGCCATTGAAAGGTACTGTGCAGAAGCTTTTGCTTCGTACTTTATCTGGTCATTAAGTAATTTCTCAATTTCTGGTATCATATGCTTTACTCCTAATTCTTTTGTATACATCTAAAATAAGCAATTTATCGCGCTTTATATAGCACCAACATGATTTCTGTATAATTAAAATGAAACTTGCTTATCATCTTTTAGAAGAGCGTACTAAAAAAATGAGAGAAACTATGCGGCTTTCTCGAAAGCGATATAATTAATAAGTTTTCCTTTTTTATCATGGATAGGGAATCCTTTGATCTTACAAGTGTAGGGAGTATCATCTTTTCTGTAATTGAGAATAGAGACTTCAAAAGGCATTCCTTTATTTATTGCGGTTCTCACTTTTGCTGATGTTTCGTGGCATGTATTTTCTCCTTGAAACATTTTTGGAGAATTACCAATAACTTCTTCTGGTGAATACCCGTTCAACTTTTCTATATTCTTTGATGCATAAACAATCTTCAAACTTGGGTTTGTAATTACAATAACCGATTGTTCTTCTAAAAGCTCTTTATAATAATCTTTATTGAAATCCCAGTTTTGAGTCAATTTTTTGAGTGCACCAATATCCTCTTTAAATATTTCGAGAGTTGCATGATGCTCTCCATAAAATTCCCAGGATAATAAAGGCAAAGAATATCTTGACATTTTCTCATAATACCCAGCCATCATATGATCGTATCCCTTGAAATCTTCCATAAAACCTAATTTTTTATCAAAATTATTGAATTAAACTTGTACTTAAGATTGAACAAAAGTTAATTCTTTGATTAAACAAAGGTTAAACTTTTGCTTTTACAAAGTAAACTGAAGGGTTGCATACCATGATATTGGTGCTGCTGGAATAATTCCAGGACCAGGATAGCCTGTTGCACGTTGTGTGAAGTAGCTTTCATCTAAAAGATTATTAATTCCCGTCTCTAACTTAAACTTTCTGTAAGTGTAAGAGAATGAAATATCAACTATAGAGTATGCAGGGATTTTACCTAACGTTCCCTCTTCCTTGGTACCAGTGAGACCTCTATCGGCATTGGTAACTTCTGTAAACTGTTCTGAAAGGTGGGTAAACTGAATATTACCTAGAAAGTTTTTATAACCAAATCCTATTCCTGTTTTTAGATTTATTAAGGGTATAAACTCTACTTTGTTACCTTCAATAGGCTCCTCTGATCTAGTGTATTCTGAATCCGTTATAGCCAGATTTACAAAAGTATTAAGTACGTAATTGGTATTATTTGCAAAAAAAGTATTACCAATATTCCAATTTGTATAGCTTTCTATTCCATAAATTAAAGCTTCTCCTATGTTTCCGCGTACCCGTTGAGCTCTATCATTAAAAACTTCCCCTATGCGGTCATCATACCATAAACCAAATAAACTGGCATCATAAGTGAGATCATCATTGATCTTGCCTCTGATCCCAATATCGGCTGTAAAGCCTTCTTCATCACCAATATCCGGCCGAATAGAGAACGTAGGATTAACGATTCGAATATCACTAAAAGTCACTGATCTATAGTTTTGAGAAACATTGGCATAAGCTTCAATTTCTGGACTAATTTTATAACTAGAGCCAATTCCCAATAACACAAAAGACCTTTCTAGAGTCTCATCATCGGTTTCTGTCGTATTGTTGATAGGGTTACCGGCATTATCAAAAACCACATTATTATAAATTCCTTCAGTCTCCGTTTTGATGTACTCGAAACGGAATCCAGGGGTAATCGAAAATTTATCTGAAATATTAAATATATTTTCTCCAAAAACAGCAATATTAAGATTAGGGAAATCAAAGCTAGATTGATTGGCATAATCAGGAAATCTATCATTTTTAAAACTAAAATCTGCATCTGAACCCAAGCTGCCAGGGCCTTGTCTGGCATCATTATTAGCTTGATAATATTTTGAACCTATTAGAAAAACTGATTCTTTACCTAGTATATTATACCTACTTAACAATCTTGCCTCCGCTCCCCAGTTTTTGAAATTTCCAACGATCAGATCTCGTGGGTTTACGAAATTACTATTAACATCTACTTCATCAACTGCCGTAATTGGATTAGCATTCAGATCTGTAGGTATTCCCCTAAACCCTAAAGCACTTCGCGAAGCATCCAAACCAAAAAAATTAAGACTAAAATCTGTCTTTTCAGAAAACTGATGCTCAAGTTTTAATGAGTACAATTTCCAGTCAACTTCAAACCAGTTTCTAGTACGATTGCTAAAATCGGGATCCAGTTCGAATTGTGTATCGGTTAATCCTCCCGGCTGTTTTGCCAGATAATTAAGATAAGTGAACTCCCCTATCAATTTTGTTTTTTCAGACAATTGATACCCTAAGTGTGCATAAAAATTCTTAGAATCAAATTCGGAATTCGGTCTAAAACCGTCACCTTGCTTATAATTAAAATAGGTGTAGTAACTAAATTTACCTACCGTTCCACTTAAGCTATTAAAACTAGTAAATAAATTAAACGAACCCAGGGACTGTCGTGAAACCAATTCAATCTTTTTATTGGGATTGGGTTGCTTCATTTTAAAATTGATCAATCCCCCAAACTGTGTGCCGTATTGTAACGAAGCTGCACCGCGCACTACTTGTATTTCAGTTAAAGCTTCTGCCGGAGGTGTATAATAACTTTCGGGATAACCCAGCACGTCTGCACTAATATCATACCCGTTTTGACGTGTATTAAAATTAGCAGTTCTATTAGGATCAAGACCTCGACCCCCGATATTAAGCTGCAATCCGCCAATACTATTCTCATAAATATTAAGTCCTACAACCTGTGCATAAATTTGTCGTGCATTGTTTGATGCTAAGTTACCTATAGTATTTTCAAGTAAAACAACTTCACTTTTCTTTCCTGCGTAAATTGCTGTTCCTTCAACAGGTTTTAGTTGTTTGAGTCCAAAAATACGTTCTCTTCGCTGCGTAATGAGTACTTCTGAAAGCTCTTCGCCTAGCGGATTAAGAACAAGGTTTATCTGAGTATCACCATCTACGGTAACTTGTTTTTCAAGAATATCAAAATCATAATTAAAAATTGTAATCGAGTATTCACCGTTTTCTATATCAGTAAATTCAAAACTACCATCTTGTTTAGTAGTCGTTTGTTCTCCTGTATTCTGGTTGTAAACTTCTGCATTATTAATAGGTTTATTATTTTGATCAGTAACAGTTCCAGTCAATTTATGCTGTCCTGCTACCGAAATCCAAATAAAAGCTACAAATAATAGTACTTTATAATCCCTTAATTTCATCTTTAAACGGAATAATCCAATTTTTATGTTTAAACGATTCTTTCTGTTTTCCCAAATCCACTTCTGGATCAATATATTGAGTGCTCAATCTACCGTTAAGTGCTACATAACTCTCAACAAATACCTGTACATTTTGATGACCATTGTTCTCAAAATGGTTTTTTAGATAATGAGCATATTGTAGAATAAAATCAGGTTGTGTAGCCATTTGTTTTTGCTGAAAAGAAGTAAGAAAATCATCATTATCTACATAAAATCTATTATCTGTCTTACCATCAACAATCTTAAAATTGGCATACCCGGCTTTTTCCATTAACATTACTCGCCACGAAAAACGAAACCCTTCTTCTGTCCAAAACAACTCTCCGGGATAGAGTAAATAACGAAACGGCAAAAGTAATTGAATTACAAAGAATAAGGACAAAAACGATAACTTAATTTTGTTCCTCTTTGGTGCGTGTGGTAATGGTAGATTTGTATCAAAGAAGACCTTGTTAATTCTCAAAATCTTTGCTACAAAATTCAATATCTGATGATGAAGATTCGCATCAAAAAATATAAGTGTGCTAATGATCATAATGTATGGGAACATTCCGATAGGAAAAAGCACACGAGTAAGTACATGAAAGACCACTACCAAAACAAATGCAAATACTCTGGTTCTTTTGTATAGCAATAAAAAGGGAATGGTGAGATCATAAATAGCCCCTGTATAACTAAATAGATAGTGCACCCATTCTTGATGCATTAAATCTCCCATAAATGGAACATCATACTTCGAAGGTAACCAGATTTTAAGAGGCATAGCTCTTACTAACCAATCAGAATTAAGTTTTGCTAATCCGGCATAAAAATATACGATTCCCAAAAGGAATTTAATAGCATCGATAGTCCATCTTGGAATTTGTTGAAATGAGATTCCTTTCTTCTTGGCATCTACAGAAAAGTAAGCATTTGCAGGCAAAAAAATCATCAAAAAACTTAAAATACTTATGAAATAATAATGATTTAGATACGTAGTTTTATCCATTAATTCTATATAGGTAAAACTAAGAAAGAAAGAAATGATCGCTATTCTGTATTTATACCCGATTGCTACAAAAATTGCTGAAAGACCGCAAAGCGCAAAAATAAGGTAGGTGTACTGGCCTATAGGCTTCACAAATTCGAAACCATAGTATGAAAAGAAAAGCTTAGGTTGTATGTATAATTTATCGATCCAGCCATAACTCCAGAAGCGAATAATACTGAGCAACATCATGATCCCAAAAAAAATACGAAAGACTGCAAGTGGTGCAGCCTCTGTATATGCTTTAAAATATTGTTTCAGGGAATCATTCATAGAATAATAGCTACTTAATCACCATCAGCATCTTGAAAATCTACACTAACGGAAAATGCTTGTAACATGTCTACTTTTAAATGCACAACATTCTTTTGAAGCTCATCATAAGTATTAAGCATCAGATTATTATTAGTTTTTACCTGAGTAGAAAAGCTGTTATTCAAATTTGAAGCTGTAGTTCTTGATTCGTTAAATTGATTATTTATAATTTCTACTAAGTCTTCACCTTCTTTAATGGTATTTAAGAAATTAAGATAGGTTCTAAAGCTTTCTCCTCTCGTATTACTATTAAAGTGTTTTCCATTAAAAAAGTCTTGCATTGCGGTTAAATTTGCATTGAATAATGATTTGGATAAATCACCTTTATAAAATGCCTCAACTTTATCATCAAAAGTCTGAGTAGCAAAAACGCCAGCCGGGATTCCTATTTTTCCAGCTCTTAGATGTTTCTCATAGTGAAAAATAAAATCGTTTACGATTTTATCAACAGAACTTGTAGCAGATGCACCACTATTATTTATAAAAGTATCTCGATAGCCACTAGTCCAATCAGACACTACCTCTTTTGTAAGAGTATCCATTCTATCCACCAATGCACTAATGTAGTTTTTGTATTTAGAGCCGTTGGTATCATTGGTATATAAAGCCACTATTTGTGCGTCTGTATCAGATAAACCGTTGATCATATAATCTAGCGCTGCAAATCCTTGTTCGTCTTGCAGAGAAACTCGGGCAAGATCATATTGGCCTGAATTAATATTTGCTTCTATTTCTGTAGTATTGACCGGATAAACATTCATGAAGTTCCTAAAAGAAATTTCTTCTGCCTTGCCAATCTCAAACATACTCACCGATTGCCAAGCAATATAAGCATCAGACCAAACTTCTCTTAGTGTTACAAGGTTGTTATCATTTGTATTGGTTACAAAATTTGAAGTAGCGTCTTTTAAAGCAGTCATATCACTAGAAAAGCTTTGATATGATGGTATAACGATATTATCTGCCAGATTTTCTAACATTGCTTTTCTATCAAAACCATCTGAACTTGTTTCTCCCGAATCATCACTGCTTGAACAAGCAGATAAAAACATGGATGTAATAAATAATGAAATCAAAAACTTCTTCATGTTATTTTTATTTATTCTTAATAAAGATGTGCAAATGTAAAAAAAGAGGTTGAAATCTTATGACTTTTATTCCTCTTTTTTTACATTTTATAATTTGTTTAATCTTTTAGCTTCCTGCCTGCTCTACAGTAAAATCAAACTTTGCTGCAATAGCTTCAGAGATTGTTTGTAAAGTCTCTGGAGTTACATCCCAGAAACCATTGGCTCCCCCTATTAATTGTTCTATAAGTGCTAGAACCTCGGCTCGTGTGAAATATGGCGCGTTGGTATCCGGGTTTCTAGTAAATTGTAAGCTGTATATGAAACCGTATCCTTCAGATAAATCGTGGAAGGCAGCAGCAGTATCAACTGTAGAGGCTTCAAGAAGACTCTTTGCTTGCTGTAGATAATATACGGCTCTTATTGCAATTACTTCAGACACTTTTTTTCTGATAATAGCAGCTTGCTGATCTCTTACAGTATATTCTTTGGCAACAATCGCTGCCCTTCCAAGTTTAAAGGCATTAAAAATATTGGCAGCGATTCCGGCAAAATCTGAATCATTTTCTACTCTGCTAATATATTTGCTCAAGAAACTGTCATCGCCTTCCTTATCAGTTCCAATAATATTTACATTTGGGGTAGCTGGAGTTTCTGAAGCTCCGTATAAATAACCATAGGCCTCATCCCATTTATGTTCCATGGTTGTATAGTTTTTACCTTCTGCTACTACTTCATTATTATTATTCTCGATATTATCTGCTTCATCTAATACCGAAGTACTTAGATAGTTGTTTAACGCCTGATCTGTCATCAAAGCACCGATCAAACTCTTGCCAAATGCTTGATTGTATTCAAGTCCCTGAGCATTTACGTATCTATTGGATCCACCACCGGCTTCTTGTAACACGCCTGCAGTACCCGCTGTCGCTGTTACGGTCCAGTTTGGAAACACCTCATCTACCTGACTTTTGATCCAACCATCAAATTCTGCTCTAATTGCAATAGCGTCTGTAGTATTTGCAGAAAAATAATCCCTGGACGCCGCTGTCTTACTCCTTACGCTTTTATCTGAGGCATTAAGATCGGCATTAGAAAAGTTATTTTCTCCTTCTACATGTGCGAACATGGCATCGATAGTCGCCTCTGCATCAGTTAACATACTATTCATGAGCGCGCTTATAATTTCTTCAGACATAGCAATCCTGGTAGTCTGTCCACCAAAACTAACTGTACTTTCTCCATTACGTTCAAAAACATAAGTTGCTGGTTCTTCTATTTGATTAAAGGTAGTATCGTCGTCATCTGAACATGATGCAAAAATAAGTAGTCCCGACAAACAAATGAGATTTAAGAATTTGTTGATTTTCATTATCCTTTTATTTAGACTTAATATAAATAATTGATTAATTAAGATGCAAATATATTGATCAAAATGAATTTGTCAAACTTTATTTGTAATAAATCTAAATAAAATTAAAACCTTAACTTTGAGATAAACTTTAATCTTTTAATTTCCAAAAAAATACGACGATTATTTACTTGCAGAATATTTCGTTCTAAGATCTTTGGCCCACTGTATTAATACTTCTTTATCTTGATCATTCAAACTTCCATGTGTCCAGGTATATGAGTTTAGTGGCATTTCACCTTCTTCTACCTCTTCTACAAGTTCTTCTAACTTATGATCTTTCTTTTTATTAGAATATTGTTCCCAATCAGAAACATTAAAGTGTTCTCTACCATGCTCAATATGGTCTGCCAACCAATACGAAACTGGAGCAATTTCGGCATACCAGGGATATATAGTTTGATTGCTATGGCAATCATAACAATTGCTTTTTAAAATTGCTTTTATTTGGTCATTAGGTTTTGTTTCATTTTCAAAATAAGCAATTGATTCATATCCTGATTCATTTTTATCAGGTCTGATAAATTGTATTATTAATAATGCTGCCAGAAGCGTGAGCGCAATAATTTTGAAAATCTTCTTCATTTTTTTATTTATGTTTAATGATAATAACTAAAAATTTTTGTGGCTTCGTTATATGAAGATTCAAAACTTAAAGGTCTTATGTTGGTATCTGCCTTTACCGAAGTGAAATAGGAAACCATTCGTTCTGTAGGCATATTTCCCGTCAATTCATCTTTTGCCATTGGACAACCACCAAACCCTTGAATAGCTCCATCAAATCTTCTACAACCAGCTTTGTAGGCCGCATCCACTTTTTCATACCAGGTGGTAGGCGTAGTATGCAAGTGTGCTCCAAATTCTATTTCAGGATATTTTGGGATCAAATTAGCAAAAAGATAGTCAATAATCTTTGGTGTTGAAGTGCCTATAGTATCTGATAGCGAGAGAATTTTCACTCCCATTTTACTCAGCTTTTCCGTCCATTGTCCTACAATATCTACATCCCATGGATCACCATAAGGATTACCAAAACCCATTGAGAGATACGCAACAACCTCTTTATCTACTCTATCTGCAATATTAAGGATCTCTTGAAGTATTTCTACCGATTGCTCTATTGTTTTGTGGGTATTACGCATCTGAAAATTTTCAGAAATAGAAAAGGGATATCCAAGATAGTCGATTGCTTCATGTTGAGCTGCATCATGCGCACCACGAACATTCGCTATAATTGCCAACAATTTACTCTCGGTATTTGACAAATCCAACTGTGATAACACCT
Source organism: uncultured Aquimarina sp. (assembly GCA_947500845.1). Taxonomy (GTDB): domain Bacteria; phylum Bacteroidota; class Bacteroidia; order Flavobacteriales; family Flavobacteriaceae; genus Aquimarina; species Aquimarina celericrescens. The sequence goes on from CANMTP010000011.1 coordinate 92,475, forward strand.
CTGCAGTGTCTGTCATTTGTGGTATGGCCTTTGGCGAAACGAAACTCCCAAAATCTATAGTATCGAAACCACAACGTAATAAAGATTGAATGTATTGAACCTTTTTGTCGGTAGGAATAAACTCCTTTATACCTTGCATGGCATCCCTTGGACATTCAATAATTTTTACTTTTTCGATCATTTCAGTGTATCAAACCAGAAGATGTTCAATGAAGAGTATAAAAGTATAATTATTTTTCAGAAATTATTAGTTTTCAAGATCTCTTTTTTTGAAATTCATAACAGTGTTTTTTTAACCCAACCTCCTTCTCTTTTATTTTAAATGAATAAACATTTTGATTGTATGCGTTAATTAAAATCGGTAGTAACATTTACTTTTATGTATATAATTTGAAAAAATAAATATTATGAATAATGATCAATTAGAAGGCAAGTGGAAACAGGTAAAAGGCCAATTCAAACAGAAATACGGAAAAGTTACCGACAATGATACTTCTTACGCAGAAGGAAAATTTGATGAAATGTTGGGGAGATTACAAGAAAAAACAGGGAAAACAAAAGAGGAACTCAAAAAAGAGATTGAAAAATTGTAAGAGAAAACTTTTTTTGTCCCCCGTTGAAAAGTATCAAAAGGAATCTATTAAAGAATTCTTTTTGATGCTTCTTTTTTTGTTAAAACTGAAGCATTAACTACTTTTATGCTTTCTTATCTAATAATAAGGCTATCATCATGTTTGAAATATTTGCCAGTACAGACGCCTGGGTTGCATTAATAACCCTTACTTTTCTAGAAATTATTTTAGGAATTGATAACATTGTATTTATCTCCATTGCAGCAAGTAAGCTTCCTGCCAAACAACAAAAAAAAGCTACTAATTGGGGCCTGGCACTAGCAATGATACAAAGAATACTATTGCTGATAGGTGTTTCTTTTCTGATCGCCCTAAAAGAACCTTTCTATACTATAAATACATCATGGCTTACTGTAGGTCTTAGTTGGCAAAGCTTAATTTTATTTTTTGGCGGGCTATTTTTATTATATAAAAGTACATCCGAGATTCATGAAAAGGTTGAAATTCCAAAACATGACGAAACAAAGATAAAGCAGAAAAACCTTACCACGCTTTCAAGAGCATTGGTTCAAATCTTGATTATAGATTTCATTTTTTCTATTGATTCTATACTTACCGCGATTGGGATGACTAATGGAATTGGCGAAAAACCTGAGGACGCACTAATATTAATGGTCATAGCGGTAGTAATTTCAATTCTAATCATGATGATTTTTGCTAATGCGATCCGACAATTTATTAACAATCACCCTTCGATGCAATTATTAGCTTTATCCTTTTTAATACTGATAGGTTTCATGCTGATCACAGAATCTGCTCATCTTTCTGAAACGATTATTTTTGGACAGGAAATTGGTGCTATTCCAAAAGGATACTTGTATTTTGCCATTGCTTTTTCGTTATTTATTGAATTTCTTAATATGAAACTTAAGAAGAAAATCAATTACGTTGAAGAGGAAACGCCAGAACTAAATGAGAAGTAATAAAGATATATTTACTCGTAATCGAGATTTAAATGCACTGGCTTGCCGCGAAATCAAAATTAATTTCCACCCGATGCCTCGTGGGCTTACCCCAGGGTAGTTTACTTCTCAGAAAAGAGGATAAAAATTGCAATACCAATAAATACAATTATTTGTAACCATTTCAAAAATATACCTGCTTTTGAGTTTTTCTTTAAATAACTGGATATTGTCCCAGCCAAAATGGCTATTGATCCAAAAACAACAACTCCTGTGATCACAAATAATACCCCAAGCGCATAAAACTGTAAAATATTACTCAACATTTTACTAAATAAAAACCCAGGGAAAAACGCTAAAAAAAAGATAGAAACTTTAGGGTTGAGCACATTCATTATAAACCCCTGTCGAAAGAGTTGTCCCAGGCTCTTTTTTTCAATAGTTCTGGATTCCAGTTGTAAAGCACTATCACTTCGAAACACCTTATATGCCAGAAAAATTAAATATAAGGCTCCAAAAAGCTTGATTATAAAAAATAGCGTATCACTTTGTTTGATTATTGCCGATACTCCAAATGCTACCAAAGTTGTATGTACAAAACATCCGGTCATCAATCCTGCCACAGTAGCCAAACCATATTTTTTACCATTTACGATACTTTGTGTTAGCACATAAATATTGTCTGGACCAGGAGAAATAGCCAATGCAGTAGATGCAATAATAAAGGTATATAAAATTTCGTAGTTTATGTCCATCAATACTTATTGGTGAAGTAATGCTTTATTGATATCCTTGACTAATTTAGGACCTTCATAAATGAAACCTGTATATAATTGCACCAAGCTTGCACCAGCTTCTATTTTTTCTAAAGCATCTTTGGCAGAATGTATCCCGCCAACACCAATAATCGGAAAAGCGCTATTACTTTTTTCTGATAAAAATCGAATTATCTCGGTAGACCTATCTGCTAATGGTTTACCACTAAGCCCTCCTTTTTCATTTATCAAAGCAATCTCAGATCTTAATCCTTTTCTAGAGATAGTCGTATTAGTTGCAATAACTCCAGCTATTTTTGTTTCCTTAACAATATCAATGATATCTAATAGTTGATCATCTGTAAGATCTGGAGCAATCTTTAGTAAAATTGGTTTTTGCAAAGATTTCTTTTGATTCTTATCCTGTAGGGTATTCAAAAGTTTGGTGAGTGGTTCTTTATCTTGCAATGCCCTAAGATTAGGTGTGTTTGGAGAACTTACATTCACCACGAAGTAGTCCACATAATCAAAAAGTGCATCAAAACATATTTTATAGTCCTCTACGGCATTCTCGTTTGGTGTAATTTTATTCTTACCAATATTACCGCCAATCAAAACTCCTTTATTCTTTTTTAGTCGTTTAACCGCCTCTTCTACTCCACCATTATTAAATCCCATACGATTTATGATTGCACTATCTTTTTTAAGTCTAAAAAGCCTTTTTTTAGGATTTCCATCTTGCGGCTTGGGAGTTAAAGTTCCTATTTCTATAAAACCGAAACCAAAATCATGTAACTCATTAAATAATTTTGCATCCTTATCAAATCCTGCCGCTAGTCCAACCGGGTTTTTAAATTTTAATCCAAACACTTCTCTCTCTAGCTTAGAATTATTAACGCTGTATAAACTTTTAAACAGTAAAGAAACTAAAGGTATTTTAGAAAGTATTTTGATCATTTTAAAGGTAAAATGATGTACTCGCTCTGGATCATAATTAAATAACAAGGGGCGTACTAACAGTTTATACATGGCATCAAGATTAGCTAGCGCAAAAATAGATGATTACTTATGAACTGAGAAAAGTTTTTAAAAGAATAAAGCCCGATTTAAAAAATTAAATCAGGCTGTTTACACCACCATCATTTGGTGATTACTTTAGCACAACGCTTAGTCTTGCGAATACGAATCGTCCTCCTATACCAAATTGTTGCGATCGTCGTGACCAGTCGAATCGACCACTACTCCTGTTGCCAAATTCTTCTTCTGCCCTATCAGGATAAATGTCGAACAGATTATTGGCACCCACAGTGGCAGTTAAAGCCTCTGTTACTTTATACCCGAAAGAAAGGTCTGTTACTACTTTTGCACTGAATACTTGTTGATTTGCAACAGTAGTTGTAGCCTCTGTCACCTCGCCAAAATATACATTTCTTAGAAAAACATTAAATTTATCTGTAGTAAAGTTGTTTGATAAGTTAATTTTGGTTCTGGGTACCGCTTCTTCCAAATAAACTCTGCTATCTTCAGGAAAATAAATATCTACACGATCTGCTCTTATCAATATATCTGAAGCGTTTATATCTCCAACTTTTCTGGTTTGAGAAAAGGTTGCAGCCAAATCTGATTTTAATTCCATGTTGGATCCAATCCCGGTTTTATGAGTTAATACAATATCCAGTCCCTTGGATTCGGTATCAATCGCATTAGCAAAAAAGGAAGCTGCGGTAGCATTTGCTTGAGCCAATAAATTATCTAATTCAGTTCCTGTTCCTGGCCCTTCAAACTGTCCTGTATACACGACTCTATCATCAATTGCAACAAAATAACCATCGATAGTAATTGAAAGGTTAATTGACGGTATTTTTGCAGTTGCACCTAAGCTTATACTTCGTGAGGTTTCTTCTTTTAGTTGAGGAATCCCTAGCAGAGCAGCCACCCTACTGTCGTTCGCAAATGTACCTACCTCTTGTGGTTCTCCAAAATTGTCAAAAATTGTAGAGGTAGAATTAAAATTGAGCTGATGTAACGACGGTGCTCTAAACCCAGTATTTGCAGCCGCTCTAATATTTATATCATCGGTCAATTTGTAACGCGTAGCTAATTTAAAATTTATAGTAGATCCAAAATCGCTATAGTCTTCAAAACGTGAAGCAAAACTCACCAAAAACCTCTCTGTAAAGTCAGCTTCCAGATCCAAATATCCTGCAATACTAGTCCTATCGCGTGATAGCTCATTGGTAGGGCCAAAACCAGGAAACACCTGTGATCCACCGGGTCTTGTTCTTCCAAAAAAGTCTGTGGGTGGTGTCTGTGTTGATGCAGTGATAGGTTGCCCATCAATATCATATTGAGCATAGGATTCTTCTTCGCCAGCGATAATTTCATAGGTTTCTAATCGATGTTCTGCTCCAAAAGCAACATTAAATCCTGCAAATACGTCTTCGTAGTATCTTGTTATATCCAAATTCGTGGTATTTTGCAGGAAAGAAAACCCTCCAGCATCAAATGTAGTGGGTGTCGCTTTAAGAAGTGAGGCATTTGATGTGTTAGAAATCGTATATAAAAAACTGTTTTTACCATACGTATTACTAAAATCGACATCCCAATCTCCTATTTTTCCTTTAATACCTGCGGAGACGGATTGATCAGAAATTTTAGAATTTATTTCAGGTAGAAATCCATTAACATATGCAGGCGTATACGTCCTACTTTGATTAGGAAGTCGATAAAATCCTGCAGAATTACCTTTTCTGGTACTAATACCAGCAAAAGAATATAGTTCTGTACCATTATCATCTAAGGGTAAGGAGAAATTAGCAAAGAAACGTCCTCCTCTAAGTTCTGATTGTCCTACTCTCATATTATAATCAGTTCTGTTCTGCCCGCGAGTAGTAAGTTCATCCTCAGTCACGTCTACGTCTAATATGGTCTGTAATTCATTCAAAGAAGTTGCCGACTGAATGTCATTTTGTAATTGAGTAGAGAAATAAGGAACATTTAAAGCAAAACTCTGAATTGCAGGTAAGTTAGTTTCCAACTCCGAAAGATCATTTCCCAACAAAGAAGCTTGATATTCTATCGCATTATATGCATTAAAAATACTTCCTTCCCATTCTTTCATACGACTGTAGAAATCACGATAATCAAAATCACCACTAAAATTAATAAAACCACCTTTATCACCAAGAGGCAATCCATAACTGGCGGCAACATTTATAGTTTCTCCATCGATACCGCCTGTTTGCTCTTCTGCATTTCTAGAAACATTCGCTCCTCCGGTTACTGATAAACTCAGTTCATTTACACTTTTGTTAAGAACAATATTAATTACTCCTGCAATAGCATCAGATCCATATTGTGCTGCTGCACCGTCTCTTAGTACTTCGATACGCTGTATTGCCGCTGCGGGAATAGCATTAAGGTCTGTACCTACACTACCTCTTCCAAATGTTCCATTAACATTAATTAGAGAGGTAGTATGACGTCTTTTCCCGTTAATTAGAACAAGTACCTGATCAGGTCCAAGACCTCGTAAAGAAGCAGGATCTATATGGTCTGTACCATCAGATATAGTTTGGGTATTTGAAGAAAAAGAAGGAGCAACGTAGTTAAGAATCTGATTCAAATTAACCTGCGGAGAGGCGCTTGCAAGTTGCTTAATATCCAAAACATCTATTGGAACAGGAGTCTCGGTTATCGTTCTGTTCACGTTTCGAGTTCCTACCAATATTACTTCGTCTAATGATACTCCTGACTGCATGGTTACATCAAGAGTAGGTCCTGAAACGGTTACTTCTTGCTTTTCAAATCCGACATAAGAAAAAACCAATATTTGACCTACATCTGCAGCGATTGAATATTTACCATCAAAATCTGTTATCGTACCTGTATCGGTTCCTTTTATAACTACTGAAACACCAGGAAGAGGTTGCGATTGATCATCTAAAACCGTCCCTGTTACTTCTTGTGCTGTGGAAATTGTTGTAAACCCCAAAGAAAACAACAATACCATTACGTAAAGTTTAAACATAATTATATTTTTGATTAATAATTGAATGATTGTGTACTTAAATGTAATTTAAATTTCACATTATATTAACCTTTTTTCGATATAATTAAAGTTTTCATTAGAATTTTATTAGAAAACACTTATTAATAAACTTAATTGATTGTTTTTATTTCAATGTTAATTTATAATTTTTGTAGTGTAGATTTTCCTGAATTTTAAAAAACAAATTTTTAACTTAACAACCATACGTGCCTTTCTATTAGAATGTAAAGTAGAAAACAAAAAATTTTAGTAAAGAAATAAATAGTATTCCTTAAGAAATGATTTCAAAAAAACAGATTATAGATCGATTTATTAGCTATGTAACCATAGACACAGAAAGTGACCCTGATAGTAATACCACCCCGAGTACAGAAAAACAATGGGATCTTGCCAATAAATTGGTTGAAGAATTGAAGGATATAGGTCTGAAAGATGTAACCATCGATGAAAATGCTTACATCATGGCTACCTTACCTTCAAATATAGATAAAGAGGTGCCTACTATTGGTTTTATATCGCATTTTGATACCAGTCCTGATTTTACTGGTGCTCATGTTAAGCCGCAAATTATTGAAAACTATGATGGTGAAGATATAATTCTTAATCAAGAAGAAAATATAGTGTTATCTCCTGATTACTTCGAAGATCTAAAACTATACAAAGGTCAAACTCTTATCACCACAGATGGTACTACATTACTAGGAGCCGATGATAAAGCAGGAATTACAGAAATAGTCACCGCTATGGAATACATGATACAGCATCCGGAAATTAAACATGGAAAAGTTCGTATTGGATTTACTCCCGATGAAGAAATTGGTAGAGGAGCCCATAAATTTGATGTAAAAAAATTTGGAGCCGATTGGGCCTATACGATGGACGGAAGCGAAATAGGTGAGTTAGAATATGAAAATTTTAATGCTGCGGGAGCGGTTGTAACTGTTAAAGGAAAAATAGTGCATCCTGGATACGCAAAAGGAAAGATGATCAATAGCATTTATATCGCACAGGATTTCATTAATTCTTTACCTAGAATGGAAACACCAGAACATACTAGTGGACGTGAAGGTTTTTTTCATCTGCATACTATAAAGGGTGATGTCGAAGAAACTCAACTCCAATATATCATAAGAGATCATGACAAAGAACATTTCGAAGCACGAAAGGAAGTCATGAAAAAGTTGACTTTAGAAATTAATGCACAGCACAAAAGAGAAGTAATTAAAATTGAGATTAAAGATCAATATTACAACATGCGAGAAAAGGTAGAACCAGTAATGCATATTGTTGATATAGCCGAAGAAGCAATGAAATCTCTTAACATAACGCCTATTATAAAACCTATTCGTGGTGGCACTGATGGATCTCAGTTAAGCTATATGGGACTGCCCTGCCCCAACATTTTTGCTGGAGGACATAATTTTCATGGCCGTTACGAATATGTTCCTGTAGAGAGTATGATCAAAGCCGTCGAGGTAATTGTTAAGATTGTCGAGTTGACTGCTGAAAAGCAAAAAACAAGTTAAAATTTCAGTGAATTACTAGATCATTTCAAAATACCGTATAAAAAAAGTGCAATGTTTTAAACACTGCACTTTTTATAGATTAAGTAGCTATTATTTCTTTTTTTCAGCAGGTGGCGCATTTAATTTCTGACTCATCTCTAACGAAATAGCAGATTTATCAAAAGTTAATTTACCGGCTCCTGTTTCAATAATAACTGCATTATTTTTTTCGCTGAAATCAAAAACTTTTCCATGAAGACCACTTTTTGTAACAACACGATCTCCTTTTTTAAGCTCTTCAGCAAATTTTTTCTCCTTTTTTGCTTTTTGCATCTGCGGCCGTATCATAAAAAAATACATCACCACAAATATCAATAGTATAAAAGGTAACTGTCCTCCGAATCCTTCCATAAAATATTATTCGCTTACTGGAGTTCCACTTACAGGCTTAGCCTTTGGAGTTACCAGTGCTTTGATCTTAAGAATTTCCTTTCCTGCTTCTGTGTTCGTAGTAATAGTTACCTGCTTGGTTTGCTGATTTGGCTTACCATTTGAGTTAAACTTTACTAACATTTCTCCAGAATCCCCTGGAGCAATTGGTTCTTTTGTCCATTCAGGAACGGTACAACCACAGCTTCCTTTTGCATTTACTATTACAAGAGGTGCTTTACCAGTGTTGGTGAAGGTAAATTTATGCTCTACTACATCTCCTTCATTAATAGTTCCGAAATCATGTTCTGTTTCAGCAAAAGTCATGACAGGAAAGTCTGTATTCTTTGCATCACGTTCTGAAGCAATTTCTACATTTTCTTCTTTAACTTTCTTTGTAGCATCATCTTTACATGACACGAATGTCATAGCAAAAATTCCTGCTAAAATTAAGATTCCATTTTTCATTACTTGGGTTTTTAATTATTTGAGGTTAAAAATACATTTTTTTTTGAACTACATAAGTCCTCGGCCCACTTTATTTAATTTGCCGTTTTCCTGGTACTCCTTGGATATTTTATCAAGAATACCGTTGATAAAAATACTACTTTTAGGAGTACTATACTCTTTTGCAATTTCTAAATATTCGTTAATTGTTACTTTTACGGGTATTGAGGGAAACTTGACAAACTCGCAAATTGCCATTTTAATAATAGCTTTATCGAGCTCGGCGATACGATCTTGATCCCAATTTGGGGTTCTGTCGTCAATTTCTTTAGTAAACTCTACCGCGTTAAGAGCTGTTTTTCTAAAAATATCAACGGCAAACTTCTTATCATCGGCATCTTTATATAATTTGGGCAATGATTTATTTTCATCATTAGAAGCCTTACTCTTACGTAACATTTTGATAATGGCCGTATTGACTATTGGCAAATCGTCTATCCAAGTAAGGTTTTTATCCTCTATATACTCATAAAGCTTATCATTGGGAGCTATAATTTCCTTAAAGATGTCTAGTACAAAATCTTTATCCTCCCTAAAAGAGCTCAATTTTGTGCTCATATAATCCTTATATAACTCACTCTCTCTAATTTCGTTCCACAATATTTTTACATATTCATCATCTAACTGCCAACAATTAAGTTTTTTCTTTTCAATTTCGGTTTTAAGGTGAATGTTGCTTTCTAACAACGATAAAATCTCGTTATTGATAAATTTTGTATTTGGATTTTTTTCATCGGAAGTAGCCAGATGTTTTTTTTGACTAAGAGTCAAAAAATCGGTAGCCTGTTTTTTTATTTCTACCAAAAGTTGAAGATTTATGAGAAACAAATCGTACATCTGATTAATACTAAAGAGAAGAAATTTTTCTTCTTTATCTAGGTTATCACTTTGAGTCTGCTCCATCGAATAGAGAGACTGCATCACTTTTACTCTAATATGTCTTCTGGTTAACATAGAAAATTACAAAGAACTTTATATTAAAAAAGGGTAAAAGTCATTTTAACTTTTACCCTGCAAAAATACTATTATTTTTAATCTAGCTATGCTAAATACTTTTTTTTATACAATTAATTACAGCTCATTTTTTCTAGCGGTAATTCTATCTTCTGCAATACTTAATGCTGCCGCATTAGTAGTGACATTAGTAGCTTTCGCCTTATTCAAAATATCAAGGGTAGTATCATAAATGTTTTGTGTTTTTGCCATAATTTGATCTCTGCCATAACCTTCAATTTCAGCGTAAACATTTATAATTCCTCCAGCATTGATTAGAAAATCCGGAGCATAAACTATCCCTTTACTTTGCAATAATGGACCATGAATATTTTCATCTGCAAGTTGGTTATTTGCAGCTCCAGCTATCACTTTTACTTTTAATTTATTAATCGTTTCATCGTTAACAGTAGCGCCCAAAGCACAAGGAGCATAAATGTCTGCCGTTTCGGTATACAAATCATTACCTCTATAAATATCCACCCCATATTTTAAGCTAACTTCCTGAAGTCTTTCTTCATTGATATCACTAATAATGACTTTAGCTCCTTCTTCAGAAGTCAAGCGAACAAGCTCTTCACCCACATGTCCAATACCTTGTACCACAATTCGTTTCCCTTCTAAAGTATCATTTCCGTAGGCAAATTTGGTAGCAGCTTTCATTCCCATATATACTCCATATGCAGTAACAGGAGAAGGATTACCTGCACCACCTTTAGATTCTGAAATTCCGGTCACATATGGTGTTACCTCTCTTACAATATCCATATCAGAGGTTTCCATACCTACGTCTTCAGCTGTATAATACTTACCTCCTAATGTATGTACAAACTTACCAAAACGTGTCATCAATTCTGGGGTTTTGATTTTTTTAGGATCTCCTATAATTACTGCTTTTCCACCTCCGAGGTTTAATCCTGTTATTGCAGCCTTATAAGTCATTCCTCGAGACAATCTTAAAACATCGTTAAGTGCATCCCATTCGGTTTTATAATCATACATTCTGGTACCTCCTAGTGCAGGTCCCAAAATTGTGTTATGCACACCAATTATTGCCTTCAATCCTGTATCTTTGTCCTGACAAAAAACAACTTGTTCATGATTGTCGAAAGAAAGTTGTCCAAAGACAGGGGCTTCTTTTTTTAATTGATTTGCAGTAAGCACTTCGGTTATCATGTTATGAAAATTTAAAACGTTAAAGATTATATAATACTCAAAATCAAGATGCTAAAATAAATTAATTTTGTGAATTTAGACAAAAAAGCTGTTAAATTTTACGAATTCCTTAAAAAAATAGACACTTAAACTTCAATACTATATGCGTGCATTACGCCATTTAAATAAGTACTTTTTAAACTATAAATACAGACTCCTTATTGGGTTGGTAATTACTATCGTTGCTAGAATATTTGCGACTTTGGTGCCTTCTTTTGTTGGAGACTCTGTTGATGTAGTACAGCAATATTTAGATAATGAAATCACAAGTCTTGCCGAAGTAAGAAGTGGATTAGTCTTAAATATTTTACTTATTCTGGGTGCTGTACTTATATCGGCATTATTTACTTTTTTAATGCGTCAGACTTTTATTGTAGTTTCAAGATTTATAGAATTTGATTTAAAAAACGAAGTCTATCAGCACTACCAAAGATTATCTTTAAACTTTTATAAGAAAAACCGAACCGGTGATCTTATGAATCGAATTAGTGAGGATGTATCCAAAGTGAGAATGTATGTAGGTCCTGCTATTATGTATAGCGTCAATACAATCACACTTTTTGTTATTGTGATCGGATATATGATAAGCATTGCACCAGAGCTAACGCTATACACAGTAGCCCCTCTACCTATATTATCTATATCAATTTACAAACTTAGTGTAGCGATTCACAAACGAAGTAGTATTGTACAAGAGTTTTTATCAAAACTAACCACATTCACCCAAGAGTCTTTTAGTGGTATTACTGTAATCAAAGCATATGGTATAGAGCCACAAACTCACCAAAATTTTACAGAATTATCTAATATTAGCAGAGATAAAAATCTAGATCTAGCCAAAGTACAAGCCTTATTTTTTCCATTAATGGTATTGTTAATCGGTTTTAGTAACATTTTGGTGATCTATATCGGTGGAAAACAATTTCTGGATGGTACAATTGAAGATCTAGGGATCATAGTCCAATTTATATTGTATGTCAATATGCTTACATGGCCGGTAGCTACTGTAGGTTGGGTAAGCTCTATCGTGCAACAAGCTGAAGCTTCTCAGGTGAGAATTAATGAATTTTTGAGCCAGGAACCCGAAATTACCAACACTGTTACTCAAGAAACGCCGATAATAGGGAATATTAGCTTTAAAAATGTCTCTTTTACATATGATGATACTGACATAACTGCTTTGCGTAATGTGAGTTTTGAAGTAAAAAATGGTGAAACTATTGGGATCATTGGTAAAACTGGTTCTGGAAAATCTACAATACTAGATCTTATAGGAAGGCTATATGATGTTTCTTCTGGAGAAATACGTATTGATGGTACCCCTATAAAGGAATTGAACCTCATCAATTTAAGAGAGTGTATTGGTTATGTGCCACAAGATGCATTTTTGTTTAGTGACAGTATCAAAAACAATATAAAATTTGGTAAAGAAAAAGCTTCCGACGAAGAGGTATATCAAGCAGCAAAAGATGCCGTAGTACACGAAAATATAGTCGGCTTTAGTAAACAATATGAGACAATTCTAGGAGAACGCGGTATTACACTCTCTGGTGGTCAAAAACAAAGGGTTTCTATCGCAAGAGCTATTATTAAAAATCCTTCGATACTTCTTTTTGATGATTGTTTATCGGCAGTTGATACAGAAACTGAAGAAGAGATTTTACACAACATTAACAAAATATCTAGGAATAAAACTACTTTTATCGTTAGTCATCGGGTTTCGACGACCAAAAATGCCGATAAAATTATTGTTTTAGAAAATGGCCAAATAATCCAGCAAGGCACTCATAATCAACTGTTAAACAAAGAAGGATACTACAAAGAGCTCTATTTAAAACAGCTTAGCGAAAAAGAAATATGAGTTTTTTTTGCCCGATTAACATTTTTTTTGGATTTTTGAAACGATCATAGCATATTAATTAATTTAAGAAATAGGTATTATGAGCGACCATGAAATGATGGAGAAAGAAGAAATTTTCTCAAAAGTTTTAAGAGCAGGAAGAAGAACATATTTCTTTGATGTAAGAGCTACTAAGGCGGGCGACTACTACTTGACCATAACAGAAAGTAAAAAATTTACTAACGACGATGGATCTTTTCACTACAAAAAACATAAAATCTATCTTTATAAAGAAGATTTTGCTGGATTTACTGACATCTTAAATGAGATGACCAGCTATATTGTAGATGAAAAAGGTGAAGAAGTAATCAGCGAAAGACATCAAAAAGATTATCAAAAATCGTATGATACTGATTCATCCGTAGAAAAAGATGAAAAAGTATCTGCAGAAAGTTTTACCGATGTAAGCTTCGACGATATATAAAAGAATATTTAACGTAAGTTAAAGTTATGCAAACCGTTTCATTCTCTGAAACGGTTTTTTTTATATTCACCGATTATATAATACAACCAAACTGAAATGAAATATATTTTTACAGTCATTCTAGGACTCTTTAGTCTTATCACCTACTCACAAAATGATCTTTCTTTAGAATATTATCTCCCAAAAAATGTCACCTATAATTCTGCCATTCCTACCCCACAAAGTGTGTTAGGTTTTGTACCAGGAAAATGGCATGTAACTCATGATAAGTTAGTTACCTATATGATGGCGCTAGCCGATTCATCTCCCAGAATTACTATTGAAGATAGAGGAAAAACTTTTGAAGATCGTCCCCTTCTGTTACTCACCATAACTTCAGAAAAAAATCATCAAAACTTAAAAAAAATTAGAGAGCAGCATATTGAGCTAACCGAAATTAATTCTGGTCTCGTCGATATTGAAACCTTGCCGGCGGTCGTTTATCAAGGCTTCTCTATTCACGGTAACGAACCTAGTGGTGCGAATGCAGGACTGATAGCTGCATATCATCTGGCAGCTGCACAAGGTCAGGAAATAGAAGAACTGCTTAACAATATCATCATTTTATTTGACCCTTCTTTTAATCCCGATGGATTACAGCGTTTTGCCTATTGGGCCAATACGAATAAAAGCAAAAATATTAATCCCGATCCTCAGGATAGAGAATATAGAGAAGTATGGCCGGGTGGAAGAACCAATCATTATTGGTTTGACATGAATCGTGATTGGTTACCGGTACAATTACCAGAATCAAAGGCTAGAATTTCAACTTTTCATAAATGGTACCCGAATGTTTTGACCGATCATCATGAGATGGGATCTAACAGTACTTTCTTTTTTCAACCAGGGATACAATCAAGAACTCACCCGTTAACTCCCAAATTAAATCAGGAACTCACCAAAAAAATTGCCAATTACCATGCAAAAGCATTAGACAATATTGGATCCTTATATTACACTGAAGAAAATTTTGATGATTTTTATTATGGAAAAGGTTCTACTTTTCCTGATATAAATGGTGGAATTGGTATTTTATTTGAGCAAGGAAGTTCCAGGGGTCACGCTCAAGAAACTGATAATGGTATACTTACATTTCCTTTTACCATAAGAAACCAGTTTACTGCTGCTCTATCAACCCTTGAGGCAGCAAAATCCATGCGTAAAGAATTGCTTCAGTACAAGCGAAACTTTTATAATAACGCCAGAAAAGAAGCTACGAAAGATGCCTATATTTTCGGAAATGAAAAAGACGCGGCTTCTGCATATCATTTGGCCGAAATTCTGAATAGACACAAAATAAAATTATACAATCCGGTACAAGATATATCCATCAAGGGTAAAAATTTTAAAAAAGGATATAGTTTCATAGTCCCAAAAAACCAAAAACAAAGCAGGTTGATCAAAGCTATTTTTGAAAAAAGAACAAAATTTCAGGATAGCCTCTTTTATGATATATCAGCATGGACATTCCCGCTTTCTTTTAATCTAGATTATGCAGATCAAGTGTCGTCATCAAATATAGGAAGTGAAGTATCCGACTTAAAACACAGAAAATCCAAACCAGTATCCCAAAGTAATTATGCGTATCTCATGCAATGGCACGAGTATTATAGCCCTAGAGCACTGTACCAGATTCTTGAAAAAGGGTTACGTGCCAAAGTAGGGATGAAGCCATTTACTCTTGAGCAAAATGAATATGACTACGGAACTATTATGATTCCTGTTCAAAATCAAAAACTTGCTACGAAAGAGCTATACGAATTCCTTAAAAAAATTGCTTCAGAAAATCATGTGGACATTACAGGTGTGTCAACAGGTCTTACTGAAGGTATTGATTTGGGCAGCAATCAATTTAGAGCATTGTCGCTTCCAAAAATTGGTTTATTTACAGGTGACGGAATTACTCCCTATGATGCAGGTGAGGTCTGGCATTTGATGGATCAACGCTATGACATCCCCATTACAAAACTGAATACAGAAAATTTTAACAGATTTGATCTATCAAGATATACGCATATCATTTTACCTAATCATCGAGGTCATAGTTTCAAAAAGGGTCAAGAAGAAAGGCTGAAAACATGGATTCGTAATGGCGGTACCCTAATTGGCTATAGAAATGCTGCCGATTTTTTTAAAAATAACGAATTCATGAAAATCGAATTTGCAAAGCCAGAAAACGACGCTACAAACATATCGTTTGAACAAAAACGAGATTTTTCTGGGGCACAACTGATTGGAGGAGCAATTTTTGAGGCTGATATTGATCGCTCACACCCTGTTAATTTTGGCTATAAAAATGATAGAATCCCTTTATTCAGAAATACCACATTTTTTATAAAACCAGACAAACAAAGTTATAATAACCCTATTA
The DNA here is from genome assembly GCA_947500845.1 of uncultured Aquimarina sp. GTDB lineage: Bacteria > Bacteroidota > Bacteroidia > Flavobacteriales > Flavobacteriaceae > Aquimarina > Aquimarina celericrescens. The sequence continues at coordinate 108,198 of CANMTP010000011.1, forward strand.
AGTATACTAAAAATCCATTGTTAAGTGGTTATATAAGTAAAAAGAATCTTGACTCATTATCTGGCACTGTCCCATTTAGACATAATGACCTAGGAAAGGGAAACATAATTTTATTTACTGACAACACCAACTTCAGAGCTTTTTGGTATGGAACGAACAAATTATTAATGAATGCTATTTTCTTCAGTGACGAAATGTAGAAATAGTGGTTTTAGTGGTTAGTGGTTAGTGGTTAGTGGTTAGTGGTTAGTGGTTAGTGGTTAAGGGTTAAGTAAATCAAATGATTTTTTATAATTCTACGATTATATTTGAAGTTTTTAAGAGTTGATCCTGGTCCTAAACTCATTATAATGAAATAACACCTGCTTAGGTGCTTCTACCTGAGGATAGTGACCAATTTCTTCTAGAATAACAACATCAGCCTTAGGTACGATTTTTTTATAAAATTCTGCCATGTGTTTTCCTGAAATTGGATCAACACCTCCATCAATCAATCGTTTGGGTACATCTGTGTATTGTATTGCCTCTCTCCATCTAATTTTATACGTATTTCTTTCGGTAAGATATTTAATAAGTTTTGGGATAACATTCTTTCCGGAATTATACTCAACTAACTCCCAAAATTCATCTATTTCCTGCTCAGTTGGCTGGGTGTTTTTCCCAAAGATATTTTTAAAGTTCTTAGCCAAGGTATTTCTTCCCATAAAATGTTTCAAGACATTACCAAAGGGGGTTAACAAAAGCTTCTGAGTAACCGTGGGAAAGTTGGTTTCCGGAAACATACCGCCGTTCAAAAAACAAACCGATTTAATCTTAAATTCATATTTAGAATTCTCTCTTGATCTTGCCAGCATTTCTTGTACAACAGTGTCTCCATAATCATGAGCGAGAATATGAAACGAAGACAGTTTTTTTTCTTTTAGAAAAGCCTCCCATAAGTCAGCCTGGGCTGCAATAGTATATTTAAAATTTGATGGTTTAGATGAAAAACCGTATCCCATCATGTCTAGTGTATACACCTGATATTTTTCTGTAAGAGAATTCCATATCTTACACCAGTCCCAAGATGCCGTAGGAAATCCGTGCACTAAAATGAGAGGTTCACCACTACCCGACTCTTTATAAAATATTTGACAACTATCTTTATATTCAAAATATGAACCCGAGTTTTTCCAATTTTCTAAGGTCATATTACTCTTTTCCAAACATTTTTTGAATCACCCATGCAGGGCCGATGAGCAAAAACTGTAGATCTTTTAAAAATGAAGGTTTCTGTCCTTCAATTTTATGCCCATAAAACTGTCCGATCCAGGCAGCAACAAAAATGGCACTTGAAACTATCCATAAAGGCGCATATAAACTAATGAAATAGTTAGCAATAATGCAAAAAGCAGAAAAAACCAAAATTTGTAATGCCATCTTTACTGATAACCTCACATAGAAGAAAAGTACAAATAACAATACTATAAAAGCCCAGTTCTCTATAAAAGCATTATCCCCTGGTATAATAGAAGTTAAAAAACCATTTGGAATACTCATTAAAAGCCCCACAATAGAAAAAAATATTGCAGGAACACAAATAAAATGAATTACGATATTAGTTTTGTTTTGATGACTTACTGCATACTCCTTGAACCAAGCATCTAACGTTTTCATAATTATTAATTTTTTGATGTAACTAAGATAATATTTTTTAGACTCATTAATAGAGAAAATTGTAATTTAGAACTTAAGAAAAACAAAAGTAGTTATGGCTCGTACACCATCAAATATGCTGCCGTTAGGCACCGTTGCACCCGAATTTACTCTGGTTGATACGATTACTAAAAGCACAATGTCTTTAAAAGACATAAAAGGAGAAAGAGGAACTGTAATTATGTTTATTTGTAATCATTGCCCCTTTGTGATTCACGTAAACGAAGAAATCGTTAGGGTGGCTAATGACTATAGAGCTCAGGGATTTAGTTTTGTTGCTATTAGCAGTAACGATGTTGAAAAATACCCCCAGGATTCGCCAGAAAAAATGTGGAAAACGGCCCAAAAAAATAAGTATACTTTTCCATACCTCTATGATGAAACTCAAGAAGTGGCAAAGGCTTATGATGCTGCCTGTACTCCGGACTTTTATTTGTTTGATGCAGAATTGATGCTTATTTATCGCGGACAACTTGATGATTCAAGACCGGGTAATGGAATCCCCGTGAATGGCCGTGATCTAAGACAAGCTTTAGATGCCGTACTTCGTAATGCAACCGTTTCTTTAGATCAAAAGCCAAGCATTGGATGTAATATTAAGTGGAAAGAATAGCTTATGAATTCTGAGATTATATTCAGAAAATGTTCGAAAGGCGATATTAAGAATATGGTAGCTATAAGTCAGCAATTTTACCCAGAACATTATACACATATTTGGAAAAACGATGATCCAAGTTATTATATCAATTTAAGTTTTACTGAAAATGCTTTTGCTAAAGACTTTACAAATAATAATATAATTTATTTCTTAGTTGAAAAAGACACCAAAAACTTAGGTCTGTTAAAAATACGGCAGCATCAGGAAATCATGGAGCATACAAAAATTGAAGCACTACAGCTGGAAAAAATCTACCTGTTAAAAGAATCAATAGGTTTAGGCATTGGTAAAAAAGGGATTGATTTTATAAAAAACTTTGCAATACACCTGAATAAGAAAATAATTTGGCTAGATGTAATGACCACAAGTCCTGCGCTTACTTTCTATAAAAAAATTGGTTTTAAAACAGTTTCTTTTTATGAGTTAAAATACCCTGGCTTAAAAGATGGGTATAGAGAAATGCAAAGAATGATTTTGTTCATTTAGAGCTCTGAAATAATTTTTAAATGAGCCAAATGATGATTTCCATGCCATGCATAAATCCCTATATCTTCAGCTAAAGAAATGGTAATATTCCCTTCAGGGTGAATAAACTCTCTTTTAAGGTCAATAGGCGATAATCCCTTCAAAAAAAACACCCATTTGGCATGTAAGGCTTTTATAAGATCTAAGGATAAACTAACTGGAGCTGATTTGGTATCAAATAATTCAGCCCATAGCTGCTCATTATAGGCTTTAATTAATGGTTTTTCTTCGGTCATTGCCCATTTAAACCTAATATATCCATGATGATGACTATCGTGAATATGATGTATTACTTGTCTTGCTGTCCAGCCACCATCACGATATGGAGTTTCTAACTGCCCGCGAGAAAAATCTGAAACCAAATCAGATATTTTTGATGGCAACTTTTCTATATCCGATATCCATTTACTTATATGCTCAGGAGTTATAGTTCCTGGACATTCAAACTTCCCGATTGGATACCTAAGATTCATAACTACTGATCTACTTTTGCATATACAAACTCTTCTTTTGAAAAAAGATCTACCAGAGTAAGAATGTTGCTATTTAAATCGAGGATCTTATATCTATATAAGCGATCATCCATTGGAAAAAAACATTCTAATACACCATCATCTATCCTTGTTTTTAAACGATTGGCAAACTTTCCGTCATAAAAATTGAATCGTATTGTTCCCTCAAAAATAATATAATCCTCTGTATTCTGTACAAAGAGCCATTTTCCTTGCAGAGCTTCGTATGTATCCCTGTTATAGAATTTATTATCTAATAAGCCTTTCATTTCATTTGCATACTTAACAAAGTTTTCTTCAGGAGTTATTTCGCCCATTGGACTACCGGTTTCTTCTTTTTTCACTTCTTCTCCACCATTAAAAAAATGTTTTGACTCATACTTAGTATATGCTTTTGAGTAGTCTAAGGCTTTTTGTCCATTAGAATTAGTGGTCGTCAAATATGGTCTTTGTTTATAATTTACATGAATTAGTTGGTCATTCCAAAAATAAAATGTAGTCACTACATCTGCTTTTCGGGTACCGACTTTTCTTACCATCTTTTTGAGTCGCTCATGTTCATAATAACCATTAAGTTCTGCTCCATGATCAGCCATTTTATCCAAAAATTCTTCTGGATCAAGGTAAAAAGTATCAAATTCAATATAGCTATCTATAATTTCCAATTGATCCTTAATAGTACTAAGAATATCCTCTACATCCTGTGCCGAGGAAAAAGAAATATTACAAAGAATAAATAAGGTTAATAACAGTTTTTTCATAATCTAGGGGGTAAAGCTATTTTGGGTTAAAGTATTAATAAAAGTATGGTTTACCTACTATTTTTAACTAAATGATTTTTAACTAAAGAAAAAAACTAGCGTTAAAATATTAAAAATAAAAGACATAACACAAAAAACTTGTTTAACATATTTCATAAAATCCTATCGTAAGTATCTTTAAAAAAAGAAAACCCCTACTGTAAAGAGGGATTTTCTATATAAGTTCAATAAAAAAACTCTACTATTTAACATCAACCAATTCAACATCAAAAATTAATGTCGCATTAGGAGGAATAACGCCACCCGCTCCTCTTTCACCATATCCCAAATTGGGTGGAATTACAAATCGAGCTTTATCACCTACTTTAAGCAATGCAATTCCTTCATCCCATCCGGAAATCACTTGCCCCATACCTAACGGAAAATCAATAGGTTGATTGCGTTTGTATGACGAATCAAATATTGTGCCATCGGTTAAACTCCCTTTATAATGTACGGAAACAGTTTTCCCTTTTTCTGCGTTTTGCCCGCTTCCATTCTCGATGATTTTGTATCGCAAGCCACTATCTGTTTTATCAAATCCATTAGCTAGTTCTTCAAGCAATTCTTCTGATTTCTTTTTTGCAGCAGCTTCTCGCTCTGCCTTAGCTCCGTTAAATTGTCTAAAACTCTCAACCGCATTAAAATTTTTGGCTTCTTCTCCCACTCTTACTATTTCTACTTCGTTTATGACATCGCCTTGAGCAATCTCATTTACTACTTCTTGTCCTTCTACTACTTTTCCAAAAACAGTATGATTACCATCTAACCACGAGGTTTCTACATGTGTAATAAAAAACTGACTTCCGTTAGTTCCAGGTCCTGCATTAGCCATAGATAATACTCCCGGGCCATCATGCTTAAGTTCGGGATGTATTTCATCATCGAATTGATATCCCGGGCCTCCAACACCTGTTCCTTGTGGATCTCCTCCCTGAATCATAAAATCAGCAATTACCCTATGAAATTTTAAACCATCATAATAAGGTTTCCCTTGGGGTTTAGCTTCATTTTCAATGTTTCCTTCAGCAAGGCCAACAAAGTTTCCTACTGTTCCTGGTGTTTTTTTATATTCTAAATTGATAAGGATTTCTCCTTTGGTTGTATTAAATTTTGCGTATAATCCGTCTTGCATAGCAGCGTTGTTTTAAGCGTTTTAATTTTTGAAACGCAAAGATAGGTAATTGGTTATAGTTTACTATATTTATTCTCTAATCTTAAAAAAATTCGTGCTGAAGAGTTGTAAATAGTTCGAAATCAAACAAATCAAAAGTAATTCATGATGAAGCACATGTGTTTAGTCAGGGTGTACCTGCTTATACTTTAAAAAAAAATCTACCATTAATATCTTCAGAAATCATAGAGATAGTAATAGAATTAGGCAGATCGATGAAACTGCATAACTCAGAATAAAGTGTTTGTGTTTTTAAGAATCAAAAACATAAGGCAACGATATATTTACTTCGGTACCTCTTTGTTTAGTAAAGGGTCGTGTTGTGTATTTTGCCTTTTTATTTAAAGACTTAGAATAAATCTGAAGTCTTTCTTTCAGAATTCTGCCAGAAAAAGATTCATATGCTACTTCATTTTCTCTTTGAGATGCTAATACTTTTGCAATACCTATACCATTATCAATAATTTTACACTCAAGCAATGTATCTATTTTATTAATTTTTAGATCTATATTAATAATTCCATCTGCTACGTCTTTTAAGCCATGCTCGATAGCATTTTCTATGAATGGTTGAATAAACATGGGTGGGATATGAGTTTCTTCTGGATTAATTTCATCTTCAATCTCAATTTGATAGGTGAATTTCTGAGAAAAATTAGATTGTAATTCCAGATAATATTCAATAGATTTTAACTCATCGCTTAATGACACAAACTCTTCTCTTGAATTTTTTAAAATTAATCGAATCAGACTACTCAGTTTTGCTATATAAGAAGTTGTGTTTTCTGATTTTTTATTTGCCAAACTACTTACAGTATTTAGGGCATTAAACACGAAATGAGGATTCAATTGTGAGCGTAACAAACGTTGTTCCAAATTTGCAGTTTCATATTTGGTTTTAAGCTTTCTTTGTCTGAAAATTAAGAATCCTGCACCAAAACCAACAAAAAGGATCCCTGCAAGACTTAATGCAATAATAGTTCTCTGCTGAATAACTAAATTTTGTCCCTGGGTAGTTTCTTCTAAGTGTTGAATGGATTTATCTTTTTCTTTTACTTCATAAGCAATGCTCAGTTCTCTCAACTTTTCGTCTAATACCTGTTGATGATATTTTTCTAAAAATCCGTTCTTTTGTTTAGAAATTTCTAATGCCCTATATAATTGATTATTTTTTTGATATACATCGATTAAATAATCTGAAATTGTCATCCTGAGATTCTTGATATATCTGTCAATTTTATCAAAAGTTTTTGTGCTATCAATCAGCGCTTCAAGGTTGTTTATACTTTCTTTATATTTTTTATTATTAATCAATATATAATTATAATTGGCCAAAGAAAGAAAACGAGTAATGATCTCAATCCTATCGTAATGTGCATCTGTAATTTCTTTGGATGCCCTAAAATGACGCAATGCCAAATTCAAAGAATTCTGATTTTTAAATAGTTCTCCCAAATTATTATGAGCAGATACTTTACTATTTGGTATTGTATCTAACATTGCTTTTTCGAAAAAATATTTAGCCGAGTCTACCTTATTTTTTTTTAAATATAACTCCCCAATCATATTATACAGAGGTCCATAATTTAGTGGGTTCTTGAGATAATTTGCATCCTTTTCGGTCTCAAATAAATACTTTATCGTAAGTTTTTCATCTCCCATAGAATAATGATTACTAGCAATATCTTTTAAAATATATCCTCTTATTATCCGATCTATTGAAAGTGGGTATTTATCAAGTAGGTCTAATGAATTGTGTAAATATTTCACAGCCTTGTTGTAATCTCCATAATACAGTCGCAAAGATCTACCTCCATTGTAATATGCGGTTATCAATTTTTCTTCTTCATGTGCTACTTTTTTATCTGCCAACTCATAAGACTCTATTGCTTTATTTGAATAATAATAACATGAATCGTACGTGCTTTCCCTTAAGTGTAACATACTCATTTTTGTGTAGTAATATGTCCAACCTATCAAGTTAGCGTCTGTTTCTAACATATTTTTGTATTCTAATATGTTTTGCCTGTTGGTTGGAAAAATTCGAAAACTATCTATTTCTTTTTGTGTATAAATATTCTTCTGCCCTATTACTTGCAGAATTGGTATGATAATCAATAATATAGCCAGTTTATTCATTTTAAATATTTAAATCAATAAGAGTAATGCGGTTAAAATTACTTAATTTAGATATAAATTATTCATACCCGTTGTGCATTATGAAAGAAATAGTAGAGAAAAGCTTCAATTCGAGTGATTTTTCGTAATGATCTCTGGACTCCGCTCGATATAACATGAAGAAAAATTAGCCTGTCTGCCTTTGAAGGACTATTGAGAATAGCTTTTTGAATCCAAAATCCTATTCTAGATACCTGCCCCGGCAGGCGGGCACTTCTTCTTTCGATCGAAGCACTCGAATTAACAGATTTTGAATAAAATAATTAAAATGCTCAATGGGCTATTCATATAAATCATTAAATGAAACAAACAATTTCTGCGGTTATTATAGAAGATGAAGAAGAAGCAACCATATACCTGACATCGATTCTTCAAAAGCTCTGCGATTCTATACAAATTATTGCTACTTCAAACTGTGTTATTGATGCAATTAAAATCTTGAACAGCACTACTCCAGAATTAGTATTCATGGATATAAAACTGTTAGATGGTGATGCTTTTCAAATCCTTGATGCAATACATGATTATAATTTTGAAGTTATTTTCATAACTGCATATAGTGATTATCTTGAAAAAGCCCTTGAGTATCATGCATTCAATTTTGTTCAAAAACCTATAGATACCGCTAAATTAAAGAACATCGTTCAGCGGTATATTCGTCTAAAAGATCGTCTTTTTACTAAGCAAAAATATATAGTATTCAAAGAATTTATGACCGAGTCTAGATTACTGATCTATACTGGCAATGAACATAACTTATTAGAAATAGACAGCATCATAAAATGTTGTGCAGATGGTAATTATACGATTTTTACCACGAAACATAAAAGAGATTATTTAGCATCAAAACCACTTAAATACTATGAAGAGTTACTTTCGGAAAAAGGCTTTTTTAGAGCAAGCAGGTCAGTACTTGTTAATATAAAACATATTCAATCTATTTATAAAAAAGAATCATTAGTACTTAGTAATAACGAAAAAGTGATCGTATCAACCCGAAATAAATCAAAATTAACTAATCTTATTAAAGAACTCGCTTAAACCCATATACCGATCATTTACAATTAATACATTCTCGCTTATCAATTAGTAAGCTATTTAGTCTCTTTTACATTCTATATTTAGAATCTAATTCGAATAGACATAAACTTGAATGTCTTTAAATTTTCAAGAAATACAAATTATTAATCTTACATCGTTATGTTAAAAAACATTTTAAAAGTAGAAGGGATTGAGAAATTAGATCGAGGCAAACTAAAGTCAATTAACGGATCATGGTGGAGCGGTTGTACAGAGAATCAATGCTGGTGGGATGGACCGCGTTGGACATGCTGTCCTGGAGTGCCTGACCAATAAAATCTAATTAAAATTCAATACTGGTCATCAATTCAACGACCAGTATTGAATATAAATAACATTTTCAAATTTTTTTATATTACTAATAAGCTTGATCCTACACAAGCGAAGCTGATCATCAGTATAATCACTATTGAACTCGTTTACAGCATTGTTGATTTTATCATTTTCGGCCTCGAGAAAGTATCCATGAATTTCTTCCTACTGGTCTTCACTAAGAATTTCATCAATCCATCACGTGCTATTTAGCCTGGCACATTACACATAATAGTTCTCATGCCTTTAGTAAATTACCTCGGGGCAAGCCCAGAGGCATTCGTTAGAAACAAATTTTTTATTTCAAGGTAAGCCTTGGGGTATATACCCTTTGGCGGTACCAATAAAATTGGGCTTTTCCATACCCTTGGCAGAAGCGATATTATTGAGGGGCAGTTTGCAGTCTAGATTCTGGATGATATATAATTTTAGATCCCTATGTTGCACCTGTACATTTTACTACAAAATCCTCAGGTTGAATAATTACATTTTCTTTTACACATGCAGCAATAAATTTTGCAAATGTTTTATTACACTTGTTACTTTATCTTTTACAACAATATAAAGTTTATCAAACTCTTTGAAATTCCAAGACCCGGGCACCTAAGGACTATACTCTCATAATAAAAAAATTCTGTTTTAATTAACGTGAGTTCGGTTTAAGGCTTACCCAATTCTTTGTAGGTTATCTATATTGATATTTGGTTTAGTTGGGTA
>CANMTP010000012.1 GCA_947500845.1 uncultured Aquimarina sp.
TTTACCCAACTAAACCAAATATCAATATAGATAACCTACAAAGAATTGGGTAAGCCTTAAACCGAACTCACGTTAATATAGTAGAAATTATAGCGATTGCTATCATGCAATTGTTATAGAAAAGGTAAAAAATGGGAATTTTTAATAAAAAGCAAAAATACAGAGCTAGACAGGTTTTTATTCCTGGCGGTCAACCAACATTGACCTATAATCCTCGTAAGGAACTAGATTTAGAAACTAAATTAGAAGATGCTAAAGATTTTCTTTGTAAACTAGTTATGATGACTGGCTCAACAAAGTCAGGAAAAACGGTATTAACAAACAAAATCTTTCCAAAATCAGAAACGATTTGGTTTGATGGTGGTTCATTCTCTACTGAAGAAGATTTTTGGTTAGAAATTGTTCTACAATTGGATACATATGTAGATGAAACAATTACAGAATCTAAAAACAAAACTTCTCAAGGCGCAGTAAAAGCAGGTGCAGACAAACAGTTGGTTTTGTTTAAGCTAAAAGGGGAAGCTTCTGCCTCTCATTCTACAAAAAAGGGAGAAGGAAAAACACAGAACAGAAAGGGAAACCCCAAAACTATCGCTCTTCAAGCTTTGAGGGAAAGTAATAAACCTCTAATTATTGACGATTTCCATTATTTACCAAGAGAACAACAAGCTAATCTAGTAAGAGCGGTTAAAGCGCTGATTTTCGATGGTTTACCTGTTATTTTTATTGCTATACCCCATAGAAGATTAGATGCTGTAAAAGTTGAACGAGAAATGACTGGCAGAATAGAAACAGTATCTGTACCTCCTTGGGAAGAGGTCGAATTGATAGAAATTCCAAAAATCGGATTTCCTATACTTAATTGTCAGCTGGCAGAAGAATTCATTAATAAGCTTGCATCAGAAGCAATTGGCAGCCCTCACTTGATGCAAGAGTTTTGCCGAGAAATATGCAATATGAAAAGTATAAAAGAAACGGTAGATGACAAAATTATGATAGACGAAGTAGATATAGAGCAACTTTTCAGAAATGTATCTCTCAATACTGGAAAAATTATTTTCGATAAATTAAGTAAAGGACCTAGACAGAGAGCCGACAGGGTTCAAAGACAATTGACTAATGGCACCACTACCGATATTTACGGCTTAGTTTTACATGCACTTGCTCAATTAAGACCTGGATTAGATACCATTGATTATGAAACACTAAGGACAGCGGTTCGAGAAGTTAGTACTGGAACACAACCTCAAGCACATGAAATAACAAGAGTCTTGGATAAGATGTCTCAGATTGCTGCATCTGACGAATCCTCTACACCCGTAATTGATTGGGAAAAAGAAGAAAGAATACTTCATGTTACAGATCCTTTTTTTGCTTTTTATCTTCGATGGGGAATTGAATGAACACTTTCTATAACACTAGTAACAGTTGAACAAATCCTTAAAAGTAAATATCCGATTCTACAGCTTCCATTTAAGCGATGATTTGTATTGGTGATATTTTTATAAAGTTGTTCTAAACTCATCATTACATGTCTTAAAATTGATTTTATTAAAAAATAATGTCCCCTACCTCTAGTTTTCATCCTAAATCCATATAACTACGCTAAAAAACAAACTCTCATAATTTGTATATTGCATCTGCAGTTTTTGGCAGGTAAATACAGCATACAAGAGACATTAGTCACTACTAAATAATCAACAAGATTTAATTATAAATTAAACAGGGAATTCAACTTGCTAAAACCATGACCGGTACATGTTGATAAATCATGAATGAATTAATAATAAATATTGATCAATTACTTAAAAAAATACTGGCAGAAACTTTGCAGATAAAGTCAGAAAAAAGCGACTCTCAAAAATTCTATTATGAGATCCTTTTTGTCAATATTCGGCTCTTTGAGGGAGCCATATTTCTACTTAGTCAATTTAAAGAATCACCACATTTTCAGGTATCGTTTATTTCTATAATGAGAGATGTAATATCGAATCTAATTTTAGCAGAGTTTATTAACCAAAAAGAAAATGATTCATTAGCAAATATTAATGAGGAGTTAGAAAAAATTTTCTCTGAACATTATCGCTTTAAGAAAAAAAGTAGAAAAATTGAATCAATATTATTTAGTATGTTTGAGAACCATGCTGAATTTGAAGAATATTTTAATGAACTTGGTAAAAAATATTATGCTAATAATGGAGAGATTAAGCCACATCTGAAGAAAATTCAATCAACTTATGATAGAGTAAAATATATTGAATCCAACCTAAAAAAAGATGAAAAACATCTAATTAGAACGTTATTTTTGTGGTATACAGAGTTTTCAAAAGTTGCTCACTTTGGAGAGTTAACAATTCGTCAAATTGCCTATAGATATAATCAATTAGAAGAGCAAAAAGTCCGCGAGAATTATAGTTACTTGTTAATAACCGTAACAAAATATATTTTAGTATTATTTAAAAAAATAATTTCCCCAGATCAAATCAAAGAATCAATGATGTCTGATTTTGAAAAAATACTGGAACTTGAAAACAACACCTAGCGACTAGTTTAATTAATAATTACATTATTATTTTCTTAGAATTCATTAGTCAAGTGGCCTAAATTTTCAATCCATACAAGATAATACGATCGGCCCGTAAAATATTTCCGCACTATCTATCGTAAAAAAAACTTTTCAAAAAAAATCCTCAGTTTCAAAAAACGAAACTATCATGCCGTATCCTTGTACCATTAATCATTTAAAAATTATTAGTATATGGCACTAGAAAATTTAATTAGTGTATCGTTTAGTACCGAAGACATCGATAAATTATCCAAAGGGATTACTTTGATCAAAGAAGCATTACAGGGTAAAACAGTCAACCTTACTCCCGATCAGCGGTTGCAGTATGGTCGTATTGCCAATCAAAACAAGCTTATCGTAGACAAAGCCAAAAGCTATATGGAGCAACACCCTAACTGGGTGCCTAATTTTCTGGATAAACAAGAGTTTGACCGCGATTATGCGGGGCGTACACAAATAGAAACCCATTTGCAACAGCTAGAAAACCTAACCCAGCAACTACTGGATACCAAAACCTTGCTGGATCATGATAATTATACCAATGCCCTTTCTTTTTATCGTATGATGCGCTTTTTGGCTGGCGAAAACGAACCCGGAGCCAAATCGGTGTATGAGGATATGAAAGTGCTTTTCAAAAAAAATGGTGTAACTCCTAAGCCTACAGAGGTTGAGGAGTAGTTCATAAAATCATTTCAATGTAAATGAAGGATTCTGTCAAACTCAGGCTACGTTCGACCAGATGACTTCTCTGCCATAGGCAGATCGTAATGATATTAATGATTGGTTCAATTTTCTTTAGACAGGCGAAGACCCTAACGGTTATACTAACCCGAGGGGTCTTTGCTATTTACAGCTATTTCGAAACCTTCACAGGATAGTACCAGATCCGGGCAAGATGGTTCTAATCGATAATATCATGCTACGCAGGAGCAAACAGCTACTTTTAGGCCTTATGATGATCCTGCGAAGCCAGAGCAAGGTGCTTCGAACCACCTTGTTAAGGGTACACAGGCCTTAACCTCATCCTAAAAAGCATTATTTCAAGCCCTCGAACCGTTAATCGATCAGAAATAAGGGTGCTGGTATGGCTTCGAAGCTATAAACAAACTCCTGGAAGCATCACTTTATGGCCTCGAACTACCTTTCTATGGGGTCAGACCCCCTGCGGTATGGGGAGTACCCCCTGTGTTTACGTAGTGGTGTTTGTTTTCAAAATACATCTCGATACACGCTCGTCCCTCACGCACTCGATGTGACGGAGTGTACCAGAATCATAACTGCCCGTCAGTTCGAGTGGTTTTATGGAATGTAATGGAGGAAAATTAGCCTGCCCGCCTGTGGAGGGTATCGAGAACCGTTTATTTCTAATCTTACCGTTTTCGCAACTCATCTCGATACACGCTCGTCCCTTACGCACTCGATGTGACGTAGCGTTCCAGAATCATAACTGCCCGTCAGTTCGAGTGGTTTTACGGAATGTAATGGAGGAAAATTGTATCGAGAACCGTTTATTTCTGATCCTTCCGTTTTCACAATACATCTCGATACACGCTCGTCACTCACGCACTCGATGTGACGTAGTGTTTTTAATGCCTCCCCGTGGTAAAGGTATATTCATCATTGCGATGAGCCATAAGCAAAGAAGCAATCTTTTTGCTATAAGTAGAAGTATCTTTGTCATAGTAGGCAGACTACTTCGTCCTGGCGTCCTCGTAGTGACATAGTGCCTATTTACATCATACCTAGCTTATCTGTAACATATTCTTCTCAAAACTTAACGTTGTTACAACAAAACCTATAGTCAAAACGTTATATATTGCAAGAAATATTTCGCACAAATAATGAGTATAATACCACAATACGGGCTTAAGCAGTATCGTAACACTGCCAGGATCTATACAAAATCGGTTACTGAAAGTCTTCAGCTTTTTAAAGAAGAACCCCGTAACATTATGGTTTCCGTGTTTATTTTTCATAAACATGATGAACTCGAAGAATTGGATAGCGCTATTAATTTCTTAAATGGTTTTGACGAGTTGGTCTATGCCGATTGGATTGATGAGGATATGTATGCCAATACTACTGAAGCTACCAAACGAATTCACCTTGCGATCAAAGAAAAAATTAAGCAAAACAAAAAGTTTATTTTCTTGGCTACAGAAGATGCCATCGAATCCAAACTAGGAAAATGGGTTTTGGGGCAGTTATATGGTCAAAAAGATATGGATCATATTGCACTCTTCCCGGTACGAGGTGATTATAGTGACTATAGTGGCGAAGAGTACTTACAAAAATACCCATATATCCACGAAATCGAAGCCGAAGTCTATGGGGTGAAATATCCAAATGGCGAAGCCAAAGAGCTTGGAGCTTGGTTGGCTTCATAAGATTATTCTCTTACCATCAATTTGTATTTTAAAGCGTACTTGCGATTTTGCTTACCGCAGCAATAGTCTCGTCAAGATCATCATAGGTAAGTGCATCGGTAATAAACCAGCTTTCAAAAGCACTAGGCGCGATATAAATGCCATGGTCCAACATCCCGTGAAAGAATTTTTTAAAGATATCATTGTTACCCTTTGCCGCCGAATCAAAATCTACTACAGGATCTTTATCAAAGTGTACAGAAATCATTGAGCCTATCCTATTGATCGTATGGATAACACCATTCTCCTGTAGTGCTTCTGCTATTCCTTCATGAAGATATTCGGTCTTTTCGGCTAAACTTTTAAAAATCTTTTGATTATTATTCAATTCTGTAAGCATGGCCAAACCAGCTGCCATAGCCAATGGATTACCACTTAAAGTCCCTGCTTGATATACAGGTCCTTCTGGTGCCAGATAGGTCATGATTTCTTTTCTTGCGGCAAATGCCCCTACTGGTAATCCGCCGCCTATTACTTTCCCAAAAGTAACAATATCAGCATTCACCCCTAATAACTCTTGTACACCTCCTTTGGCAAGTCTAAAACCTGTCATCACCTCATCAAAGACCAATAAAATATTATGGGTATCGCATAAAGATCTTAATCCTTCTAAAAAACCTTTTGCTGGTGGGATACATCCCATGTTTCCTGCTACGGGTTCAACGATAATACAAGCGATCTCACCTTTGTTTAAATTGATAATACGCTCGACTTGTTCCAGATCATTATACCTTGCGAGCAACGTATCTTTGGCGGTTCCCTGGGTAACACCCGGACTGTTAGGGCTTCCAAAGGTGACCGCTCCACTACCTGCCTGGATTAAAAAAGAGTCACTATGACCATGATAACATCCTGCAAATTTGATTATTTTGTCTTTTTTGGTGTATCCACGAGCCAAACGCACCGCGCTCATACATGCCTCTGTACCCGAATTAACGAATCGTATTTTATCAATGTTAGGAACCATAGACACGGCAAGTTCTGCGATCTTGGTTTCAATCTGGGTAGGCATCCCAAAGCTGGTTCCTTTTTTTGCTTTTTCGATAACCGCATTTACCACTGGGGGATACGCGTGACCAAGGATCATCGGCCCCCAGGAGTTGATATAATCAATCAATCGATTTCCGTCTTCGTCATACAGATAAGCGCCTTTGGCCTCTTTCACAAATATTGGGTCTCCGCCTACTGCTTTAAAGGCTCTTACTGGTGAGTTAACTCCTCCCGGAATTACTTTTTGCGCAGCCGAAAACAGCGCACTACTTCTTTGGTAGATCATACTAGTTAAAATCTTCTTCTTCCTCATTCTCGGCAGTTACCTTTAGTAATTGACCGACTTTAATATTATTGTCTGCTAGATTATTGAATGTTTTTAATTCTTGTACCGAGATTTCATATCTTCTCGAAATAGAGTAAAGCGTATCGCCTTTTTGTACAATATGATTCCCCGGATTGGTGTACGGGACGGTGGTGATCACTGTATTTTCCTTCTTTTGCTTTTCCTTAGATTTTCCTTTTCCCAAGACCTCATTGTCAAATTCATACAATTGGTATCTCTCGATTATACCAATCAATTTTTCAGGATATTTTCTATCGGTTGCATATCCGGCTTCTCTTAAACCTTTGGCCCAGGACTTGTAATCTTTTTGATTGAAAGTAAACAAACGAGCATACCGTTTTCTGTTTTTGAGAAATAAAGAGTGATCTCTAAACGATTCACTTGCCTGATTATATTTTCTAAAACATTCCTGTAACCTGTCATCGTCATGATAAACGCGATCTCCCTCCCAATCATGACATTTAATCCCGAAGTGATTTTTGGCCCTACTGGTTAAATCTCCATACCCTGCGCCAGACTCAAGAATTCCCTGAGCCAACGTTATACTGGCGGGTATCCCATAGGCTTTCATTTCACTTTTGGCGATTCCAGAAAACTCATAGATGTATTGTTGCACCCGCTCTTTATAAGAAAGTGCTGTAGCGGGTTTTTTAGCTATTTCTTTGGAAGTATCTTCACTAATAATTTCTGTGGTATTTCTCTCTACCTTTGTCACCGACGTATGCCCGGGTGTTGTTCTTTTGGTTCTTGAAGTAGTTATTACCTTTTTATTTCCTCCACAAGAAATTAAAAATAAGGTCATACATAGAAGTGCAATACATTTCTTCATTTTAGCATCAAATTGTAAGCAGGGGTAGTCTCTTTTTCACTAACTTTTTGTTCATACCGGCTATTCCTTGTAATCCGCCGGTATGCACGGCTAAAATACGAGTATTTTTTGGAAAAACACCATTTTTTACCATGTCAAAAATCCCAAATAACATCTTACCCGTATAGACTGGATCTAATGGAATATGTTGCTGATCCTTAAATGTATTGATAAATTCAATAAGATCTTGATTTACTTTTCCGTAGCCTCCAAAATGATAATCGTGAATGAGTTTCCAATTCGTTTTTGAAGTATATTTTTTTATTTCCTTGGAAAGAAAATTTCCTTTTAAAGCAGGAAATCCCAAAACTTTTTGATGTTTTTTTGTGCTATTTATAATTCCGGAAATCGTTCCGCCGGTACCCACTGCACAGCAAATAACATCATATGTATCGTCTTGTGTGGTTACTATTTCTTCGCATCCTTTAATGGCCAGATCATTGGTTCCTCCTTCTGGGATCAAATAATATGTACCAAACTCATTCTTCAGTTCGTCTAGAAATGCAGAAGAAGTTTTATCGCTATACAATTTACGAGCAACAAACTTTAATTGCATCCCAGCAGAAGAAGCAAATCGCAAGGTATCGTTCTGGGCTAACGTTTTTTCCAGATTTTTACCTAATTCATCTCCTCTTATCACTCCAATAGTTTGCAAACCGACCATTTTTCCGGCTGCCGCAGTGGCTGCAATATGATTACTAAACGCTCCTCCGAAGGTAAGCATAGTGGCGTAGCCCTGCTTTTTGGCTTCGATAAGATTATATTTTAATTTTCTGAATTTGTTTCCTGAAACTTCTTGATGCAGTTGATCTTCGCGTTTTATATCAAGAAAAACTTGATCAGCATGTAAAACAGGGTGAGAAATCTGTTGATTTTCTGAAAGTACGGTTTCCGAAGAAAAAATATGCATTTACCAATATTTAATAAAGCTCCATGGTTTTCTCTTTTTTAGATAATAAAGATCATCTTCATTATGATATGCTTCCCTTTCAAAGGAGATGTTACGATAGGCTTTTTGCGAATTTTGATATTGAAATAGTCGAATAATATATTCTGTAAAATAAAGAAAATAGAACGGTAAAACCAATAATTCTGCCTGCTGTCTTATATGAATTCTTTCGTGGTTTATAAAAGCCTCATCTTCTTTTAGGAATGAATCTTTGACTACGATAAAAGGCCAAAGAGCTATGCCTACAAAATGTCGACCTATCAAATATTTGTTAACAACAATGCGCATATACAGCTAAGATACTATTTTTGTAAAAGATGAATAACTCTAAAAAAATAATAACTCCAAAAGAGGGAGATTATTATATTACACCCGAAGGGTATCGATGTTTTACAGAACAATATCATTTAAGAAGAGGATATTGTTGTGAGAGTGGCTGCAGGCACTGCCCGTATGGATATAACAAGAAAACGAATAGCTATTCTAAAAAATAGTGTTAGAGTATGCGGTATGGTATAATTATTGCAGTATTTTCTTTACAAAAAAGCCGTTGTTGAACCTATAAAATTAAGGATTATGAAATTTTTTTCTCTCTTATCATTAATCCTTATCATAACGCTGAGTTCTTGTACGAGTGTACGTGTTGCTTCAGATTATGATAAGCAAGCAAATTTCGACACTTATAAAAGCTTTGCATTCTATAAACCTGGAATCGACAAGGCAGAAATTAGTGATCTAGATAAAAAACGTATTTTACGCGCTATAGAAGCCGACATGACTTCAAAAGGATTTTCGAAATCTGAAAATCCTGATATGCTGGTTAGTATTTTCACGAAAACAAGAGAAAATGTAAATGTTTACAATAATAACTGGAATTGGGCCTGGGGTTGGGGTCCTGGATGGGGTTACGGATGGGGCTGGAATCCCTGGTGGGGTGCAAATCAAAACTCAGTTTCTCGAGTAACCGAAGGTACTTTATATATTGATCTTATAGATGCATCTAAAAAAGAATTGATTTGGCAAGGAATGGGAACCGCTGCGTTGACCACCAAAGTAGAAAAAAAGCAGGAAAAAATGAATGAAATTGTGGGTGCGATACTCGAGAAATATCCTCCTATTATAAAACAATAAATACATTTTATATATATGTAACGTAGCCTTTCTTTATTGGAAGGCTATTTTTTTTATGTACATTTATACAGAACTTGACAGAACATAACCTATGCGTAATTTTCTACTTGGTGCAGCTATAATGGCACTCTTGGCGTTTGGAATCAAATATTTTATTGATCAATCGAATATCCAAGAAACAGAACTTCAATCCTCTGATTTGATCCTGAACCAAATAAAAAATGTAGGTAAACTAGTGGTGACTGAAGGTCATTTTGCCGAAGTGATTTCCTATAAAGACAATAAAGAATTCTTATCTGGTCTATTTACTGCTAAAAAAACCGCCTTGGTAGTTGTTAATGCCAAAGTACAAGTATCTTATGATTTAAGTGAAATTGAGTATGTACTCAATAAAGACAGTAAGACTGTGGTCATTACCAAGATCCCAGAACCAGAAATTGATATCAATCCCGATATAGAATATCATAATCTTGTTTCAGATCTTTTAAATCAGTTTGTACCCAAAGATCATAACACAATCCGAAAAAAAGTAGTCAAACAACTAGAAGAAAAAGTAATGAGCTCATCATTAGTGTCTAATTCTGAAAATAGGCTCATAAGCGAATTACAAAAACTTTATATTCTCACAAATTCATTGGGTTGGACATTAAAATATAATGACACTGTTATTGACAGTCAGGCAGAAATAGAAAAATTAATTGATTAATTATCAACATCGTACTACTCAAAAATTGTCATCCCCAGCCTCTAGACCGGTACTCCATATTACACATTCATCTTATTGTAGTGGATGCTAACCTTCTATTTTCTAAAATTTATCTGAATATTTTGGTATTAGAATGACATAGTCTTCAATTTATTTCATAAAAAAGATGGAAAGAGAAACTCTTTCCATCTTACTATTAAATCTGTTAGTTATAGAAATTTGTTTGTCCCTCAAACTCTACATTGTTTTACAGATTATTTTTTTATTTACTCGATAATCGAGATGTAAATACTTTGTGGCTTGCCGCGAAATCAAAATTAATTTCTAACCGATGCCTCGTGGGCTTGCCCCAGAGTAGTTTACTTATGTAAAACGAATAACTTTTAAAATACCCTACCCCCCTTTCCAAAAAAAATCAAAAAGCAGAAGGTTTTTTAAAAATAGTCCTAAACATACTTGTGAAGATTTTATAATGACATCTGTTTTTATCCTAATGACAACTCTATATAATGTTTTACTCTCGCATTTTGAATTAGTTCACTTGCCCAGTCTTGGTTTATTTTTAACAGAATGATATGTTAATGCCAGACTAATACATTCTTTCAATTCGATTTTGGGGACTTTATCATTGAGATTAAATAAAATTGCCCTATTCTTCTCATATTTAAATAGATCACCGTAGACTTCCCTGAAGGTTGATACTAACTTAGTAGTGCATTTAAAATACATAGCATATTGATTTGGGGTTTTAGCTTTCCAATCGATTCGAATTGTACTTCCTTTAGGAACTAAATAACTAGGTTCTCCCCATTTTAATGTTTCTTCGACTTGTTCGATAGTTGAATCCTCGGCAGCTGTCTCTAGAATTAAATTACGTAAAACATTTAGTTTGGATTTTATCTCTTCTGGATAGGTTTTAAACTTAAGTTTTACTTCTGGATTCTTGTGAATTTCTATTTCTTTCATAGGATGCGTGAGGTTGAGTAGCAGGGCAAATTGTTACCTAGCATTGGCACTTCTGATGATTTTTATTTCTTGCATCATTTATAAAATCTAATGCAGTTGTAAAAAGTGAAAGAGCTTTTGATCCAACACTAAACTTTCTACTGATTTTATATATAATGTTGTGCATTCGTACTTTTTTCAGTTGAATACTTTATTCATTACTAAATTTTCATAAGTATTAGATTCCATTGGAAAATCCACATTACCTATTGAAGCATAACCTTGTCGTTCATAAAAAGCAATTGCTCTGCCGTTATTAACATAAACCTCAAGGTTAAATTCCTTAAATCCGTTTTCACGCACTTCTTTTTCCGCCTCATTGATTAACCCGTAACCAATTCCTTTTCCGTAAAATCTTTCCAAAACATATAATTTACTTAATTCGGGAATAGATAATTTTCTAATCGGACAAGTGCTGTCGTAAATTATTTCAGCAACTCCAATCGGATTTCCATTCTGATAAGCAATTATTAATTGGCTTGGGTTTTCTTTGATTGTATTTTCAATATTTTCAGTTGAGAATCTCTTTGTGATAAAGTTCGCAAATTCAAAAGTTACTCCGTCAACTGCGTATGTCTGAATATAAACAGTTTTAAGTAAAACAGATATTCTTAAAGAATCTGAAAGTTTGGCTTTTCCAAATGAAATTTCGTTCATTTTAATTTCAAATTATATTGATTTGCGTTTTTTTGGGATGACGCAGAACAAACAAATAAGCACACTAATGTACTCATAGTATTTTATGTATCTAAAAATACTCATTTCTAATTAAAATAATAGGATACCGCATTCAATTTCAAAATATTTATAATCAATATTTTAAAAGTTTTTAAACGACTACAAACGGTTACAAACGGTTACAAACGAAATTAAATACTTCCCAACCGAATCTCCATGTTTTCCTGATCTATGTTTGCATCGTCGAAACATAAGAACTCGATAGTATCAATTGTTTAACACGAAAAATAAAAATTATGAACACGCTTAAAAACAAAGTACAGTTGATTGGAAACTTAGGACAAGAACCTGAAATCGTAAATCTGGAATCAGGTAAGAAATTAGCTAAATTTTCTATTGCGACCAATGATTATTATTACGATAAAAAAGGAGATAAAATCACAGACACCCAATGGCACAACATTATCGCTTGGGGTAAAACTGCAGACATTATTGAAAAATACGTAAATAAGGGGCAAGAAATTGCTGTAGAAGGTAAATTAACTACCAGAAGTTATGAAGATAGTGAAGGTAAAAAGCGATATGTTACTGAAGTAGTTTGTAATGAGCTGTTAATGTTAGGAAAATAAAAAATTGGGGCACAGAAATCTGTGCCCCAATTTCATACTTTTTCATTTTAAAGAAATTTACCTTCATCATCGGTTTTTACCTTAATGAGTTTATCCCCGTTTTCTAATCTAAGTTTATACATTTTTTTTGCTTTCCCGCTTTTATCATTGTAATTAACCAAGTATACATCTTTGGTTACAGTCCACCCAGGGAATCTTTTTTGTATAGATTTTGATACGGCTACGGGCAACTTTACATTCTTAAATTTTTCAACAGTACGCAAAACTTTACCGTCCTTATCATAAGCTGCCAAAATTTTACCTTCTGGAATATAAAATGCTACTTCATAATGATCGTATTCATCATCATAAATATCTGAACTCTTTATATCATACGTAGCCACCTTACGTTGAAGTAATTCTACTGGCAGAGCTTCATCTTCAGCATCTGTCCCACTAAGATATTTATAATTTGTAGCTATTATCCATACTTCAGCTAACTGCTCTACGTCTTGAGCGAAAGTTGGTATGGTTAGTCCAAAAACAAGTAAACCTAAAATTATTTTTTTCATGATTTTAATTTTTAATGAATGATTAGTAAAAATGAAAAATGATTCTTGTAGTGTGACTCTAAAAATATCGACCAATTAGTAATTAAACTATGATATTTGTCAGTTGATTGAATATTGCTTCTTTTGTCAATCACAGATAAAATTATCCTTTTATAGCCTCAAATAAGTCTTGAAAATCAGTTCATGATGGATATTGTTAAAATTTAGTATTTTTAGAACAGTAAATACCCCTTACCTCCCTAATTTTAAAACACATCACACGTCAAATATTCACTAATAAATCAACAAAACATGACGACTCAAATGCACTTAGCAGCTCAGTACCTGGCTGCTGCAGCAAGTAGTTTTCTTGAAAAAAAAGAAGACGATAGCCATACCAATCTAGGATTTTCCATTGAGGAAAGAAGCTTGTCAACACACCCCTTAAATGACAATGGCGATATACTCTCTCTAAATTACAATCGATTTACCTTAGAATGGAATACGAAAAATTCAAAAAGTTCATTACGATTAAACCAAACTACACATGCTGAAATTTTAAAATGGATACAACAAACAGCTGAAGAAGCCAATATTCATAAATCCTATAAATACAACCTGCACTACAAATTACCCTATAACCCTGTTACGGGTCATTTTGAATTCAAACTCAGTGATGTAAAAAAACTTCACGAGTTAGCTGATTTTAGAACACTCGGACAACGAACTTTAGAAATCTTTTTAGAAAATCAACAATTAAAATCTGATATTAGGATTTGGCCTCATCATTTTGATACTGGGGCTTTTATAGAGCTAGAAAATGATCCTGGGATCTCTGTTAGATTAGGCCTTGCAATTCCGGATAAGATAATTAGGGACTATTACTTCTACATAAGTGGTTATAGAGGTCATGACAGCATTGACCCATCTGGTTTTAGTTCATTGACAAACGGAAAATGGTATACTCGTGGTTTTAAAGGTGCCGTTTTACCTGTCTCCAAAATTAATCAAAACGATGGAGTTACTTTTTTTAATGAAGCATTAGCAGCCTATATGATTTAAACAATGTAGAACATTGATATATTCCTGATACGATTATACATGACATTAGACTTTTGATATTCTCCACTCTTAATTTTCTTGTTCATCTTAGTACAAAAATCAATGCACTACTCTTTTAGACTTGATTGCCTTAGTTTTCATTCTTTTAGAGTTGTAAGAATTAGACAATATCAATTTAATAATGACTGCTGATCGTTAAACGTAATTGACAGCCTCCTTAAAATTTATGTTTTTTTTACATTAAAATAACCTAAATCTAATTTATAATTGCAAAATTAAAGTGGTAGCATATTTACATTTATAAAACTTAAGTGATACACAGAAAATGAAATTAATTTCAAAAAAATATTATAATAGAGATTTATCGTGGTTACGTTTCAATCACAGGGTTTTACAGGAAGCTGCAGACCAAAGTAATCCTTTGTATGAGCGAATTAAGTTTCTTGCTATTTTTTCTTCCAACCTTGATGAATTTTTCAAAGTACGTGTATCAGACATTAGGAAAATTAAAAATCTGGATAAACCGCTACGAAAAAAACTGATTACCAAACCTAATAAGCTTTTGAAAAAAATTAAAAAGCAGGTACATCTTCAACAAGAAGAATTTGGAGGTATTTTTATAAATCATATCGTCCCCAAACTTAAAGAGGAGGGGATTCAGCTAATTAGCTGTGAACAATTTTCTGATGCTCAAAAAAAGCTTGCAGAAGATTATTATAAAGAGTACTTAGAGAATACGCTTACACTAAATATAAGTACGGAAGATGGTGATGAAACTGTTTTTATAGAAAATGAAGAACTGTATTTAACTGCGTTATTAAATAATGAAGAACTTATTGTAGTAAAAATCCCTTCAGATTCTCCAAGATTCATAACATTTCCGGCAAAAAGTGACATCCATTATATCACTTTTATTGATGATATACTGAAACATAATCTTGCAAAATTTTATAAGCAAAAAGAGCCGTCGGTTTTTCATGCTATCAAAATCTCAAGAGATGCAGAATTATATATTGATAACGAATATTCTGGAGATTTACTTACTAAGATCAAAGACTCATTAGGTAACAGGAACACCGGGCAAGTAACGCGACTTCTTATAGACAATACTATGCCTTCTGAATTACTTGAACACATTAAAAAAATGTTAGATGCCAATGAGACCGATATTCTAATTGGTGGAAAGTATCATAATTTCAAAGATTTCTTTGATTTTCCGAATCCTACCAGCAAAAAACTTTCAGACGAGCGATTAGTACCTGTTCCCGAACCAGAGCTTCAGCAGTTTTCGGATATGTTCGATGCAATTACTAAAAAAGATAGATTACTTTATTATCCCTATGAATCTTTTGATGATCTATTACGTCTTGTACGTCAGGCTTCAGAAGATAAAGATGTTATTCGAATTAAAGTAACTTTATATAGAATTGCCAAAAAATCCGAACTTGCCGATGCCTTATTAAATGCTGCAAAAAATGGAAAAGAAGTTTTCGTTTTCATAGAGACCAAAGCAAGGTTTGACGAAGAAAATAACATACGCTGGGGTAAAATTTTAGAAGAAAACGGGGCAAAAGTGATATATAGCTATCCTGGTATCAAAGTACACTCTAAAATTCTTTTAATAGAACGAATGGAAAATAATATTCCTAAAGCCTATGGATATATCAGTACTGGAAATTTCAACGAAAAAACTGCCAAAATATATACTGATTTTGGATTAATGACTGCTAACAAAAAAATAACTTCCGAATTGAATCAGGTTTTTCAACTTTTAGAAGGAAATATTATCATTCCTAAAACAAAAAACCTTCTTATTTCTCCGTTCACCACTCGAAGTACTTTTGAAAAACTAGTAAAAACAGAAATTGAAAACGCCAAGTCCGGAAAAAATGCCTATATCATTCTAAAGCTTAATAGTCTTCAGGATCATAAAATGATAGATGTATTATATGAAGCCAATAATGCAGGAGTAAAAATACGACTCATTATAAGGGGAATTTGTTGCCTGGTTCCAGGTATTGAAGGTCAAAGCGAACATATTTATATTACCAGTATTGTTGATCGTTTTCTAGAGCATGGTAGAGTATATATTTTTGGTAATGATGAGAATGAAAAAATGTACATTGGTTCTGCCGATTGGATGACCCGCAACCTTGATCACAGAATTGAAGTGATCACTCCTATACTTGATACAGATGTCTATTCAAAAATTAGAAAGATGATACAACTGCAGTTGGACGATAACATAAAAGCCAGAATTATAAACCAAGAGCAGGATAACACTTATGTAAACTCTACTGGATCGATTAGAGCACAAATGGAAACTCTCTCGCAATTAGTTGATAAGCAAAAGGTCTTATCATTAAAATAGGGTTCGAGCTTAATATTTCAACAACTCATCTATTTTAGTCTTTACTTTTTCAGTTGATGGAATCATAGTTTCTTCTAATGTACTATTCAACGGGATTGCTGGCATATTTTCAGAACCTATCGTCATTACCGGAGCATCCAGATATCTGAAACATTCTTCCTGAATCTTTCCCGCCAAGGCTCTGGCGAAAGAGTTATTAATTGGCTCTTCTGTGACTACAAGGCATTTTTTTGTCTTCTTCACCGATTGCATCACCGTTTCTTCATCCAAAGGGTATAATGTACGTAAATCGATAATTTCTACACTATCTTTTATATCTTTTGTAGCATTTAATGCCCAATGTACTCCCATTCCGTAGGTTACTACTGTCAATGTTTCTTTTTCTTCCTGGGGCCAAATACGTTGTACAGTGTTAGCTTTACCAAAAGGCAATATGTAGTCTTCGGCAGGCTCTATAGTTCTTGCCGCTTCAGTTCCTTTTACTTTTGACCAGTACAATCCCTTATGTTCCAAAATCACCACAGGATTAGGATCATAATATGCTGCTTTCATCAACCCTTTTAAATCAGCTCCATTACTAGGATAGGCGATTTTAATCCCTCGAATATTGGTCAATACAGATTCTACTGAAGATGAATGATAAGGCCCTCCACTTCCATAAGCTCCTATGGGAACTCTAAGGATCATAGATACTGGCCATTTTCCATTAGAAAGGTAACAAGATCTACTTACTTCGGTAAATAATTGATTTAAGCCAGGCCAGATATAATCTGCAAATTGTACTTCAACAATAGGCTTTAAACCCACAGCAGACATTCCTACTGTAGAGCCTACAATAAAAGCTTCCTGAATCGGAGTATTAAATACACGTTCATCTCCAAATTTTTGTGCCAGCGTAGCTGCCTCCCTAAAAACACCCCCTAATCTTCCTCCAACATCCTGGCCGTATAGCAGGCATTCCTTATGTTGTTTCATTAGTTCTTCAACAGCAAACAAAGCACAATCTACCATGACTACTTCATCCTTATCTGATGGAGATCGCTCTCCTGTTTCTTCGGTTATAGGTGTAGGTGCAAAATCATGAGTAAACAAGTCTTCAGGCTTAGGATCTTCTGCTTTCAAAGCTTGTTTTAAATCTGCGGCTACAAGAGTTCTTGCTTCTTCTTCAATACTGTTAAGGTCATCTTCAGAAAAACCACTATCTAATAATTGATTCTTGAGTACTGGATAAGGATCTCTGGAACGAGCTTCTTCCAAATCATCACGATACCATTCCATTCGTACTCCAGATGTATGATGATTTAATAACGGAACTTTAGCATGCACTAAAATTGGTCGTCTTTCCTCTCGAACAATTTGAATGGCATTTTCAATAGCCAGATAACTTTCTGTAAAGTTAGCTCCATCGATAGAAATTGCATCCAAACCATGAAAACCAGCAGCATATTCAAACGCATTTTGAGCACGGGTTTCTGCTTCGTTAGCAGAAATATCCCATCCATTGTCCTGTACCAAATACAGAATAGGCAATTGTTTTAGGGCAGCCATCTGAAAGGCCTCAGCAATTTCACCCTCGGTAACCGAAGCATCTCCTAAAGAACATACTACCAAAGGTTTTTCTTTGATCGATTTATCATCAAGATGCACTAGTTCTTTATATTGTATTCCCAAAGCTACTCCTGTTGCGGGTATGGCCTGCATACCTGTTGCCGAAGATTGATGTGGTATTTTAGGTTTATCATCATCTCTTAAACTTGGATGAGAATAATAGGTTCTCCCTCCAGAAAATGGATCATCTTTTTTAGCCAACAATTGTAACATCAAATCGTATGGACGCATACCTATTCCCAATAACATGGCATCATCACGATAATAAGGAAATGCATAATCCTGAGGTAATAATTGCATTGCAGTGGCAATCTGTATCGCCTCATGCCCCCTCGAGGTTGCATGGACATATTTTGAAACTGTTTTGAAGTTTTCTTCGTATAAGGCTGTCATTGCCTTTGCTTTACAAAGTGTTAAAAATGCTTCCTGTAATATTTCTTTTGCAATCGTTTTTTCGGCTAACATATTCTTTCCTTTTTAATATACGATTTACGATTTTTGATTTTTGATTTGGGTGCATCCCTATGGGCCGGGCTATCCGTTATATCTTTTAATGAAATACCCTTCGAGTACCTCAGGGTACTTCAAAAAAGGATGTCACTTCTATCCCTTGCACAAGTTTTACAGTACTACTTTACCATTCGTAAATCCAAATTCGTAATTTATAAATTCTTATGATCCTACCTTTTCTTCTATTGGTACCGGTACAATCCACCCGTGTTGATCTTCTCTTTTTTGGGTTTTAATTTCGTCTAATGTAGTTTTCATATCATGGCTTACCGGATTTTCTTGGGGTAAAGTGATTACTTCATCTTTATACCCTATTGCTTCCACCATAGCTATAGCCACAGCCGTACCTGTTCCAAAAGCTTCTTCCAACATTCCTTCTTTAGAAAATTGAACAACCTCATCTATCGTGATTGGGCGTTCTTCAACTTCAAACCCTTTATCTTTTAGTAATGTGATTACACTATCTCTAGTAATTCCTTTTAAGATTGATCCGTCTGTACTTGGAGTAATAAATCTACCATTCACCTTAAAAAAAATATTCATAGTTCCTACTTCCTGTACATATTTATGCTCATTGGCATCCAGCCATAGTACTTGATCATATCCTTTGGCTTTGGCTTTTTCTGTAGGAAGAATAGCTGCAGCGTAATTCCCAGCTGCTTTGGCCTCACCTGTACCTCCGTTGGCAGCGCGTATAAATTCAGTCTCGGCATACAGCTTTATCTTTTTTGTAAAAAAAGGCCCTGCAGGAGAACAAATGACGATAAACTTATAACTTGTTGCAGCTCGCATGCCTATAAAAGGTTCATCGGCATACATAAATGGTCTTAGATACAATGCACTTCCATCTTGTGGTGGTATCCAGGCATGCTCCACTCCCACGATTCGCTTTACCGCTTCTACAAAAAGTGTTTCAGAAACTTGTGGCATACCCATTCTCGCCGCACTATGATTAAAACGTTTGGCATTCTCTTCGGGTCTAAAGAGCAACGGAGTATTATCTTTACCAACAGTTGCTTTCATTCCTTCAAAAATGGCCTGACCGTAATGCAATGCCATAGCTGCAGGATGCGTTGGAATAAGCTTAAGGGGTTCTATCCTAGGATTTTGCCATGCACCATTTTCATAATCACATACAAACATATGGTCCGTAAATACTGTACCTAACGGAATATTATCAAAATCAATATCTTTTAATCCTGAATTCGAAGTCTTAGTAATTTTAATTTGTGATTCCATTTTTATTTATTTTGGGCGCATCCCCACCTGAGTCGGGTCGGGCTATTCGTTATATCTTTTAATTTCGTACCCTTCGAGAACCTCAGGGTACTTCAAAAAAGATGCTACTACTATCCCTGCCTACCGTCAGGAAGGCCTAGCGCATTTACTATATTTCTCTATTTATATCAAAAGCTTCTAGTTCATCTCCTACTTTACGCAAGAAAGAGCCTCCTAAAAACCCATCAACCACTCTATGATCAAAGGACAAGGATAAATACATCATACTTCTAATTGCAATTTCATCTCCTTTATTTGTAGTGATCACTTCTGGTCTTTTCTTAATGATTCCTAAGGCTAATATGGCTACTTCTGGCTGGTTGATAATAGGAGTTCCCATTAAACTACCAAAAGTTCCTACATTAGAAATTGTAAATGTACTTCCACCTATTTCATCTGGTTTTAAAGCGTTATTTCTAGCACTATTTGCCAAATGGTTCACATTTTTCGCCAATCCTAAAAGATTTTTTTCATCTGCATTCTTAACCACAGGAACAATCAGATTACCGCTCGGCAATGCTGTCGCCATACCTATATTGATATCCTTGTGTACTATTATTTTTTTATCATCAACCGAAACATTAATCATAGGATAAGCTGCAATTGCGTTGGAAACTGCTTCAACAAAAATTGGAGTAAACGTAAGTTTTTCACCATGTTTGGTCAAAAACTCTTCTTTCACCCTGTTTCTCCAATTCACAATATTGGTGACATCCACTTCAATATAACTCGTTACGTGGGGAGAAGTGTGTTTGGAGTACACCATATGATCTGCGATCATTGTGCGCATACGATCCATCTCTACAATCCTGTCTTTACCTTCTACAAAGGATATGGGTGGTGCCTTATAAGTAGATTTAAAAACATTAGCTTGTGGTCTGCTAGGCAATGGGTACTTTCGGTTTTTGAGATATTGCATCACATCACTTTTCCGTATACGTCCACCCTCTCCTGTCCCATCAATACTTTGAATTTCTTCAATAGTAAGGTTCTCTTTTTGGGCTATATTAATGACTAATGGCGATAGAAAACCATCATTTTCTCCTGAATTTCGGAACTTAAATTCAGAACTACTTGTTACTCCTTTTGTAGATTGAATGGTTTCTTTTGGTTCAGTTTCTACTTTTTCTGAAGGTTTTGATTCTTCAGATAATGAACTTTTAACCTTGGTACTGCCATCAGCATTAATAATAGCGATTACTTTACCTATTTCAACCACTTCATTAGGTTCGAACAGTATCTCAGAAATAACCCCATTACAAGGTGAGGGGACTTCAGAATCAACCTTATCGGTAGCGACCTCAAGAATGGTTTCATCCTCTTCAACGGTATCACCAACTTTTTTCAACCAGTTCAAAATGGTAGCTTCTGATATACTTTCGCCCATTTTGGGCATTTTCAATTCAACTGTCGCCATACTTGGTTAACTAATGTTTGTTAGTTTATTTTTAAAAATTAATTTACAATAAAACTCGTTCTTTTAGTGTTAAGGCATCGCTAATACTATTCCACAATATCAATCGTTTTTCTAAAGCAACGGCCCCGTAATATTGCGCTTCTTTCCATTTAATATCATCACTGCCACATAGATTTTCGATCACTTTTAAACTTAATGGACCATGCGTATCACCATCTAATTCGATATGGCGCTCAAGATAATATACTAGTTTGCTAACAGATGTATTCGTATTACTTTGTAGTTTTTTCACAATTTCCAGAAATAGATCCGGAATTAAATCTTCTCTACCCATTGTAAATACTGCAGCAGTTATATGAGGCTTTTGCAAGTCAATAATATCGAAAGTATAAGACACAAACTCCTTAATTTTCTGATCTATATCTAAGTTTTTTAATGCTTGCCGCACTGAAACACCTTTAGCAATCTGACTAACTAATTCTTTAATTTGAGTGGTATCTGCCTTCACTTCTGCCATCGCTTCGAGATACATCTCAAAATGGCTCATTGGCTTTCCTTCTTTATTAAAGTCACTTTCTTCTGCCAAAACAATTTCATTGATAAATCTAACTAGTACAGGATTGGATGCAGGTATCCACGGATTGTAAATTGTAGTGAGATTTTCTTGTAGACTCTTTACCAATGACATAAAATCCCACACCGCAAATACATGATGCTTCATAAATGTTTGTATGTTTGTGATATCATTGATCTGATGATACAGAGTATGCATAATCAACGTATCCCGATGAGATTGTAATTCTTGTTGTAACGCTTCGATTCTTTCCATACTGTTTACTTTCCCTTAAACTCTTCTAATGTTTTATAAAACGATTCTTGAGTAGGCCTGTTTTTTGGTATTTCTCTTAACGGCTCAACTTCTCGCAAAGATTCAAAACAATCGGCCGGTAATTGTTGATACAATTTGGTTCCTTTGGTTTTCCAATCTATCATTTCATCACTCACTTCTCTAATTATTTTTGCAGGGTTACCAACAATTAAACTACGTTTCGGAAAAACTACATTGGCTTTTATAAAAGACATCGCTCCCACAATGCATTCCTCACCAATCTCGGCATCATCCATAATTACAGTATTCATTCCTATTAAACAATTACGTCCTAAAGTAGCCCCATGAATTACCGCTCCGTGACCCACATGGGCACTTTCTTTAAGTACAATTGATTTCCCTGGAAACATATGCACTGTACAATTTTCCTGAATGTTAACACCATCTTCCAGAATAATTTCTCCCCAATCCCCACGAATTGCGGCTCCCGGACCTACATAGCAGTTTTTACCAATAACTACATTACCGGTAACTGCAGCAAGTGGATGCACAAAACTGCTTTTGTGCACTACAGGTATGTATCCTTTGAATGCGTAAATCATAACTTATTCCTGCGTAGGCAGGAATCTTTTAATTTTGTAAATCGAATTAACACTATTTGACCAATTTAAAGAAATATCCATCCAACTTGGATTCATCTCGTTTATTAAATTGTCTTTCCAACCTCTTTTCCATTTCTTCACTTGCTTTTCTCTTTTAGAAGCCTCCAATGCATTTTCAAATTCTTCAAAATATACCAGCTTGTTACAGTTATATCTTGCGGTAAATGATTTCTTGAAAACTTTGTTTTTATGCTCTATTATCCTAGCTTCTAAATCATCCGTACATCCAATATAAATAACTTTGTTAGACTTATTTGCCATGATATAGACATACCAGAGTTTTTTCATTACTTTATTAGAGATTCCTGCCTCCGCAGGAATTTATTTAAATCGTTTTAATGTCTCTTTCGTAAAATCACTCAACACCAACCTTCCGCTTATTACTGCTCTTTCTGTCAGGAGTGTATCCCAATGTTCTGTACCATCCCAAAATACCTTTTTCATCTCACACATTGCATCAGGGTTATATGTACAAAGGTGCTCTGCAAATGCTTTCACTTCTGTGTCTAGAGTTTCTATGTCTTCAAAAACATTAGTAAACAATCCTTTATCTCTAGCCCATTCGGCACTATAAAATGTGTTTGCATCAATTGCAATTTGAGACATGGCTGATAGACCGATTCTACGTTCAACAGCTGGCCCCACAACAAAAGGTCCTATGCCCACATTGAGTTCACTTAATTTAATAGAGGCATATTTTGTGGCCATACAATAATCTGTCGCAGAAGCAAGTCCTACTCCGCCACCTACAGTTTTACCTTGTACACGACCGATAATAAACTTTGGACATTTGCGCATGGCGTTAATCACCTTAGCAAAGCCTGAGAAAAACACTTTTCCTGTCTCTGCATCATTAATATTGATTAATTCTTTAAAACTTGCTCCTGCACAAAAAGTTCGGTCTTTTCCACTTTTAAGTACAATTACTTTTATCTCATCGTTAGTACCTGCTTCAGTTATTGTTTGAGCAAGTTTTGCCAGAATATCTCCCGGTAATGAATTATGAGCAGGATGAAAAAACTCAATCATTCCTACTCCATTTTCTATAGCTATCTTTACGTATGGTTGTGTCAAAATAAATTTTAAATTTTAAATGCAAAATGTAAAAGTTTAAAGGAAATAGTAATGCTTAAAACTTTATCATTTATCATTTTATATTTTGCGGTTTTACATTTCTTAGTTCAAATTTTAAATGCAAAATGTAAAAGTTTAAAGGAAATAGTAATGCTTAAAACTTTATCATTTATCATTTTCTTAGAAAATCATTTCTTACTTGATGTTTTTATGCTTGAAGTGAAAATGGCTACCAATTCTTTACACTCTTTTATAATATTCTCAAAACTTTCCATATCTTGAATTAATTCTGATTCATGTAAAACTTGCAAGTTGACCTGAGACTCTCTTAACTCCTTTAAACAAATTTTCATTTTATGGACGAAATCCCTTTTTGATTCTGCTCCCTGAGCTTCTCCATAATTTAGTGCCGCAGAAGTAGTGGAACGTATCAATTGTTTAGCCAAATGTTCTGAAGCAAATTTTTTTTTCAATGTATTTATATTTAAAATAATACTAGAAGAAAACTTAACTAATCTCTGTTGAAGGTCATATTTTTTAATTCCACTCAAAACTTTTACATTTTACAGTTTTATATTTTTAATTCTTATTCTAATATCCCGAATTGTTCAAAGTGGTGATTCATATGTTTTGTATTTAATAAATCCCATTCAAACTTATTCATTTCTCCAAATACAGCGTTTTTTGTCATTGCTTCTGGGTTTTCTTTGAAATAGGTTTCAAATTCATCATAAGCTTCTAACAATTTAGCTTTAGCGGTAGACAAATCTTCATATTTCAAATTCTCTAGTGTTCCTTTTTTTAGTAAAGGATGACTATGGTCTTTGGGCATAGGCTTATGATTATAAATCATTTCCTGAACTCTTTCTAATTTATCCAGAGGTGTAGCAATTTCAAATTCCTGAATTTCGCCAGATCCTATTCTAATGGTATATTCTAAATGCTCTACCATATGTTGTGGCGTCATCATTCCCCATTTGGGTCTCGCATCTTCTTTTAGTTTTGATAAATATCCTTCAATATTTGATCTATCCACTTGTACAAATGGTGATTTTTTCTGTACCATCGTTAATATTGTCGCAATTGCTGCCAATTCATCTTCCTGATCAAACACTTCTACAAACCATTTTACAATACCACTAGGCAATTCTTTTCCCCGGTGATCGCGATCAATTTTCTGCTTACAGGTCAATCTTACGTAGACGGTATCATTGTGATAAATCGGTCTTAAAAAACGACATTCTTCTAATCCGTAATTAGCTGCTACAGGTCCTTTATTAGGGTACACAAACAATCCTGCTGCCGCTGCCAGAATAAAATATCCGTGAGCCGTACGCTTTTCAAAAATACTGCCATCTAGAGACGTAATATCTGTATGCGCATAAAAGTGATCCCAGGTGAGATTTGCAAAATTGATAATATCGGTATCTGTAACGGTACGCTTATGCGTTTTGATCGACATACCCGGCTCGATATCTTCCCAATGATAGGCAAAAGGATGTTTTTCTGAGACCTTATAGGCTGCATTCGCCTGATAGATTCCTGTAATTTCTGTTAAAGTCGTTGGAGTACCTTGCACTGCACATCGTTGCATGTAGTGCTTTATTCCACGCATACCTCCCATTTCTTCTCCACCTCCTGCACGACCAGGACCACCATGAGTAAGCATGGGTAGTGGTGAACCATGGCCGGTACTTTGTTTGGCATTCTCACGATTTCCCACCAAAATTCGTCCATGATGAGAAGCGGCTCCCACAACAAATTCTTTAGCTATTTTGTCATCATATGTAAAAATCGAAGATACTAACGAACCTTTCCCCATTTGAGCCAAGGTAATCGCATCATCCAACGTATCATAGGGCATGATTGTAGAAACCGGTCCAAAAGCTTCAATCCTATGCGCTTCGGTATTCTTGAATGGATTGTCTTCTCGTAACAAAATTGGAGATACAAAAGCTCCTTTTTGAGCGTCAGCCCCAACGGTTTCTATCTTATCAAGATCACCATATACCATTTGGGCAGTTTTGGCAATCTCTGATACGTTATTTTTAAAACTTTCTACTTGTTGTTTACTTGCCAAGGCACCCATTCTGACTTCTTTGAGTCTAGGATCACCAATAGTCACTTTGTCCAGTTGTTGTGCCAATGCGATTTGTACATCTTCAACCAAATTTACAGGCACGATAATTCTGCGAATTGCAGTACATTTCTGACCAGATTTTACTGTCATTTCCTTTCGCACCTCTTTAATAAACAGATCAAACTCTGGCGTTCCCGGTATTGCATCTTTTCCTAATACTGAAGCGTTTAAAGAATCGGCTTCCATCGTGAAAGGTACCGATTCTTCGATAAGACGTGGATGGGCTTTTAATACTTTACCAGTATGAGCAGAACCTGTAAACGTTACTACATCCTGAGATTCTACCGTATCGAGTATATTTTTGGTCATTCCACTAAGCAACTGTAATGCACCTTCCGGAAGAATACCAGAAGCTACAATTACACGTACTACAGCTTCTGTTAGATATGCGGTTTGCGGTGCTGGCAATACCACTGCAGGTACTCCTGCCATCCAGTTCACTGCACATTTTTCTAACATTCCCCAAATAGGAAAGTTAAACGCATTAATATGCACAGCAACCCCTCTTTTAGGTACTAAAATATGATGTGCCATAAAACGGCCTCCTCGAGAAAGGTCGATAGGATCACCCTCTACATGATAGGGCTGATTGGGGAAAAGCTTTCTCAAAGATGCATTAGCAAATAAGTTACCAAAACCTCCTTCTATATCAATCCAGCTATCCACTCTGGTTGCTCCGGTACGATAACTGAGCTCATAAAACTCTTCTTTTCTTTTGGTAAGATACAAGGCTAACTTTTTTAGCATGTTTCCTCGTTCCTGAAAAGTCATTTTTCTGAGCACTTCACCTCCCTTGGTTCTGCCATACTGTAATACCTCAGGAATATCTAGTCCGACTGTGGTCGATAGCCCTATAATTTCACCGGTAATGGCATCATGCATTATAAGTCCATCGCCAGAACCCGAAGCCCATTTACCGTTGATATAGCTTTCTAATTTTTTCATAGCCCTCACCCCGACCCTCTCCCAAAAGGAGAGGGAGTTTACCGGGAGTTTTTTAGTTATTATTTATTTAATATGATCTTCTATAAGCAGATTGCGGTCTGCGTTGAAATATCAATTTAATTCCAATATGTTTCTAATCTCAAAGAAAGTAAAGAAAACGTACGTACTCACTTACTCACCAACTAACTAGCTCACTCGCTCTATTACACAAGCATATCCTTGGCCCACTCCCACACACATGGTAATCAAAGCGTAGCGTTTCTTTTGTTCTTGCAATTCTAATGCAGCAGAATATGCAATTCTGGTTCCTGTAACTCCCAATGGATGTCCGATGGCGATTGATCCCCCGTTAGGGTTTATTCTTGGATCATCATCTGCCAATCCCCATTGTCGTATACAAGCCAGTGCCTGAGAAGCAAATGCTTCATTAAGCTCTATGATATCAATATCATCCATTGTAATTCCCGCTTTTTCTAATGCCTTATTGGAGGCTTGAACAGGACCGATTCCCATAATTCTGGGTTCTACCCCTACCACCGCAGAACTTACAATGCGTGCTACTGGTTTCAAATTATACTTTTTGACCGCTTCTTCGGAAGCTATTATAGTAGCCGCCGCACCATCATTTAATCCTGAAGAATTTCCAGCAGTTACGCTTCCATCTTTTTTGAAAGCAGGTCTCAACTTTCCTAGTATTTCTTTAGTCGTAGTTGGTTTTACAAACTCATCGTTAGAAAATTGAATTGGATCTTTTTTTCTTTGCGGAATTTCAACTGTAGTGATCTCTTTTGCCAATCTACCGGATTGTTGAGCTTTGGTTGCTTTCATCTGACTCCAATAGGCAAAGGCATCCTGATCTTCTCTGGAGATATTATATTTTTCTACCAAATTCTCCGCAGTATTGCCCATACCATCTGTACCATATAATTCCTGCATTTTTTGATTCACAAAACGCCACCCAAAACTAGAATCATACATTTTAGAATCGTTTCCAAAAGCCGAAGAAGGCTTCGCAATTACATACGGACCTCTGGTCATATTCTCCACTCCACCAGAAATAAACAAATCTCCATCACCAGCTTTGATGGCGCGG
This sequence comes from uncultured Aquimarina sp., assembly GCA_947500845.1. Lineage (GTDB taxonomy): Bacteria > Bacteroidota > Bacteroidia > Flavobacteriales > Flavobacteriaceae > Aquimarina > Aquimarina celericrescens. The sequence continues at coordinate 27,814 of CANMTP010000012.1, forward strand.
TTCGCATGAATGATAGCCGATAGACCCGAACTACATAAACGATTAACCGTCTCGCCCGGAACAGAAAATGGTAATCCTGCGAGTAGCAAAGCCATTCTGGCGACATTACGATTATCTTCTCCCGCCTGATTGGCGCACCCCATGATCACATCATCATAAGCTTCTTTGGGAATCCCGGGGTTTTGTTCTACTAGTTTTTTGATCACCAAAGCTCCTAAGTCATCCGTACGAACTGTTGACAAAGTCCCTTTATAACTTCCTATTGGAGTTCTAATTCCATCTACGATATATGCGTTCTTCAAAATTTTAAATTTTAAATGCGAAATAATAAAGTCTAAATACGAGTAATGAATTGATAACTTTAAAATTTTACATTCTTCGGTTTTACATTTTATATTTTACCTATTCCCAATCTTTATTTGTTCTATAAACTACTCCTTTGAAAAGCGCAACGATTTGATCTCCCCGCTTTACTTCAACAATGTTAAATCCTACCTTGGTCTTTGTTACATCAACCGTGGCTTCTGCAGTTAGGTAATCACCTTCTTCCAGTGCCTCGATATGGTTAATCGATGTTTCTATTGACACCGCGTATTTACCATGAGTATTTGCAGAAAATCCAAAAGCAGTGTCTGCCAGGCTATACGATATTCCTCCATGAGCCTTTCCCATACTATTTAACATCTCTTTTCGTACCGTCATCCCTACTTTACATCTGCCTTTTTCAACCTCAAGGATTTCAATACCCATCCAAGTACTGAACGCATCTTGTGAGAGCATCTTTACAGGTATGGCCTTTGAGTCCATGAGTTTTTGAGTAAGTGAGTTATTTTCTTTCAATATTCATTCTATTTTAGATTTCAAATGTTTTTTAAACGAAGTAATCATTTTGGATAGTTCTGTAATATTTGCTCTATTTTTTTCATCTTGCTCTTCAGTAATAAATCCTCTTAATCTAGCCTTCGTACTGCAAACGATACACTCATGCGCACTATCCCATGCCATTTGCAGATATCTATTAAATTGAGCACTTGAACTTGAGGAACCTTCGGCAATATTTAAGGCCAATGAATCTGCAGCTCTTGTAAACTGTGAAGCAAGTCTATATGTCTCTTCTTTCGGAAAAGTATGAATTTGATTATTTACAGATTCACCAAAGTCAATAGCTTTATTATAAATCATTAGATCTTCAAACTTGAAATGATATTTACTTTTCATCTTTTATTTTGAATAAACTTTGAGTACTCACAAACTCACCTCTAACGGACTCACCTCTAATTAAAAAACTTCTTTTCTTCCCTCTTCATCTTTCTCAACAGAGGGCTGCATCGATATCGGTCTTCACGATACTCGTCATACAAGTGGTCCAGCTTATCGACGCACCAATCCATTCCTTTTTCATCTGCCCAGGATAACAATCCTTTTGGGTAATTTACTCCTTTGGTCATGGCATTATCAATATCTTCAGCGGAGGCAATATTCCAGAACAAAGCATCTGCGGCTTCATTGATCAGCATAACTAATACTCTATCAAAAATATATTGAGAAATTTCTTTTCTAGATAATTTCTTCTCAACTTCACCTGCCTTGCCGGCAGGCAGGCTCGAAGTGACAACAGTATTTATATTTTGAGAACTAGTTTTTCCATTTTCATCGTAGTTATAATACCCTTTTCGGGACTTTCTACCTAAAAAACCTGCCTCTGCCAATCTTTTTTGTGTAAAAGCAGGTTTATATCTTGGATCATAATAAAAAGCTTTGAAAACTGTTTCTGTAACTGTATAATTCACGTCATTGCCTATAAAATCCATCAATTCAAAAGGCCCCATTCTAAAACCACCTAGAGATTTTAAACTTTCATCTATAGCGCTAACATCAGCTATGCCTTCTTCTAAAATTCGTAGAGACTCTCCGTAATAAGGCCTGGCCACTCTATTTACAATAAACCCTGGGGTATCTTTTGCAATAGCAACGACTTTTTTCCAATCTTTAATAATGTGAACTACCTGATTTGTAACCTCCTGAGAAGTTTGTACGGCAGGAATTACTTCTACCAGTCTCATTAGAGGTGCGGGATTAAAAAAATGAATCCCAATGCATCGTTCAGGTTTTTGTAAAGATGAAGCAATTGAAGCAATTGATAATGAAGAAGTATTCGAAGCAATAATCGTGTTTTCTGAGACATAACCTTCTAATTCTGAAAACACCTTCTTTTTTATTTCCAAATTCTCGATAATCGCTTCGATGGTAAGATCAGCATCTTTTAAATCTTTTAAATCATCTACATACAATATATTTTGTTGAATACGACGTTTTTCTGTGTCATCTATTCTTCCTTTTTCTACTAAACGAGAGAGAATCTTTTCCAAGGCTTGTTTACTTCTATCTAGCGCCTCAAGATTCGTATCAAATACTTTTACCAAACAACCTGCGGTAGCTGCTACTTGTGCAATACCACTTCCCATTGTTCCAGAACCTATTATTCCTACTTTACAAATCATAAATGTAAAATGTAAAATGTAAAAGTTGCTTTCTGTTCTTCAATACTTTTACATTTATCATTTTTCTGTTTTATATTTTTAACTTATCTACCTTTAAACACAGGTTTTCTTTTTTCTATAAATGCGTTTACACCTTCTGCATAGTCTTCACTTTCTGCGGATTCTATTTGCAAGTCAGATTCCATACCCAATTGCTGATCCAGATTATTTACCATAGATTGATTTAATAATCTCTTGGTCAAGCCTAAAGCCTTAGTGGGCATTTTAGCAATTTTTGAAGCTAGTTTAGCAACTTCTTCCTCAAAATTTTCAACAGAAAACATTTTGTATATCATTCCGAGTTGTTCAGCTTCGCTGGCACTTACTTTATCTCCTAACATCATTAATGCAGAAGCTTTTTGAAAACCAATTAGTCTAGGCAAGAAAAAGGTTCCGGCACTATCGGGAATCAATCCTATTTTACTAAAAGCCTGAATAAAACTAGCGTTCTCTACAGCCACTACGATATCACACGCTAAAGCAATATTGGCACCTGCACCGGCAGCAACACCGTTTACTGCAGTAATAATTGGCTTTTCTATAGACCGTATTCTTTCAATTATCGGATTATAATGCTCTTCTAATATCTTTCTGAACCCAGGATTTAATTCTGGCGAAGTAACTTCGTTAAGATCCTGGCCCGCACAAAATGCTTTTCCGTTACCTGTAAGTATAATTGCCCTAACTTCGTCATTAGTGTTACAGTGATCCAATGTTTGTTGTAACAGCAACGCCATCTCTCTATTGAAGCTATTAAAAGTTTCTGGACGATTGAGGGTTACTCGCGCCACTCCATTCTCGATTTGTAATTCGATTAAAGGCATATTAATTTTCTATTTTAAATTCTGGATTATAAATAATTCCTATTATATTGTTCCATGGACATCTGACTGAAGCCACCATGAGTTCTCCTCCTACATTTGTAGGTTTCTCATGTTCTACCGCTCCCAAATCGATTAATTTTTGATATTCAGCTTCGATATCTTCAACCCCCCAATAAGATAGTGTGCTATCAGATTTTTCATTTTTACTCACTTCTTCTGGAAGCAATCCCAATTCGTATCCTCTAATATTGAATCCTACATAAAAAGGTTCGTCAAAATAAGGCTCTTTCTCAAAAGCTTGGGAATACCATTTCTTAGCCTTCACCAGGTTATCTACTTTGTATATAGTTGTTCTTAATCCAAGCATATTATTTGAGACATTTGAAATAATCAAAAGGTTCCAGACAATCTTCGCATTGAAATAGTGCTTTGCACGCTGTAGACCCGAATTGACTTACTAATTTTGTGTTCGTAGATCCACAATTCGTACATTTTACTATTTTTTTATTTCCAAGTAAAGCCTCTTTATCTGCATTTTCTTCTAATGGTGCTGCGATACCATATTCTTCTAAAGCCTTTCTTCCTTTAGGAGTGATCCAATCTGTAGTCCAGGCAGGAGATAACACCAAAGAAACTTTGGCTTCAATATTCATATCGGCAAACGCTTTGATGATATCTTCACCCATAACATCCATAGCAGGGCATCCACTATATGTTGGTGTAATTTTGATATAAGCAACATCATCCTTGAGATAAGCAGAACGAACCACTCCCATGTCCATAAGAGATAATACAGGTATCTCCGGATCATGAACTTTTTCAAGAATCGGAATTAAGTTAGCGTCGATATGTTGTTCTAGATCTATGGTCATTGTTTCTATCAAGGACTAAAATGAGATTTTCACCTACACGGATTTCGCATAAAAACACTTAGCTACCACACCATGTTTGGATAAGCTCTTTGCATATATTGTAAATCTGCTAACAAGTATCCCATATGTTCACTATGGATTCCTTGTTTACCTCCTTTTTGAAACCATTTGATCTCAGGTATGGTTAATGTTGCTTCTTCAAGAATTTCTTTTATTTTTTTATTATACTTTTCCTTCAAATTAGTGACATCAATTCCTATCCCTGTTTCAATAGCTTCTTTATCGTCTTCTGTCAAATGGAACAGCTCATCGGTAAATCTCCAAAGATCATCTACAGCTTCCTGAACTTTTTGATGACTTTCCTCGGTACCATCGCCTAATCTTTTCATCCAGTCTGAAGAAAAACGCTGATGATAACTTACTTCTTTAATTCCTTTTTTAGCTATTGCTGAAAGGGTTTCATCCTTACTGTTTTGTAATTCTTGTAAAAGTAACAAATGAAAAACATCAAAAAAGAATTGTCTCGTGATGACATATCCAAAATGCCTATTCGGTTGCTCGACCAATAGCACATTTTTATATTGTCTTTCTATCCTTAAAAAAGCAATGTCATCTTCCGTTTTTTCATCTCCTGTTAGCCGCGCTACATATTGATAGTAGCTTCTGGTTTGACCCAACAGATCCAATGCCATATTCGTTAAAGCAATATCAGTCTCAAGACTGGGTCCGTGACCACACAATTCGGACAATCGTTGTCCAAGAATTAGTGCATTATCAGCTATTCCGTAAATATATTGTATTAAATTCTCGTTTTTCATAATACTGCCCGCATATACGGGTATCTTTTTATTCGACCTAAAGATTGTCTTTTTGAAAAGTTTCCCATCTTTATAGGAATTGCAATTATTATGCACTACACAATCACATATGCTTTACCTCATCTGGCAACGTGTAAAAAGTAGGATGTCGATATACTTTATCCTGAGCAGGCTCAAAAAGTTCTCCACTATTTTCTGGATTCGAAGCAGTAATATGTTTTGACTCTACCACCCAGATACTTACTCCCTCATTCCTGCGAGTGTATACATCTCTTGCATTTTCTAACGCCATTTCTGCATCAGCAGCATGAAGGCTACCGAAATGACGATGCTCTAAACCATTTTTACTTCTTACAAATACTTCCCAAAGCGGCCAATTATTCTTCATAATTATGAGTTTTGAATTCTGTATTCAGAATTATCATATTGCTTTTTTAAGCTTTTTATCTTCTTGTTTTTTGGCATATGCCATAGCTGCATCTCGCACCCATTCTCCTTCTTCCCATGCATTGACCCTTGCCGAAAGTCTTTCTTTATTACAAGGACCATGACCTTTTACTACTTGCCAAAACTCATCCCAATCAATTTCCCCAAAATCATAGTGCCCAGTCTCTTCATTCCATTTCAAATCTGGATCAGGAATTGTAAGCCCTATTAAATCTGCTTGAGGAACAGTTTGATCTATGAACTGCTGACGTAGTTCATCGTTGGTTTTTCGTTTTAATTTCCATTTCATCGATTGCTCGGTATGCACTGATTCTGCATCTGTAGGTCCTAACATCATCAAGGATGGCCACCACCATCTGTTCAAAGCGTCTTGAGCCATTTCTTTTTGCTCTGATGTACCGTTGGCAAGTTTGGTCATGATCTCATATCCCTGACGTTGGTGAAAACTTTCTTCTTTACAAACACGAACCATAGCTCTTGCATATGGACCGTAAGAAGTACTACAAAGTGGAACCTGATTAATAATTGCAGCCCCATCAACCAACCATCCAATAGCACCAATATCTGCCCAGGTAATCGTAGGGTAATTAAAGATACTTGAATATTTCGCCTTCCCGGTGTGTAATTGTTCATACAACTCGTCTCTCGAAATCCCAAGTGTCTCACAAGCACTATACAAGTACAAACCGTGTCCTGCCTCATCCTGAACTTTCGCCAATAATGCAACCTTTCGACGTAAAGATGGCGCCCTGGTTATCCAATTTCCTTCAGGCAGCATTCCCACTATTTCAGAATGTGCATGCTGCGAAATTTGCCGGATATGGGTTTGCCTATATTTCTCTGGCATCCAATCTTTAGGTTCAATTTTTTCATCTCTGGCAATTCTTTGCTCAAAAATTTCCTCAAGACTTCGAGTACCCTCGGTCCTAATGTTTTTTACTTCTTTTTCACTCATAACAATCGAGTTTTACACATCAAAATCAACGACTACTTCTTCAGTTGTAGGCACAGCCTGACAAGACAACACAAGTCCTTTGGCCACTTCGTCTTCTTCTAATGCATAGTTAATTTTCATTTCTACAGCACCTTCAACAACTTTACACTTACAGGTACTACAAACTCCTCCTTTACATGCAAAAGGCAAATCTGCTCCTGCTGCCAAGGCTCCATCTAAAATATTATCGTAATCATCATCCATGGCGAAATGAAATTCTTTCCCTCCATCAATGATAGTAACTTTTGTTCCTTCAAATTTATGCTCTACTGCCTGAGCAGCTCTTTTTTTATCTTCTTCAGTAGCTCCTGAAAAGAAAAGCTCATAATGAATTTTATCTTTGGACAGACCGGCTTTTTCTAACCCATCTCGAATAATGAAAATCATCTCCTCTGGGCCACAAACAAAACATTCATGAATATTGGTAACATCAAGTACCTTATCAGTTAGTTCTTGTATTTTTTCAGCAGTAAATCTTCCGTTAAGCAATGGGATATCTCGCTGTTCTTTCGTTAAAAAATAAAATATTTCTAACCTTCCAAAATAGGTATTCCTTAACGCTTCTATCTCTTCTTTAAAGATAATAGATTTAGCATTGCGATTCAAGTAAAAGAGCTTAAAAGTACTATTTGGCTCAGATGCCAAATGAGTTTTTATTATTGACAAAACAGGAGTAATCCCGCTTCCTGCTGCAAAAACCACATAATTCTTGGCAATAGAAGGTTCTACTTCTACAAAAAAGTTTCCCGCAGGTGGCATTAATTCTAATACGTCTCCTGCTTTTAAGGTATCATTAGCATAATTTGAAAATATTCCGCCATGTATTCTCTTGACCGCAACCTGCCATTTATTCTCTAAAGGACTTGAGCAAAGAGAATAAGACCGTCTCACATCATTACCATTAATAGATGCTTTAAGGGTAAGATGCTGACCTTGCTTAAACATGAATCTTTCTCTTAACTCCTCAGGAATATCAAAGGTGATAGCCGTACAATCCTTGGTTTCCTTTTGAACTTCAGCAACCGATATGGGATAAAAGTCTGTCATATATCTTCTTTAACTATAACGTTATAGCTAAGCAAAACTAACAATTGTTAGTTGTATACACAAATAATTATTTGTTAATTTTCAGCATAACGAAGCATCGATCACACCATCCCTTTTAGTAAAACCGAGACCATGTCATGTTTTAATATCTCGGCATCGATGTTTTTTTGTTTTGGATACCATAAATAAAGTGTTCTTAAGGTAGAAAGTGTAGAAAAAACCATAATCTCTATGTTAAACGGCCTTATCTCTCCTTGATCTACGCCTTTTTTTACAATGTTTCTAAAATTTTCTTCATAATCATGACGCATTTTTTCAAAATACTGAAGATTTTCTTCCTCCAGGTGCATCCAGTCATTATTGAGAGAAGCCAAGCCATCTGCATTGCTAAGGGTAACATCTATATGTAAATCTATAATCTTTTCCAGTTTTTGAGTAGCTTCCTTATTTGAGTTTGCAATTTGGTTCATTCCGTCTGTAAACTTTTCTGCCAGATCGATAATTATTGTAGATAAAATTTCTTGTTTAGACTGAATGTGATTATACAAGCTTGCAGCCTTTATCCCCATAGCTTTTGCCAAATCTCTCATAGTCACTGCACTATATCCTTTTTCTTTGAAAAGAATAGCGGCAGCGTTTATAATTTCTTGCTTTCTACTTTCAGGCTTCATAAATGTTTTCCTTAGTTTTCCTACCAAAAATAAATTTTAATCTGTTATTACATATATTTTTTCAAGTAAAAACCTGAATTCTAATAAATTTATTATTTTAACACACATCTTTTTATAAAAGCAAACATACTTATGAAATCCTTAACCCTTATAGTATTTTCTTTAGCCTTATTATCAAACACAAAAACATGCGTCAGTAAGACTATAAAGAAAAATAATAACCCAGAAAGTACAATTCAAGAAACTGAAAAAAAGAAATATTATATAAATTCTCTTAACGGAAAAGATGTTTCTGAAGAAAAGCTCTATATAATTTTTAATAATAAAGACACCTCTATTTCAGGATATGCTGGCTGCAATACATTTTCGAGCCAATATACCATTAATGATGATAGTATTTCAATAGGATTCCCAATAGCTACCAAAATGTATTGTGAAAAAAAAGTTGCCTTAGAACAAGAATTTTTCAAAGCCCTATTAGAAATAAAAACCAAGACTGTAACTGATGATGTACTGCTTCTAAAGGATAAAAATGGAAATAAATTATTATCAGGAACACTAAAACTTGATCAATAGGTTCAGATTCTGTTTGATAAGTACAATCAGAATCTTTGATTCACAATTACTTTTTTTGTAAACGAAGTACCGTCTGAGGTATTTGTAATATAAATGAAATACATCCCAGACGCTCTATCTGTTAAATCGATAGTCTCATCATCTAGTAGCAGTCGCCCAGATGTTATTTCCCGACCTGCCATATCGTAGACATTATAGTCTAATATTTTATTTGCTCCATTTGAAACAGTAACCATAGCTTTCGAAACGTCGAAAAAGACTGAAATTGCTTCCTCTTCTACGGGGGGATTTCCGCCATTCAACTCTTGAGAAAGCATATCTAAAGTTTCTTTTCCAGTATTTGACGGATCTAGCCAATTTGAAAGTCTTGTTGATTCTGAATTACCAAAGTCCCATGAAACCCCTAATCTGCCGTAATAATCGGGTTCATTATTATCATTGGTATTGACACAGGCTGCACCACCTCCTGCTAACTGACCTACAATTCTCCCACTGGGGTCAAAAAGAGCAGAACCCGAAGATCCACTCTCTGTTACTCCTAAGTCCCAATCGCGAACTTCCCAGGAATCGACTGGCGCCTGAATACCACCAATAAAAACTTCTTCTCTTTTAGTTAAAGGACTATTTTCTCTACAAACTTTCATAATATCTCCTAGGGGGTGATGAATACCCACGCCAAAATCAGGAGTATTATCCGTTTTATCCCAACCAGCCCATTCTAAATCCCACGATGGATTTAATCCACCAGTAATTTCAACCAACTCAAAATCTGATTCTGGATTTGATGCCAATATTCTAGCACCACTAGTTGTCTGATAATAATTTTCGGGGCCGTTACTTATACTTTCGCTTGACAAGGCACATACTGTATTTGTACTGATCCAATTGAATCTAAATGCCCAGATCGATTCTCCTCCAGAGCAATGATTAGCGGTTAGAAAATAAGGAGCTTTGTCATTATTTGTATTGTTTATTAAAGTACCCGTACAGAAACCTGTGCCATTGACTAATATAAGCCCCACCGCTTTCTTGAGCCGATCCTTTAGTGCATCATAATCATTCCCTATTGGACAGTTAACGTCTAGATTACAATTACCAGAATCATTGATTGCTTTTCCTTCTATCTCTCTGGTCGTTAACGTTCTGTACCCATGTACTACTTTCGAAATATTCAACTCTCCTTGCCCCTTTACCGAAGCAGGTTCATAATATTCTATCCACACATTTTCACCTTGGACCAACCAAGTGCCCAGCATTTCATCTGGTCTGTTGAAAATATTAGTATATGCACCCAATAAATCTGACTTATCATTATTGTAAAGATAAATAGTAGCGCCTCGAGGGATTTTATAAGTATCAAAAATAAAGTTTAAGGTTTTGGCTCCTTTAGAAATAATATTAATCCTCCATATTCTACTTTTATCTGGTAAAACATCCCAAACTCCAGAATTATCTAATCCCAGATTTACCTTAAATTCGTATCCAAATCTCCAAGGTCTTGATTTATCAACGTCATTTTTGGCATCCTCGGCTTTGATACGATTAAGATCAAAAGCTTTCATCACAACAGGAGTACTGCTTTTCTTACCGGCAAGTTGCCAACTTTTGGGCTTTCCCTCATTGGTTACCTGGGCTTTCATTACAAAAGCAGAGAATACAAAAATGTACAGTAATATCAATCTCAAATCAGAGATTTTAATTAGTAGATTCAAATTTGACGTTTTCGACATACTTTGCACTTAGCTAAAACTATTCATTTCACTCTAACAGATTTTCGAAAAACGTGAAACTGTATAAAAGCTTTTTTTAATAAATAGCACATGAAATACAAAAATTCCTAAACATTTTAAGTCAGTTAGGACTCTGACTTTTTGATTAGTACAAAGATATGGATATAATATTAACGAATCTAAATCTTTACTATTGCAAAAAAAATTCCAAATTTTAACTTTGAAACCTGATAGTTAACTATCTTATATTCTCATTATCATTATTGATTTGTAACGACTAATATAGAAGAGTTTTTTAAGAAAAAAGAAATTTCAGTCATTTGACGCAGTAAAAAAGGTCATTTACCCCTATGAGGTCGTAAGAACAAACTTTATTTTTACTTAAAAAACAAATTAAATGGCACAATCATCTTTTCAAGTAGCAACATATTCCTATTATAATTGGTCTTCCAGAGGCAACGGAAAAACAAACCTTATTCTTAGAGGCACAGCAGGACAAACATGTTCAGTTTGGTTTAGAGAAAATCCTGACGAGGTCTTGCCAGAAGCCACTCAATCAGGATCGTATTATGCATTCTACTATCATCATTACCAGCTTCAACACCTGATCGATATGCTTAGAAACGAAAGTCCTATTTTTGTTTATTTCAACAATGATAATGGTTTTAATAACTCGCGTATTTCTACAGCTGATGAACCTATTGGTGAAGGAGAGTTAAGTTAAAAATTCATTTTAATTGATACATTAGGAACTATACCTAAGGAGCGTTGAACAAATTCTTGCGGTGTTCTATTCGTATTTAACCGATAATAATTATTGATAGTGTTTTCTTGATCAAATACATTCCAGACAGAAGCTCCCAAATTAAGAGTGTATGGTGTAGCAAATCTTATCTGGTACATTGCTGATACATCAAATCTGAAATAATCATCTAGCCGTTCTGCATTAGCAGTATTATAGTTCAGATCCCCCTGGTTATCCACTTCATTGCCAAACACTAATGAGGTGGTAGGTCTGCCCGTGCGCCAGTTAAACCCTGCTGCCAATTGTAAATCCCTAGATTTAAAAGAGATTCCTGAAGAGATGGAATGTGTTGTATCAAAATTACTAGGAAAAGTTTCTTCTGGCAAAGCATCAAAATTATATTCGCTTTTTAAGTAGGAATAACTCGACCAAAAATTAAAACCTCCCCAGCGTTTTCTAAATAAAAAATCTATTCCATAGGCATCATAACTCCCTTTTTCTCTTACAAATTCATAAGCATTAGTAAAACCTTGGCTTCTGGTAGTTATTCCGTCTACATACTTGTAATATCCTTCTACATTTAAAAGCCAACCTTTTTTTTCAAACTGCAAACCAGATGAAATTTGCTTACTTCTTATAATGGGTATAGAATCATTATCGGTCAATTGCCATCTACGGTTTTCTATGCCCAAAAAATCATTTTGAAAATTGATGATCTTTGAAGTACTTTGATGTTTTAATTCGCCCTGTATTTCAAAGGTTAAGTCCCTTGCAATTTTTTGGTTAAAATTAATTCTAGGCTCTACAATAGATTTAGAAAATTTATCAAGGTAGTTGTAGCGAACGCCTAAATCTAAATACGTTTTTCGGTTATGGGATCCAAAATGCAGTTGGGTAAAAACGCTATGAGTTCTTAAAACATCTACAAAGAAATCCCTAAAAACAGGGTCGTCAACATCATCGAGATTGGTCACTGCTGTTTCGGTAAAATGATATCCGTTTTGCCATTCTAACCGATCAGAAATATTATAAAAAGCATGTGCTCTTATTCCTGTTTCAGAAACGATATTTTCTTGAAGAAAACGTTGTGATCGTGCAAGATTAACATTAAATGCCTGTAATTTGTAATCTGTATTGTACGCTTGTAAAACTGTACTAAATCTATCATTCCAGGTTCTTTTATATTGAAGTCCTCCTGCGATACTATTCTGGGATAAACTACTCTCCCTGGATCTTTCGATAGTATTTATTATTGAACTTTCAGTATAAACCAATTCATTGGCTACCCCTATAAAATTGAGTCTTAACTCACTCTTATCATTAATTTTATAAAGCCATCGTAAGGATGCATCATAAAAGTCAAACATTTTGTCTGAATTTGTTATGTTTACCTCGTTGTTCTCTACTTCAGTGTTTTGAGCTATTCTATCGAAGTACGCATCATAGGTTGGGGTTTCCGCAAAATTACTCAATGCTTTTCTAACCGCTACCTGTACAGACGATTTTTTTCCGATGGGTGTATCTATAAAACCGTTTGTATCAATGAAACTGGCACTAATTTTTCCTGTAAAATGGTCGGTTAACTCAGTATCAGTGCGCATAGCAATTGTACTGGAAACCCCCTCGGTATATGCAGCTGAAGTTCCATTTTTTAGAAGCGTAACCTTTTCTGTAATATTAGGGTTAAATATCGATATGAGGCCAAAAAAATGACCTGATTGATACATTTTAATGTCATCCCATAATATGAGATTTTGATCATGCGTGCCTCCCCGCACATTAATATTGGAAACTGTTTCATTGACACTCTGTATTCCTGGAAATGCCTGGACGGATTGAAGTACATCTGACTCAATAAGACCAGGTAGTATACTAAATTCAGAAAAATCTATTCGTAATCCCCCATCTTTCATTTTATCGATTCCCTGAACGATAAATCCAGAAATAATAATCTCTGATAGCGTTTCTTCTTTCGGCAACAGTTTAATATCCAAGCAGGGCGTATTAGAAAGAATATCAAAAAAAAATTCATTGGTTTGAAACCCTACATAGGTAATAGATAGTACCCCAGATTTCTTTTTGGTTTTCAGTTCAAAATATCCTTTCTTATCAGTTGTTGTACCTTTTTTACCAAACATCACATTAGCAAAAGCTAAGGGTTCTCCTGAAACATTGCTTTGAATGTAGCCGCATATCCGAAACTCTTTGGTTGGCTCACTAATTAAAACAAAATTATCTTCGGTTACAGTAAATTGGAAAGCAGTATTTTTTTGTAAATGTGCTATGGCTTGACTAAATGATAAATTAGAATCTGGGAGGATAATCATCTCTCCTCCTATTACATCTTTATCGTAATTAAAATGATAACCATATTGTTCTTCAAACTGTAGTAAGAGTTCTTCTAAAGGAACCTGATTGTTTTCATCCTGACCCATAAGAGACGTAGATGATAAAACTATCATAATCAACTGCATTAATAGCCCCCAATATTTCACCTTATTGTGATTTTATAATGATCAACTTTTCATTTTCAATTACATAGACAAGTCCCAAAGGTGTGGTTATCGATTTAACAGCATTTTCAAGATTTTTATGACCAAAACCTCCTGAAAATAAGCGATTTATATCTATATCTTCAAACTTTATTCGCACATCGTATTGGCGCTCAACTTCTGCAAAAACTTCGTAGAGAGGAACAGCGTTAAATAAACTTTTGTTCCCAATCCATTCAGGTTCTGACTGCAATGTTTTATTAGACAAAACTTCTCCATCTATGAATCTCAAAGTTTCTCCGCCAGAAAGTTTCCTGAAAGTATTACGTACATTAACCTTTACAAGACCTTCATAACATTCTACCTCAAAAAAATTTTCTCTCTGTTTAACATTAAATTTGGTACCCAAGACTTGAACATTTCCACCTGGCGTAATCACCGTAAAGGTAGCACCTTTTGCTACCTCAAAATAGGCCTCACCTTCTAAGCTCACTTCTCTCTTTTTGCTCCAGTTTTTTTTGTTATATGTTAAGATGGATCTAGAATTTAGTACGATATCAGAAGTATCTGGTAATTCAAAGGTCTTTTTTTCACCGGCAAGAGTTTCTATTTTGTGCTCTCCACTAAAAAAGAATGAGAAATAAAGTCCAAAAGCTATAATCACTACACTTGCTATTCTCAATAAAGCCCGGTTCCAGTTTATATGCCTCACTGGTGTTTTTTTAGAAACTAATTTTTGATCCAAGACATCAAAGTCTGAAACCTTAGAAAAATTAGACGCTTTAAAATGTTTAATATCCTCTACAATATCAACATTCAGCTGATAATCATCCAACTTGTTAAAGGCTTCTTTTTCCTCATCGGTCAAGTCGCCTTTAAGCCATTTTCTTATTAAGTAATCTTTATCCATACAGCTGGTATTTAATTTTTATCAACACTTAAACAACCATAAAGCCAGTTGTCCTGATTATTTTATGTTAAATCCTTTCAATTCTTTTTTCAATTTGTCAAAAGCGCTATATATTCTATACTCTGCCACCTTTTTTGTAATTCCCAACATTTCAGCAATCTCTTTATGTGTTTTTCCTTCTATCTTATTCAATACGAAGCAAATCCTTTGTTCTTCTGTAAGACTGCTTAATGCTTTTTCATAATGCCCAAGAAACTGTTCCTTTTCCATTAAGAATTCAGGGCTCTCATTAGTATAATATTTTGGAGGTATTTTTTGGTATTTCAGTACAACCTTAAAGTGTTTGACTTCATTCAAAGTAAGATTGTTCGCTACCTTATACAAGAAAGCCTTTGCAGCTTTAAACTCTATTTTTTTACAATTTTCCCAAAGTTTTATAAAAGTTTCTTGTGTTTTATCATCAGGATTAAATCGAGCTCCATACTTGTAATATAAATAGTCATGGATCTCCTTTGCATATCGATCATATATTTCTTTAAAAACTTTTTTAGTACAAATATTTTGATTTTGATTTTCTGACAAAGCCTTAGATTTTAAGATGATCGCAAAGTAAAAATAAATTTTTTAATTTTTTTTCAGGACTTTTTCGGGATAAGTTGTTTCAGTATCAGAAAAAATGAAAAAACTATAAATCTTTTAATTATGAAAAATATTTTAAAATTTACAGCCTTACTAATGACGATTACACTAGTATTGTTTTCTTGTCGATCTGAAGACGAGGATGTATTAAGACCTTCTGAACAAGACGCTCTAAAGGCGAATACCAATGTTGCCAATCTGATTCAAAACACCTCGATGAAGGATGGATCATTTGATAATATAATTGACCGGGCAAATTGTTTTACGATCAAGACTCCTTTTACCGTTAGCGTTAATGGAGTAGAATTAACGGTAAATAATGAAGAAGGTTTAGAAACAGCAGAAGATATCCTTGATGAATTTGATGATGACCAAGACATCATAGAAATACAATTTCCTATTGTTATTATTCAAGAGGATTTTACCGAAATTACAATCGACGATCTTTCAAGTTTTGATGATCTGGCAAGTACCTGTCCTGATGAGAACGAAGAGGATGACGATATAGAATGTATAGATTTTCAATATCCAATCACTGCTACATTATTCAATAATAATAACGATGTAATCAATGATATTTCTATAAATAATGATGAAGAACTATATGAGTTTATAGATGATCTGGACGATGACCTGACCGTGAGTATCGATTTCCCAATCACTTTAATATTATCAGATCAATCTGAGGTAACTGTAAACTCTATTCAACAATTAGAAGCTGTTATAGAAGATGCTGAAGATGACTGTGATGAAGATGATGATTATGACTATAATGATGATGACTGTGATACTTGCACAACAGAACAACTAACTGATTTTTTAACGAATTGTTCTGACTGGAAAGTAGACAAGTTGGAGCGTAATAACCAATATTTAGAAGATCTTTATACTGAATACACGTTTAATTTTAGTGCCAACGGTACCATCACTGTTGAAAATGGAACTGATAGCTTTAGTGGTACTTGGGAAAGTACAGGTACCGGAAACGACATAACGGTAACTATAAATATTGAAGGTTTAGATGATTTTAATGGCTCCTGGACCTTGCACGAAATTTACGAGGAAAATTCTGAATTTGAAGTTGAATTAGATATGGGAGAGGATGAATTAGAATTTGAAAGTAACTGTTAATTGGTGAAGAATAGGAACGGATATATTCTATTTGCCAAGATTAACATAATTCAATATTTAAGAAGCTCCCTTTATGTATAGAATTTTTATTGAATAAAGTTAATCGCCAACTGCCTCTTTTAAAAGAGGCAGTTTTTTTATGAATTATAGTTTATCTTTTAACGCTCACCAGAATTTTAAAAGCGAAACAAAATTTTAGACATATGGATCTACTTCATATTCAAATAAAACTAGTACTTTTCCAATAGATTTTTTTTTACAACAATTTAATCCTCACATGGCACAAAATATACCTTCAAATCCTTTAATCGAAAAGCTTCCCGCTCATCTAAAACAATTTATAAAACCACAAAATTATGAGGATTACACACCTATCGATCAAGCAGTCTGGAGATATGTAATGCGAAAAAACATCTCTTCTTTAACACAAGTAGCGCATGTTTCTTATACAAAAGGACTTAAAAAAACAGGTATTTCTATTGATAAAATCCCAAGCATGTATGGGATGAATAGAATTTTAAAAGAAATAGGATGGGCTGCCGTTGCTGTTGATGGTTTTATTCCACCTAATGCTTTTATGGAGTTTCAGGCTTATAATATTCTGGTTATTGCTTCTGATATTAGGCAACTAGAAAACATAGAGTATACTCCTGCACCAGATATCATACACGAAGCTGCGGGACATGCTCCTATTATTGCAAATCCCGATTATGCAGAATATTTACGTCGATTTGGAAAAATAGGGTGTAAAGCTATTTCTTCAAAAAGGGATTATGAAATGTATGAAGCAGTGCGTTCTCTTTCGATTTTGAAAGAAGCTCATAACACCAATCCAGAAGACATTTTGAAAGCAGAAAAAAGAGTAGAACAGCTTCAAAATCAAAAGTCAGCCCCATCAGAGATGGCTTTAATTCGTAATTTGCATTGGTGGACTGTTGAATATGGACTTATTGGTACAACCGATCATCCTAAAATTTACGGTGCAGGATTACTATCATCGATTGGTGAAAGTGAATGGTGCATGACCGATCATGTTAAAAAACTACCCTACTCACCCGAAGCA
This sequence comes from uncultured Aquimarina sp., assembly GCA_947500845.1. GTDB lineage: Bacteria > Bacteroidota > Bacteroidia > Flavobacteriales > Flavobacteriaceae > Aquimarina > Aquimarina celericrescens. The sequence continues at coordinate 45,313 of CANMTP010000012.1, forward strand.
GCTTTTCAAGATTTTGATATTACAAAACCTCAACCTCAACTATTTGTTACTCCAGACTTCGCATATTTATGTCAGGTATTAGAAGAATTTGCAGATACTATGGCACTTAGAAAAGGGGGGCATCGAGGTCTCGCTAAATTGATAGAATCAGAAAATTTAGGAACTATAGAATTGAGTACAGGTTTACAAATTTCAGGAGTTTTTACACGAATGATTAAAAATGAAGATAACGAAGTAATTTATTTCGAAACTTCTGGACCTACAGCATTATCCTTCAGAGAAAAAGAACTTATTGGTCACGGCATAGATGCTCATTCCAATGGATTTAGGTCTCCTTTAGGAAAGTTAAAGGGAATAAACCTTGCCATAGAAAATATGTCTCCACGAGATTTAAAAGCTTATAATTTTTATGATGGGGAATATATAGAATTCGAGTTTGAAAGCGGAATTACTGTTGCAGGAAATAATATTACTGGTATGCGGAATATCCAGGGAGAGCTAATTTTGATTCAGTTTAGTGATTGTACTATAAAGTACAAAGACGAATATCTTTTTAAACCCGAATGGGGTACGTTTGACTTTGCTGTAGGAAAAGAAATTGTTTCTGCCTTTTCAGGACCGGCAGACGACAATTCGTTTGATCTGGTAACACATAATCCTTCATTAACAACAGTTAAAAAAATGTATTCTGACAAACAATTAGAATTACATTCTTTGTATCAATCAGTAAGAAATATAAGAGAAGGTCAAAATACAAAGTTTTCACTGAGAGCTGTTTTTGATATCATAAAAGAAGATCACTCAGAAGATTGGCTTTTACCTTTAGAAATTTACGAGCTCGTTTTTGATCGCGATACAACATTTACCTCGGAAGTTTTAAAATATCTAAAAAATATGAAAGCCAAAAGACCCGAAATTAAACATTTAATAGATGGTGGTTTAGAAATTATCGATGCAAACTTTACTACTGTTTAAAATTAGCGCTTTCTAAAAACTCATAAATGGATATTCACTTTGAAGTTGGTTCTTTTTTAACGTATGTTTTTTAAGAAATAAAGTATACTGCTCGCTTTGAGGATTAAAAGGTCTATGGCTTAGTCCTTTTTGGACTTCTTCAACTTGTTTCATGGTTTGTTTGGCGTGTTCAGAAATCCAAACCTCTGAAAAACGATCCCAGATATATTGAATTGCAAGATCACTAGGATGAACCATGTCTTCATTATAGAATCTGTAATCTCTAAGCTCATCCATCATTAATTCATATGAAGGAAAGTAAACAAACTTTGAACTGGTTTCTACAATCCTATGCACCGCAGCAATTAGATTCGATTTACTTCTTGTATTCTCAACAAAACCATCTTTTATATGTCGTACTGGAGATACCGTAAAAACAATTTGAACTGATTGATTTACACTTCTAATCAAACGCACACAGTTTTGAAGATTTTGCTCTATTTCTTCTACAGAAAGCAATTCTTTATCAAACTCTGCTTGTGAAATTTTATGGCAATTCGCCACTACCATATCTAGTGACTTAAGTCGATATACCCAAGCAGTTCCTAACGTAATAAAAATATGTGTAGATGATTTAATTTTTTCCTTTGTATCAAACAAACTTTCATTTAATCTAGAAAGTAAAACATTTTTATCGGGATTACTTAGTGAGGAATGTGCATCAAAACAATGCCAACGCTCGTTATGATAGAATAGATCCGTCTCGGTATAGTTTTCATCCTGACTTGCCATCCAGAGATATGTTTCTATGGCCTTGGGATGAAATAGAATTCCAAATGGGTTAATACGATTTTTGAACTTGTAGTATTCGAACTTTTCGCCTATATTTTCGGCAAAACAGGAGCCCAGCATGAATATTTCAGAATCATAGCCAATTTTAGGCTCTTGAGATCGTAACGGTATTTTCGTTTGTAGGTTCATCATCTCTTCAGCTCAAACATCTTCCCGAGAGTGAAGAAAGAGCTTTTATTAGTAAAATGTTATTGTACAAACTTTTTAGCATTCTTTAATGCATCTTCTATTCCTTCCGGATTTTTACCTCCGGCGGTAGCAAAAAATGGTTGTCCGCCTCCACCACCTTGGATATATTTACCAAGTTCGCGTACTATTTGTCCGGCATTCAGTTCTTTTTCTTTAACTAGATTTTTAGAAACATAACACGACAGCAGTGCTTTTCCATTCTGTTCTGCACCAAATACCACAAGAATATTTTCAACTTCTCCACCCAACTCAAAACATAAGTCTTTTATCCCGGAAGCATCCAAATCTACTTTTTTTGCTAAAAACTTAATCCCGTTAATTTCTTCAAATTCAGATTTAAGATCTCCCTTTAGATTTTTGGCTTTATATTTTAGCAATACTTCGATCTGCTTTTTAAGAGCCATATTTTCCTCCTGTAATGTTGTGATTGCTTTTACAGGGTCTTTTATATTTTTGAGAACAGCTTTAACTTGATTAAAAGCTTCAGACTGCGTAGTGAAATATTCTTTGGCAGCATCACTGGTTATCGCTTCAATACGTCTTACCCCTGCAGCAATGGCGCTCTCTGAAGTAATCTTGAAATGCCAGATATCCCTGGTGTTCTGCACGTGAGTACCACCGCATAACTCCATAGATTCGCCAAATCGTATTGCCCGTACGGCATCCCCGTACTTTTCACCAAAAAGGGCAATTGCTCCTTCTGCAATCGCCTGATCATAAGAAATACCGCGTTTTTCTTCAAGGGGAAGGTTTTCTCGAACCCTGGCATTCACAAAATCTTCTACTTGTTTTAGCTCTTCATTGGTAACCTTTGTGAAATGTGAAAAATCAAATCTTAAATTACCACTATGCACCATTGAACCTTTTTGTTCGACATGTGTTCCCAGAATAGATCGAAGTGCCTGGTGTAAAAGATGAGTAGCCGTATGGTTAGAAGCTGTACGAGTACGTTGCTTGCTATCTACAACGGCCTTGAATTCTCCCTCTATCTTTTTGGGTAGGCTTTTAGAAAAATGAACGATTAAATTATTTTCTTTTTTGGTATCTATAATATATACCACATCTCCGTTAGCAGCTTCCAGATATCCTTTATCGCCAACTTGCCCCCCTCCTTCTGGATAAAACGGTGTTTTATTAAAAACTAACTGATATAAATCTCCTTCTTTTTTACTGGTTACTTTACGATAACGAGTTATTTTAACGTCCGCAGAAAGATGATCATACCCAATAAAACCTTCAGTAACATCTTGGTTAAGCTCTTGCCAGTCTCCAGTCGAGACCTGAGACGCAGCTCTGGATCTTTCTTTTTGCTTCTGGAGCTCAGTTTCGAAACCTTTTTCATCTAGTTTATATCCTTGCTCACTGAGTATGAGTGCAGTAAGATCTATTGGAAAGCCATAGGTGTCATACAACTCGAATGCTTTCTCTCCCGATACTACTTTCCCTTTAGTATTTTTAATAACGGTGTCTAAAAGGGCGAGTCCTTGATCCAATGTTCTTAAAAAAGATTGCTCTTCTTCTTTAATTACATTTACAATCAGGTTTTTTTGTGCTTTTAGCTCAGGAAATGCAACACTCATTTGTTTAACCAGTGTGTGCACCAATTTATAAATAAAAGGCTCTTTGGTATTCAAAAACGTAAAGCCGTAACGTATCGCTCTTCTTAAGATTCTTCTAATCACATATCCAGCTCCCGTATTGCTAGGCAACTGGCCATCAGCAATAGAAAAAGACACTGCTCGTATATGATCTGCAATTACCCGAATAGCAACACTTACTTTCCCATCTTCATCAGCAGGTGAACTTTCTTTGTTATATTTAGAATTCGTAATCGTTTCTATCTCTCGGATCAATGGTGTAAACACATCGGTATCATAATTAGACTTTACCCCTTGTAATACCATGCACAGGCGCTCAAATCCCATCCCGGTATCTACATGCTGCGCTGGTAGCTTTTCTAAAGAGCCATTAGCCCTTCTGTTATATTGCATAAAGACAAGGTTCCAGATTTCGACTACCTGGGGATGATCTGCATTAACCAAGTCACGCCCGGGAATTTTGGCTTTCTCTTCCGAAGATCGAATATCTACATGAATTTCTGAACAGGGTCCGCAGGGTCCCTGGTCTCCCATCTCCCAGAAATTATCCTTCTTATTACCCATGATAATTCTATCTTCCGGAACAATTTCCTTCCATAAATCATAAGCCTCTTTATCCATTTCTAGATCTTCATCCTTGGCCCCTTCAAAAACCGATACATAAAGAATATCTTTATCAATCTTATATACCTCGGTAAGTAGTTCCCAGGCCCATTGAATGGCTTCTTTTTTGAAATAATCACCAAAACTCCAGTTCCCTAGCATTTCAAACATGGTGTGATGATAGGTGTCCATACCAACTTCTTCCAAATCGTTGTGCTTACCACTTACGCGTAAGCATTTTTGAGTATCTGTTATACGATTACTCTTTGGAGTACCGTTCCCCAAGAAGAATTCTTTAAATTGGTTCATCCCGGCATTGGTAAACATTAATGTAGGATCATCTTTAATTACCATGGGAGCAGATGGTACCACTTGATGTTTTTTGTTTTTAAAAAACTCTAAAAATTGATTTCTGATTTCTTGGGATTTCACTAGCTTATTATTAATTCAATAAATTACATTGTAAACTGAATATCAAATACTTATCTATATAATTCATAAAAGATAGTACTTCTATATTTGTCAGTTTTTTCTACACTTTGCAACATTTTACTATATTTGTTGCCGGGTCTTACTCGAAAACAAGACTTTTTTGGTTGATATCCTGCAAAAATAGCATATTTTAGATTATGTCAAAGGTTAAATATTACTATGATAGTGAAACGCTTTCTTATCGAAGAATAGAGCAGAAGAAAGGTCGTAAATTTGGTATTGCCGCTATAGGAGTTATTGGTTCATTTTTGGCCGGTTTTATACTTCTTCTTATCTATCTAAACATCCCGCAATTAGAAACTCCTAAAGAAAAAGCGTATAAGAGAGAACTTGAAAATATGCAATTGCAATATGATCTTATGAATAAGCGACTGGAACGGAATGAAAATGTTCTTCAGGAAATTGCAGAGCGGGACGATAATATATATCGACTTTATTTTGGAGCCAGACCCATACCAGAAGACCTTAGAAATGCAGGTTTTGGTGGTGTAAATCGCTATAAAAACCTAGAAGGTTTTGATAACTCAAAAATGATTATCGAGAGTAGCGAAAGAATAGATAAGTTGACTAAACAAATTGTAGTACAATCAAAATCTCTCGATGAAATTGCTGCTCTAGCAGAACAAAAAGAAGAACTATTGGCTACTATCCCTGCAATACAACCTATTCAAAATTCTGATCTTAAAAGGATGGCCTCTGGTTACGGATGGAGAAGTGACCCCTTCACTAAAGCTAGAAAATTTCACTATGGTATGGATTTTTCGGCATCTACAGGAACACCTGTATATGCGACCGGAAATGGAGTGGTTACCCGAGCAGATGCTAATTCTACTGGTTATGGAAGACATATACGAATTGATCATGGTTTTAATTATGTAAGTCTTTATGCACACCTAAGTAAATATAATGTTAAGAAAGGTCAAAAAGTAAAACGTGGTGACGTTATTGGATATGTAGGTAGCACCGGACGATCTGTGGCACCTCACTTGCACTATGAGATTTTTAAAGATGGAGAAAAAATTAATCCGAGGAATTTTTACTACGGAAGTTTAACTTCTGAAGAGTTCGATCAAATGCTTAAAGCTTCCAATCTAATCAATGAATCTCTAGACTAAATATGTATGCGTAAATTATTTCTTGTTGCCCTCATTTTTGGCTTCAGTTCTTCAATACAGGCCCAAAAATTTTCAAAAGAAGTAATTGATTCGATGTACACTATCGTACAGCATACAAAACAAAAACTTTCGAAACCTTCAACAATAAAACTCATGGCTGTTGGAGATATTATGATGGGAACAAATTTCCCTGATGATAGCTACTTACCTCCTCATGGAAAAGGCCCTTTTGATGATGTTAATCATATCTTGACTCAGGCCGATATTCTTTTCGGAAATCTTGAGGGAACTCTTACCGATGAAGGGGAAAATGCTAAAAGATGTTCTGACCCTTCTAAGTGTTATTCTTTCAGATCTCCCGAATCCTATGGTAAATATCTTGAAGAAACCGGTTTTGATGTGATGAGTATTGCAAATAATCACATTGGTGATTTTGGTGAAATCGGAATTAAAAATACTTCAAAAACCTTAGAAAAACATAACATAGCCTATGCCGGAGTGTTTGCCCAACCCTATACAATTTTTGAAAAAAATGGAATCACGTATGGATTTTGTGCTTTTGCCCCTAATAAAGATTGCGTAAAAATTCATAACTTAACCAATGCAAAAAAAATCGTTAGCGAACTTAAAGAAAAAGCAGATATTGTGATTGTCTCTTTTCATGGAGGTGCAGAAGGCCTTAAACACACACATGTTACCAGAAAGACAGAACGTTTTTATGGAGAGGATCGAGGCAACGTATACCTCTTTGCCCATACCATGATTGATGCCGGAGCCGATGTTGTTCTAGGACATGGTCCCCATGTTTCGAGAGCTTTTGAAGTGTATAAAAACAAGTTTATAGCGTATAGTCTAGGTAATTTTTGCACCTATTCCCGATTTAATCTAACCGGAATTAAAGGATATGCACCTATTGCAGAGGTAGATATTGATCTTGAAGGTAATTTTATAAAAGGTATGCTTCATTCTGCCAAACAAATCGATGAAGTATATCCATTTATGGATGAGAAAAAAAGGGCATTAAAGGAAATTAAAAAATTGACTGAAGAAGATTTTCCGGAAAGCAAGCTCATTTTTGAAGAAGACGGTAGTTTTACCCAAAAAAAAGAGTAATTTATGTATGTAGACTTACCTAAAAAAATGTACTATGGTATTGGCGAAGTAGCTGAAGCCTTCGATGTAAACACCTCTCTAATACGTTTTTGGGAAAAAGAATTCGATATCCTAAAACCAAAGAAAAATGCTAAAGGTAATCGTAAATTTACTCCAGAAGATATTAAAAACCTCGAATTGATTTATCATTTAGTAAAAGAACGGGGATTTACTTTAGAAGGAGCCAAAATACACCTCAAAGAACAAAAACAAGAAGCGTTGGATAGTTTTGATATCATACGCAAATTAGAATCTATTAAAGGACAGCTTCTTAAGATTAAAGAGCAACTATAAGATCCGGTTTCTTAAACCTTCATGTATCGTGATAGTCAGATTTAAAAAATTTGCCTCAATTTTGAAACAAAATTCGATACTTGTAGTCTAATCAAACAGGATAACTTGAATAATAATAATAGTAAATGAAAAAAGGACTTTTTGCAGGGTTAGGATGTTTAGGAATTATAATTTTAATCTTTATTATAGGGGCAGTGATGGCCTATAGTTTCAATAACAAAGCTGTAGTATTACAAGAAGATGCTAAAACGGCCTGGTCTAACGTAGAAAGTGCGTACCAAAGGCGAAGTGATCTTATTGGAAACTTGGTAAAAACAGTACAAGGTGCTGCAGATTTTGAACGCTCTACACTAAAAGACGTTATAGATGCCAGAGCAAGAGCAACCTCAGTCAATATCGATCCTAGCAACATCACTCCTGGTCAGATGGCTCAGTTTCAACAAGCACAAAGTGGATTAACCTCTGCTTTATCACGATTACTGGTTACTGTAGAACGCTATCCAGACTTAAAAGCAAATCAAAATTTTCTGAACTTACAAACACAGCTCGAGGGAACCGAAAATAGAATTAATGTAGAACGCAATCGTTTTAACGAACAGGTTGGTGTTTATAACAAACACATCAAAGTTCTTCCAAACTCACTATTTGCAGGTATGTTAGGATTTGACGAGATGGCAAGGTTTGAGGGTGAAGAAGGTGTTGAAAAGGCACCAGAAGTTGATTTTGATTTTAAATAAGATCACGATATAAAATTTCATCACATGTCAAAAGTTGAAGATTTTCTTACTGCAGATCAAGAAGAGCAAATAGTTGCCGCAATTCGACGTGCAGAAAAAACGACATCGGGAGAAATTCGTGTTCATATTGAAAAGCATACAGATCTTGATATTTTAGACCGAACTAAAGAAGTCTTTCATCTACTCAAAATGGACAATACCATACAACATAACGGTGTACTGATTTATGTAGCTGTAGATGATCATAGATTTGCAATTTATGGAGATCAAGGCATTCATAAAGTAGTTGATGATAATTTTTGGGCGAGTACCAGAGATGCCATCCTAAAACAATTTAAGAAAGGTGATTTTACCCAAGGATTAATAGATGGTATTCTCATGGCTGGAGAGCAATTACAAAGATATTTTCCTTGGGATCACACGGGATCAAATGAATTATCAGATGAAATTTCAAAAGGATAAATGAAAAACGTACAACAATTCATAGTATCCTCTTTCTTTGTTCTGGGTATATTTTTTATCGCTACACACCAAGGTCTTGCACAACGAGCAATTCCTCCCAAACCAACATTGGAGACTGCTGTGTACGATGAAGCAAAAATGCTTTCTGGTTCTGAAGCTGAGCAACTTGAGAAAAAACTCATTCAATATGCCGATACTACTTCTACGCAGATAGTAGTGGCCACCATCAACTCACTGCAAGGTGAAAATATTGGGTTGTATGCTGCCGAATGGGCCCACGAATGGGGTATCGGACAAAAAAAAGAGGATAATGGAGTTTTTATTCTTGTATCCCAGATGGATCGTAAGATTTGGATTGCAACAGGTTATGGTGTCGAAGAAAAACTTACAGACTTTACTTCTAAAACTATTATAGATCAGATCATCACTCCTGAATTTAAGAAAGGAAAATTCTATACTGGATTGGATGAAGGAACAACCGCTATTTTTCAGGTACTCGATGGCACTTTTAAAGGAGCGAAGAAAAAGAAAAGTAGAAAAGATTTCCCTATCGGGCAATTGGCACTGTTGCTTATCTTCTTTATTATTATTGTCAAAGCATTTTCTAAAAGCAATCATGGCAATGGCGGCAAAGGAAATCGTGGAAACAGATCTCGAGGAGGCAGTCTCTTAGATGCTATTATTTTAAGTAATATGGGTCGAGGAAGCTTTGGTGGAGGAAGTTTTGGCGGTGGATCCAGTGGAGGTTTTGGTGGTGGCTTCGGTGGTGGCGGTTTTGGCGGCGGCGGTGCCGGTGGAAGTTGGTAGAGTTTAATTTTTTTATTTGTAAAGTAGTTCATCAAATTCTAAACAATAACTTCACCACTAATTATTTCTGAAAAACGATCTATTAAGACAAATTTTTCAATACTTACTAGCCTATTTTTTGTAACTTTCAATTGTTACACACAAGACTATTTCATAACAATAAATCAAGACACAACCTTTTGCCAAAATTTGAATTATTCAACTACTGCTCAAGGCTATTTAAAAAAATAGCATACACTAACAATGAAGGAAAGAAAATAATAATTAAAGGAAAAAAAAACTTTCTGATGTCATAACCCTTTTTAGAGATAGCATTATAATTGACAAGGTACCATTAGAGCTAATAAGCCTAAAAGTTATGTCAGGTTTACAAAAAGAGTTGTCGATGGAAAGTTAAAAGTATACCTTGCTAGACAAGGCAATAGTTCTTCTGTAAAATATACTCCTGGAGGACCTTTTGGTGATTTTAAAAGAGGTGGAGCGATCGGGCTAGGCCGTTTTTTCATCAAAATGCCCGATGGCACGTATTATAAAATTAACAAGAAAAAAAATAGGACAAAATATATTCAACCTTATCTTTTGAATTGTAAAAAATTCAAGAATGCTTCCAATGGAGATGTAGGAGCTAATGAAGACGCATTTATTAAAATGATACGATTATATAGTTCTCTTTGCAATTGAGGTCGTATTAAAGTAGTTTTAAGGTAGTGTGAATTGTTTTTGTGGAAGATTATTCTGTATATCATTCACCAAAAGTGTTTATTCATATTAATAAATAATTGAAGAAGATCCTCTATTTTTGATGAAGATTGAAAAAAATATCTTTATCAAAGAGGTTGGATAATAAAATTTAGTGTTACTAAAAGAATCACACGAAAATCCTTAACTTACGGATTTCTCAATCACTTGAGAAAAAAGGAAATCAGACTAACTTGCGAAAATATTCTTTGTTGAAGAAATCAGCTTTTGAAATTTTTGCAGTGCAACTATCAAAACTAAATTTTACGAATTGAAATTGCATAGTATAATTTTGAAACAAGAGATCAAAACAATCAAATCTCACTAAAAGAATTGAATCTATAAAAGAGAGATGCATAATTGAAGTTAACATCTATACAAATACCATTACTCAACTGAGGCATTAATCAACTCGAAAAACACAAAAATATATTTATAACTTTGAGTATCGGAAAAAAATAATTATCTAAAATGAATAAGACTGTAGTAATTTCAGGAGGAAGTTCAGGAATAGGTTTAGCAACAACTAAACAGTATTTAGATAAAGGAGCTAGAGTAATAGTAGCCGCACGAAACAAAAATAAATTCGAATCAAATCTTGACAGTTCGAAAGAAAATTTACGGTTTATTGAAACCGATTTTAATGACATGGATTCTGTAAAAAAATTTTATTCAACAATCAAAGAAGAATACAAAACAGTAGACATTGCAATTAATAATGTAGGATTAGCGATAATGAAACCATTAACTGATTTTCAAGAGGAAGAGTTTGACAAAATAATAAATGTTAATCTAAAAAGTCTTTGGCTTAGTATGAAGTATCAAATTTCATTGATGAAGAAAGACTCTACAAACGACAAACATATAATTAATATATCCTCAATCAATGGTTTGGGAGGTTCGGAATATCTTTCTATATATTCTGCTGCTAAAGCGGGTGTCATATCCTTAACTAAATCAGCAGCTCTCGAACTAGCAAAATCTAAAATTTCAATCAACGCTATAGTTCCCGGACCATTTGACACTCCAATGCTTAATGAAGCATTATTGACCCAGGCACAGGGTGATCAAAGACAAAAGGAGATTATTGAGAGAGAATATAAACAATTTATTCCAAAAGGAAGATTTGGAAACCCTGTAGAGGTTGCTAATACTATTTTTTGGTTATCCGAGGGTAACAACAATTTCATTTCGGGTCATTCTTTAATAATTGACGGCGGTATCACTAGTAGATATCGTTAAGAGCAATTACGCAAACAAGCTGAAACAGCCTAATTCTTTTATGACTCAACAAAATAACATTCTTATAAAACACTTCAACATTACTACCTTTTACCAGCAATATAAATAGTCTACTTCTTCCTAAAATAAACCGAAATCGGTACACCATGAAAATCAAATTCTTTACGTAGCTGATTTTCGATAAAACGCTTATAAGGATCTCTTATATACTGTGGTAGATTACAGAAAAAAGCAAATTGTGGTTGAGGCGTAGGCAACTGTGTGATGTATTTTATTTTTACATATTTACCTTTGTATGCTGGCGGTGGGTTATGCTCTATGATCGGCAATAGCACATCATTAAGTTCGCTGGTTTTGATTTTTTTGGATCGATTCTTATAGACCGCTACAGCAGTTTCAATAGCTTTAAATATTCTTTGTTTTGTTAGTGCAGAAATAAATACGATAGGAACATCGGTAAAAGGCTCAATCTCTCTACGAATATATTTTTCGAAATCTTTGAGGGTATTGCTTTCCTTGTTTTCGATGAGATCCCATTTATTGACAAGAATTACGATCCCTTTGCGGTTACGTTCTGCCAGCCAAAATATATTTTGTACCTGGCCATCAAATCCTCTGGTTGCATCTAAAACAAGTAAGCATACATCACAGTGTTCGATGGCACGAACAGATCGCATGACAGAGTAGAATTCTAAATCCTCTTTTACTTTAGATTTTCTTCGTATTCCGGCAGTATCTACCAGATTAAATTCAAACCCAAAGCGATTATATTTTGTATCAATCGCATCGCGTGTAGTTCCGGCTATATCAGTTACTATATATCGCTCTTCGCCTATTAACGCATTGATAAAAGATGATTTCCCGGCATTAGGTCTCCCCACTACTGCAAATCGAGGTAATTCATCTTCTTCTTTTTCTTCTTTCTCTGGTAATTCTTTTACAAGTGCATCGAGCAGATCACCTGTACCGCTTCCGTTAATACTGGCAATAGTATAATACTCCCCAAGACCTAAACTATAAAATTCGACTGCATCTGCAGCTCTCTTGGCATTATCTACCTTATTAACTACCAAAAACACAGGTTTATCTACTTTACGAAGTAGGTTGGCTACATCTTCATCCATTCCGGTGATCCCAGACTCGACATCAACCATAAAAATGATCGCATCGGCTTCATCAATGGCGAGTTCTACCTGTTTATCGATTTCAGCTTCGAAAATATCATCACTCCCCACAACATATCCACCAGTATCAATTAAGGAAAATTCGACACCATTCCAATCACTTTTCCCATAATGGCGATCTCTCGTAACGCCGCTTACAGCATCCACAATAGCCTCTCTTCTTTGAATCAAACGATTAAAGAAAGTCGATTTTCCTACATTAGGTCTCCCTACAATTGCTACTATACTGCTCATTGAAATCTATATCTAAATTTTTTGCAAAATTAGACTTTTTATTTAAGCAATACCATCAAAACGAAGTAAAAATAAAAAGCCCCAAGGCCAAACATTTAAAGACCTTAGGAACTTTTCATAATTGATAGTCAGTCAGTGAAATAATTACTCAATTCAAAGATAGCAAGTATTCTGGTTAACATGGTTACTGTAAAACAACAAACTTTTTATGGAAGTGTTTTAAACATCTTAAAATCAACTAGTTAATTTCAGTAATTTCATAAATAGCTACCGTATTAGACACCTCATTAGTAACGATTATTAAGTGGTTTCCAGTTGGACTATCCTTTGCTTCAATAGCAATTAAACCTTCTGGAGAAATATCCACATCATCCTGCAACCATTCTATAAATTCTGGGTAAAAAGGATTAGAAATATCATAAACCATAACACCACCAGTTCTTTCTATCCCAACAAATAATAGTGTTTTGTTTCCTACACTCAATGTTTCTACAGCTTCTGGTTCTGCACCTTTATCATCAGATCTTTTATCAGCCTCGCTGCCTTCATCATTGTTAAAAGCTCCTGGATCTAATTCGAAAATGGTTTTTCCTATTTGATCTCCACTATCATAAACCACAGTTCCAGATGTCGTCCAAATCGTAAAAGATCGTCCTCCGTAAGCATAAATTACATCATGATCTCCATCACCGTCTAAGTCTCCATTGGTCGTAGTGGTTTTTAGTCGCCCAAGGTTCTCATCTAATTGTAAGGTAGCAGCATCAGGAAAAGCTATAGGATCAAGCAAAAGATCTTTGACTCTGGTTTCTTCAGAAAAGCCTTCATAATCGCGTGCATCTCCTTCATTTGCTGTTATTAAGAATTTACTACCTTTTATTTTTGCAAAGGTTATAGCATCTGGATGATAAAATCCCAGAACTGGCCAATTTTGAAAATTACCTACACTATTATCTTTGTCACTGGCGTCTATTTGATTATGAGGTAATGAATAATCTTTTACGCCTAACCCGATAATATCTGTAATTGTTTTGGTTTCTAAGTTAACCACTGCGATTCCATTATTTTCTTGTAAGGTGATATATGCGAATTTTGAATCATCAGAAATGGTTACAAATTCGGGCTCTACATCTTGAGCTAAAGAAGCATTAGGACCAAAAACCCTGAAATCATTCCCTATAGATTGGCTATTAAATCTTGAAAAACAAAGAGTAGATACTTGACTGGAAGCCACCTCTATAATAGTTATAGAACCTTCTGGATCGATTGTATAAAGATCATTTGGCTCACCTTCATTAGCGACAATGATATACTTAGCGTTAGGACTAAAGGTAACCATATCAGGTAATGCTCCGGCCGCATAGGTATTTAATAAAGTTTGTTTTTCAGAATCATATAATGCAATAGTTCCATTAGCTTGCTTATTCGAAGAATTTTCTAAGGCTACTGCCACCATACCTTCATAAACCGATACACTATTAGGTATGCCCGATAGCGATATGTCAATGCCTTGTAAAGGGTTTCTTGGATTTGACAAGTCCCATACAGAAAGCTCTGATTCGTTAGGATTGACAATAAAAAGTTTATTGGTTTTAGAATCGAAAGCAGAGATTTCGGCAAAACCCTCGTCACCCGATCCGTTAGTAAAACCTCCTATTTTGTTAAATTCGAGTTCTCCAGTTCCACCTCCTCCGGAGTAGTCATCAAGATCACATGAAGCAAATAGCCCTAAAATTACTGTAAAATAAAGAATTGATTTGTTAAAGATTTTCATTGTTCATTACATTTTGTGTGATTAAACCCACAAATTTTGATAAACAATGTTTCTTTAACGTTATCCCAAGGCTAAATTTAAAATCAACGTATACCTATATTGGTATACTATTATTTATTATACCCAAAACGCTTTAACTGGCGCTGATTACTTCTCCAGTTTTTATTGACCTTAACATAGAGTTCTATATGAATTTTTTTACCAAAAAACTTTTCTAATTCCTTACGGGCTTCAGTACCCACTTTTTTCAATGCGCTACCTTTATGGCCAATAATAATCCCTTTTTGCGAATCTCTTTCTACCATAATCACAGAACGTATTCTAATGATATCTTCATCTTCCATAAACTCTTCAGTTTCGACCTCTACAGCATATGGAATCTCTTTCTTATAATTCGTCAATATTTTTTCGCGAATCGCCTCATTAACAAAAAATCTTTCGGGTTTATCAGTTAACTGATCCTTGGGATAGAACGCCGGAGATTCTGGTAAAAGCTCCACCAAGCGACCAAAAACTTCTTTTATATTAAAATTTTCGAGAGCAGATATAGGATATATTTCGGCATTGGGAACTTTTTCTGCCCAAAATTGCATTTGTTCTTCCAAATTTTCCTGATTTGACTTGTCAATCTTATTGATCAACAAGATCACCGGTATTTTAGAATTAGTAATTTTACTGAAAAAGGCTTCATCTTTCAGAGCTTTCTCGCCGATTTCAACCATATAGATGAGTACATCGGCATCTTCGAAAGCAGATTTAACAAAATCCATCATAGATTCCTGAAGCTCATATGCGGGCTTAATAATACCTGGAGTATCTGATAAAATCACCTGAAAATCACCTCCATTAACTATTCCTAAAATCCTATGTCTTGTAGTTTGAGCTTTGGAAGTAATGATTGACAGTTTTTCCCCTATAAAAGCATTCATTAGGGTTGATTTCCCTACATTAGGATTTCCTATAATATTTACAAAACCTGCTTTATGAGCCATACGATTACTTTTATGCAAAGGTAGATGAATATTACATAAGAAGATGACTTCATGGGGTATAATTAGAATGGTATTGATAAAAAATGTGGAAGTTTATAATTAACGGTTAAGATTTTTAAAATAAACTTTTGCCATAGTATTAACCTTGGGTGCCAATAGCAATCCAGAAAAAACAGTGGGAATTGCCATAATCGCAAAAGCACTATCAATAAGGTTAATGGCAAAATCAATTTTTACCACTGCGGCTATTATTATAGAGAAGATGTAAATGTAATTATAGTATTTTCCGTATTTGGGTTTGGTCAAAAACCCTAAACAGGTTGTGCCGTAATACGAATAAGAGAACAAGGTTGAAAAAGCAAATACCAAAACCATAATTAATACCACAACGTTACCCAATCCATAAGGCAATACAGCATTAAAAGCTTCTAAAGTAAGTGATATTCCGTTATCATCTGTACGCTGCCATACTCCTGTTGATAGAATTGCTAAAGCTGTTAACGTACAAACGAGTAATGTATCTATAGCTGGTCCCATCATGGCAACCAAACCCTCGCGTATGGGTTCATTCGTCTTTGCTGTACCGTGCATCATTGGAGCAGTTCCTATGCCTGCCTCATTAGAAAAGGCTGCTCTTTTGATTCCTGTTTTTATGAGATATCCTAACGCTCCACCTGCAGCGGCATCACCAGAAAATGCATCTGAAAAAATCAATATGAACATTTCTGGAACAACCTGAATCTGCAAAATCAAAATTGTAATTACAGTAACAAAATATAACACGACCATAAACGGAACCAATTTACTTGCTACTATTCCGATTCTTTTAATTCCTCCCAGGATTACCAAAGACGCTATTCCAGCCAGAGTAATTCCTATGTGCCATTTGTATTCATCATCCCAATCAAGGACATCGATCAATGTTTGTGTTAATTGATTAGCAGTAAACGCAGGAAGTGTCCCTACCAATCCCGCTAAAGCGAAAAGGATCGCTAATGGTTTCCATCGTGCTCCTAAACCATTAGTGATAACATACATTGGCCCGCTAAGAAAATTACCATCATTATCTTTAGAACGATACATTACCGAAAGGGAACAGGTATAAAATTTGGTAGCCATACCAATCAAAGCACTAATCCACATCCAGAAAACTGCTCCTGGACCACCCATGACAATTGCCACAGCTACTCCACTAATATTTCCCATACCCACCGTTGCGGCTATTGCAGAAGATAACGCTTGAAAATGGCTTAATTGCCCAGGAGCATGTTCACTATCATACTTCCCTTGTAGGACATCTATAGCATGTTTAAAATAAAAAAACGGAGTAAAACGCGAATAAATCAGGAAAAATGTACCTCCTCCGATCAGCAATATTAGCAAGGGCCAATCCCAAACCCAAGCGCTAAAATTTGCAACAAGGTCTTCAAATGTTTTGAACATAAAATATTGTAGTTACTATAAAAGTAATCTAAAAATTGAAGAATCCAATCTATAAGCTACATCTCAAAAATTCAACATACTTAAAAATCAATGGAGAGATTTTATAAATCTAGGTTTATCAATTCCTCGATCGTACATTATGATAGTGCCTGCAGCGGCTACATTAATACTCAATTCTGATTTAAATTTTACCAGGAACTGTGATTTTTTGATGGCCATTTTTGATAATCCATGATCTTCTGCTCCCAAAAGATATACACATCTTTTTGGGTGCTTAAAAGTTTCAAGTGGTACAGCAGTATCTGTTAATTCTACTCCGACAAGCATCGCTCCTTTGGGTAAATGGTTGTAAAAATCTTCAAATGTATCGTAATGAAAATAAGGCATTGCCTTTACTGCGTTGTGCGTATCGCTTGCCTGTTTGGCATATCGATTGCCAATGGTAAATATGAAACTTGCACCCATATTTTGAGCAGATCGCCACAAAACGCCAAGATTTTCTGGAGTTTTTCCGTTCTGAATCCCTATACCAAAAAATTCATTTTCGAAATTATCAATCATGGGTATAAAAATATTAAAAGATTAGATAAACCCATCAATTCTCTTTCAAATTATACTATTTACGCTTTGTTCAAGCAGCACCCAAGCAAGACCGAAAAAAGTAATAGATCGTATCTAGAAAAACATTAATCTATAACTCTTTTTGAGATGATTTAATACTTATAGCTAAATTAATATAAAATGGCATTAAAAATTTATAAAGTAAAAAATTGAAGTTCAAGGCGAAAAACGCAGTCATAGCAGAGCTAAGCCGAGTATTTTTAACGTAGAAATTCGATTTTTTACTTTATAAATTTTTAATGCCATTTTATGTTGATTTAGCTATATAATATCTAAGAATAATTTAATTTTCTTCTCAGAACGTAAGTTCGATCTAAGGATCTTGATTTATAAAAGCCGTCAAATTGAGTGATTTTTCATAGTGAAACGAAGAAAAATTGTATCGAAATTAGGCTTTCGATTGAAAATTTACTTGTCTTCGATACGATTTTCTATCGAAAATCACTCTGACTGACGTAAATTTTCTTACATCGAACTCAAGTTCAGAAGGTCTTACAGAGAAATATTAATTGTTTTTCCCTCTTTGTTATATTCTTTTTTAAGACCTTCCAAAAGGTAGCTTTGTTTTATTTTTGATTGATTATTAGCAATAGTTTTTAGACAGGCAAATTGTACAATATTTACAATATTTGCACCGGTAATTGCGTATTTTTTTGAAAATTCATCCAAAGAAACCAGATCTTCTAATTGAACATTTTTAGGAAGTATGTTTTGCCATAATTGAAGTCGTTCTTGAGCACCGGGTAATTGAAATTCTACGATAGATTGAAATCTACGTGTAAAAGCTGCATCAATATTGGTTTTAAAATTTGACGCTAAAATCACTAATCCAGGATGCGCTTCAATTCGTTGTAGTAAATAAGAGACTTCTTGATTGGCATATTTATCATGAGCATCTCGTACATTAGTTCTTTTGCCAAAAATGGCATCGGCCTCATCAAAAAACAAAATCCAATCTTTATTTATTGCTTTATCAAATAAGGAAGATAAGTTTTTTTCGGTTTCTCCTATATATTTAGAAATTACCATTGATAGATCTATTCGATACACATCTCTATGGGTATATTTCCCTAATAAACTGGCGGTTAAAGTTTTTCCTGTTCCCGGCGGACCGTAAAATAAAACTCTGTAACCTGGTTTGATTTTAGTTTTCATATCCCACTGGTGCATCAATACTTCATTGTGTTTTAACCAAACTTCTATTTCGTGAATTTGATTCAACGTCTTTTTTTGTAGTACGAGATCGGTCCACTCTAATTCTGTAGCGATTAGGCTCGCCGGAAACTTTTGGCTAAGAGTTGGCTTTGATATTTTCCCAAAAATAAGGAGTGATAAATATTCTTCGTCGATAAGCAATTTACCACTCATTTTTGGTTCTCCTTTAGGAACACTATCTATATAGAGTATTTTATCCTTAAATAAAGAGGAACCAAAATCAATATAATCCATCAGTGCCAATCGTTCATTAAGATCATTTCCTGCTATGATATATAATGCAGTTTCCCCAGTTGGGATAATTCCTCGATGCGATTTTCCTGTTACTCCACCAAATGAAACAAATTGCCCTCCATCAGGAACATATGAGGATACTATTTGTTGTAATAGTGCAGGATTAATATGGGGTGTCAAAGCAAGTAATAGAAGTATTATTTCTGCCTCTGATAATTTATTTTCATTTATAAATACAGCTAATGGCGACTGTATAGAATTTAGATGTAAGGTTGGTAACTCGATCTTTTCTTTCCTAAACTCTATATTTAGCCTATACTCTACATATGATTCTAGATATTGAAATAATGTATGTATTTCAGTTTTATGGATGGTACTAGCCATTGCTATATTTGACATAGGCATTCTTCAGTTTAGTATCGTATTTGTTCTTTTTGTAGCCGGGTCCATTATAGCCTTCTGCAAATTTGGCCCAATTTTTCTCTTTGATCCAGTCGATTAGCTTTTTCCCTTTAAACGAAGTTTTCTCTATAAATTTACCAAAAGCTTTTAGATGTTCTCGTTCATGCTCATACATTTCTGAAACAAAATGATCTATAGAGGCATATCCAAGATAGTCATAATGAAAACCCATAATTTGAAAAGCTCCCCATGAAGCCGAACTGTAAGCTGCATCATGAAAAGCTGGCAAGTCTGATATTCCTGCTGCTTTTTCAAGACGATCGTATTCGCCCGTACCTCCCTTGTAATGAGTTCTTGTCCATTTTTTGTAAAGTATGTCTTTGGTATGCTGAGAAACGTATTGGGAAGGATTCACTCCTCGTTTTTCAAGCTCTCTCCAAAATATATGTCCTTCAAACAAAATTACAGGTCTTCCGTCCACCAAAAAACCTTTACCTCTACTTTCTATTTCATTTACAGCTTTTACCATCGCTAGTTCTAATCCAAACTGATTAGCAAAATCTTGAACATCCTGCTCTGATAAAAACTTATCATTAAATGCCACCAAATTTCTTTCGGCTTCTATGAGCTTTGACCAAGTTTTAAGTCCAACAATACCGTCGACTACCAAACCTTTTTTACTTTGAAAATCCTTTACAGCCTCATGAGTGTCCCTACCAAAAAAAGTAGATACATAAACCTTATATCCCAACTTTGTTAAAAGTTCTTCTAAATAATGAACTTCTTGTCCCCTAGAACGGTATCGTATTGTTTTCATTTATTTGTTATTAATCTTTATCCATTTACATATAAAAATATTCCTCTTATTTGAGAAATTATCAAATCAATTTATGTTGCAGCTAGTAACTCGATTTCTTCTTTTACTTCTGTCTCGCATAAACCATCTGAAACCAGAAGTCTAACAGTCACATTAGTATCTCTTCTAAATCGGTAATTATGTCCAACGATACTACCCTGAGCTGTGCTGTTATCGCCAAAATCCCATAGAATATTATACCTCGACTCATCAAAATCATTTTGATTTTTGATCCTAAACATTAGTGCTTCATTAGAGACAAAATCATTATCAGATATTGACCCTTCCAGAATATCTCCTTCTGTAAGCGGTATTTCATCTAACGTTGGTTCCCCTTCTTCAGGTCTATAACCATAATAACGACCCGTAGAAATAGAAACAATTGGTTTTTTGATAACAGTAATTGTTGCAGACACAGGCTGATCGTTTACTGTAAATTCTATCGGGATGTCATAATTAACAAAGCTCGACGAAGCAAAGGTGATCTCGTTGGTCCCTACACGTAACCCATTCATGCGACGTACTGCTCGCAAAGTACCATCCGCAGGTGTTACTGTGAAAGGAACAGAAGTATCTGCATCCCCACTTCCATCTAGACATAATGTTCTTTGAATTGATAGAGAGACTTCTTCAACGACATCCTCAAACACCACTCTAGTACTTTGCGTAACCGGTTCGCATACCTGATTGGCAATTTCTAGCGTTACATTTGCTGTTCTACCTTCCAAACTTGATATATCTGTATATTCATAGGTTTGAGTTAACTCAGATTCCTCAACAATTTCACCTCCATCACCAAAATTCCAAAAGAGCTTAGGAGTTACCGGTAAAAATTTACCACTAATACTAAACGTAACGATTGCTTGTGTATTATCTTCATTATACGAAATATCATCGATAGCAACGGCTACATTTTCTGGGTTTCTTTCTATAACCAGTATTTCTTCGGTTTCAAATCCTTCAACAGCAAATCTTATAGTTTCTCCCAATGCTTCAAACTCCAGAGGACTAATA
Organism: uncultured Aquimarina sp.; assembly: GCA_947500845.1. GTDB lineage: Bacteria > Bacteroidota > Bacteroidia > Flavobacteriales > Flavobacteriaceae > Aquimarina > Aquimarina celericrescens. The sequence goes on from CANMTP010000012.1 coordinate 66,514, forward strand.
GTAATAACACGTTGGTCAATTCGTAACCCCTTATATGTTGCGGCACCAAGCGTAGTTACTACACCATTCTCAGGTCTAACAGTAACTATATTGACTTTTTCAACACAACCTATAGAATTGTCTAGAATATTTTTTAGATTATTTAAGAAAGCACCTAACTGGGCAAAGTTTTCAAAAGAAGCGTAATCAGTTGTATCAATATCAGAAAAGTCTGTAGCACTTTCTACTGGTGCTTTGCCTAGAAGTTTTGTAAGTGCAGCTACAAGACCATTTTGCTGTCTTAAATAAACACCATTGCTTAATGCATAACTGTATACAGGTGTTGTTTCTTTTAATTTTCTATATCTGCTGATTAAACCAGGTTCGTCTTGTGCTTGCATACCGTCAGCAATAACAATTACAATGTCTGGGTTGACTGTAATATTGTTAGGCTCATCAAGCTCATTAGTTAAATACCCTAAACTACTTGACCAAAAATCTGAGCTAAAATTAATTCCTGAATTTCGATAATCATCTATCCATTGAACAAACTCGGCCTTTGTAGAAGCGTTTACGTTTTTTTGTTCTATTCTTCTTTTAGGCGCGCCATTATCTGAATTATCCATGTTAATCAATGAAATGAGATTACTAGATCCCTCCTGATCATCGATGAAGTTTCTTAACCCTTGTCTTATCTGTGCTGCTTCAGTTTGATCGATAGAGCTTGATTCATCTATTACCAATACAATGTGAAGAGGAGCATCGCAGTTTTCAGGATTAACACATATTTCATTTCTATCAAAATCAAGTTCGATAACGATCGGATCTTCAAAAGTTATTGGATCAATACTAATTTGATTCTCACAAAACTTAGATCGAACTCTTAATCGGGGTTTAATAGTATTAGGTGCTGACTCAACAGGGTTTTGATATTGTCTTACAACATTGCCTAAAGCATCTGGCTCAACATTTATGAAGGTATCATCTCCTAAGAAATCCCATTCAAATTCTTCAATCTCATTTAAAAATGGCCCTGAAACATTATAAGTGACAGTAACTTCTGTTTTAAAAGGATTATTATAAACCACCGTAGTACTTACAATTGGTTCTGGTAAACGATGTATAATGATTACTGCTCCTGTATCCTGATTATTTAATTCAAATCGTATTGGCGTATTAATTAGTTCTGGACTGACTAAATTTGGATTGAAAAAAGAATCTCCATTACTATCTCTTATCACTCCTCCATTAAGACCTCTGGGTATATCTGCGGTTACAAAACCATTTGGTGGAGAGGCCTTAAATGGAATAGGTTCTGTATCTCTACCAAAACAAAGGGTGTTCATTGGTAATTCTAATTTTAGTACACTCTCGTCACAACATAAATAAGGAACCATAAAATCTGCAATCACTGGATTGGCTGCAAGTTCCATACGTTCGGCTGATGAGGATAGCTTTCTCCTGCGTGACACACTTCCTTCTCCTTCACCTTCTCCTGGAAGCACTGCAATATCATCCAGAAAAACGAGTACAAAGGTCCCCCTGGGTGATACCCCAGCTCTATGTTCAAGCCCCTGTCTTCTTGATACATAATACGACGTATAATCTTCTGCAAGTTCTCTTATTTCAGTTAATTGTGCAGCAACTACACCTTCTCCTTCTCTTCTTATTTCACCACCAATTAATCCTATGGGATTAGAAATACGTAACGCCACAATATTAAAACTTACAGCATTTTGTGTTTTAAGGTTTTTGAGTTCTTCAATAACGTGTTTATAACCTTGTCCCAGATGACCTTCGATTCGATAAAAGTCTTTATCAACGTATAAACTTAGTGGGTTGTCTGAATCTAATAAATCTCTATGATAACTAACATTAGATTTTGCTAAATTTTTTGCCGTTTTGTCAAAATTCCAGAGCTTGATTAGCTCTTCGTCTACTTTATTATAAAAAGGGATTGCCTTTTGACTTAAATCCCCAAGTAATCTTGATGGTGTAATTTTAATCTGCCCAAGTAATACTAGGTTATAGCTTTCTAACTGTTTTAGTGTTCTTAATAAAAGGCTATATAATCTTTGTTCGGGCTCGTGAATATCATAGCATACTGTTAGGCCTGCACCTCCATTATTTGCAGAGTCATTGCAATTAACACCCACTTTGCCTGCTTTTGAGGTATGCGCTACCGATTTATAAAAACTATGCCGATAATCATAGCAACTCTTTTCATTGACCAACTCTCCTAACATCAAATGTTTTGGAAAATCGTTTATGTTAGCATTACAAATTTTAGAAGATAATTCTAACATTATCCTCTTTATTTCTTGATAGGTATCCACTATATCTTTTAGAAGGTCATACCTATATTGAATATCGAGTCGTTCCAATTCTCCCGAATCAGGATCGAAAAGCGTACTCATAAGACTTTCAAACTCTATCCCTAAATCTGGTAATTTTAACGCATCGAATATAGTTTTAAATCCATCCACCAAATCATCTAAAATCTTTGTATTTGAAAAAGGTGAAGCTAATTTATTTAGAAACGTATTAAAATCCACAAAGTCTTCAATCTCAAAAATAACTTTAGTTAGTAAAACCTCTGGAAGCTGATAATACAGTTTACGATAATTTATTCTACTAATAGTATTATCATGACTATTAATAAATTCTGCGTTGGCTTTTGTAGTTATTAACACTTTGTAATTGGCGACTACATCAATACCTTCTCCATCACAATTTAAGCTACTACATTGGTTAATATTTCGCTCATAATTCTCTATATAAAGTAATACGACCATATCTTCAAGATTAGGTCTTCCATCGTTTGAGAAATTTCTTAGATTTAATGTTTCGCTATCCTCATCTTTGGTAAGTAATTCATATAACTCGATCTGATCATCATTTTGATAAAAAAATGGAGAATAATCAGATCTACTATTGTCGTATTTTCTGAAATATCGATAATTAATACTTGTAAAATCAATTGTTTTATTGCCTTCATCATCTTTATAGAGATGTAACAAATCTCCATCTGTGGTGATTCCCAAACCCTGATTTATTGTTACTGCGCCACGAGCACTGCTTATCTCAAAGCCACACACAATACCAACTCCACTTAGATTTACTCTGGATAACCTAATTTGATCATCAAAATGATCAAATATTTGGTTAAGATGGCTATCTGTCAAAAATTGACTTCTCGAAAACCTTCTAAAACCTGGCACTATTTTGTCTAATTTTGTGATCATGATTTGTGTATATATTTTTTATGTTTTCTTTCTAAATGTATTGGATTTATTCTCTTACCAATCAACAAAGATTAGTTTATCCTTCCATGGCAGTTTAACTATACTTATATTCCATGGTAATCGATCTAAAAGAATATCCTGAGTTTTTCTTTCTACAATAATTTTAGGGTTATTACCATTTAGGATAAGTTTACCCGGTCTTTGCAGAAACTCATTTCGCATTAAATCTGAAGATGCATTTTTAAGTGCTCCCCAGTTTTGGGTCATAGCTTCTAATAGCTCCTCAGATTGCATTTTAAATTCTTGAGCAATCTCTATATTTCTATTAATTGATAGATGTAATGGTATATTACATAAAAACTTTTCAAAAATCATTTGATGCTCTGGTTGCTTTTCTTGTTTGGTAGCCAGATAATGTAATAAATGAATCGCCAATTCTGGATCGCTTATTTTATTTTGATCGTTAATCAATTTACAATGCTCAAAGAAATTTTTCAGAAATGGATGAACCAAAACTAAACCGGCATTCTTAATGTAGTACCCTTCTTCATTTATTTCTAATTCTTCATTTTTATTGATTTTTTTGGCATACTTATTCGCTTTATTGAATTGTATTTCGATAGTATCTTTGGATGTTTTTTGAACAGTATTTTGGATACTCTTAGTGTCTTGAGAAATTTTGTTTTGAATCTCAGGAAACTGGCTGTCAATTGATTTAATTACAGACTCTATCCAATTAGATTTTCGCCTATTAATTTTTATAGACTCTTTTGTTTCCCTAGTATCTATTTCATCTAAACTATCTGATATTCTATCTTCATTTTGATTAGGCTCTCTTGTCAATATATTCTTCCAACGAGACAGTGACTTATAAAATTCTTGAATATTGTTGGTTTGAAAAAATTGAATGATCACATCCCAAATTTCAAATCTTAGCTCCAGTGATACTGAAGTTAAAAATACCTCAAATTCACGATCTAATTTCTGCGGATTAAGAACGGTTGTGCTTAAGGTCTTAAAAATATTATTCAGCGTTTTTTTAATGGCTATATCAGAGAACTGCTGTATAAATCGTTTTCTGATGTTTTTTTGCTTTAATTTTTCATAAAAAATGCTTGCCAAACTCTTGGTATGTAGAATTTCCTCTAATACATCTTCATCAAATAAAAAAGAAAATAATTCTTTATTTCCCCACCAAGGAGAAGTTCCTTTTTCAAGAAAATAAATTAGGGCTCTGGCAGCATTACTATCGGTACTAAAAAATTCCAAGCTTTCTTCTAAAGACCATTTATCAGCAACAAGCATACTTTGGCCTTTAGACTTTTGAAATTGTTCTTCTATCGAATTTTGGATACCAGTAACTATCTTTTGTTTTACATCTATTAGTTTGAAATCACTCTTTAACTCAATCTCAAAGTCTAATTTGTCGATTCGTAATATCTTTTTCGTTACCTGTTTTTCAAGGGTTTTTAACTTGTTTTCTATTGCAGGAAAAACTTCTTCTTTCAAAAATGAATCCAGATTATCCTTAATACGATACCCTTGTTCTTTAGAGGTCGTATTAACTTCCAAATACATTTTATTGATGATATGTTTTTCCGTTCTCATCATTTAGCAGAGGCATTTCATGTTTACCATTAATTTCGCGAACTCTTTTGGATAATTCTTAAAGGCATATTCTGCCACATCTTCTAACACTTTTTCTTCTGTTTTGAAATACATCAAATGTGTATACCCTGTTTTTTCAATGTTATTAATATCTGAAGGCGAATGATAATATCCTTCAAAATTTAAATCGGTATTATGGTACGCATCCATAATTGCATTAGCTTTATCCAATTCTATATGCAATTCTACATCATTAAATTGATTAATATGTCTAGGATAATGTTCATATATCTGATCTAACAATCCATTTTTTTGTAATACCTTATAGATATAGGTCTGCTCTAAAAACATCACATATTGCGGAATAAGAACATCGTCTAGTTTCACATATTGATTCTTGTATTTTGTAGTAAAATAGGATTCATAATATTCATAAATAATTCTTTTATCCAAACATCGAAACAATCCCATATTAAGAAATCTTAAATCTTCGAGTGCATAATCAAAACAAAAGTCAATTCCTTTATCAAGTAAATACTGATAAATGCGGTAAGGGTAAGGTGTTGCTCCTTCATCACACTGAACTATAATATTCTTTTTTGGTACCGGTTTGGTTATAAAAACATCAAAATCAAAATACAGATATCCCGGAATACTATCAGACAATAGCTTATATGCTATAACTTTGGCGTCTGGAAAAGTAAAATTAGGTGTTGCCTGATCTAATCCTAAATGCACCTTATCATATGGCAAGCCCAGATTTCTTACCAAATACTCACCATATCTATCAGTAATAATATGAACCTCGCCATAGACCTCTTTGATCTTGGTAGCACTTAAGAACATATGAATACACGATTCTATTTTTTTGTGGTTGTTCTTAAATGGCTCTGTCCAGAGTATGTGTACTGGTATCATATACTTTATTTCTTTTTTTTGTATGATCAATCTTATACAAATCGATATCTGCCGATTGGTTGGCATTGGGATAAAGTTCAAAATCAATCATTTTATTTTCATAATCAGAATCTTCTAACGCATCCTCAAAACGAATTTTAGTTCTTGGCTTTTCATTAGCAATCCTTTCATGATCTCCATGATCTATGGTATCTTGACATAAATGTGGTGGAGTATCTATTTTTCTAATCCCCAATTTTCGCAAGCGTAACGAAAATTCTGTGTCTTCATAACCATAATTTGAAATCTTGAGATTATAGCCTCCTAGCTTTTTAAAATCATTATGATGCACCATAAGACGCCCCAAACTACCTTTTGCACTAGGTAACGTTGGCCTAAGGAAGAAGTTCTTTTCGTTTTCGGCAACCGTAATACAATAGGTCAGAAAACTTGGCCCTACGTAATTATCGGCATCTACATTAATCAAGTATTCTCCTTTTGCCAAATTGTGGATCGCATTCTTAGGGAGTGTTCTGTGATAATATTTTGCTGTAGTATTCTTGTAGTAATGTAATAATCCATCTTTTATTCCCTGAACAAACCAATCCTGATCAAATAAGTAGTCTTCTAACCCATCAGTAGAATTATAATCTAAAACATTCACGTCTACTTGCCCTCTAAATTGTCTTGCCACTTTTACATTATTTTCTAGCGTAGCCACCAAATGATCAAAACGATTCATAACAACCGTACATAGACTTAATTTAATCGGATTCTTAATTGGGCTCTTTGAGTTTACCAAATACCCATATTGGGGAAATTCTTCATTAATCCTATTTATAATTTTATCCTGTATCGTTCTGGTATATTTACTGATGTGGGCAAAATGCGTATATCCAACGGCATTAGCTGTTTCCTGAATGGTATCTTTATCTGGTAATATTTGCTCTACACTGGAGTTATTAGCCTTTACAGAGCAATACAGAGAATACTGATCTATCACTCGAGAAGAATCTACCCATGTTGTAGTATCTGAAACTTCAAGGCATTTTAAGTAATTTGACACATATGAATCTTTTAGTTTCATATCATTAAATCCAACAATTCCCGTGTTACAAACAGCATCATAGGTTCTAATAATTTCTTCGACTGCATGCGGTTTGAAATCAACAAGCCATTTAATATTTTTTACATCTTCAAATGTAATATCGTGGCTCTTGGCTAAATGGTCTTCAAAAACTAGAGTATCTATACTCTGAACAATTACATCTGAGGTACATTGTCGTATTTGATGTACCACTTCTTTTTTCTTCAGAATAACATCCCAGTCCATATGTATAAAAGGTCTTGTTTGTTTTGCAATAGCGAACATTTTACCTTTGGTCCAGGTACGGTTGTAATCCAAAAATGTAAGATCTGTAGAAAGATGATCTACAGGAAGGTCCTGAAAATGATTAACACTTTCTAAATCTGTTACCACCTCTACTTCGAACCCCCATTTTTTGGCATATAAAACAGAAAGATACAAACAGTTGATCGAGGACTGTAAGATGTCTTCAAGATCATGATCTTTCTTATGTTTGGCCCATCTTTTCTGTAAAGGCGCTGTCCAGAAGCTGTAAACAATTTTATTCATTTATTTTATAATTCTTCATTGGTTGTAATTAAAGACTTCCTATAATTGTGGTTTCTAATCTATCTTGGATCTGTCTGTATTGATCAGGAAACTTTTTATACAGCAATTTCTTTATTTTATCTACATTTTTTGGATGGTATTTTGATGCTCCCAGTAAATGTGTATATCCCAAATTATTGGCATATTTGGACTGATCTTTTATAGTGTCTCCAGGTATCAGAACAGTTGGATCGATGCCAATTACCTTTAACATACTTGTAAGATTGTACTGCTCTAGTAACAATGCTATCTCTAAATAACCTTGATAATCATCGATAAAAGCATCATATTCTTTTCTATGGTCACTCAAAATACCTTTAAGTATTCTGTAAAATGAAAGGAACTCATCTCTTAAAGCAAAATCCTTAAACCCTATCACGCCACAACTCCACGCGTAAGGAATAGTTGAGTCCCATAAGGGCAAGTTTTTACAATAGTCATCAAAAAATTTAATAAGAGGTTCGTAGCAATAATACCCTATGTCTTTTCTCTCTACTATTACTTTTTCGAATTCGAATTTAATTGGTTGTTTTATAAATATATCTGTATCTACATGTACGAAAGGTTCTCTTTGATTTTCGATGGCATATAGCTTTGGTTCCATCCATAGTTCTAAATCCTGTTTAAAATCTACCTTAACCACTCTACATGGCAATCCTGAAAGATATTCGTAGCCTATCGGATCTATATACAAAGTAATGTCCTTATACCACATATGTGTATGCAGAATGCTTCCTGCGGTCATATAGATAGTATCATCAAATCTATTACCCATATTCCACCGATTATTGGCAACCGGATACGTATTTAAGCTATAAATAATTCTCATCAATCTTCTTTTTCATTTATAAATCTCCAACTGACATTGATAATGCGTCATCTCCTTCAATACTGCTGTCACTACCATAATAATAGTAATATGTAGTTTCAAATGTGATTGATTCTATTGCAATATCTGTATCACAAAAATCCCGAGCTATAGTAAGTTGTGGAAATATTGTATTGGTAGCGTTTACAGGAAGATTATATGATCTTGTTATCTGTCCTGATGCATTTGGCCTTTCATTTGACAATGGTGAACCATCTCCAAAATCCCATGTAAATTCAGTAATTGTACTAAGATCAACACCAGAAACCCTAAAGGTTACAGTAGCAATCGTTTTTGTTGCATTGTATGTGATTGATCGGATTACAGAAGCTTTTGGTTTTTCATATACTCGTACTCCAAAATTCGCACTTTGATTGTTGACTATGAATCGTATACTAGTACCATGTAATTGTCTACTCACTCTTCTCGCATCAAAAGAATATGTGTCATCTGCATTTCTAACAACACCCCCATCAAGACCAGCAGGAACATCTGCTCTAACTACTGCAGTAGCAGGTACAACATTGAATGGTATAGGTTGTGTATTTTCATCAAAACAGATGACTTCGTCTGGTAAGCTTATTTCAATTTCATTTTCATCACAACATAAATAAGGTAGGCAAAAATCGGCCACCACAGGATTTGATATTCTAGGATCTATTTCGAAAGAAAATGCTTCTAAATCAATATCACTATCTGAAACTCGTGCCGCTCTGGTTATTGCTTTCGTTTTTTCGCGAACGGCAACCCCTTCTCTTTCGCTCACTAAAGTAGCTTCACCATCTCCATTGGGTTGCGAGGTTTGTAAATAAAATAACACCAAAGTTCCTCCTGGTGGCACCCCTGATTTATGTTCTAATCCCAAATTACGGTTGAGATAAAAGGATTTAAAATCTTCACCAAGGATATCATCGTTTTCAATAGGTAATGCAACTACATTAAACCCTAGGCTATTTGATTTTTTGATAGTGTTAATTCTGCCAACTACTTCTTTATAATTTCTTCCTAAATGCCCCTCTACTCTATAAAAATCACTATCGATACAAAACTCTAATGGCTTTTTTATAGCCAACAAACTATCGTGATAACTTAGATTGGTTTTATGTCTTCCTTGTATGGTTTTATCAAAATCCCAATATTCGATTAACTTTTCACCGACATTGTAGTAAAACGGAATAGCCTTTTTACTTAATTTACCCAAATTTAGTGAAGGTGTTACTTTTATAAATTGGTAATCTGCATTGTAGTTTGCTAGCTGTGTAACAGCTCTTTTTATCAAAGTAAATAGTCTTTGCTCGCTTTTTCCTGCACTATAACAAACAGTAAGTTCGCTATTATCCTGATCAATCACGACCTCATCTTCTGTAGTTTCGGGACATAAAACACCCGAATTAATCAAAGATTCGTTAAGATTTTTGATTTTAATTTCTAAATCCCTGAAATCTGCAGTGACAAAGTAGTCTGAGGTGTTCAAATCTGTTTCTCCATCTATACTTGCGACAGAGTCTGCAGAAACAGCATCTGAGGCAATCCCTGATAAAACATTATCACGATTAGAGTCAACGATGTAGAGGAACAGTTTGGTCTCTCTTTTAATCGCTCCGGCTCGATCTATAGTGACACTATGACCCGCAGCATTATAAGGCCCCGGACCTTCATCTCCCAAAACAATTACAATGGTTGGATCAGGAATTTCGGTATCTAAAATAGATTCTAATACTACCTGATATCCACTCCCCCAATAATCTGATCCTCCATTTCCCTGTGAGGCGGTAGTACCATAAATACTATCAATCCAATTTCTGTGTGCAGGATCGTCTGCACGTTTATAAATCACATGATCGCTCCTTGTATTATCTACATTGGTAGACATCCCAATGAGTGTGATATGGGTATCTGTTGCTGCAATAGAATCTAGATATCCGTTTAGGGAATCTTTTACAAATGTTATTTGAGACCTGAAGGACCCAGACTCATCAATTATAAAAACAATGTGATTATCGGCAGTACTGCCACCATCTACACAGGGTGAATCATCATCACCTCCAGTATCAATATCATAAGTAAGCTCAATAGGTTCACAACTATCACAAGTAGTCGCTACTAGATCTGCCAGGATTGGTGATTTATAAAACCCATGTCTACATTCATAACAAGGACCAGATTTTTCTACTTCGCCTAACATAAGGTGTTTTGGAAAATCTTTATATCCCGCACAACAATCTGATGTTTCGACATTTAATAATATATCTTTAATTTCGTTATAGGTATCTACAAAATCTTTTAAGGCATCGTAACGATATTGGAAATCATCGGGAATACTCGAAGCATTAAAACCGAATAGTTCGGTAAGTTTATCCTGCACAACAGTTAGTATACCCGGAGCTTTTAGAGCGGTTAAAAGTTTAGTAAATCCTTCTTCTAATTTTTGCACCGTATTATCTGCGATGATAGCATTCAGGAAGCTTTGTTTTAGATCGGTATAGGTATCAAAAATCTCTGGAGTAGCTACGACCTTATTCATGACCACCTCTGGCAGGCTGTAATAGACATTAGCATAGTTGGTTTTTTGTATGGTTGGATCCTGACTAATAATATATTTGGCATCGGCTTTGTTTACCAGTAATACACGGTGATTTACCACACTACTTTCTCCCTGGTTGTCACATCCCAAGGTAGTACATAAATCAGCATCTTCGATGTAGGACTCGCGATACAACAAAACTACCCTGTCTTTAAGACCCGATAAGCTGCTTAAAGACGTAATCCCTTCGCCACTTGATTCTTCAACGAGTTCTAAAAGATTAATTTGTGTTTGTCCTCTGTAAAAGAAAGGCTTATAGCCTGCATTAGTATTATCATATGTTCTATACCCGCCATACGTTATAGACTCAAAATCTATAGTATAGTTACCCTCATCGGCTGGGCGAAATAAATGCATCAAATCTCCGTCTGTGGTGACTCCTACTCCCTGGGTGATGGTAATCTCACTATCGGTTTCGTTACAGCTTACCTCAAAACCACAAACGATCCCTACGCCACTAAGGCATGTTCTGGACAATCGTATCTGATCATCAAAATAATCTACGATTTGGTTTAGGTGCCCCTCGGTAAGTACCTGATTTTTGGTAAACCGTCTAAAATTGGTGGTTATTGCCTCTAATGTCGTTGTCATAACCTTATGTGTGTTTTGTTATTGTATGTTTTGTTGTCTTTTTAATCATTTTTAGGACAGAAAATCAATCATTCAATCTTTATGATATTCCTTTAAACCATCTCCGTTAACAGAAACAGGTTCTAGTAAACGAATTGTTTCTATCTTTTCACCCAATGCCTCTTCATTTAGTAAATATTCCCCATTGAATTTATGCATAAAATCTTCACTCCCTCCTATATAATACCATTTCTTTTCACCTCCCATGCCCTTATCTGAAAAGTTGAAAAATGATTGAATTTTTAGTTTTTCATCAATATACTCTACAATGAAAAGACTAAATAGCCGCGGTCTTCTAGGATTAGATTTTGAGACTAAACATTTATATATAAATTTTCCACCGGATGTTTTATATTTATCAATTTTAAATAAATATCTTTTATTAGGAATAGGGAAACTCTTAACTCTTTCGTAGTAATCATCGGGACTTAATTCTTTCATAGGAATCATCCCAAACCTATTTTTTAGTGATTCCACGACATAGTCATTCATAACATCTAGTTTATTATTGTAACTTTCAATATTTGGTACATTCCTAGCTGCTGCGGCTTCCACTTCCGACTGAAAAAAATCATTTAGCAACTTAATTATATCTTCCATACTCTATTTATTCTAACTTCAAATATTATTAATCTAATCCTGTATCAGGTCCAATCTCAATAATGTTAATTCCATGAGAAATGTTTTCTCCTCCAGCACTTACTGAGAGAACCTCATAAATAACTTTTTCACACCTTCTGGGGTCCTGTTTAGCTGCCAATCTAGTATGCATAGTTTGTAACTCTGATTCTTCCATTTCCGGTTTGATCCCCCTTAAAACTTCAACTACTTTATCATCGACAGAAGCCTCATAAATTGCGGTCACTCTTAAATTTAGGGTTACTAAAACATCTCCATAATCTGCCTGGATATCCTGCAATTCCTGTACTAATTGGGATTCAGCTCCGAACATTACTATTTGATTATAGTAATCGCTAGTCAAAATCAAATTTAATCCCTGTCTATATCCACTACCCTTGAACCAATCTGCAATTAAATGAGCTGCATTAAGTTGGGGTAGATCTGATGTATCTACTCCTTCTTGTAGTAATCTTCCCGCACTATCAGTTCTGCCACGCGTCCCCGATGCCTTAACTCCAATACCTCTTCCGATCACCTGATGATTTATTTTCCTATCCGCTATATCATCAACATTCATTCGTACTTCTATCTGTAATAATTCATCACTCTCCAATCCCTGAGGTCCATAATCATATTTTAAAACGAAGATATCACCTTCAATACTTGGAATCACATTCTGAGGTTTGTAGTCACTATGTTCTTTACCAGATGGGGCAACATCAATTTCTCCATTTTCCCACTTCGTATTGAAATCTGGGAAATTGTTCGTCTGTTCTCTTTGTTTCAATCTTTCCCAATCAAACTGATGCTTAACTGTATTATCAACTGGGGCAAGGCCATCATCATTAATTTCTTTTACAACAGCATGATATTTTCTATCACCAGTATATTTGGCTCTAATTTTATCATTTACAATAACTGGTACTGTGGTTTTCTCACCAAATACTTCAAACAACTGTTGCAGTGTGTTTTTTAAGGTTTCCTGAGCATTTTCTGCCTCCTGATCGGCTTGTTCTGCTTGTTGTATTTCTTGAGCATCGGCACTACTTTCGGCTTCTATTATCTCTCGATTTGCCTGTTCTCCTTCTGTTTTGGTCTGAGAATATTGTGATCTTGCCGTACCGATTAAGCCAATTGCTCTTTGTCTATCTTCTTCTGGTAAAGTGCTAACTTTACTCTCCCAGCCATTTAATCGATCTTCCACAGACATTGGAGCGCTAGCAACCATCACCTCAACATTATTTCCTTCAACTTGTAGCCAGGTTCTATGTTGTTTTTCATCAGCAGTGAAATTGATGATTTTTCCAACTTCAGAATCATCCAGTTCCTCATTACCTGTAGTTTCGGTATCTTGTCCTTCTTCGGTACTTCCTCGACCCGTAATTCTTCTAAACAATCGTTTTGCAGCACTTTTAATCCGATTCAACAATCCAACAACTGCATCTTCAATCTTCTTACGTACCTTTTGAATAATCTCCTGTACTTTTTGGGTTATACCAGTAATCCCCAATAAAGATGCTAAGAAACCTATCAAGACAGGAATCGACTTTTTTAGGGCATTTTCGATAGCATTCGCAATAGCACTTACATTGCCAGATGCTACTGCTTTTACACCTTCGATAAAGGCTTGTACCATCTCAATGATCTGGCTACCCCTTTGAATAAAGAACTTTACTATATCAATTATTAACATAGCTGCCTTAATAAATGCTCCGGCCGGGTTTAGTAATCCCAATACCCATTTGATTCCGGCTTGTACTACTTGGGTAATGACCATATCCCGAATGGCATCGATGACCATCTCCTTAAGATTGGTAAATTGTTCTTTTATATATTCCCATAGCCCTGCGATACCATCATTGCGTATAATCATAAAGATCTCGAATGCTGTTTCAACCACGCGAACCACTGGTTCTCCAAGAAGTTTTACCGCTATTCCTCGTACAAAATCCCAAGATATTCCCAGTATCTGTGCCACAAGATTGAAGATCCCGGAAAGACTAAATAGATTATCAGGCATGGTGATACCTACACTGCCAAGAGAACCTGTGAGCCATGCAATTAGGCCTTCCTGCATATGGGACAAGATATTACCTATAAAATTGTTTAACCCCTGGCCAACTCCTTCAATCAATAACCCTAAGAAACCAATAGGGTCTTGGATGATAGTACCAATAACACTTAGTGCAGCGCTTAAAAGCTCTGTCAACATATTTTTGATGTTGATAATTGTTCTAATCACCCCGGCAACCGCATCTAATGCCATATCAATCAATCCACGATTGGCAGCTTTCATCTCTTCGATACGTGCATCTACCGCTTCAAGGCTTTCATTGTACTTATTGGCAAGACTATCGATTAACTCGTCTTGTTTATCATTTACCGATTGTTCTAGCTCATCAAACTGCTCCTGGATACCCTCGGCGGCTTCTCGACCAATTTCCTGTAGATTTTCTGGTAGCGCCGTTACATAATCCTGCACTTCCTGTTTACCTTGAGTGATACGATCTTTGGCTGCAGTTAGCTCTGTGGCAACCACATTAGCAATATCGGTAATTACCGAATCCATACGCTCGATAAAAACCTCTCGCCCACGAACAAAGAATTCATTTACCTCATCGGGTAAGCCTGTAAAGACATCGCCTACTCTTCTGAAGAAACCACTTACTCCACCGTATCTTCTATCAAGATATGCATCCATTTCTCTTTCTACATGATCCTCAAATGCCTGTTTTGCTCGTTCAGCACCCGCCTTAAACATCTCGTTCACTCGTGTATCGAGGTCACTTAGAATAGTTTCAACATCGGTTTTAGTATTTTCATAGATCGTATTGATCTCTCCTGCAATACGTTCACGTTCGGCAGTATCTGTGGTACCGGTTTGTACTTGATCACCTGCTACCTGATTTAATAATCCGGTGCGATCCTGATGCATACCCTGTAAGGCCTCCTGGCTATTGCCCTCGGCACTGGTTTGTGCATTTTGTAAGGTACTTTGCTCTTCAGTTCTAAACTCTCCCGGTGCCTGAGCTGTATTTTCTCGTGCTTGATGGGTAGAATCCAGTGCCCCTATAAATTCTGGTTCGTTAGAGTTTGCTAATTGGTCATCGGTAATTTCGTTTTCAGCCATTTGCTGGTCTACTTCGGACATGTTGTCCTGTAGCGGCTGACTTACCTCGGAATCACCTCTTGCCGGTGGCATTGCATTTTGTGCCCGCACACTATTTGGGGCATCTCCAATCGGTGCTGGAGGCAATGGTGTTATTTCTCGCTCAGGTACTGCTTCTGTATTTGGTTCTTGTGCCGTTGCTTGCGAAATATTACCTGAAGCAGCTGCCTGTTCGTTTTGCACATCTTGTGTTGCCGCATCCCGAACTTCATCTATATTATTGTTATTCTCGAAATCTGCAGCTTCTTCTTCATTGGCCGGTAGTTGCATGCTTTCGATACGCTGCATGAGTTGTGCCTTGAAAGCGTCTGCACTAAACTCTCCTGCTTCCTGCTCTTCCATGGTGTCTACCTGCGCAGCCTGAGCACCACTTTCTCTTTCGTTTGCAGGAGAAACAGCTGAAGCCTGCGCACTACCTGCTGATGCAGTTGCCGGTTCGTGATCTTGTTGTTCCTGGGCTCTATTTTCTACACGTTGTTCTAATTGTTGGAAATTAGGATCCTCTTCCGGACTACGCGGGGTCGTTGGTTCAGCAGCTACTGCAGTTTCTCTAGCACCCGGTTGCCCTCCAGCTTCAACTCCTTCGACTCCGGTCTGAGGAGTTTCAACGGTTTCTCCTGCAGTTTGTTCTACCAGAGTTTCGGGTACTGTTTCTGTTTCAGGTGCTGCAGCTTCAGATTGTGTAGCAGCAGTGCTACCCGCTGTTGCAGTCGTACTTTCCTGAACAGCCGGACCTGAGGCTCCCTGTTGAATGGTATGGGTGAGTTCGTGTGCTAAGAGTGTTTGTCCTTCGGTTGTTGCCGGATTAAATCGATTTTGATTAAAGTGAATATCATTTCCGTTAGTAAAGGCTTGAGCTCCTAATGCCCGGTTCATAGCTACAGACTCACTCCCTGTGTGAATTCTTACACCACTAAAATCTGCTCCAAAACCAGATTCCATCTTGGTCTGCACACTACCTGAAAGTCGAGAGCCTTGACTCCTTGTATTTCGAAGAGATTGGCCAATATTAGCGCTATTTAGTCCAGAACTACCAGGGTTTTCTCTGGCCTGTACTTCTTCATCTTCTTGAAGTTGTACATCTTCATCTTCAGACTGTGCTTGCACCTCTTCGTCTTCCTGTAGCTGTACATCTTCTTCTTCCTGCAATTGAACTGGTTCTTCCTCCATTCGCTGTATTGGAGCATCAGATAAATATGTTAGAGGTTGTATACGCTCTGCAATGGGTTTTTCCTGAATATTTTCATCTTCGGTCATGGTTTGTACCGAAACGGGAGCAGAAGAAACATTAGATTGCACTCCATTTTGTTGTTTGTTTACAACTTGATCTGCAACATGATCGGCTTCTACTTCATATTTATCACTAGGCTGTCCTACCTTCAATTTAGGTTGGATAAACAAATCGCTTCCGTTTTTCGGTTTAAAAATAGAAGGAGTATTGTTTCCTTTTGTAGCGGTATTTGCAGTCTTTGGTGTAAACATGTTAGATGCTCTAACTTAATTGTTTAAAAATTATCATAATGATCCTAAACTCGTTCTACCGAGTATAATTTGTCCGTCAATATCATCATCATTCTCACAGTCTATTAATCTACCAGCAGGGTATAGGGTCTGCAGACTAAATAGTTTATCTAATAACTCTTCTAACTTCGAGTTTTCTTCTGGAGAAGGTTTTTCTTCTTCCTTTCCTATATTCTCTGTTTTTGCTTCTAAGTAGGCTTTGTAGGCCTTTTCAAATCTTAACAAGCCATTTTCATCATCTGCCACCTCGCCTTGTCTATGACCCACCCAACAAATACGTGCCACGATATGAGCCGGGATTTCTTGTTTGATCACATTCTCCATATAATTTCTGAAATCTGTATCTGAAAATCTAAAGGTATACCCCGGCAAAATGATACTTACTCTATACGAATACGGGTCTATGGGTTCGCAATTCTCGCAAGTATCTGAGCATATAGGTATAAACTTACTGGGTTCGGGATACACATCTATACCATCTTTCTGAAAACCAGGTCTTAGTAAAATATGCTCTACCAAAAACAACCCTTCTTCGGTAAAATCATTTTCAATAAACGCCAATGCATCGAATATTCCTTTTTTTAATTCCTCCTGAGTGTCATAAAATTTTGAGTGAATTGCAATGATATGATCTGTACTTGAAGCGGGAATCTCTGGGTTAATTACACTAAAAGAATACGCTCCTTTTTTACTGGATATGTTTATTTTGATATTATCTACTTCTGTATCGTCTTCTATTTCTCTAGAAAAAGTGGCCTCAAGTTCATATTTACTCGTTTCTATAAGCTGTAGAACTGTAAAATTTAATTCGTTGATGGCTGCTGCTTTAGAACCATATCCTTCGGTTGCTCTAAAAATTGGTTTTCCTTCTTTATCCTTTATTTCCCATCGATACTCTTTACAATCGTTATCTTCAATACTGGTATTGATCGTAATGAAGGAATCTGAAATATTTCTGCGGTTATAATTTTTTATCCCCAGTAATCTGGCTAATCGTTTTTGCGTACCAGATACATTATCAGTATCCCATAAATTTTCTAGTGGTTGTTTATAATAATTGAAAGCATTACCCCGCTCTGCACTAATAATCTTATAATCCCTTAAAAAAGCTTCTTTGTTGCGTAATACTACTTCATCTGTACTATCTCCATAAAGTGTTTTCATTAAAAAAGTGTATTCGCTAAAACGTTCTGCAAAACGCGCCAAAAGATGATCCAAAATTTGATTTCTACGGGCTACACTATTATCCATTTCTTTGAACAGCGTATTGGTCAGTACTTCATCGTTATCCAGCATGTAATCATTAACTATTTCTTCAAAACCAGCGATATCTTTAATTGCCTGAGTGAAGTAGGTGTTTGAGGATCTACCGCTTACAGATAATAATTCTTTCACTTTCCCCAAATGCCCAAAATAACTTGCCAGTATCTGATCAAAAAACAGTAAATATCCTTTTAGTTGCTTGGCTTGCGCTTTTCTTTCTGCAGTTACTCTTGCAGATAGGCCGTTAATACCTATCCCATAAGTATCAGGAAAATCGTTTTGAATGGTAGTATACAAATCATTTTCAAAGTATTGTCCTTTTGGAAAAGAAAGACTTTGATCTAGAATCTGATCTACAGGTGGTTTCAGTTCGTCTATATAGTCATCTACTTTGTCTTGATTGATAGTAAGTGGTAAAAAACCTTTATTATAATTAATAACACTTTTATCGCAAAGCGTTGGTTTTTTGCCTTTATCTATACAGATAAGCCAGTCATTTGATTCGGCAGTATTATCGTCACAATTACCAATAGAGATGTCTTTAATGAATTTAACACCTTCGATATCCATAATCAATTTAATGATATCTGATAACCGAACTTCTTCCTTAAGATTAGCATTTACCAGCTCTTTGGCATCAATAAATCCTTTTTTAAGAATGGGCCCTTCAAAAATTTGATCAGTAGTATATTCTCTATCTAGCATTTCTTGAATTGAATAGAATTTAACTGAGGGCGAGAAATAATTATCGATTGCCAAAAGTACCTTTGCATGAATTAATTCTTCATCGGCTTCATTCTCTACCTCAATACTAGCACATATTGAAATATCTTGTAGTTCTACTTCTCCAATATTTACAAGGTCTTCACATAAATTACGATTTTGATTATATGCTAATCGTGCCGCCTCTAATATTTTTTTCTTTTTTTCATTAATGATGATTTCTTTATCTTCTTGTGTGATTTCCTCTATACCTTCTTCGAGAAAATCTTCATCATATTCTAAGGTAATATCATAAAGGCCTTGTAATTTAAATTCCCTTTTAAAATCTACAGATTCATCTTCAATATCTTTTATATTGTATGAAAGGATTTCCTTATTACAGTTTAGATATACAGTTTTTTCATGTTTACTCAACCAGCAATTTTTAATTCCAGGGATGTCAATCAAAAGCTTCCTATAATCTAAGGCTGTAACTGGTTTGGTTGGAAATATCTCTTCGGGTTTAAAAAATTGTTTTTCAAGTCCAGTGTCAATATTATTTGACGTTAACAGATTTTCTATTGGCATATCAATACGCATGCCGAGATCTGAAATGGCATAAGACAGCATTTCAAGTATTGTTATACCTGGATCATGAGAATTATAATCTGTCCATAATCTACCTCCTAATTGTGAGATATATTCTATTCCTTTTCTTCTTAAAAAATAGAAATCCAGGTCATCCTGTGTAGCGACATCTTTTGGAATATTGATATTTGAATCTAAATTTCGCATGTTTCTATTTTTTCTTCATTACTGTCTTTACATTTTTCTATATTAGTGGATACCACATGCTTTTTGGCCGAAACGAGAATTGAAGCCGGATTTGATGGCTCAATGCTGCGATCAGACAACTTCCCATCTCTTCTTAACACCACATCTTCTAGATAGTCTATGTAAAATAATTCTTCCAGATAATCTATGAGTACACTGCGATGTAATATGACTCCAAAATCTATTGTTCTAGAAGTGTCAAAAGCCCAGGGAGATAAAAACTTGGTGATATCTTCGCTCAATTGTTTGGTATAAAAATTTTCATCATACTGATCATAAAATTTAACTGAAAGAGATACTTCTACTTCTTCATAAGTTGGGTTTACCACTTGGGTTTCGACCTGCATTGTATTCAGTGTATTTACATATTGTTTTACCTTATTCAGCGTTGCTTGACTCACCCTTGGCTGAAAAATATCAAACACATTTTTATCAACTGTATCTGGGATAACTACTAAAGCTATGTGCCCGGGAGATAAGAAAGAAGGTCCCTGAGATCCTAACATATTGGTATGATTGAGACATTTTACCTGATAAATTTCTGGAAATTCTTGCAAAACCAAACTTTCATAATCCCATAAAGTTACTGCTCTGTTTTTATGACGAAGGCGTTCGCTTATACGCCTGTAATAGGCGTCATCAGATTCTTGTGGACTGCCATCAAACGAGTTATAAGGCTGAGTAATGGATTTAATCTGTGGCACCCTGGTAACTAATTTACTTATGGTGCCTTCTGGTAAACTCGTCTCCAAGTGTGATAAATCATTATCACGATCCTCAAAAGTAGCCAATACGGCTTGTGGTAGAATCGATTTTATCTTGCTTACGGCATCATAATTTTTATGAATTCTGGCACGTATCCAGATATAACCTCTTGGAAGCCGAGTATTATTGACCGTAGCTTCTTTTGGGATGGTAAATCGCATGATTCCAGAGGTCAATAAATTATCGGTACTATTAATTAAAATATCATCTTGTAGATCTTTCCAATGGTTATTAGTTAAAACCGCCCATTCTACACGTTGATTACCAAGAAAACCCTCATCATTAGGATTTTCGCTCCCTTCTAAAACCTGTACTAATAATGATATCTGTTGGTTAATTTCTGCATTCTCTAAACCAATAAACAAGGAACCACCCCTACAATGTGTAGGAACCAAATGATTGGTTAAGAAATCATTTCTTTCCTGTGTACTTGTGGTTAGAATATCTTGTATACTCTCTTTAAGAAATCTATGCTCTTCATGCTGTCCATATGGATCTTCGTGGAATAATTTAATTTGATTATTATTATAAGCTACCTCATCACCTTGAAGATCAATCAATGGTGTTTGAGCTGTATAACTCATAGAAATTTCTTCTATTAGCGGAATATAGGGTTCTTTTGGAATAGAACTTTCATCAGCTTTATCTAAAATTACTTTAGAAATCGCCAATGCGTATTTTTTTGGAAAACGTTCTTGAAGAAATGACTGATTTAATGATAAACGCAATGGCCCATTTTTATTTCCTACAGTTTGTGTACTTGAAAATGAGAAATCGGTTTCAAAAATATCTCCTCTTTGTTTAAATAATTCTACATTGGAATCTTTCTCATCAAAACTCTTTGTATTATTATCAAATACCGAAGAGGTCGCCCTAAAATAACTGTTGTTAACAGATGGTGGAGTTCCGTAATTAGTATAATGATCTTCAAAATTCACTTCTGGTGTATCTTTCCAGATAATATCAATATTGATGCTTTTCCAAGGTTTAGAGAAAACCTCGGGATAATCAATGTCAAAATTTGAATTATTGATAGGATCGGTAGTAAAAGGATAAAAAGGCTTGTCTACATTGATCGTACCTGTATCATTTTCTAATTCTAAAGAAGTAATTCTACCTACGTAAACCTTGGCCATTATTGAATTTAAAGTATTTAAGGCTAGTCTTCGATTTAAATTATATCCTGTATAATTATAAGTTATGACTCCATCAGATGTTATACCATCCTCTTTTTTGCTAGTATCAATTAAGAACCGTACCACAGGCAAATCTGTGTTATAAGCCTCAAGATGGACTTCTTTATTGTATGCAGTTATAGGTGGTGCTTCTTGAGGTATTTCAAATAACAAAGAAAGTTGATCACTTTGCATACCAGTACGATAGGTTAAAGAACCAACAATTTTCGATTCTTTAAGTTGTAAAGGACCATACCATCCTGTTTCGGTGGTACAGTAAATAGTAATATTATCATACAAATCATCAAATGAAAACATCTCTGGAGGCAGCTCTAACTGTGCATCTTTAGGATCACAGGGTTCACTATCATCTCGACTTGTATTTCTTTTTGGAGTTTGATTTATAGTAACCTGTACTATTCTTTCTCCTTCTTTGAGCAAAAACATTTGCGAAGCAAGACCAAATCCTGTTCTTACATTATCCAGATCAGGGTAAGTACCCTCGTTTGACGGATATCCAAATGGCCACCAATCACTAGAACCTTCTGGAAAATCTTCTCCCTTACCATCAAATGAGTTTACCATACTGGCGGTTTTTATTTCTGCATCTATGATTTTTTCTACGCAATCAGATTCATTTAGTTTTCGTTCTTGGTGATTGTATACATTTTTAAGAAATGCTATACTGGCTTTGTTGGCAATTAGTTCTTCCGAAGTTTTATAAATACGTTTATTACCCTTGGCGTCTTTACCTCCATCAAGTTCAGTTTCTTTCTGAATTTTCTCGCTAAGGCTCTTTTTAGCTATCTCGAAAAGGATATGTACTTTATCTGCTTTTGCAGGAAGTTTTTGAACTTTCAAAATCTCACCAAAATAAAAATCAAGATGTCTTCTGGTAAGTTTATTGAATCTGTTTTGAGAAAGTTCCAATAGTCTAAGAAAACAAACAAACAAAGTAAAATGAGGTGTTACTTCTCCCTCTGCTTCTTGTTTCTTAAGAGTTTGAGTAATTTCATGTTTAAGCCTTTGATATGCCAAATCCCCTCTACGCGGAATAGTATCTTCATTAAAACTAAAGTATCGAAAAAAATCTTGCCAATCTCCAGAAGGTGCATTATCATTCTCTGCCCTAAAATAATTGACATGCTTGGCAAAATTATACGCAAACAGCATCCAATCTTCAACATCCAAATCATGAAGTTTTAGGTTATCAGGATTCAGTATTTCGTTATAACGCTGTTGCTGATCTCTTCCGTTTCTTCTTAAGATACTATCGATATAACTGCAATTTTCACTCATTTCTTGGTTTTAAGATTTTATATCGGTTCCTTCTTCCAGATAAAATGGAAATACCACATTGTTTCGAGAATTGGTAGCTCTTACCGTATATTCAACTTTTATCAACAATTCTCCCTGTAGTACATCACTTTCACTAATATCTATTTGATCTACATCTATTCTCGATTCGTGATAAAGAATGGCAGTCCTTATTAATTCTGAAACATAGGTAATTAACGTTCTGTTCAAGCTTTCGAACAGTAATTCGTCGAGATTGCAGCCATAATTTGGAAACATGACCCGTTCACCCAAACGGGTAGACAGTAAGATTTCCAGGCTACTTTTAATATCCTCTTCGTCAGAAATCATTTTTACCATATTTGATTTCTTACTAAACTCTGGAGGAAAGCTCCAGCCAATCCCTAAAAAAGATTTTTTATTTTCCATATTATCCTATCATAACTGTAGGTTCTCCTGCCACTATAGATCCGCCATGTGCTGTAGAATCACCCATCCTAGCTGCTGGCATGCCTCCTATCATTACCGTTCCGGACCCTGCAACTATAGAGTCTGGTGGACCACTGCAAGTAGCCATATCTCCTACCCGTGCAGCAGGCATGCCTGCGATTAATACCGTGGGCTCTCCAGCTGGTAGAATTGGGCCTCCTACGTGAGGGGCTCCTCCTGGATTTACCATTGGACACACATGCATGTCGTTAACTCTTGCTGCTGGTGGCATAATTTTTTTATTTAATAATGTTATTACTAATTTATTTGTACTAATGAGCCTTTTAAAACAGCCGTAGCCCCTGAAGAGACTTCGGCTCCCGAAGCCCCCTCAGCTTTAAAAGCTGCATTAGCAGCGATATTTATATTGGTGCCTTCGATAGAAACATCACCAGATGCCTTAAGTTCAATATTACCGGCACTTTCCATTAAAATCCCTGCACTATCAATAGTTATTACGTTCGAGTTCTCATCTTCTATTATAATGGTCCCGGCATCTTCGTCTAATGCAATATGTTTCCCTGCCGGAGTTGAGATATTTATTGTTTTTGTATCATCATTGAACAATACCTTCATCTCACTACGGGTCACGAATCCTTTTTCGTGATTATCGTCGGCTGCTGTAATGGGTGCAGGCTTAGCACTACTATGCAGCATTCCCAAAACGACTGCATCATTAGGATCTTGGTTTATGAAGCCTATAATAACCTCATCTCCTATTTCAGGTCTAAAAAAAGCTCCTCTGTTTTCTCCTGCATCCAACGAGGCGACTCTGCACCAAATTCCTTGTTCCTGATTATCAACGATAGGGATTTGAACCAAGATTCGCTCTTCTCCATTCGGATCATCTTGTAATTGAGAAACTACACCTATTTGTAACCCCTGTATCGCAGGAAGTAGCCCAGATGCTGCTGGTGCGCTAATGTCAAAAGTCTCTGAAAACCATTCAGGATTTAATCCAAACTGTGCATCTACCGTCCAATTTCCTTCACTAAGATTATGTCTTATACCGGTCACGTATACATTACCACTAAATCTGTCTCCTACTCCTTCTAATTTGAGTATGGTATTAGGTTTTACCTGTGGAATCCCTTGAAATTTTACTCTGCCTCTTACTTTAGACAATTGCTGGAATAACCATTTGGCATCTGCCCACTCTTGTAATTCGGTATCTGTTACAGCTCCTCCATGTCTTAACTCTAAGTTTTCGAGACCAATGGTTTGCGATAAATCATCGGGACTTAAATTACCGTTTAGCGAAACTGATGGGTCGTTTGCTTCAATTTCCAATAATTCCTGATCAGCATAATTCCATGCATAAGAAGAAACTTTCTCCATTTGGTTTCTAGCATCGATTTCAGCATCAAAATCTAATAATGTGGCTCCAAAAGTGACGGTCTCGACCTCAGACTGACCTAAGTCAGGTTCTTTGATACTAATAGTACCATCATCAATAAAACACAATTTACCATTAGCCTGGGCTCTAGAGATCATGAAATCCCAATCTGAAGTAGCATATTGGACTAATTCTAAATGAGAAAAATCTGTAGCTTCTACATCGTTATCTAAACCATATGTGCCAATAATTTCCTCAAAAATTGCACTATCGGTACTTTCATAAAAATATTTGCTTTTCTTTCCAATAGTAAGTTTTACAGATTCATCTTTACATTCAATAATCAAATGACTTGTATGGGATCTAATCTTAATATTGTGCTTAATAACAATACCTTTGAAAATGGTTTCTTCATCCGAGTGATATCCCGCAGTAATTTCAATTTCTTTTCCTGGTATTAGAAGATCTTCATTACTCAACTCAAAATCTCTTTCAGCAGGATTACCGTCTATAAGCACGATTTGAGCCATGGGTATTCGATTTACCTCTTTTTGAACCATAATGCTTTTTACTTGGTATACTTTTGATAACTCTTCTCCTTCTATAAGAATTTTGAAAGTGACCAAATCTGAACTTTGAGAAGTTTGTATAACACCACTATTATTCATCTATGATTGTTTTTGCAATGGTGGAAAATAAAGTTCTTGCCCCACAGTAAGTTTTCTGAAATTACTAATGTTGTTCACTTTAGCAACTTCTAGATAATACTTAGGGTCTCCATATATCCTATGAGTCATTAAGGGCAAAGTATCTCCTGCTTTTACAACTCTATAATGTGTAAGATCTGGTGATTGATCGTTTTGTTCTCTGGCTCTTTGTTCTTGCTCTACAAATTTCTTAAACTTAGTCTTAACCAATGCTCTTAGTGGGGTTCCGTCTGGTTTAAAAAGTTTGTATTCTATATCCATCGAAATCAAAAGGCAAGGAAATGTTAACGCTCCCCAAACGATTCTAAGATAATTGGGCTTATGAGTATCTCCATTATATTCATAAACTGCTTTCTTGAAAGCATCGAGATCATCCATAATTCCGTTTCCCTGATCCTTATAAACTTTGTCATCATTACCAGATTTTGGATCATCTCCATAATGTACAATAACCCCGGTTCGATCAAATAGAAATTCTAAATCGAGATCTTCTGGAATGGATCTAATGAATTTTATATCATCAGAACTGGTTCCTTGTGCCTGATCCTCTTGAACCTCATTTTTTAAAGAGAAACTGTATGTCTCTGGATTTAGTAAAGCGGTGTATTTAAGATCAGGTAACTCTTCATTGAATTTCTCGTCTTTGTAACATCGTATTACCAGTTTTTGTAGTTTACCTTCTATCATAATAAAATTGGTTAGCGTTCTTGTTTCTTTTCAAGAATTTCCATCACTTGTTCTACGCATGCCTCAACCAAAGCAGATTTCTCTTTTTTACTATCTACTACTATCGAAGGTTGTTTACCTTTTCCTTCATCAACACTAATTTTAATATGTAATTCTTTTATTTCTATGGGCATGAGCAGGTATTTTTATAGCGTTTCAAAATAATTATATGTGAGTTCGAGTGACTCTATGACCAGTTTATTTTCTTCAGCGTTGAAATCTTCTACCACCCATTTTACCGGATAGGCATGCGTTACACTCCAAGTTAATAACGCTTCATGCTTTTCGTTAAGAAGCATAACAGTAAGGTTGATAGGCTTTATTTCAAAATTTTCAATAGCATCTCTACACCATTTTATCAAATCAGAATCAATTAAAAGTCCTCGTTTCAATACTAAATTAGGATACTTAGTTCTTACGGGTATCTTGTGCTTAAATCTATTTTCTCCTCCTTCGGCAAATTCTTCGGTTTCTAGATCTACTGATAGACCAGAAACCGATTGAAATTGATAATCATTTATTTGAATTTTATTTTCTAAATCCTGAAATTCAACTTTAAAATGAAAACCTACCGGTGGATAGTAAGAAGCCATTATAACAATGATAATTTCTCATGAACAAACTCGGCCGTTTCGATAGCGATCTCGTTACCATCTGCTTTAAGATCAGTAGATTGAATTTTGGTTACATAAGCTCTTTCAGCTTTCCAAGTGACCACTGGCTCGTGTTTTTCATCTAAAAGGCTTATGGTAAGATCTCCTCTATATTGTTCTTCTCCCTCTTGGAAATAAACAGTTTTGATCCATTGATCGTAAAACTCTTTATTGGTATCCGAAAATGTTCCTCTTTTGATCGTGATATTACTATATTTTGAAAGTCCAGGTTGCTTGGTTTTATGATATTCTGTATCAGCACCTGCTCGATATTCGATCATTTCTCTTTCAAAATCTAACCCCGATACTTCGGTACAATTAAATTCTGAATCTCCGAAAGATACTCTAAAATGAAACTTTGGTAATGGATATGTCGTTGCCATGGTTTTATACTTTAAAAATTATTAGATGATTTGTTTATTATGCTTCTTGCATTTTGTGAGAGAATTTAAGAACAATAAATTCTGCCGGGCGAACAACCGCCATGCCTATTTCTACGATCATATTTCCTTCTAGAACATCTTGAGCAGTCATGGTCTCACCAAGTCCGACGTTTACATAAAATGCTCTATCGGGAGTTGGTCCTGCTAGAGCTCCAGCTCGCCATTGCAAATTAAGGAAGTTAGTAATCATGGCTTTAACCTTAACCCAAGTATTGGCATCATTAGGTTCAAATACAAATTGTTCTGTTGCTTTTTTAATAGACTCTTCAGCAAAATTGAAAAAACGTCTTACCGACACATAACGCCACTCATTATCATTACCTGCCAGTGTTCTAGCACCCCAAACCAATGTTCCTTTACCGGCAAAAGTTCTGATAGCGTTTATTGATTTACCTGTACCATGTACATTTAGATCTTCTTGCTCTTCGTGCGATATATGAACCGTTGGTTTGATCACATAATTCATACCTACATTGGCAGGTGCTTTCCAAACGCCTCTGGTGTTATCTGTACGGGCATAGATACCAGCCATAGCACTACTTGGAGGGAGTATTACTGGTACTTGACCAATTTCTGCTTTTACTCTATTATACAAGGCATTATCTGTACCTTCTAAACTATTTAATATTGAAGTAGTTACACTACCTGACGCTGCATTAAGAGCAGTTATCAATGCAGATAATTCACCAGATGATTTAAGAGTACTTAAATCGGTTACAATAGCAGAATTTGCTGGTGTACCTGCATCAATGCCAAGATCATCATAGATAGTATTAGTTGCCTCTGATATGGTATTCATAATTTTAGTTTTGGTATCATCTGTTCCTAATTTTGTTAATCTAGTACTTAAATCAGTATCCAGACTACCCATGTTGCTAGAAACCCATGTCCCTAAAGCTGCAGCCTCAGTGGCAGCATCTGCGCTACCAATAGAATTGGCATCACTTAAAGCTTGTTGTGTATCGGTTACAAATGAAATAATTTCTTGTAGTTTTGATTCTACAGAGGGTTTGATAACTAAAGCAGCAGCATCGTCGGTAGCTGCGTTAACGTTATCTCTTAACGCCACCATATCGGTTAGCAATTGAGAAAGAGAAGCTGTGTTTATAGAATCTGATAATGCTTGCACTTGTTGTTCTGGAGTTGCTCCAGAAGAATCACTTACATTAACAGTAACATTTGCTTCATTGTAATTATAATCAAGAATAGTTTCAACAAAAGGATAATATGCAGCTCCGTATTTAATGAAGTCCTTTTCCAAATTGATACCGCTTCTAAGACCGGCAATATTAGCATCAACCGGATTCGTATTATCATAACTATAGGTGTCTATAATAGCAAATCGATCTTGTAACTTATTACATTGTGTGAGTACACTATTGTATAGCCCATAGAAGTCATTACTACTACTTAAAGATGTTGCATCTGGGAACAAAATAAGTGTAGGTTCATCTTCTTTTTCGAGTAATTTTAATCCCTTTGCTAAACCGGCAGTCGTATCAGAACCTAATGCTACTGCGGTGGCTGGAGAAGTTCCTTCGCCATACTGTCCCACTGAAACGATATAACAGGGTCCACCACCATTGGCAAAGTATAGTTGAAGAGAATAATACATTAAAAATGGCGATGGAGATGACAACGGTCGAACAGAGATTACATCATCGTTGACATCGACAACCATACCTTGTTCTGCCTTGGCAAAACCAAAATATGTTTCATATTCTAGCATTGAAGAAATACGTGTCGGAACTTCGCTGAGATCCCCCTCTGCTTTATTGGTAGCTTTTTCGGTATATCCTATAAAAGCCGGAATAGCAGTTTCTACTTGAGCTACCGACGGGGGAAACTTTGCGATCTCCTCGATGTAAACTCCTGGTGTGCTGTACGTTGCCATAATTGTGAATTTTAATTTGTATAAAAGTTTTAAATAAATATTTCTGAGTACATGTTGTCTTCTTCTATTGTAACATGTCTTTTATCTGGATTAGAAAAAAACATATTCTTTGGTTTTGGATTCTCAAAATCATTCTTTTTCAATGCTATGAATCCATTTTATGTGAGTGGCTGTTCATCTTTGGTAGTAAACACCTCATTTTCAATAATATCAATATATCTCCAAAATGTTTTCGTGTTTTCAAATCTTAATACAGGATCAGGTGTTTCATCTGGTAAGCCCAACAATACTTCATCGGGACCATTAGGAACCTCGACAGTAGTATCCTCCAAAAGATCATTGTTGTTTCTCCCATCAATACCAAATCGAAAATAACCAATTAAACCATCTAGCTTTTGTGTCTCGATATAGGTATTTAATAGATCGACATTTTCTGGTTCTTCAATATCTTCGGGGTCTATCAGGGTAATATTTTCGAGACCCAAAGAATTTATGGGAGCGATTTCGTTTACAAGAATGTCATATATAATAGCTCTGCTTGTTTCTGGTTGAAGCAAAAATTGAGTATGCACCTTGGTGTTCTTGAAAAAAATGGATAACGAGTTGTTTTCTCCGTCAGGTCTGATATTGGAAAAATAAAAGAATCTATTTTCTTCATCCTCTATACTACTTGTATAATTTCTGAAATAGGTATCCTTAAATCTAAGCTCAAATGTTAGCATCAAATCTTTCGACGGTTGAATCTTGGGACAAAGGACCTGAGAGCTATCACTGGCTTTGGTATATTCTTCAACATTTGCCAACAATGTAAAGCCCCTATCTGTTTGTTTAAAAACAATTTTATGATTTTTAAGATCTAAACTTGTCTTTAAGACCGGCATAACCGTAAGATATTTTGAAATATCATAATTTGCAAGCCTTATGTTTTTTTGATCTTCAGATAAATCATCAAATTTTGTGTCACCGTCATCAAGAAAATAATCATGATTAATCTTGATATCGATTAAAGGTTTATATATAATTTTAAAGCTCATTAATTCTTGTTTATAGTAGTATCAATTTGTGTAATAACAGAGCCTTGTGCTTGTAAAATATCTCCTTCGATTTCTAACAATCTCAATTTATACATTACCGAAGGATACTGTTTACCTCCTAGTATGCCCCATACATAGCTAAGTTGCTCAAAAGAAGGAGTATACAATTCTGTAACAAACTTAAAATCCCCAATCCCTTGCATATCTGCATCTTCTCTATCATAATTACTATTGGATTGAGTAAATACATTCTTGCCTTGAAAAAACTCTATGATTTTAGAGATACTTTTTAATGCTTCTGTATATCGGTTGTTATTTGCGCTAAAAAGTACATAAAGATTAATATTTACTTTTGGATTCTTGTAGGAAACAGTTGTTCCTTCAATCTTATAATTTGGAACATTTTTTAGGGTAGACTCTTCGTCTATATTAATAAGAGTTAAAATGATATCGGGATCATCGTCATTATTATCTCCAGATGAGATAGTAGCGATATTGGCCAATGAAACAGGATTATCATCTTCAAAATATGCGTTTACCTCTTCCCTGATAATTTGTAATACCTGAAATATCATATAAAAATTTAATTTTTTTCCAATAGAAATATTCATTAAGCCCAAAACAGACCTAAACCTTGGCATTTTTTAAAAGAAAAAATACTATATCAACTGACTTTCAAAAATAATCCTTGGCATATAGACTGATATCAAGAAATTATCTCAGCCTTCGCTACTCAAAAAAACAATAGGGAAAGATTTATTTTACAAAGGGCGTAAATTATAAATCATTCAAAAAAGAAGATTATAAAAATCCTCATTTTCATAGGGGTAATCATTGTGAAGATACAAAAAAATGTGAACTAAAAATGCTATGTGAAAATTAATTTTTAATTATATGGTTTTGCCGTATTCCCTTTAAAATAAAGCCGTAATAATCTTTTTATTTTGAATTAATCTATAGAGAATCATTCTTAACGCAATCTTTCTGAAGAAGATTTAAAAATTTTTCCAAAAGAAAGGATTACCGAGAATCTAGATGAGATATTTTTAACTTAAAACGAATTCTAGTTTAATCGTAACGAATTCTAAAAGGCCTACAAAAAACATTAATTATCCTACTACTTTTATATCAAATAGCCAACCTCAAAATAAGCTGTTATGAAAAATGTTGCCATAATTATCATTTTATTTCAAAGTTTTCAATTGATCTATGCCCAAGAAGGATTTGTTGATACTAAAAAATATATTGTCACTACCGAAATTTCGGATCAGGGACAAGACTATCCTGCTTACAAAGTCAGTTTGGTTCGCGCAGATGAGAGCTCCGATATAATATCTACGCTTACCATTTCTGACACAGAGCTTTTTGAGGACATCTTTATCACCACCTTAGAGAATCCCGGATTAGAAGGGATCTCTGAGGTGATTAAGATGGAGGTAGAATATTTGGCCTGTTGTGCACATGTGGAATCATATTATTTTATGGTAGGAGAAAATAATGAGATCATCGAATTACCAGAAGTGAAAAACGTGTATTGTGAAGATTCTGATACGGATTTTCAATATATTTTTCCTAATCAGGAATATGGTATCGCCGGAAACATTTTACGAACACAAACATTTTACAAAAATAAATCTGATATAAAATATGTAAATCTAAAGCAGAGTTATGCCTGGAATGACAATACTATTGGCTTTTCTAAAAGTACTGCTATAACGAGTTACTAAATCTTTATACCACAACTTAATCTGATAAGCAAAAAGGGGGAAACTTTTGTTTATTATACCGACAATCCTTTTTAGGTATTGTCGGTTTTATTTTTAATATATTTTAAAGTAAGAGAACCATATAACCTCAAAATCAGTTTGATTATATTTGTTCTCAACCTCAAGTATCGTTTATGAACAAATTCTGGCTCATATCTTTTTATTTTTTACTGATATGTTTTTCTATTAACTCCTTGTCTGCACAAAACAATCGACTTAGAGCATATACCTTAGAAGATGGGTTGCCGCAATCTCAAGTTTATGACATCATTCAAGATGAAATGGGTTATCTATGGTTAGGTACTCAAGGAGGGGGTTTATGTAGATTTAACGGTGAAGAGTTCAAAATCTGGAATGAAAAAGATGGATTACAATCTAATTATATTCATGCGCTTAATTCGATAAATGACAGTTTGTTTGTTGGCACCAGAAGAGGACTTTCTATAAAAACTAAAAATAAATTTACCAATCTTGAGGGTCCAAGAATCAACAAAATTTACAGAATAAAAAACAAAACCTATCTTGCTACCAATGTTGGGATTTATAGTTATGAGAAAAATATTGGGCTCACTAAAATAAAGCTAAATTCAAAAATTAATACCAGTATCATTAATGATATTGTTTTTGATGGCAAACTATTTTGGATTGCAACAAACAAAGGACTGTGGAAATTAAGTGCTATTAAAAAGGATGCTCGTATTATAGAAAGGCATAGTGCCCACGATTTTACAGCTGCCATTTTTTATAACGACAAAGTCTTTGCTGCAGCCTTTAATCAGGGAATTTTAGTATTAAACACTAATGCAAAGTCCTATGGTAATTATTGGATTCCAAAACCGTTACGAGTGACTAATATTTCTTTACATAATGGTAATGAACTTTGGTTTGCGACCGACAATGAAGGAATTAGTATCGTTGATGGAGATAAGCGAACTCGTTTAAGAAATATCAATAGACGAAACGGAATGACGGTCTCTCATGTTCGGAAAAGCATTTTAGACCGGCAATCAAATATATGGATTGCAACTTCTGGCGGTGGT
This sequence comes from uncultured Aquimarina sp., assembly GCA_947500845.1. Lineage (GTDB taxonomy): Bacteria > Bacteroidota > Bacteroidia > Flavobacteriales > Flavobacteriaceae > Aquimarina > Aquimarina celericrescens. Next base: position 99,434 of record CANMTP010000012.1, read on the forward strand.
TTTTACAAATACTTTCAGAATAACTTTATACACTATGACCAAAATACAGGACTAAAAGGTAATCGGGTTTATGCAGTACATACGGGAAAAGATGGTATCTGGGCCTCAAATTCTGAAGCTGGTATGGTTAAGATTGATTCTCTTGGGATTCATCATATCGAGCAAGAAGATCAGATAGCAGAGGTAAAAATCAAAACTATTACCAGCGATCAATCTGGGAATATTTGGGCTGGAACAGATGGTAAAGGAATTCTTTTCAAAGAGATTAAACAAATCGATAGTATAGTGGTTGATAGCAGCTTTGTTCAAAATACTACCTTAGATTCTATAGTCAAAGTAAAAACAGATACTGTTGTAAAAACTATATATAAGAATCATATCATAGATAGGGATAGCGGCTTGCCTTCTGATTGGATAAGAACAGTACTTGTAGATAAAAATACTGTATGGGCTGCCTCATATTCAACTGGTATCATCCAATTTACATATGATCCGGAAAAAAGGCGTTTGTTCAAGAAAAAGAAATTTGATCGAAAAAGCGGTATTGAAGATTTGCAAATAAGTTACATGACCCAAGATTCTCTGGGAAGAATTTGGTATACCACTCAAAATGGTCATCTGGGATATATTAAAAATAATAGTGTGACTCACTTAGGAAACATGTTAAACCAGAAAACTTCAATAAGTACTTTGTTATTTCACAACGATAAAATGTTTATAGGTACGGCAGGTAGAGGAATATGGTGGTCTGATCTTGAAAAAGTCGGTTTTAAAAAATTAAAAGGGAGAAAAAAACCCTACTCAGATAACATTTATCAAATGATATTTGATGATCTGGGCAACTTATGGGCAGGAAGCGAAAGAGGAGTGGATAAAATCGAACTTAATCAATCCAACGAAATTGTCGATATCTTTCATTTTGGAAGGAACGATGGCTTTCTGGGTATTGAGACTTGTCTCAATGCAGTAACCAAAGACAAGAAGGGGAATTTATGGTTTGGTGCCATCTATGGTCTTACCAAATACAAGCCTACAGATAACACAAAAGCCACCGTTAAACCCCGTATCTTCTTCGAAGATGTAGAAGTAACTTATAGAAGTGTAGATTCGATTAACCTTAACACTTGGGCCAACAGTGATAAAGTTTTAAGACTACGCCCTAATCAAACCGAGTTATCATTCAGCTATAAAACTGTTGATCTTGATCATCCAAATGATATACAATATCGTTTTAGATTAAATAATTCTGAATGGAGCCCTTGGTCGTCAGAAAATAAGCAGAATCTGGCTGGACTTGCCTACGGCTCACATTACTTCTCTGCACAGTCAAGAAATTATAGGTGGGAAGAAAGTGACCTGGCTACTTTTAGATTCTTTATTGATAGTCCGATATACAAGAAAGCCTGGTTTCAATTAGCCGTTTTAGCTACAATATTACTGATTTTAGGAGGATATGCTATTTCTTACATACGACGTGTCAAACAAAAGAATCAAGAAGAACGAGAGCGTTTACAGATGCAGAATCATCTATTATCACTAGAACAGAAAGCATTGCGATTGCAAATGAATCCACATTTTATTTTTAATGCTCTTAATGGTATAAAAGCAATGGGAACCAATAATCCTGAGCGTATGAATAGTACTATAAATACTTTTGCTACATTGTTAAGAGAAACTTTATACAATTCAAGAAAGGATTACATTACTTTAGATCAGGAAATACAAACTTTAAAGCACTATATAGAAATAGAACAATTGATGGCCAGCAAACCATTTACGTATGAAATTACCATTGACTCTGATCTAGATCCGGAAGAAATATTAATTCCACCTATGTTAATCCAGCCTTTTGTAGAAAATGCTGTGAGACATGGCATTTTAAAAGGTAGTAGAGATGGCGAATTAAAAATACAATTTCATACTACCGAAGATTTTTTACATTGCACCGTAGTAGATAATGGGCATGGTATTTTTCAATCCCAAAAAATGAATACTAATACCGATCATCAATCTATGGCGCTTACTGTAACCAGAGAACGACTAGAATCTATTTCTGGAAAAGATTCTTTAAATATCAAAGAAATTATAAATAATGGCAGTACCGTTGCCGGAACCCAAATAGCATTTAAAATTCCATTAGAAACCGACTATTAAAAAAATTATGCTTACAGCAATTATTGTAGAAGATATGCCAGATGCACTTCAACTTTTAAAAAGTGACCTTAAGGCCAACCATCCTGAAATAAAAGTGGTTGACACCGCTCAAAGTGTTGTTGAAGCCGCCAAATCATTACGAAATACTGAACCTGATATTTTGTTCTTAGATATCATGTTAGGGGATGGAACTGGTTTTGATGTGCTGGAAATATTTCCCGAATTAAAATCAAAAATCATTTTTGTAACCGCAAGCGACGAATATGCAATACGAGCTTTTAAGTTTGCCGCAATCGACTATGTATTAAAACCTTATTCTAACCAGGAACTGGCACAGGCAATAGAAAAAGCTAAACAACAGATACAACCCAATAGTGAACGACTTAACATCCTGAAAAACACATTATCTGCACCTGAGCAAAAACCAGATAAGATTTCTTTGCATACACTTGATAAAATTATTATCGTTAGTCTTGATGATATTATTCGATGTGAATCAGACAGTAATAATACTATTTTTTATCTCCAGGACGGACAAAAAATATTTGTAACCAAGACCTTAAAATACTTTGCCGACATGCTTAAGAACTATCAGTTCTTAAGAGTACATCAAAGTCATTTGGTTAATTTGCAATGCATCAGCGCCTTCATTAAAACCGACGGGGGCTATCTTATGCTCAAAAATGGCGAAAATATCCCTGTATCAGTACGAAAAAAGAATGAAGTGATGGAGATTTTGGATCGCTTACACAGATAACTATAAATTGAGCCAGTAGGTTACCTTGAGAACAATGGATCGAGTGCGCACATCAAAAGCAAACCGATCCAGAGGATCAACTTCGCCAGTTAAAAAATTATCGGTATACACCAAAATCAAATCCGATACAGGAGCAAAACGCCATTGTATACGTGCATTGATATTGGTATTATCATCCTGAGAATTATATTGGGCAAACAACGAAGTAAACAGGCTTTTAGAAAACGTGTAATCAATTCGTGGACTTATCAAAAAGGTCTCTCTACTACCATCAAGATGTGGCATATCAAAAAAGTTTACTGCATAATTCAATGAAAAAGAGCCTTTAGGTTGATAACGAATATTGAAACTACCACGAGTACCATATCGCCAACCATTAAAATATTCACCAATATACGGACTTATACTCCAACTAAATGCTTTACGATTGTCACTTCTATAATTTCCTGTGAAACTAAGATATGAGAAATCCTGATCAGCATCAAGCTCAAGAGAATCTGTGCCCGTAGGGTCAAATGCATCGAATAAATAGACAAAATTATGATTGAGGTTGAGTTCGAACCTGGCCCTTTCTGTAAACTCTCCCCCCCAACCTACAGAGAAAAAGTGATCCGTCTTGCCAAAATCAGGTCGCCAAAAAACGTCGGCTTCCGCTCGATACGTATGGTTGTTTAAAAATTCATTTTGAGGATAGTAACGCAGTTCTGTAACCGGATTTATTCTAAAATAATTTGTTCGAGGAATAAAACCCACTTCTGCATTATAGTCCTCAGCTACATATTCGTGTTTCCATAACACCCCAAACTCTCTGGTATTATAATTTAAGGTACTCCCTTGAGCAATTGCAACATTGGAATCTGGAGAAAAAGTACCATGAGCAAATGTTTTTCCAAACCAGGTATTATCTCTAGTTGCATAATTAAAATCCACTCCGACCATCCGATTGTATCTATTGATATCGAGTGTATCTGGATCGAAGTCCAGATCTTCTAGATTAAGAGCTTCTTTGTTTACTGCAATAATACCAATATTAGAACGTGTCCAAAGTTTACGCTGTAGTACCGCCACCCCGTAATTAACACTTGGTATTCCTTGTTCATTACTGGAAGCTGTTTGCATATTTAAAAAACCCACTCGTGTGTTGGGATCTAACTTACCACTCACCCTCAACCCTGCATATATTCTACTTTGGGCTAATTCTTCGGTTACCACATCCTCGTCGGCTCCTATACGTCTAGAAAAGAAAGGATTGATATTAGAAAATCCAAACTGGCCAAATAAATCTGCATTTTCTAGAAAGAATTGTCTTCGTTCTGGGAAAAAGATCTCAAAACGATCCAAATTAGTGATTTGTTCATCTACCTCTACCTGAGAGAAATCAGGATTCACAGTTAAATCGAGATTAAGCCCTGGGGTAAGTGCAATTTTTGCATCACCTCCAAATTCAAAAAACTTATCGGCCGGTGTATCATCTTCAAAATCTTTATTGAATCCTGAAGAAATAAAAGGGATCAAAGAAACAGCACTACTTTTTGTGGTAAGCTCTTCTTCCCAAATCATTTCGGCAGGATAGGCTAAGGTAAAAACGATTTGATTACGAGGTGTTTGGGAAAAAGTACTAATCTCATTAGACTGTGAGTCAAATCGATAACTTGAAAAACCCCATTTCTTCGAAGGCGTTGGATACCGTAAAGTACTAAAGGGAATTTCCAATTCGGCAGTATAATATCCATCATACTTTTTTGCTTCGCCTCTCCATTTGTTATCCCATGAGGTTGTAAAGTCTGCACCTACATTTCCCCCATTACTAATAATACCTTCTCTAAGCACTCCTTCTGGATTAATCCCAAAATAAAGTGCATTGGTACCATCATCGAATGTGTCAAATAATAAAGTAATGTTATCTGCACCTCCAGCCCGATAGTCCCTGCGTAATGAATTTACAATCCAGTTATTACCTGCGGCATAACACTTTATTCCTATATATAGGTTCTTTTTGTCTGTACACATATAAATCTCTGTTTGTGCTTTTGCCGGTAAGGAATCTGAGGGGAAGTACTGGACAAAATTCTTAGCAGGAGTGAGTGTCTTCCAAATTGCTTCATTGAGTTCACCGTCGATTTCAATTTTTTCGGAAGTAGTACCTACAATAAAAGATTTCTTCTCATTGGTATTTATTTGAGCTTTACAAAGTGAAACAAGGCTCATACTAACTAGAATAATGAAAAACCTTATCATGAAATCTGTAAATGGATGTTATACTTCATAAACTTTATGATTATGAAATCCTTAAAAATAGGGTGCCAAAATTTAGTTTTTGTTAAAATTATTAAAAACTAGGGTTGTAGGATAGTATCTCTATCAAAAACTGACCATTAATTGGATAGATATCATCTCTTTGAATTTATTTTTCTGCGGTCAGTAAACTACCAAGAGATAAGCCCACGAGGCATCGGGTGGAAATTAATTCTGATTTTGCAGCAAGCCACGAAGCATTTAAATCTCGATTATCGAGTAAACCATAAAGTTTCTGATTACTATAACATTTTACATGTAGATTATTTTTTCTAGTAAATCTATTTAGAACTGAAAAGTCTTTGATTTTAAACCCTCTAATAGTATCTGGACTATTTACCTATTCATCCATTCTTTAAAATCACTTGTTTTTTGCCTGCTTACGATAAATTCCTGGTCTTTTGGATTAGAAATCGAGAGCTTAACCCGATGATTGAAATAGGAATCTATTTTTTGAATTGAATTTTTAGAAACGATTTGTCCGCGATTGATTCTGAAGAAACGATCATGATCTAACGAATCAAATAATTGATCTAATGTTTCGTCGATGATATACCTTTTTCTAGATGTCACACCAAAGGTAACACTCTCCTCAGAATACATATATATTAGATCTGAAATTTTGATTTGTACAAATCCGCTTCCTTCTTTAACTAGAATTCCTTCTCGTTTATTTGTTATTTGCATGCTAATTAGTAGCTGTTTTAAAATAGCAGGATCGACAGTTGCTGATTTGTTTGACTTTAAGAATTTATCCAAAGCCTTATTTAACTCATCCTGTTGAATGGGTTTAAGCAGGTAATCTACGCTATTCACTTTAAACGCCTGGATAGCATAGTGATCAAAAGCTGTTGTAAAAATGATGGGGACCTCTACATCTATTTTCTGAAATATCTCAAAACTTAATCCGTCAGCTAATTGGATATCCATAAATACTAAGTTTGGAGCCGTGTGTTTTTGAAACCATAACACAGCATCCTCAACCGTATCGATTATATCCAATAATTGATATTCGAAACTGCATGTTCTTAACATGTTTTGTAATTGATTTGCTGCTCTGGGTTCGTCTTCAATGATCAATACGTGCATAATTCTTCTTTTGATCCGACAATTTTAATAATGGGACAGCTACCTCAAATTGATCTCCGTCATTTTTAATTTCTAATGGTTTGCCAGAAATCAATGCATATCTCTTTTCAATATTTTTTAGTCCTAATCTCGTTGATGGTGTTTTAGTAGATTTAGATTGAATCCTATTTTCCACTATCAAGTGATCATTTTCGATTTTTACATTTATAATTAGTGGCCTCGATTTAGACACAATATTATGTTTTATAGCATTTTCTAATAAAAGCTGTAGGCTCATAGGTGCAATCAATAATTCCATTGAGGTTGCAGGAATATTCCAATTTAATTTCAAGTTATCTCCAAATCTCTCTGATTGTATATGAATATAGGCTTTTGCAAATCTCAATTCATCTCGAAGTGAAGTTAAATGAAAATTTCCAGACTCTAATATAAAGCGGTATACATCTGACAGCTTATCTACAAATTGCTTGGCGTCTTCTTTTGAATTTTGATCAATAATATCACGTAATGTATTAAGGCTATTGAATAAAAAATGTGGTTGCGCCTGATTACGCAAGGTGTCTAATTGTGCTTGTACGATAGCTTGTTTGGCTTGTTCTTCTTCTCTAATTGATTTTTTGAGCTTAACATAAAAATAGATAGCTTCATAAATAGCCATGGTCATAGTACTGATCAAAATGACTGGTAAAATTATCTTGGACCTATATGTGGGGTTATAATCAATTTTCCAAATAAGGGATATTACCATACCACCTACAAAGTCGACAAAAACTACGGTAGCTACGATAGAAAAAAAGAACAAACTAATACGCTTTACACTATCTTTTAAAGCGGGATATTTTTTTCGGAGAAGAATCATAATAGCCCTCATGATAAACCAATCGCAGGTGGAAAAAAATAGTGACATACTCCAACTAATAACTGCTTTACCAAAAGGATACCGTACAAACGAATTACTAAAAAGATAGTCCGTAATAAAACTAAGAATTAGAATTCCAATAACAATAAACCAAAAATCATTAAATCCTAAATATTTTATCCGCTTTTCTTTATTGACTAACATTGTCGTGCGATTATAGGTTGATAAGTGGCATCCCCTGTTTTGCTTGATAAAATGTAAATCCGATCCATGAGGCATAAAGTAATCCAAACACTATAACCACAAAGATCTGATTTTTACTTGTAGTATCCCATTTATTTGACAGCCATAATGCGAATAACGGAATTATTTGTATACCATGCAATCCAAAAAAATGTGCTATTCTCAAATCTCCTCCAACCGTACTCCAATTAACCAAGGGTAATCCAGTACCTCCATCAGCTACTCCTACATTATGAGACATTTGGCCAATCATCTGACCACCCACCCAGCTTCCAAAAAACACCACTAACCAACCTACCAAGATGGCGAGTTGTATCGATTTAGTTGTCCTTAATCGTAATCGTATAGTTTCGAAGATAAACAATACCATGATTAAAACATTAATACCTATTAATATGCCCATTGCTGCAAAAAGTAATCCATCAAATAATGTACTCTGGTTATAGTGCGATTGTACTCCCCTCGATGCCTGATAAACAATAAGTATTACTTCTATAAGCAAAGTCCAGGACACTATATTATTAATAATATTCTTCTTTGTTTTTGAGAACGGATATAACGTAATTAGAAATCCTAAAGTCAAGATATAAATACCTCCTGAAATGCAAAACTTCAATGGTTTGACCCAAACATTGACTCCCATTAGTGTTCTTCCATCGATTAGAAGCCCCAATATACAACCTACAGCCATAATGAGATGGATCATTACAATTCCATAGAGTATTGGACTTTCGTTTTTTACCGTATTCGATATTTTGTTAAGATATTTCATAATTGTTTTTGCTTAAATGCTCTAATCATCATAAACAATAGAAAACCTAATGGGCCGAACATAAATGTTCCAAAAAGACAAGGAGCCATTACTAATTGATGAATTCTTAGTTTTTTATTTTGATCCAACATCCACATGCCAACAACAAGATCAAAAGCGAGATAATGTACCCAGCCAGCCAGGACCGCGTTTTCTTCAGTAAACAAGTCCATAACAGAGGCAAGACTGCCAAAATCCATAGCCCCACCTATTTGTATCGCTTGAAAAATATAGATGGAATACAGTATAGATAGCAGTAATGGAATCACCTTAAAATCAATTAAAAATCGGGTTACCTTCCATTTAGGTAACAGGATCATCAAGATCCACATAGGCATTGTAATCGTACCTGCGATTGAAAAAACTTCTGTTGGAGTCATAATTATTTGCTTTAAAAATACACTTTGATTAATTAATGACTCAAATATGTTACTGTAAGATAGAAAATGAAATAACTTTATGTTCAACCGTCGTTAATTGTAGTTGAATTACAACATTTTCATTTTAATGATGAGATTAGTTTTTAAAAAGGTAATTGACTTTAGGAGATAATGATAGTCCGAAGGCAGTTTAATAAATAAATATCATCAGCAAAAAAACTTCAAAGTTATTCTGAAGCTTTTTTTAGTAACAATAGTTTCATTAACTGACTGTAGTCATTAGACCTCTGAATGAGGTGTGTTTTTTGTTTCTTACTTTGTTGCTCATTTAAAAAGTAAATTGAGTAATTTATTGTCTTGGTTTTCTAATAATTTGGGAATATTTTTGAACTGTTTTTCTTTTTTATTTGTGTAGGAAGTCAATTCGTATTTGAGCCCATATTGATCAAAAGTTTGTTGAAGAGGAAGGTCTTCTCCGTTCTCAATATAACGCGTAAAAAAAGTTGTAATATCTTCTTTTAAGAACTCATTAGCTTTAGATACAAAATAGGGATGATCTATTTTTTGTCCATTTTTTCTAGCGTCATTTAAGATAGCTCTTAAAAAATCATCTAGCTTTAATGTTCCTTTAGATGTAGAACAGATCTTGAGGTCTAATAAAAAAGCAAATAAGGCACCTCTTTTATAAGGAATGATTTGAGTGTAATAATCACTCCAAAATTTTTCATAAGTTATTTCCTTATTTTTAATATTTCTTGATTTAGAGATCAGAAGTTCTAATATTGTAATGTTCAATTTTTTGGTGAAATAAGAATTCCTATTTTCTGTAAAAGAATAGGTAGCAGCAAGTTTAAAATTTATATAATCAGTAAAACCTTCACTAAACCAGTATTGTTCTTCTTCATTATCATTAAGGATAGACACACCAATCCAATCATGAACCATTTCGTGATTAAATAGTTGTAATAAATCCTTGTCTTTGATGTAAGAATTGTTAGATAAAGCGGTTGTAAACGAGTTTGTCAACCCAATTCCCTTATATCCTTTTCCTTTAAAATTATTCATGGGAGATACTACAATAAGGTAGTCTTCTTTATCAAAATCATTCCAAAAAGTTCTTAAACCCTTAGTAATTTCTTTTAGAAAGGTGATTATTTTTGCATCATTAAAAGGAATCCATGTATCTCTTATAGCAATCGATATTTTCTTGTTTTTTAGATGTTCGGTATATAAGCGATAGTCTCCTCCAATATGAACTGATTCTTCAAATTTCTTTCTGGTTGTTTGAATTATTTGATGTTTGATATTTGTACCAAAACTATTGTGATATTTCTGATTTGGTGTTTTCCAATCAATAGTAATCTTTAAATTGTCTTTTGGATTAATATCAGGCAGGATAAAAAGACTATGGGTGTATACATGAAAATAGTTTGGTTGTACAATGGGTCTTGAAAAATTATCATAATTAATTTCCTTTCCCACATCTTGTTCGATAGTATAATGTAATTTTATTGTATCGATTCCTTTTCTATGATGAACTTGAATAATACTATCGGTAGAAAATTTAACACTTATAACTTTTTCTGAAAATCTTACGTTTTTTAAACAATTTCTCAAACTATCTCGCCCCCAATGTGAATTGGGGAAAAAAAATGAAGTTTTTTCAGAATATGGATCTGTCACAAAAGTTACTGAAACTTCTAGATGTGGATTAGGTGTTTTTGAAAAACCTACCTCATAAGTAACTTCGTTAAGTTGTTGAGCTGACAAAAGATTTATTGATAATAAAAGTGTTGTTATAACTATGGATTTCATTAAGTGATTTTTTATAAAGCTTTATAGATTGAGTATAATTGGTTCATTTCTGGGGTTAAAAATATTCATTAGTGCGTTTAGTGAAACTCTTGATCCTGCCAATAGTAATGAACATAGAGTTTTCCTTCAGGCGCACTAAATACTTTTCTTTATCTGTCATAGCAAAATATTACAATTTTTGAAAATATCGAATAAGAGTTAATATTTTAATTCAATTCAGATATTTTTTCAAAAGTAATTGTCGCTTAATCGATTTAAACAATTTGTATTGTTTATAACCAAACAAATTATAAATCATCTATCTACAATCCAGTACTTGTAAGTTTAAAAAGAAAGAAGTTGATCTGAATAAGATGGATTATCAATGTTTTCCATATCTAAATTATCCAGGTATGATAGCACTTCTTCATAAGTGATTTTTTCCCACTGTTCTTGATATTGAATCGGTAGGCTATCGTACACAGCATTTTGGATATGTGTGATTAGTTTCATGTAGTCTTTACAATATACTGATACATTATCAAATCCATTATCTTTTTTGTACCTAGTATGAACGTGTCCTCCACCACATACTTCAACCAAAGGACAATGAGTACATTTTTTATTTAAATATTTATGCCCTTTATGATATACCATTGCCAGATCAGTGTTTAAGGCATCAGATAATGAATGAGTTTTAATATTTGCATCATTTTTAGTAAAACCATCACCACATAATTTTAACGCCCCCACAGCTTCTATACCTCCGTTTGTTTCGATAACTAATGTACGATTATCCTCTGTTCCAAAATCTTCATTACCACTTGAGCTATTTAACAATAAATTAATTATCCCTTCAAAAATGACAATTGATATTTTGGTTTCTGCTTTTTTAGTATACCATAAATCAAAGATTTGGATTAACCAATCGGCATACAATGTATTATTAGAGTTAGTAACATCAGTATCAAGGTAAGCTTCGGGTAATTGTTCATAATTTGCATGTGGCCACAATAAATTAAAGTGCCTTAAATTCAAGTCAATTAAATTTTGATAGTATTTTTGGGGATCACTGGATATATCAAAAACACTTAGGACTCCCGGTTTTTGTTTGAGCTCATTTTGTGCTATTTCAAGCCCTGAGACTACTTTATCATAAGATCCTCTTCCTTTATGATCAATTCTATTTTTATCATTAATTTCTTTGTATCCATCTAAACTAATACCAACTCTTACTCCAAGACTATTAAACAACTCACACCATTCTTTGGTTAATAAAATGCCATTAGTCTGTAGTATGAAATCACAAGTAATTGATTTTTCTTTGAAAAGGTCATTAGCTTTTTGTACAAAACCAGTAAAAAAAGATTCATCACAAAGTAAAGGTTCACCACCATGAAAAGCGAATGTGAAATTGTTTAAATTATTCTCAACACAATGTTCTAATGCTTTATTAATAATATTATCAGTGACTTCATTTGACATGAATTTTGGTTGAAGAAGATATGTATTATCCCCTTTGTTGTACATATAACAATAAGTGCAATTTAGATTACATCTACTAGCTATTTTTAAAACTAAACAATTTACAAACATTCTATTTTTATTTGAATTAATGAAAAGCTACTTCTATTACAAAGTAGCTTTTCTGGAAGATATTATAATTTATTCTGGTACAACAGTACCATCTTCATCTACCACTTCTCTAAAAGTTACTTCGGCAAATCCTCCTTTAATCTTATTAGTCAAATTACGTTCAAGTGCATGATTTTGAAAATCACAAACGTTGAAATCACTATTTCCTGCATTAAATTTAATTTGTTTTTTCATTTTTAAAATTTAAAGTTTGATACCTACTCTATTTCTGGTTTTCGGTTGCCCCAGGCACTTTTGCAAAAGTGTTTTAATAGTCTTTTAAAAAAATCTAAGCCATTTCTTTTCTTCTTTTGATCTAAAATTTCCATAGATCAAATTTCTGAGCTGGGTGGATTTTACAATTTCTTTATTGTATTTAGAATTGTGATGTTACAAGATAGATTAACTAAATAATTGAATTTATATTATATTTCAAACTTTGTTTTTGAATTAAGTTATTTGAAATTAACAAAATAAATTCTGCTTTCATAAGGCGCGTGATTGCCAAATCATTAAAAAAGGATATCGTGTCTAAGTAAATGGTTTTAAGCACATTAAATATATATTGATAATGTTGCTCGTCTTTTTTAATCTCCATGTAAGTTATCTATTAAGTCTCTTGTGAGGATTGGAATTTAAGAGGTTTTTTGCTTTTATGTATAACCAATTTAAAAAAAGATTCTGAAACTCGGCACGTATTCTGTTATTTTTAATTGATCAAATTCATAAACAATTAATAATTAGCATTTTGCTCATGATTTAATTTTTTACTAGTATATTTCTTATTGTAGAAACAATCAGAATCGAGAATTTTACGGGTAAGATAATTACTAATTAATCCGAGTTTCTTGTTTCAAATTAAACATATAATTTAAAACAAGAAACTCGGATTAATTAGAAAACAATAAAAACGTAAACGTCATAAATTAAATACCTTTTCTATTTCGAAGCCTAACGTAAATAAAAGCTCATAGCGCTTGTTGGTAGTTCTATTATTTTGTATAAGAATTTTCAGATCTTCTTCCAGTTCAGTATATCGACCCTCTATACGGAAGTATCCGTTTTCGTATGGTCTAAATTCTGAACCTAGTGTAAAAGCAAATAGTCTTAAGCCATTTGCTTCGCCTTGAGTATTGGTAAGCGTTCCGCTAATAAATCCTTGTCTATCTTGAAAAATTTCTGCCCTGGAAGTAAAACTCCATTTAGTATTGACCTGATAACGTGAAGTAATTAATGCCGCATACATTAGCGCGTCTTTGTCAGGCTCAATTAAATCACTATTTGATTGTAATCCGATATCGACACCTACACTTACGAACCAGGTTTTATGCCAATGTTTATTAAAGTATATGTTTTGATAAAAACGGTTTTGTTTAGGAGTTATTCCATCTTCACTTTCGCGTCCAAAAAGGTTAGTGTAGGTTAAAGAAAAGGAATCTGAAAAGTCATAGTTGATTAGTAAACCAATGGATTTGGCATCATTATTATCAGTAAAACTGTTATAGCCATTTAATCCCCATAACTCAAAATACCAATTTTCGACCTTATCATAACTTAATCTAACCCCGGCCTGATAAAAAGGTTCGTTAAAGGTTTTAAAAGCAGTACTACTTAATAAATTGTTTTTAGGTAAAAAACTTTCTGTTCAGATATGGGTAGCAAAAAAACCTGCATCCACCCATAGACCGTCAGATAATTTTAAACCAATATTTGCTTCTTGGATATTTTGAAAATCATCACTCCAAGTAGCTTTAGGGATATCACCATAATGAAGAAGGATATTCCCTCTCAAAAAAGTATGTGTATATTGAATACCTAACGAAGCAATATTAAGCCCAAAATTATTATCTCGAGCTCCCACAGTAATAAATGGTTGAAACTCATTTTGACGTAGCGCATTGCTATAGGAAGCAAAATAAGAATCTGCATATCCGGATAAAGTTAATTGATGAATTGCAGGTAATGACTCTTGCGATATACCATGTGTTATGTATAAAAATAACGGGAGAGCAAGTATATACTTTTTGATTAGATTTAAAGATACGGGCGCCAACTAGAAAAGTTTATATTAACAGATTTACAATAAAACTACCAAATATAATACTGTTATATGACGAGTTAACATTTCTTTAAATAACTTAATTAATATCAAAAAATCTCAAAACCTTTTAGTTTTATTGTAAAACAGAATCTACCATGCAGCGTTTATAGTTTAGTCTGCGTATGGAATCTCTTTTATCAAATTGGGAAAAGTTTTTAAATTTTACAGCACCAATTATGTTAAGCATTCCTAAAGAAATCCATATCAAAAGAGAGCACATGTTTCTAACTAATTTGATTCTTTATTACGTTATCACGAATTGTTACTTTATTAGACTGGACTATTAAAGAATCCCTCAAAATCAAGAACCCTTGAGCAGTTGAATTCATTTTTATAGCGATGATATCAGAAAAACCAGGAAAAAGAAATTTTACAACCGACAAACCAGAGGCTTAGAATCAAGATAAGGATCAACCCAAAATCTAGAATTTGTACCTTTAATGACTGTTTTTAAAGATTAAAAACAGTCATAAGCACAAGGAAAATTAAGTTCAGTATAAATTCCTGCAAATTATAATCTTAAATCCTTATTTTTATAACTAACCACTAAATGCTCTTTATGAGAACAGAAGATGTGTTACTATTCGGCGAAAATCTTATCGCCAGACTCACTGCAATTTTGCCAAGTGTCATCACCAGTTTGATCATTTTATTGCTGGGGTATTTCCTGGGAAGGCTTTTTCAAAGGTTGATAAAGAGGCTTATTCTCCATATAAACGAAAAAATGAAGGCACGCTTACAGGGAAGCATATTGAATCTCAATTTAAGGAGTTCAGCAGTTTTCATTTCGGCTACCTTTTTCTGGATAATTATTTCAATCGCGGTGCTGATCGCTATACAAATTTTGGAATTTAACATTCTAAATGATCTTCTAGAAAGAGCTATGCTTTATCTTCCAAACATTGTGGCTGCAATCCTTATTGTGTATGCTGGACTAATCTTCGGGCGATTACTAAGTAATCTTCTTCAGTCTGCAACAACGCAATCTGGAATAGCAAACAAGAGTTTTATAAGTATTGCGGTGCGCTACTTTATTATATTGATCGCGGTTATTATTGCCTCCGACCAGCTTGGAATCCATATCGATTTTCTCACAGATGTAATAGACATTATTCTTGCTATGTTACTTTTTGGGGCCGCACTGGCATTCGGTCTTGGAGCAAAAGCTTCTGTGAGTAATATTTTTGGATCGTACTATGCAAGGAAAGACCATCAAATAGGCACTCGCATTCGTTATACCGATATAACAGGCACAATTGTAAAGATTTCGGGGCATTCAATCCATTTAGAAACGGATGAAGGCAAAATAATAATACCTGCTAAGAATTTCAGCGAAAAAGAAGTAACTATAATCCAAGAGGAAGATGACTAAAGACCAGATTTTGATCAGTCAGTATCTCGACAATCATCCAGAGTTGGCGATTGCAGAAATTGGCGAGTTAAGTTCTACGGATATCGCACAACTCGTCCTAAGTTTAGATACAAAGAATCAAAAAGTTATATTCGGCGGTTTGAGTAGTCGCAAAGCTTCCAAAGTGCTCGAAAAAATACCTACTCAAGATTCTGTAGAACTTATAACCGAATTACCATTCCTGGTTTCAGAAGCTATCATTCGAAACTTGAGTAATGAACGTAGAAGTAGCGTGTTAGAATTACTCCCAGTCGAATTGGCAAAACCGCTACGACGTTCGCTTTCCTATCATAAGAACCAAGTGGGTAGTCATCTTGATCCTAATGTTCCTTCTCTTCTTGAGGAGATGAGTATTCAAGATTGTCTGAATTATATTAAGGATGATCATCTTGAGGCCCACCAGCATTTTTTTGTTTTAAATAATAAGAGAACTCTTGTTGGATGTTTGAGAGTTACTGCACTTCTCACGACCGAAGTAAAGAGACAGGTCAAATCAGTGATGATGCCAATTACTGCCAATATTACCGCCGAGATGAATGTTAAAGATGTTCTTGAAAATTGGAACGAGGCTTTCTTTGAGCTCCCTGTAACTAATCTTAAGGGAGAATTCATTGGAATAGTTACCCGTCGAGCACTTAGAACGCAGGCAGGACAGGTAAATGAGTCAATTCATTCTACTATCAAAGCGGGTAATGCACTGGCTGATCTTTACCTTATCGGTCTTACAAGTTTAATGGGAAACTCAGACACTCCCCAAAATTAATCATTTAGATATATGGAAGTTATTGAGATCAAAGGCAGATTAATCAACCGATATATTCAGCAGTTCCCTGCTGAAGTAGCCGGAATACTTAGTTCTTTTTCTATCACAGAGATTATTCATTATCTAGAACAATCGCCTGTTGAGATTAAAATTGAACTTCTTAAAAATATGAATGCAAGTGTGGTCTCTGATGTCATTGAGGCATTACCGAACAGTACTTTCAAGGGAATATTTGAAACCTTGGATGCATATTCGGCTGCAAAGCTTCTCTCTCGCACCAGCAAATCATTTTATAAGAAAAAGCTTAGCGATTTTCCAGAGCGAAAATCAAAATCCATTAACGAGGCAATCTCATACCCCCCGGATGCAGCAGGCTTTCTTATGGATACTCGTATTATCACATTTCATCCGCAAAATACGGTTGATGAAGTATTAACCAAACTGAGATCCATCGGAGATCGTAAAGTCATCAATGTGCATGTAACAGATACCCAAGGACATTTACTTGGCAAAGTATTTATTCAAAATATAGCTATTTCTTCACCCGAAACTACCCTTGAAGAAATACTCGAACCTTCGGATCGTATTCAGGTAATGGCACCAGCGGAAGAGGCTGTTAAAACTTTTGAAACGGGGAAAATCATCAACTTGCCAGTGGTAGATTACGACAATTATCTACTAGGAATAATTCGTAGTGATAAGCTTATTTCTGAGACGCAAAAGAATGCTTCTGAAGATGCTTTGGCTATGTTCGGGGCAGGCCGAGAAGAACGTGCATTGTCGAGTCCGTGGCTGGCGGTAAGGAAACGTCTTCCGTGGCTACAGATCAATCTCGTTACGGCATTTTTGGCAGCATCGATTGTAGGTATTTTTGAAGATGTTATCGCACAGGTTACCGTACTGGCCGTATTTCTACCCGTGGTGGCAGGACAATCTGGAAACACAGGTTCACAAGCTTTGGCGGTAACCATAAGAGGGTTGGCATTGAGAGAAATTCAAACCGATCAGTGGTGGAAAATTGCACGAAAAGAAGTGCTTGTTGGATTTGTTAATGGAATAGCCGTGGCCCTTACTACAGCCATTGTTGCTTATTTCTGGGCTTCGTCCTTTGGTATTGCTTTGGTTATCGGTACCTCGATGGTCTTATCTATGGTTATTGCAGGGTTTTCTGGAGCGGTTGTGCCCATTGTTCTTAAAGCACTGGGGCAAGATCCTGCTCAATCTTCTTCTATTGTGCTCACCACTGTAACAGATATTATGGGATTCTTGAGTTTCCTTGGTCTGGCAACCGTTCTCGGTTCAGCACTAGGAATTTTTTAATCGCTCTGAATTACAAATCCCTAAGAGAAGTGACAGAGATATGATAATTGATTTTACTCTTAACAATGCGAAACGCTATTCGATTAGATACTCGACAAGTAAAGTATGAAGAGTTTGGGTGATATTTCAAAAAAATTATGAATTTTTATCCAGTAGTTTGTTTCTTAATAAGAAAACCGATTCATCTAGATTATCAAAGCCTCTCCAAATTTTAAGAAAGAGTAATGGTCCTTCGACTATTGATAATTAAAGGGCTATTACTTCTTTCTTATACTTTTTTGAATAAAAATATTATTGGGTACAGTAATCTCCTCCCCTTCAATGGTTTGAAGTGTTATGAAAAAAAGTCCAATATTAATTAACGTGAGTTCGGGATAAGAAACTTTAATAATTTATTGTAGAAAAAGCAGAGAATTAGTATATTTAAGTATC
>CANMTP010000013.1 GCA_947500845.1 uncultured Aquimarina sp.
TTTACCCAACTAAACCAAATATCAATATAGATAACCTACAAAGAATTGGGTAAGCCTTAAACCGAACTCACGTTAATCAGGGTAACAGGGCTTAAGCTTGTTTTGAACCCTCCGTCTTTATATTTTTCCTTAGAAAAATATAAAGCCACCTCCCTTTACTAAAGGGAGGAGCTTTTATGAGTGCTAGTTTTTAAGTATTAAAATGATGCTGTATTTCTGATAAAACTGATGGTAAGTGATCAAAGACCATTTTGTTTTCAAACCTGATTACTGTAAAACCTAATGCATTAAGTCTTTTAGTGCGGATACTATCTTTTTCAATAACTTCAGGAAGGTTATGGATTTCACCATCTAATTCGATGACTAGTTTTTCTGAAGCACAATAGAAGTCTACAATATAATTTTCTATACTATGCTGCCTTTGAAATCTTTTTCCGTTTAGTTTTTTAGATTTCAAATGTTTCCAAAGAAAAGCTTCTGCTGGAGTCATATTCTTTCGAAGCTCACTTCTGTATTCCTGTAAGCTCTTTTTAGTATGGATTTGTTGTTTTTTCATCACCATAAACATAATAATTTTTAAAAAAGCTCTCCCCCTTTACAAAGGGGAGAATGAATTGAAGTTTGCTAGCAAATTTCAAGAAAGAGGGGTTCACTACACGCAAAGTTCAAGCTGAGTACCTTTTGTTTCATCAGGGTAACAATGCTTAAGCTTGTTTTGAACCCTCCGTCTTTATATTTTTCCTTAGAAAAATATAAAGCCACCTCCCTTTACTAAAGGGAGGAGCTTTTTGATTTACCATATTAAGTTTCGCGAAAACATTGATATAATTAAACTATAATTTTCAACGCTTATCTCTGTTTTCTAAATAACCTAAATGCAATACCTGTTACAATCAAAGTCAAAAGACCTAGACCCCACCACCATAAAGAGGTTGTTTGATAGAGATCAACAGGAGATGGATCGCCTAATAGATAAAACCCTCCCCAAAAAAATGGGTGGGACCTAGTTATATCTGCATTAGTAAGATATTGCAGTTTTGCTTTTTGTAGCGCTCTCGACTTATTCATACCTTCTTTAAGGTTTATATAAAAGGATTTCATGAGTTGAGGTGTGGTTTGATCCGGCACTTCCCAACTACTTAAAAGCAAACTTTTTGTACCCGCATATTGAAAAGCATTTCCCAGGCTCATGATTCCTTCTCCTTTTGCAATAGTACCGGTACCGGTGTAGCAAGCACTTAAAACAGTCAGTTCTGCTGGGATATCCAGGGCAAAAAGCTCATGGCTGTAGAGTAAACCATCCTCAATAGTATCCTTACTTTTCGTAAAATATAATTTAGAATGATCCGGATCTTCATGATCTACTTCACCGTGCAAGGCCAGGTGTACTATATTATAATGCGAAGCATTTTTTTTGAAATTAGTCTCCACGGCTTGCACACCGTAGTAATATTGTCCATCAACTATATTCGCAATGGCTTTGATTTCCTCCCGTGTACCGGGGAGATCGTTACCTGCATCCCTTAACATATTAAAGCTTACCTTATTTGATGGCATTTGTTGTGTGCTATCAGAAAAGGAGAAAGCCAGGCATTGCGGGAGTAGCTTTTTCTCAGGGCGGGTTTTTGAGCGTTTCCTAAATAAAAGATGTGCAGCATTCGCATAAGAGATTGCGTACTCTTTTAATAGATAGGGTAGTTTTTTGGGATCATTAGAGGGTTCGTCGCTTGTTAACAACAAATCAAAGTTACAATGCCATAAGACCCCATCAGGTATGATGATCAGTTCTTTCCCTTGTAAGTGTTGCTTGATAGGAGCGATCAATTGTCGATAGAGTACCCTTGCTTCTTCTTTATAGGCTGGCATATTTTTTTTGGAGATTTTTTTCTGAAAACGGGTGATTGCCGTTTTCAGTGTCGGGGTGTGGAGTTTTTGAGCAACTAAGGTGTCTTTTCGTACCACAAACGCATAGGTGACACTATCAGCGACCATAAATTCTAATAACGAGGTGTGAGCAGGGAGTTGTTTTTGTATGGTCTGTATGGTCAGCGGTTTGGATTGGTTTTTTAGGTCAAAATATCGAGGGTGCCTGGTGGTGATGGCCTCGTTTAGGGAATCCTGTCGCTGGCTAATCATAAACAACTGATCCTCGAAATACTGAATCTTAGTGGAATCTGGGGCAGCTTTGGATCGCATATTTTGTAGTTGTGAGGTGTAAAAGGCGCTATCCGTTTTTAATTCTTTTTCCAGGGATACGAGTGCCGGGGACACCCCGGCAAAAGATTTGATATCTGCATCCTCAAGCAAATATTGTAATGTGGCGGCTTTGCTCTTTTCACTATAGTGGAAAGCTGCTGTCAAATATTTTGAATTTCCTGTATGTTGATACCCTAACTGATAAGCCTTAACTGCATTTTGATAGACCTCCTGAGTGGTATGGGCAAGGTTAATTTTATCTTTGTAATTAAGTAAAGAACTTTGTTTTTCAATTATGAGTGTATCAATTTTATAATAATTATTGAAAGTTTTATTTAGGTATTTAATATCTCCACTTTCTTTGTAATAATTTAGAAGAGCTTTAGATTTTCCTAATATTGAAAGATATAAGGCGTTTAAATTTTGATATCTTTTTTGGACTGATTTTTCTAATGCTTTTTTATTGTTTATAGAGTTGACTTTAATTGCTTCTTCATAATAATGTATAGCTTTTTCATACTGACCTTGTTCGTAAAATAATTCTGCCATTTGATGATAGGTAACCAAAGTTAAGTACACATCACTATTTGGAGCTTTTTTTAATTCATTAATATTATGGTTATAATAATGTAATGCCTTTGTATATTTTTTTCTTATTGTATAAATATTAGCGATATTTAAAAAAACACCTAAAGTTGACGGATGATGATTACTATAATTTTCTTGATAAATATTTAGCGATTTATAATAATAGCTTAAACTTTGTGAGTAGCTCTCCATATTTTGATAAACTAATCCGAGATTGTGGTATGTTTGAGCCAAGCTTATATGTTTTCCACCGTATAATTTTTTTCTTATATATAATGCTTTTTTAAAATTATGTATTGCTTTACCGTAATCTTTTTTTTGTATGAATATTAACCCCATATTGTTATATACTCCTGCAACATGAGGATTTTCTTCACTACTTATTTTTAATAATATATTTAAGTTTTTGTTGTAATATTTGAATGCTTTATTGTACTCTCCATTTGCACGATAAACATTTCCTATATTATTATAAATCGTAGCCTGCGAAAAAACATCATTATTACTTTGAAAAATACTCATTGCTTCTTTATAATGAAAGATGGATTTTTCAAATTTTAATAGCATTCTATATGCAATACCCAAAACCAAGTTAGATCGACCTATCTGTATATGATTCTTATCAAGAAATTCAGAATAGATGCCTAAAAATTTTTTACAATACTTTTCACTTTTGTCATATCGCCCTTTCATATAGTGTAAATATCCCATCGCATTATATACCATTCCAACTATTGCATAATCTTTTAAATCCTTTGTGTTTTCAATAACTTTTATAGCTTTATCAAAATAATTAAAAGCTTTACTTACTTTTGAAAGAGTCATAAATGTGTAACCCAAGTTATAGTAAGAGTATATCATCTCTGAATGATTTTCCGGAAATATTCTCTTTCTTATTGAAAATGCTTCTTCATAATTAGACAGTGATTTTTTGAAATTATTCTTTTTTAGAAAGTAGGTACCTATATTATCATAACTATTAGCCACTTCCTTATTGTATTTCTTTAAATGCGCATTAGAAAGTTTTAAAGCTTTTGTGGAATTTTGTATAGATTTATCGAATAGAGATAAGGATAATTGGATTTTAGAAATCATGTTCAAACAACTTATCGCTTTTACCCAATTTTCTTTTTCTTTATAGATAGTCAATGCTTTTCTAAAATATACTATAGCGCTATCATGTTTTTTTTCTGCTAGAAAGTGATCTGCTAATTTTTCGTATTTTTTTGTTAAAACTAGTTCTTCTTTTTGAAACTGGCCATAAATGACTACGGGTGCTATCATAAAAAGAAGTACTGAAACCCTTTTAAGAGAGATATATATTTTCATGGTTAATAAATTACAATACATTATTTAAAATTAAATCAAAATCTTACTTTCGTATTCTTGTGATCACAGAACTTAACAAAAGCATAACATGCAATACTCTTAAACCATCAACCTATGGGTAAAGCGAAAGATCAACAACTGTTACAGGGGATTCGGGAAGGAGCTCCACAGGCGATCCAGGA
This sequence comes from uncultured Aquimarina sp., assembly GCA_947500845.1. Classification (GTDB taxonomy): domain Bacteria; phylum Bacteroidota; class Bacteroidia; order Flavobacteriales; family Flavobacteriaceae; genus Aquimarina; species Aquimarina celericrescens. Next base: position 4,296 of record CANMTP010000013.1, read on the forward strand.
TTGTTATACCTATTACTTTGAAGGGCTACATCGATATATTCTCCATAATTCAGGTACGAAAGAGGATGCCGAGGATGTATTCCAGGAGGTATTAGTGATAGTATATCAAAAATCGCAATCGGATAGTTTTGTATTAACCGCCTCATTAGCCACGTATATCTATAGTATAGGAAAACGAATATGGCTAAAAAGGCTCCGCGAGCTAAAAAAGCAACCGATCACAACACAGGCTATACTAACAGAAGATCTTATGGAGGAAACCACGGATGATATAGCGCTACAGTCAAAAGAGTATCTATATCGTAAACATTTTTTATTGATTGGAACTACCTGCCGACAGTTATTGCTATTATTTTTTCAGGGAAAAAAGAATAGAGAAATCGCGAAAAAACTAGCATATACCCCGGAGTATGCCAAAAAGAAGAAGGCAAAATGTATCCGACAACTAATTCGCAGTATCGAATCAGATCCACTATTTAAAGCGCTTAAAAAAGAATAAAGGACATGAAATGGAACCCTATATCCCCTGACGATATCTTACAATATCTCCAGGGCCATTTATCGAAAGACGACCAGGAAGCATTTGAAAAAAGGCTTTCTAATGATGCCGAGCTACGTCAACAATTAGCGCACTACCAAGCACTACACAACATTACCGAGGATCAAAATACAATAGCTTTTCAGCAAAAAGTACAGGAAGTACGCGCTTCCATGATTGCTAAACCTAAAAACAAACCCCGACTCTCGAGCCCGTTATATGTAAAGATCGCCGCAGTTGTTGTCGCGGTGATCGGTATCAGTGTGTTCCTATATCAACTGGTGATGCCTGATGGTCAACAGTATCACGAACTATATACAGAGTATTACACCCCTTTTGTAGCAGAAGGAGCTTATAGAACTGCTGATACTACGTTGTATCAATCTTTAGTGGCTCATTATAAGAAAGAGGCGTATGATCAGGTAATACAAGCCTACCAGCAACTCCCCAAAGAAGGAATTCCGGAAATTATTCACATCTATATCGGCAATAGTTATTTACAAGTAGATGCTTATCAAAAGGCGATCCAGGTATTTACCAGTATACCAGGTACCAGCCTGTATTATGAAACGGCTTTATGGTATCAGGCTTTGGCTTTTATTAAGCTTGAACAACAGGAGCAGGCATTACAAACCTTAAAGGCATTGATTGTATATAACGGTAGTTATCAAAAACAGGCTAAGGAGTTGCTGAAGAAAGTAGAAATTCTGAGCTTACCCCTGCGACCTGAATAAATTCAAGCCATTTCCCTTAACATCAAGGGAGGGGCTCATAGTAGTGCGCAAGGTATACTAGATATTATATTACCGTAAACCAACTAAAAGCGCTCCCCTTGCTAAAAGGGGAGAATGAATTGAAGTTTTCGCAGAAAAACTTCAAGAAAGAGGGGTTCCGATACACGTAAAGTTTGAGCTTGGTACCTTTTACTTAATCAGGGTAACAGGGCTTAAGCTTGTTTTGAACCCTCCGTCTTTATATTTTTCTAAGGAAAAATATAAAGCCACCTCCCTTTGGTAAAGGGAGGAGCTTTTTTTATACAAAATTTCTTCAGTTTCAAAAAATGAAACTACTATGTGTTATTATTGCATTTTAGAAATGAAAAAGCCGATAGTGTTTACAATCAGAAAATTGATAAAGTAAGCTCTGGCAAGCTTTGCAAATGGTATTTTGTTATTCATATAGGATTAGCTGTTGCCTATATGAGCTTAGCTAGTATATACATGAGGTTAGAAATTATTGAAATGAACTTGGTAGTTGCCCAGATGCATTTCGTCGATAACCAAATAGGGTTAGCAGCAAATCTAATATGAATGAGCACGAACCAGATGAGGTTCGCAAGTGATCAAATACATTTGGTCGATAGCCAGATGCATTTCATCGATCGTCAAATGAGGTTGTGTACTGCCCAAATGAGGTACGTGCCTTTTGAGGTGCATTTTATAGATAGTATTATAAAGAAAAGGGTTTGTACTATAATTATGAGTATTAATTAAAATAGAAATATAAATGAACAAGAATCAATTAAAAAATTACCGTATGTTTTTGGCCGTACAAAACACAATAGATCAAAATACAACAATCTGGAGTGGTCATCCTAAGTTTACAGAAACCAAATAACAATTTGATCTGGAAATTGATGGGATAGAACAATTGGGAGAAGAAGCTTCTAGAACTACCAAAGGGAAAACCAGGGATAAAAACCAGATACGTGCGATTTTAGAGAAAAAACTGGTAGTGCTTAGTGGTACAGTATCGGCTTATGCTGCGATTACCTCTAATGAAACGCTGCAAAATACCGTAATTACTTCTAAAGCGGCATTAGAAGCTAAAAAGGAAACCGATTTGGTTATCTATAGCCATACGTTGGTAAAACAGGCAGAAGCATTGCAAGAAGTGCTTACCAATGAGTATGGTATGACGACCTCAGAGCTTGAAGATATAAAAACAACAGTGGCAGAATTTAAGCCCCTAATCGGAAATGCAAAACCCGAGCAATCGGCTATAAATGCAGCTAAGAGTAGTATAGACGAACATATAAAACAAGGAAAGTATTTGCTAACTGCCATTATAGATAAATTAATGATTCGATATCAATTTACCGATATTACTTTCTTTAACGAATATCAACAGTCTAGAACGATTGTGGATGCATAGATCATAAGAAAGAGAATTAAAAAAACCCGCCAATTGGCGGGTTTTGCTTTATTTAAATAACAAATTTATTTGTTACAATTAATTTTAGTTAGCAGGAGCTGGTAACTCGATAGCTGGGAAAGAAAATCCAGTCCAAGCAAATACAGAAGTATCAGCACCACCTTCAGCAGTTGTTACTGTGGTTAGATTTATAGTTGCGTTATCAGGATTATTTATATCAGTAGCATCAGCATTAAATACATTGGCAGTAATGGATGTAGAAGAAACACCAGGACCACCATCATCATTTAAGTCTACTACATCACCCGCAGTACCTTCACCAATTAAAGCAATCAATCCATTTGTAATTGTTGCAGAACTTCCTCTTCTGATTTTAATAAGATCAGCTACTCCAGGAAGTATTTCCGTTTGTCCATTTGCAGTTTCTTCTTGGTTGGGAGTAGCATTAACTAAAGTAATACCATCTATTGTTGGATTAGATCTAGGGCTAGCGTCAACATCACTACCATTACTATCTCCTTCTATTCCTCTAGGATCATCACTTCTATCTAAAAAGTTAGCTGTACGAATTCCATAAAAATTACTGTTATTGCCTGTCCATCCTTCAGCCCAATCAAACCAATCATCTCTACAATCTACAACTATAGCATTTTGCACATTTACAGTACCACCAAACCATTCGATACCGTCATCAAACCCAAAAAAAGCTGCAATATGATTAACAGAAGTTTCACTTCCTACTCCATAAAAAGTGATACCATTAAATTCTTGTTCTCCACCAATTCTAGCGCCAGTGTATTCGACTTTTACATAAGTCAAAGTTCCGGAATTATCATTAGCGTTATCTCCTCCATATCTTAAACTTATTACTTCTGCTAAAGCTGTATTTCCAACATTTATTGGAGCTCTACCGGCAATAACCAATCCTCCCCAATTTCCAGGTTGAGGAGTAGCTGCAGCAGATGTCATAATAATTGGATTAGACGCTGTTCCTCTAGCCTCAATTCTAGCACCTTGCTCTACAGCAATATATACATCGGTCCCACCTGCTTCTGCTCTTATAGTTGTTCCAGGCTCAATTGTTAACGTAGCTCCATCTTTAACTGCTAAAGCTCCAGACAGTGTCCAATCTGTAGCTGCATCTAAGGTGATATCACCAGTTACATTACCTTGCAGTGCAGTAGAAATCAAATCAGGATCATTTTGAGATGAAATAGAACCGTCTCTACCATCTCCCCCTCCATTATTATCATCATCGTCAGAACAGCTTACAAAAGCAACTGTTAATGCTGAAACAAATAAAAAGTTTTTAAAAATTTTCATCATTGTTAAATTTAAAGTTAATATAGTCTTTGTTTAAAATTCATATGTAAATCCAATAGAAGAAATAATACCTCTTTCAAATGTTCGAATAGCTATATTTCTTCCGTCTACCGTGTCTTGGTTCAATTCGTATTCTGGATTTAAAATATTCTTAACTCCTACGTTCAATGCGTATTTATCATTAAACTTTATTCTAGTTATGAAATCCAACGTAGGGATACCTTTTTCTACAATATTACCTTGTCTTTGTGTACCAAGAGAGTAAATTCGATCACTGAAGTAATTCAAAACGATTGATGAAGTTAAATTTACTCGATCTCTTATAAAATAATTATAAGTAATATCGGTATTGAGTAAAAATGGTGAAGCGCCTTCTAACTCATCTTCATCTTCTGTAAAGTTGGTCTGAGACCTATCTTCATCTAGTTCTTGATTAGAGTATAGATATGATGCATTCAACCCAACTGATAGTGTGTTTTCTTTACCAGCATCATCATTCTCGTTTTTGAAAATATTTTTTCTAATTTCCAACTCAAGACCAGCTACAGTTGCCTCGTCTCCGGTATTTCTGTAAGAAAGCACGTTTGAGGCGGAGTTTATCGCTATTCTATTTATTGGATCTTCTATTAATTTATAAAATCCATTTAAAGAAATGATCTCTCCTGCAGAAAAGTAGTATTCATATTTTACATCGAGATTATTGTTCGTTGACGCCTCAAGACCTGGAAAACCTACACTTGAAAAAGTTACATCTTCATATAAAAAGGGAGCCACTTCTTTAAATTGTGGAAAAGTGTAAGTTCTGCTGGCTGCTAATCTAAGTATACTACTATCTGTGAAATTATATTTAATGTTTAAACTTGGTAGAATATAAGTTTCATCTAATTCAGCTGGATCAATTGTGAGATTGACTACACTACTGGATTGGTTAGTGTCCCATTCCACAATCTGATTGACATTTTCAAAACGAACTCCAATTCCTAGTGAAAGATTTTTGCTGAAATTAAAATTACTAGTTAAGTAACCTGAATATATACTTCTATCTCCATCATAAAAGAAAGGCGCTAACGCATTGTCATTAGTTCCCCTATTTGTAAGTATAGAGAAATTACCTTGATCGATGGATTCTTGATTAAAAAAACTATCTGGATTTTCTATGTCAACACTAAAAAACCTGCTGATATCAAAATTAAATTGAGTAAAATTGAATACTCGATCAGTTTGTCTATAAGCTACTCCAAATGTGAGATCTCCATTAAAAAATTTTGATTCTGAGTCTACGGCACTGATATTACCAAATTTATAATCTACACTAGCAGTTGCTGATAAGTCATCTTCTTCTAAATCAGAATAGAATCGATTGGTAAATTGAGAAGCTCCTAAGGCAGCAAAGTAAGTCTCCCCTCGGAGCGTATAGGCATTAGTTCTTCGATCTGGTTCGTATCCCCTTGTTGTATTGTAAGAAATTCCTGCATTAAAAACAGCTTTTTCACTAATATTATATTTGGATAAAATTTGATTTACAAAAATAACATCTTCATTTTGTTGTTGTCTTACAATTAAAGCGGCATCGGCTTCTTCTGAAATATTTGCTTGAAACCCAAAATAATCTCCAACACTTTGTTCGTTTTTATGGGTTAAAATTCCATTATAGGAAATACTACCATTGGTAAAATTATAAATCAGATTACCCATAAGTAATTTAGTTGTTTCGTATAGTGATTTTTCATATTCAAAATCCGTAAGTCTACCACCTTGAGCATTTATTACTCTAGCAATCCCTTCTTGAAAGAAATATTCGCTATTCAAAGAACCAGTAAAATAAGCACTTAATGTGTTATCACCAATATCAAATCTTTTACCTGCTTGAAAACCTAACGATGTATTCGTTTGGAAGTTTCGGTTACCCGTATTGAAAGAGTTATCAAAATCGTAGCTATCAAGATTGGTAATCGTATTAGTTCTTTCTTCAACCGAACCAATCCAATTTCCTTCGTCCATTGTAGCAAATTCTGTATCTACTGCAATTGAATTAAAACTAGTTCCGACACTAAATTCAAGAACACTCTTTCCCGTCATTTTTTTTGATTCTATATCTATTATGGCACCTCCCATGTCTCCAAATTGAGAAACGCTATAATTCTTGCTGATACCAATTGCTTGAATAACATTGGAGGGAAATAGATTTAAAGAAATATTCTTATACTCAGGATCTTCAGAAGGTAATGGAAGTCCATTAAGAGTTGTAGCATTATAACGATCACCTAAACCTCTAACAAAAACGTTCTTTACTCCTTCTTGTTTACTAACTCCAGAAACCTTAGTGACTGCACCTTCGGCGTCACCAACACCTTTCCTAGCTAATTCCTGAGCACCAATAGCCTGTTTGATTTCCACAGCATTTTTCTGCTCTAATAACAGCGCTTCTTCTCGTTCTCTATTGGTGACAACTTTTATGACTACTTCTTCTAAGGCTGCTGCTGTGGCACCCATCGTTGCATCAACCACAGATACTCTATTGGCCTCTACTAGCACATTGGGAACTTCTACAGTTTGATATCCAGTAAAGCTAAATTCTATGGTATATGTGCCTATAGGTATGTCATTAATTTCATATAAACCATCAAAGTCTGTAGAAGATCCTTTGGTGGTTCCTTTTACAACTACGTTAGCAAAGGGTAGTGGTTGGTTGTTTGATTCTTTATCTAATAGTTTCCCGGCAATTGTCCCGGTTTCTTGGGCGTTACTAAATCCTATAAGTAATAATGCTAAAACTGTAAATACTCTTTTCATTGTATGTTTTCAAAATCTGCTACAAATAAATACGGTTTTACAGTAAATGATTTTATGTCACTATTATCGTTGCTTTAAGGGATTGTGATGTAGGAAGAAAAGTGGTTATTAACTTTTGTGTAGGATTTTCAAGGGAATTTTCGTCCTAAACGAAAGTTTAGAAACAAATCTATCTATTTGTTTATCAGATGGTTATTTTAGTGTTTTGTTGATTGTTTATTTTGTAATTATTTGTATGCTTATGTAGAAGAACAACAAGATCCCAATTTTTAGTAAACATCAAAGAATTGTTACCTATGGGTTAACACCCATATTATTGGTAGATCATCCTTAACAATAAGGTAAAGTTGCATAGAGAGCTATGAGATTATTATACTTTTTTCTTTACATTTATAAGCTTTTAAATTGATTTAAAAGGAATTATAAATTTTTGGTGGTAAGAAATTGCAAAAAAATAAGCCTGACGCAATAGTCAGGCTCATGATAATTCAAAATATATATTGTGTTATAAACGAGTCCATCCATTTGTCCATGTATCATTCTCATCTATGGCACCCACATAAGGAGCAGAGGTAAAAAAGCTTCCTAAAGTAGCAGGATCAAAGTTGTCTACGCCATCTACAGCAGTGGTATATTGGTAAGTACCTCTAAAACCACTAATTTCAAACTCATTGGGAACAGGAGTTCCGGTAGCATCTGTTGAGTAGTTACTGTACGTAGCAAAATCGGCAAGATTAACTGTTGCGGTACCCGCACTTAAATCAAAAGAGGTTTCATTATCTATAATGGAGTTGCGAATAGTAATTTCATTGTTATTTAAATTGGTAAAGGTTTGCTCTTCAGTAAGTTCTATTCCTTGTGAAAAGTTTTTTACGATCATATTATAAATAGCGACTTTTGTTCCTCTTGCTAGTAGGACTGCTTGATTATCTCGATCACCATCTTCGGCACCAATTAGGGTAATATTAGATAATGTAGGATTAGAGAATGGAAGCGCTTCGTTATTTGATCTTAAATTGTCTGCCTCGATACCGTGATCACCTTCATTTGTATTCTGCTGTACGATCCAAAATTGACCGTTGCCGATCCATCCATCTGTCCAGTCAAAAGAATCATCTGCTGCACCGGTCACGATTGCATATTTAAGATTTACGGTTCCTCCAAAAAACTCTATCCCATCATCGTTACCATTAAAAGCCTGAATGTATTCTATGGTGGTTCCGCTTCCTACTCCGTACAGAGATAATCCATTGTACTCTGTGTCTGCGTTTATTTTTCCACCTGTGTATTCTAAACGGATGTAGCGTAAAACTCCAGAATTATCTGCTGGGTCTGTACCTCCGTAAGTAAGGTTGGCCACCTCGGTAGTAGCAGTAATCCCTCTGTTGATAGGGGCTCTACCTGCAAGTAATAATCCTCCCCAATCACCTGGATTTGGAGTTGCATTGTTTGAAGTAAATACGATGGGTTGATTAGCGGTACCTTCGGCCATGATTTTTGCTCCTTGTTCTATGGCCAGGTACGCAAATACTCCGCCCGTATTTCCTGCAATAATTCTAGTTCCTGCTTCTATAGTTAAGGTTACACCGTCTACAACAGATACTCCACCTCTTAATTCGTAAACTTCGTTTGATGTTAATGTACGGTTTTCGGTTATATTACCTTCAAGGATTACAGTTCCGTTAGTGTTTCCTCCTCCTGGATTGATGATTACATCTCCTATAGTATCTTCCTGAATGGTACAAGCACTGAAAAGGATAGTTACGCCGAGTACAATTCCTTTTATTAAATTTTTAGTTTTCATCTTGATATACTGATTAATTTTAGTTGTGTTTTGAATTAAAGTTTAAAAGTGACTCCAAGGCTGAAGTTAATTCCATTATCAAACTGATAGGTGGTTAATTCTTGGTTTATGTCTTCTTGATCCTGGTATCGTTCAATTGATGGGTTTAATAAGTTTCTAGCTTTAAAATTGAGTACGATATGCTCTCCGATTTCATCTTTAAAATTGAAATTGAGTAAACCAAATCCTTTTTCAAAAATGTCACCCACGCCATTACCACCAGCAGAGTATACACGATCACCAAAGATATTGAAGTCTAAACCAGAGGTTATTTTATGAGAATCAAATTCTTTAACATAAGAAAGATCGGTATTGATTAGGAATGGTGAAGCTCCTTGTAATTGTCTCTCTATGTTAGTAGGTGCAATATTAGATCCATTAAACGTGGTAATAGTTGGATCAATTTCTACTTGTGTATACATCACGGTAGTATTGATTCCAAAATTTAAGTCATTCCATACTGTCTCTGCTACTTTGAAAAGATTACCCAAGTTCTTTTTGTATTCTAACTCGACACCTAAAATAAGTGCATTATCAGAGTTTACAAATGTATTTTGGTTTGCTGCTGATGCAACAAATACTTGCTCAATAGGATTCTCAATATACTTACCGAACACTGTTGCGGCTACCAATTCACCAGATTGTTCTGGAAAATGTTCCCATTTAAGATCTACATTATAATTGTCTGAATTTTTGAGAATAGGATTTCCTAAAGTAACCTCGGTAACATCTTCATCGAGAAAAGGTGCAACCTCAGTAAACTTTGGCAACGTCACTGTTTTACTTGCTGCGAAACGAAGATTAGAGGTCTCGTTTAGTTCATACTTTAAACTGATGCTTGGTAAAATGAAAGTCTCATCAATCTGTTGTGTTCTGAAAGGAGAATTCTCCAGATCCTGTTGCTCTCTATAAAACACATTCTGTTCAAACAATTCTGCACGAATGCCCCCAATGAAGGTGAGTTTTGAAGAAAGTGCATATTGTAAGTTAGCAAATCCCGCATACGTGGTCAGGTCTGCTTCATAAATCCGCGTAGGGTTTAGATTTTCAAGAACGATATAATCACCATTCAAAAAGTTCGTTTCATTTAACAATGCATCAGGATTAGTAAACGCTACAGGAGTATTACTTAAGTTATTGGCATCATAATTGAGCTGGTTTGCTTCAAAATCTCTTTCTTTTCTTCTGGCGGCAACACCTATTGTAAGTTTATTTTTGAATTGCTCTTCTTCATCGATTCCAAAATTAATGTCAAAATCTATCTTTGCTGAATAGTCATCTTCATTTAATTCTTGATAAAAACGTTGATTATTTGCTAAATCAGGACTTGTTCTATCTCCTAATAATAAAGATCCGTCTTCAAGTTCAGTAAAAAATAATTGACGACGGTCTGGAATCAGACCCATGGCATTGTTAAAAGCTATTCCCCAATCTAATACAAATTTTTGTTCGGCAAATTTGTGCTCACCTGTAAGCTGTTGCGTAAACAATGTATTTTGTTCATAAGTTCCCCTTCTAGCAAAAATTCTAGTATCTACTGCCTCTTGACCAATACCTACAAATTCCCTTAATTCATCTTGAGTATCATTAACAAACAAAGTGGTTGCCAGTATTTTACTGTTGGTATTCCAACGGTATCCCAAACTAATTAATGCAGTAGTGTTGGTGCTATATTGGTATCGATCGGTATTATCAAAATTAGTGATTATACCTCCTTGTGAATTAAAAGAAGCCTCGGTTCCATCTAATGCCGTTTTATGATCTTGACTAAAAGATCCGGTAAACAAAACATCCAGTTTCTTTTCGTCAGAAATCGTAAATGTTTTTCCGCCTGTTATACTCATACCTCCATCAGGAGCGTTAAATCTTTTTTGTGGATTAAATGAAGTATCAAAAGGAAAATAATCAATATCTGTACTCACATAATTATAATTAGGAATATCAAGAAAGATAGGTACTCTTCTCGATCCGTCGTCTAGTCCCCAATTATCATATTGTCCTCCGTTTAATAAAAAGAAATCATTACTAACCGAATTAGAATTTGCTCCAGATGTAAAACCAACTTCCAAAAATCCCTTGCCAGGACGATCTTTGGTGTCAATATTGACACTGGCACCGGCAAAATCACCGTATAAAGAAGCCGAGTATGTTTTAAAAATCCCTAAATTTTCTACAATATCTGTAGGGAAAATCCCAAGATCAATTAGTTTTAACTTTGGGTTTAATGAAGGAATAGGCAAGCCATTTAAATACGCGTTGTTGTAACGATCTCCCAAGCCACGAACATATAATTTGTCACTTTGTCTGGAAATACCAGTAGCCTTGGTTAATCCTGTAGCCACGTCGCTTACTCCTTTTTTGGCAAGTTCTTGAGCACCGATTTTTTGTTGAATAGTCACTGCATTTTTTTGCTCTAATAAAATAGCAGCTTCAGATTCTTTTTTGGTGGTAGTTTTAATGATAACCTCGTCAAGCGCCGCAGCACTTGCTCCAATAGAGGCATTAATGGTAATGATTTCGCCAGCTTTGATAATTACTTCCTTATCTAATGTCTCGTAACCTACAAAACTAAACTCCAATGTATACGTGCCGGGCTCTAGGTTGTCGATCACATATAAACCATCAAAATCTGTAGTAGTTCCTTTGGTGGTTCCTTTGATCAATACATTGGCAAAAGGAAGCGGTTGATCGTTAGATTCTTTGTCTAACAATATACCGGTAACAGAACCGGTTTCTTGCGCTAAAAGTATTCCTACAAAAAACAGCGCAACTAGGGTAACAATTTTTTTCATTTAACTTGTTCTCAAATTCGGTGCAAAGAACAAGAGGTAGTGTTAAATTCGTGTTACTCAAAAATTAAAAATGTATGATGATAATGTTATGTTATTGTTATGAAGCACTGTTTATGGTATGTTTTGTTAACATTAAGTAGGTGTTAAGAATATTTTGAAATATTTACAAATAGGGAAGCTGTTCCCATTTCGGTATCAGATGATTTTGAGTTAAGAAAACATTATTAGGGTGTATTATGTAAAAAATATATTAAGAAAATAAATAGATAAAAAGTCAAATTAGACGTTAGATCATTGTAGTTTTGATGTCATTTTCATCAAAAAAAAATCGCCTCATAAAGTTGAGGCGATTTTGGAAATTTCTTTTTTATATAACTCTAATTGTTATAATTTACCACAACGTTGTCTTTATTTGACCAGGTGGTAACTTCTGCAATCTGATTGTTTGAATAATTTACTTCTGATAATTTATCGGCAGACCAGAAAAACCATTTTCCGGTTTTCACTCCATTATCATATTGTCCCATGGCAATCTTTTTACCTGTAGTGTCAAAAGACTTCCACTCACCATGAAGTTTACCTTGCTTATTGTAAAAACCAAATTGTTTTACGGTTCCATCTTCATGATAAAATGTACCTTTAATTTGATTTCCTTGTTTTTCAAACGTAGGTTTTACTTCTTGAGCAAATATAGTTGCCGAAAACATCAGTGCTAATATCATTACTAAATTTCTCATAACTTTTATATTTAAAATTGGGGTTCTTGATGATTACCTTACAAAGGTAACATTAATTTTACTTTCAAACAACAATTACGTAACAATAAATTAACATTAAATTTATAATTATTTGAAAATCAATATTTTATATTAATATCTCTTTCCTAACGCTGGCTTTATGGATTTTCCGAGAATAAATGACAATACGGTCTTTGATTTTAAGAACCGAAGCTCTGAATCAATTTTTAAGGTTTGATTTTTGCTTTAAATATTTTAAAATTCTGATTGTCAATACGTTAAAATTTTTTTATGGTTTGGTTTTTTATGGTTTTGGTTTTAAAGTAGTGATATTGGGTTATACTGATATAGTGATGAACGATTCATTCGCGATCAATGATGCCTTATATGTAAAGAATAAAAGGCTCTGAAAAGATAACATTTCAATAACATACGGCTTGAATTTTAATAACATTTTTGTGGTCAATAAGTACGTAAGGTAATATATGAGCGATATTTACATCTGGATGATCATAGCACTGGCAGTTTTGGCCATTGCAGATCTTATTGTTGGAGTAAGCAATGATGCGGTTAATTTTTTAAATTCTGCTATCGGTTCTAAAGCGATATCTTTTAAAACTATCATGATAGTTGCGAGTATTGGTATTGCAGCAGGTGCTATTTTTTCGAGTGGTTTGATGGAGGTAGCGCGTAAAGGGATTTTTGTTCCGGGGGAGTTTTATTTTGATGAGATCATGATGATCTTTATGGCGGTGATGATCACAGATATTTTATTACTTGATTTTTTTAATACATTGGGAATGCCTACTTCAACAACAGTCTCTATTGTATTCGAATTATTAGGAGCAGCAGTATGTGTTGCACTTTTAAAAATATCAGCAGATGTAAATCTTTCGGTATCTGATCTCGGTAATTTTATTAATACAAAAAAGGCAGGAGAGATTATTGCGGGGATATTGTTATCGGTAGTAGTTGCCTTTACGATAGGGGCAATAGTTCAGTATGTATCCCGCCTATTATTGTCTTTTAATTTTGAGAAGAAAGCAAAGTGGGTAGGAGCTTTGTTTGGCGGAATAGCACTTACCTCTATTTTATATTTTATATTTATTAAGGGAATTAAGGGAACTAATTATGCCAGCGCTGTTGTAGACGTTTTATATAATGGTGGTGCAGAAGGTTTATTAGATTGGGCAAATATTTACTTTAATACCACCTATGAAAGTACCCAAGAATTCATAAAAGCTCAAAGTGATCTTTTTAAAATAGATTCCAAAGCAGGGACAGTGGCTTTGACACTTAGAGGTTTTTTGGAAACCAATGTGTTACTTATTGTGCTTGCGGGTTTTACTATTTTGTCGTTCCTATCTTATCTGATAATTTCAGTGTTTAAAATAAGTATTTATAGAATTATTATTATCGTTGGTACGTTTGCTTTGGCACTTGCCTTCGCAGGAAATGATTTAGTGAATTTTATCGGGGTGCCTATTGCCGCTTGGCAATCGTATGAAGCCTGGGTGGCTTCTGGAGCTCCCGCAGATTCTTTTACCATGGGTGTGTTAGCTTCAAAAGTGGCTACACCCACCTACTTATTACTTGCAGCAGGTCTTATCATGGTGTTAACGTTGTGGTTTTCTGCAAAAGCACGAAATGTGGTGAAAACTTCTATTGATCTATCCCGTCAAGGTGATGGTGACGAAAAATTTCGACCAAATTTTTTATCCAGAGAAGTAGTAAGAATTACTATTATTTTAGCCCAAGGAATTGCTGAAGTCACTCCAAAATCGTTTAAAAAATTTAGTGATAAACAGTTTGACGAAAAAGAAGTTTTAGCCACAAATGCTTATACCAAAAAAGAAGACCAGCCAGCTTTTGATATGGTAAGGGCAGCGGTAAATTTGATGGTTGCCGGTATTTTAATATCTATAGCAACCTCTATGAAACTGCCATTGTCGACCACTTACGTGACTTTTATGGTTGCCATGGGTACTTCTTTAGCAGATAGAGCATGGGGGAGTGAAAGTGCAGTATATCGTGTTGCAGGAGTTCTTAATGTTATAGGGGGGTGGTTTTTTACGGCTATCAGTGCGTTTACCGCTGCAGCAATCGTAGCCTTCCTGATTAATATTAATCAACCAATAATGACTGGAGTTTTACTCTTGGTTGCTTTGCTATTGATCATTAGAAGCACTATTAAATATCGAAATCAAACCAGGGCAGAAAAAGCTGAAGACAAACTGAAAAAATCAGAAAGTAGTTCTATCAAAGGGGTTATTGAAGAAAGTGCAGACAACATTAAGTCTTTTGTTCATAGAGGGAATAAAATTTATGCAGGTACAATTGATAGCCTTGCAAAATACGATTTATCTGCATTGAAAAAGAATAGAAAAGGTATTGCCAAATTAGAGAATGAAGTAGAAGGACTGAGAGATAGTATATTTTATTTCATCAAAAATCTAGATGAATCTAGTGTAGGAGCCAGTAATTTTTACATTTCGATCTTAGATTATCTCGAGGATATTGCTCAGTCATTAGAGTATATTTCAAAAGTTAGTCATAAACATGTCAATAACAATCATAAGAAGCTTAGATTTAATCAAATCAAAGACTTAAAGGAAATAGAGGATCACTTGAACTCGTTCTTTGGGCATATAAAAACTGTTTTTGACCAAAGAGAATTTAATAAACTCAATGGTATTATTAATGAAAAACAAGAATTGTTTACTATAGTTAATGATAAAATCAATAAACAAGTAGCAAGAACAAGAACCGAAGAAAGTAGTCCTAAAAACACTACTTTATATTTTAGCCTCTTGACAGAGACCAAAGATTTAATTGAAGCTACTATGAATCTGTTAGCAACTTATAGAGATCATCAGGACTAAAATTGAAAAAGATTTTATAACGTTAAGGAATTGTTATCCTTACGAGATTTTTTTGTTAGATTACTATCTCCTTGCTAGATAGTTGTTAAAACTTCCATTGTAACATAGTATATTTACTTGTCGTGATATAATTTTAGGAAAACATGAACAAAAAAGAAATTACAATTTTATTGGTAGACGATGAGCCGGATATTTTGGAAATCGTGGGATACAATCTTAGTGCAGAAGGTTATAATGTAGTAACTGCAGAAAATGGTATACAAGCGGTAAAAATTGCAAAAAAGAAAAAACCACACTTAATTATTTTAGATGTCATGATGCCAGAAATGGATGGTATCGAAGCTTGTGAACAAATACGAAAGCTGCCAGACTTACAAGATACAATCATCACTTTTCTTACTGCTAGAGGTGAAGATTACTCTCAGGTTGCTGGATTCGACGCAGGTGCAGATGATTATATCACCAAACCCATTCGTCCCAAAGTTTTAGTTAGTAAAGTGAAAGCATTGCTTCGTAGATTGAAGGAAGAAAAATCTTCAGATGATGTTGTTAAAATAGGGAATTTGGTGATCAATAGAGATGAATATAAGATCATTAAGGACAAAAAAGAAATCGTATTACCTAGAAAAGAGTTTGAATTATTATCTTTATTGGCCTCTAAACCTGGAAAAGTTTTTAAGCGAGAAGATATTTTGGATAAGGTTTGGGGTAATGAGGTCATCGTGGGAGGCCGTACCATCGACGTCCATATTAGAAAATTAAGAGAGAAAATCGGCGATAATAGTTTTAAGACTATCAAAGGTGTTGGATATAAGTTTGTGGTTTAATGGCAGAAAACTTTAAAAAGTCGTACAGGTTTGCATACCTATCGTCTTTATATATTACCATATTACTAACGCTCGCATTGGGCGTTTTTTTATATTTTAAATTAATACTCAATCCATTTTTTCTAATTGGTTTTGCATTGATTTGCTATACAATTTGTTTTTTAATTGTTCAATATAGGGTAGAAAAATTTATTTATCGAAGGGTACGCAAAATCTATGATGATATAGAAATGCTAGATGTCGATGCTATTGGTGATAGCCCGGTAACAACGGATATGAGAACCCTAATCAAAGAAGTAGAGAAATTTGCACAGCAAAGAAAATCTGAAATTGAAAGACTTAAAATAAGAGAAACGTATCGTAAAGAGTTTATGGGTAATGTATCCCATGAGCTGAAAACTCCATTGTTTACTGTGCAAGGATACATTCTTACGCTTTTAGATGGCGCCATGAAAGATCCCAAAATTTTGGAGAAATATCTTAACCGTGCAAATAAAGGAGTAGAACGGCTCATTTATATTGTTAACGATTTGGATATGATCACCAAATTAGAAACAGGTGACCTTAATCTAAACTACACCAATTTTGATATTGTCGAATTAGTACAAAGTGTATTTGATCTATTTGAAATGAAAGCATCAAAGAAAAATATTGCACTTACTTTTGATATGAATTATACTGAGCCCATAATGGTCCATGCTGACAAAGAGAGAATACAACAAGTTTTGTCTAATCTTATCGTGAATTCTATTAAATATGGGAAAGAAGACGGTACCACAGAGGTAAGTATTGAAGATTTGATCCGTAATAAGGTAATTGTTAGAGTAACCGATAACGGAGAGGGAATTGCTCAAGCCCATATCCCTAGATTGTTTGAACGCTTTTATAGAGTTGATAAAAGTGGTTCACGCAAAGAAGGAGGTTCTGGTCTTGGGTTAGCAATAGTAAAACATATTATCGAAGCTCACCACGAACGCATTTATGTAGAAAGTGATTATCGTGTAGGAAGCGAATTTTCATTTACTCTGGAAAAAGTGAAAAAGTTCCCTGTAGTCGATGTCGGTACTAAAACTGCTTAGGCCACGATACATATTTAAATCCCGTAATTTTTTAAGCGTAAAATCATTCTGATTGCAACTAGGAACCAACTTGTTTACAGTTAAACGCTCTGCTAGATATTCCTGTTCAAATTGTCCGGGAGTTGGTATAAAGAATGCCTTTTTCTTCAGCTTAGCAAGGTCCATTACTGTGGTATATCCCGACCTAGAGATAATTAAATTACTACTATTAATAGTATTTTCAAGGTCCTTTCCCGAAAGATAATTATGAATAGTTATATTATTTTTCGTAAAGGTTTGTTGCGTATCTTCAACCAGACCACGCACAAATACGATTTTTTTATCGCTCTGTTCAAATTCCTGGAAAAGCTTTTGCTCAAGTAAAGTACGTTGTGGTTCTGGGCCTGAAAGTAATACCATAATATCGTATTTTTTAGGTACTACCTGATACTCAAATCTGCTAAGTGGGCCAAGATAAGTAACAGGCATCGTATTTTTTTTAGGATGTCCTAATTCGCCACTTAAATTGGGGTCTTCTGCCATATCGGGCACCCAACACACATCAAATTTCTTTATATATTTATTGTGTAGCTTTGTGCTAAAAGATGTAGTACATCCACTTAGCATAGTAAGTTGATGTGTTATAAAAACCGAAGGAACATCTTTGTGTCGTACCCCCATCCTATTATCCGAGATAATACCACAAAACTTCTCTTCTTCTAATATTTTTTTTATTGCTTTTTTTTCAGCATTAATAGCATGAGCTATCTTAGGACTGTTTAAAAGCATTTTAAGTTTAAAATTGCTCGCCTTTCTAGAATATTCTATGTTGTAGGAAGGTAATGTTTTTGTTTGTAATTCTGGAAACTCCTTTTTCAATAACAAAAGGGCGGCTCCATCTGAGGCGATAACAGGTTCTATTCCTTGATCTAAAAGTGCATTAATAATTGGGATGCAACGAGTTGCATGCCCTAAACCCCAATTAAGAGGAGCTACAAGTACTTTTTTGTCCAAATGTCTTAGTTTTAAGTTTGTTGTAGTGACTCACTATTTCAATCTAATTTTAAAAGTAATCCTATTTCCTTATCCGTATATTTCCTTAATTTTACCAAAAAATTATCTTTAGTGAAACTGGAAATTAGGAAGCTATGAAACTATATTAATTCTTAATACTAGTGAATAAGAAATAAAAGAATTAGTGGGAAGTAAGAATAAATTAAAACGATTTAACGAAAATAAAACCTTTCGTAATGTAGTCGAGCCTACACGAGATGAGGTGCTTAACAATACTTTGGATCTCAAAGGTAAATGGAATGAAAAATTCTTTAAAAACTCAAATCCTATAGTTCTCGAATTGGGATGTGGTAAAGGAGAATATACTGTAGGTCTTGCAAAGAAATATCCTGATAAGAATTTTATAGGAATCGATATTAAAGGAGCTCGGTTCTGGCGTGGAGCCAAAACTGCGGTAGAAGAAGGAATGAACAATGTAGGTTTTATTAGAACACAGATCGAATTAATCGATTATATTTTTGAGAACGAAGAAGTCGACGAGATTTGGATCACGTTCCCCGATCCTCAGATTAAATATAAACGTACCAAGCATCGGTTAACTAATCATGACTTCTTACAACGGTATCAGAAGATTCTAAAATCAAACGGAATTGTACACCTTAAAACAGATAGCGAGTTTATGCACGGGTATACCTTAGGATTGTTACATGGTGAAGGCCATGAGGTGCTTTATGCCAACCATGATATATACCACAATGAAGGTGCTCCAGAGGTCGTGACTTCAATTCAAACTTTTTATGAAAAACAATATTTAGAAAAAAATAAACCCATAACTTACATCCAGTTTAAGATTACATAATTGGGACTACAATTTTGGAAACTACTAGACTTTTTTTGGTTACCTTTTTTGCATCACTAGTTGGAGTCATTCCTCCTGGATTGGTGAATATGACCGTGGCAAGAACCTGCCTGGAAAGAGGGAAAAACAACGGAATTTTGGTAGCCATAGGAGCTTCTCTAGTTGTTGTGTTTCAGTCGTTGATCGCAATTCTCTTGGCTAAATATATTTTCTTTAATCCCTTTGTAAAAAATATTTTACTTAGAACTGGTGCGGTAATATTCTTTTTAATGGCAATTTATTTCTTTGCCAAAGCAAAACAGCGAGAGACAAAAATTAAAGTGTATCGAAAAAGTAATACTCGAAGTTTCTTTAAGGGAATGATGATGTCGGCAATTAATGTCTTGCCAATTCCTTATTTTGTAGCTATTGCAGCAGGGATGAGTGTAAGTGGCGAAATAGAATATGACGCTCCACGTATTATTGCATTTATTATCGCAGCAGGAAGTGGAACTTTTGTAACACTCTATTTTTATGTTTTTTCTTTTTTAAAAATTGAAAAAAAGACAGCTTCAATAACGAAATACTCTAATTATTTCATGGGAATCTTAATGTTGATTTTGGTGATGATCACATTAGCAAGAATTATCTATACATGGGAGTGAAGGATGAAATAGATACTGGATCTGAGTCTGAAATGAATTTTTTTGATAGAGTTTATGATGTAGTAAGGCTTATTCCACATGGTAGAGTTACTTCATATGGAGCTATAGCCAAACATTTAGGTGCAGCTCGTAGTGCACGTATGGTGGGTTGGGCTATGAATGCTTGCGGTGGTCGAGAAGATGTACCAGCACATCGCGTGGTTAATCGAAAAGGAGTGCTTACAGGAAAACATCATTTTCAGGGAACCAATCTTATGCAACAACTGTTAGAAAGTGAAGGGATAAGAGTGATCGATAATCAAATACAGAATTTTGAAAGTTTATTTTGGGATCCGATGAAAGAACTTTAATATCTCCTAATTCTTTTTAGAATGATTTAAAAATTGAACTGGAGAAAATAATCCTTTAACAGAAGCAGAAGGTCAGTCTTATATTTTTCTGTGACTAGGTCGAGAGTAGGTAAACAAGTTGAAAATTTAAAGTGTAAAATTTGCTATTAAAAAGAAACTCCTACGCCTACAGAAAACATAGAAAAATCTGGATCACCTATTTTAAGAAACTCATATCCTCCAGAGAATATATAACGCTTATAATGATAATTTAATCCTGTAGAATATGATTGTATTGTACCACCATTAAAAGACCAATATAGATTGGTTTCTAAACTCATAGGATGAATAAAAAAATATTCAGCCCCAATTCCTGCAGATAATCCCCAATCTGATATATTATCCTCCAAAAAATTAGCCCCTAACCCGATCCAAGTATCAAATCGCTCCTCATGTATCCAATAATATTTTAATAATCCTGTAGTTATGGCCAGAGAGTTATAACCAAAATTAGTATTGTTTTCCCAGAGTTGTAAATAATCAATCTCTAAGCCAAATCCGTCTGCACTTCTTACTCCAATATTTAGATGATTTCCATACAGTTTAGGATTTTCGAAGATAAATCTATTCAAAATTTCAACTCTGAAATTCTTTGTTATGGTATCAGGAGCGAAATAGACATAGTTTCCTGGTTTGGTACTTTTGAAGTAAGGATATTTAGTCACTTTTTTGTGAGATACATAATCGGTATCATTAGAGGAGCCATCTGGGAATAACGAAGAAATGAATCCGAAAGCATCCAATAAAATGTAGCTATCGTCGTCAGGTATTGGTTGATTATTAACTTTTAAACTTTTCTTAGCTATTTCTAATTTGCTTTGAGTATATCCATGATTACAGATAAAGAGAAATGGCAATAAAATTAGAAAGATCCGGTTCATTAGGTTGTTTTCAGAAAGTCAAAATAGCTCAGGATCACAAATCGTACCATTCTATCTTAAAGACATATTATGAATAGCGATACTGCTATAGATCATTTCGATTTAGGAGCTTTATAATGTTAACTTTTCAACTTATCTTTGTTTTCTGGAAGAAATCAAGATAGATTTCATTTTTGCAGATAAGAAAAATACCTATGAAGTTAGAAAAATCGGATATATTAAAAGCACTAGAAACAATCTCTGTAGCTGGAGAAGGAAAGAATATGGTCGAAAGTGGTGCCGTTAAAAATATAATCACCTTTGGAGACGAAGTTATTGTTGATTTAGTATTATCGACTCCTGCATTGCATATACGTAAACGTGCCGAAGTAGATGTTATGAAGGCGATTCATGAGAAAGTATATGAAAAGGCAAAAGTGAAAGTAAATATCAAAGTCGAAGCTCCAGAAAAGCCAGACCTAAAAAACTCGATCAAAGGCAAACCAATTCCTGGGATTACTAATATTGTAGCAGTAGCCTCTGGTAAAGGTGGGGTTGGTAAATCTACGGTAACTTCTAACCTGGCTGTAACCCTTGCCAAAATGGGATTTAAAGTTGGGCTTCTGGACGCAGATATTTATGGCCCATCGGCTCCAATAATGTTCGATGTAGAGCAAGAACGACCTCTGTCGGTAAAAGTAGGTGATAAATCAAAGATGAAACCAATAGAGAATTATGGAGTAAGAATATTGTCGATAGGATTTTTCACGCAGCCTAATCAAGCTGTGGTTTGGAGGGGGCCTATGGCTGCAAAAGCATTAAATCAAATGATTTTTGATGCAGCATGGGGAGAACTGGATTTTCTACTTGTAGACTTACCTCCGGGTACAGGGGATATTCATTTATCAATTATGCAGTCTTTACCGATAACCGGGGCTGTGGTGGTAAGTACTCCTCAAAATGTGGCACTGGCCGATGCTAGAAAGGGAGTTGCTATGTTTCAGCAGGATAGTATTAATGTACCTGTATTAGGAATTATTGAAAATATGGCGTATTTCACCCCGGAAGAGCTTCCTAACAATAAATATTATATCTTTGGTAAAGAAGGAGCTAAATATTTGGCCGAAGACCTAGAGGTTCCGTTTTTGGGTGAGATTCCTTTAGTACAAAGCATCCGTGAAGCGGGAGATGTTGGAAGACCGGCAGCCTTACAAACGGCTACTCCTATTGAAAAGGCCTTTGAAGAATTAACAAAGAATGTAGTTCAAGAAGTAGTTAACAGAAATGAGAGTTTACCTCCAACTGAAGCAATTAAAATAACAACGATGGCAGGATGTTCTGCTGTAAAAAAATAACGAATGACTTCTGAAGAATTAAGAATAAATGTAGAAAAAGCCCTAGATGAAATCAGGCCTTTTTTGGAGAGTGACGGAGGTAATATTTCTTTGGTTGCTATTGAGGACGATAAAAGGGTTAAGGTACAACTAGAAGGTGCATGTGTGGGTTGTAGCGTAAATCAAATGACACTAAAATCAGGTGTTGAAATGACCATCAAAAAATACGCTCCGCAGATTGAGGAAGTCCTGAATATAGAATAATTTCCTTGTAGTAATTAGATTGAGGTGTATGCTATAATCTGCATAGGTATATAGTGATCTATTCTGTAACAAAATCAGTAAGCTTTCGTGGACCTTCAAGTACAGACCTTACGATTCTTAAGATACCGTCTTCGGTAGTTGAGATTTGCCATTTAATTAGTGCAATAGTCCCATTCTCAATTTCTATTCCAGTAATACACCTTGGATGTACACAACTTCCATCATTAAAAAGTGCTGTACCGCCAGGCTCAGGAAATCTCGGTCGATGAGTATGCCCCATGACCGTAAGTTTATTCTTCTGCTTTAGAATCCATTTTTTTATTCTTCGCTCTACACGTATCGTTTCTTTGTAATTATGGGCAGGGCTCGTGGGATCTAAAATTCCTATGACTTGTAAAGGCCTCCATAAAACGCGTACCAAAAATCTATGAATACGCCATCCATTATAATTCATAAAATCTGCCTGATGCCCATGCAATAGAAAAATTTCTTGCGAGGTAATTTGATGTTTGAGTACGATGGCCTCTTCAAATGTGATGCCCGGGAAAAGAGGAACTTCTTTATTCAGTTTATGATCCAGATAATAGCTGAGATGCTTTTTTACATAAGCTTTATCTCGATATACCATATCATGATTCCCCCATATCATGTGCAATCTATTTTCTTTATAAAAAAGCTGAAGTAAATCATATACATCTTTATGGGCTCGCAGCAACATACTAAAGTTTATATTTTCCCAGAGTTCATCGCCATCACCAAGTTCGTAATACGTAAATCCTTCTTTGTAGTAATGCTTTAATGCGTGAATGTAAATGTTTCTATTGTTTGCAAATTCATCTGCAAAGCTATTGTCCCCTCGGTGGCAGTCACTAAAAAGAATGAATTTGGATGTATTATCAAACGGAATTACTTTGGCATTTTTATAAGCACGATCCAGACGAGATTGAGAAGACATTAACTTATGTTTTCAGTAAATATACAATACAAAACCATTTTAGAAAATACATGTAAATAATAAACGGTTAATAAATAAAAAGACTCCCTAGATTAGAGAGTCTTTTCAGAAACATGCGAATTGACATATGAGTTTACAAAATCGTTAAGATTAATTCATCCGCTATTTGGGTAAGTAGCATCATTTATTTTGTGTTAGTTATTATTTCAGTTTTTAAAATTTCTTGAATTTCGGCTATAATTTGTTTCTGCAATCCATAGATCTTGGTCAAATCCATTTCCCAAAAAGCCGTATTAGAAAGTACTTGATTTACTATATAATTAATATCTGAGGTTTCCCATAGGATTGCAAAAAAATCTATAATAGCTTTATCATCTTGTAAAGGAATCCTTTTTTCATTGAAATGACCTCGATAGAACACAATAAGATGGGCAAAAGAACTAATAATACCTTCAGGGAGCTTATTTTTTCTTTCATAATAAGAAAGTAATGAGGGTACTACTCGCACTTTAAACTTTGCTATCGAATTAAGGGAAATGTTAAGTAATTTGTGTTTAATAAAGGGATTCTTAAACCGTTCAATCACAGAATTTGCATAGATTCTCAATTCTTCTTCCGGAAGATCTATTGTGGGTATAATTTCATCAAAAATTAGTTGTCTTATAAAGTGCTCGATTTTCGGGTTATCAAATATTTCGTTTACGGTTTCTAATCCCTTCAGATAGCCATAAGTAGCTATCGCAGTGTGCGCACCGTTTAGAATTCTTACTTTTCTGGTTTTATATATAGATAAATTAGTCACAAATCTAACTTCTAATCCAGCTTTTTCGACGGGAAATACATTCTTGACGTTACCTTGATCTTCTATTATCCATGAATGGTAAGGTTCTGCCGTTACCACCATGTCATCTGTAAATCCAATGTTTTCTTGAATTTCTACAATTCGATCTCTAGGAAACCCCGTAACAATTCGATCTACCAAGGTGTTACAAAACATCGTATGATCATCAAGCCAAATTTTAAATCGGCCGGGAAGCTTCCACAGATTGGCATAACGCAAGATTATCTCTTTGAGCGTATCTCCATTATAGTCAATGAGTTCGCAAGGCAGAACAATGAGTTTTTTATTATTAGCTTCTTTAAAATGTAAAAAGCGGTAATATAGAAATGCAGTTAATCTACCTGGAAACGAATTAGGTAAGGTGTCATAATCAATATCATTGGGGTCAAAAATAATACCAGCTTCTGTTGTATTCGAAATGATAAATTCGAGATCTGGATTCTTACCCATTTTGAGGAAAGCTTTATAATCATCATTAGGATTAAAAACTCCTCGCACACTCTTTACAATTCTTATTTGTTGAAGCTTTTTACCATTTTGCAATCCTTCTAAAAGCACATGATAAAGACCCTCTTGCCTGTTAATTTTTGCAGCAAGCCCGTTATCATTGGATTCAATAATTTGAATATCTCCGTTAAAATCTGTTTTTTCATTTAGAATATCGATCACCCAATCGGCAAAACCGCGTAAAAAGTTCCCTTTCCCAAATTGTAGTACCTTGATGGGTCTTCTGGAGATAGAATTTGATGTATCTCTGTTTAACTTTTTCATAGCCTAACGTCTTTAAAAACCGAAATATTCTTTCGCATTGTTATAACAGACATCACTTATAATCTTCCCTAGCCATTTTTCATCAGCTGGAAGTTCTCCGTTTTCTACATCTTGTCCAATAATATTGCAAAGAATCCGTCTAAAATATTCATGTCTGGGAAAAGACAAAAAACTGCGCGAGTCGGTCAGCATTCCTATAAAGCAGCTTAAAAGTCCTAGATTAGAAAGCGAGTTAATTTGTTTTTCCATACCATCTTTTTGATCTAGGAACCACCAAGCCGAGCCAAATTGTATTTTACCTTTTACGCTTCCGTCATTAAAGTTACCTGTCATAGTAGCCATAACTTCATTATCTGCAGGATTAAGATTGTAAATAATAGTTTTGGATAACTGATTAGTGGTATCAAGCGCATTCAAAAATTTACTCAGCGTAGCGGCTTGAGAAAAATCTCCAATAGAATCAAAACCCGTATCAGGTCCAAGCTGAGCGAGCATTCTTTGATTAGTATTTCTTAAAGCACCTAGATGAAACTGTTGAGTCCAGCCTTGGGCATGATACATTCTGCAGAGATGAAGTAACGTCTCGAATTTAAAATAATTAGTTTCTTGATGGTCTAAAGACTTCTTATTTTTGAGTTTGTTGAAAAGAATATCTATATCATAAGTTCCGAGCTCAAAATAATATAATTGTTCCAGGCCGTGATCCGAAAGACATCCTCCATATTCATGGAAAAAAACAATTCTGTCTTTAAGTGCAGCTATCAGATCCTGGTATGAGTCAATACTAATGCCCGAAACATCACCTAACTTTTCAAGATAATCCAAATATTCTAAGGGATTTTCAACTGCGTATGCTTTATCTGGTCTAAAGGTTGGTAAAAGCTTAGAATTTTTTTTATATTTTTTTGCTTTTTGATGATGGATTAGTTCGTCAATAGGATCATCGGTTGTGCATACTACTTCAACATTCATTTGGTGTAAGAGACCATTCGTACTATGACTTTTCTGTTGTAATGCAGCAGAGGTTTTTTCATATATTTCAACTGCATTTTCTTTACAGAGTAATTGATGAATATCAAAATAACGTTGAAGTTCTAGATGCGTCCAATGAAATAATGGGTTTCTTATGGTATAAGGTACGGTTTCTGCCCATTTTCCAAATTTCTCGATGTCTGATGCATCACCGGTAATGAATTCTTCATCTACACCTAGTGTGCGCATCGCTCTCCATTTATAATGGTCCCCGGCTAGCCATGCCTGAGAACAATTTTCAAATTGTTTATTATTGGCTATTAACTCTGGAGAAAGATGACAATGATAATCTATTATAGGAAGATTTTTTGCATGATTATAATATAGTTTTTTAGAAAATTCACTTTGTAGGAGAAAATCAGGAGACATAAAACCGTTTGACGATACGTGCAATCGATTGTCTTTCTTTTTAAAACTTCTTATTTTTGAATTTTGATCCATAGTTGCTTTCTATTTGCCCTTCTTGAGTGAAGAAGCCCTTACAATGAGCTCGGGGTGTAATACGGTTTTTTGTGGGATAATTTTCTTTTTAGTAGAATTGAGAATTTCGAAAAATAATTCTGCAGCGGCTTGTCCCATTTCTATTGGGAATTGATCCACAGTAGTTAAAGGAGGGTCTGTAAAAGAAGTAAAAGGTTCGTTACTAAATCCTACAAGAGCAACTTCTTCTGGAATTTTTATGTTTTTTTCTTTCAAAACCTGCATAGCTCCCATTGCAGCGTAATCACTGGCAGAGAAAATAGCGTCAAATTCTTCTCCAGAAGTGATGAGTTGTTTTGTACATTCTCTCCCATCTTCAAGTTGCATATTGCCTTCAAGAACTAGAGATTTTTCAAAAGGAATGTCATAATCTTTCAAAGCCTCTAAGTATCCTCTATAGCGTTCTTTATATATATTAACTTTATGGTAGTTGGTTATATGCGCAATCTTCTTACAACCTTGCTTGATTAGGTGCTCAGTAGCCGTATAGCCGGCAACAAAATCATCAATGACTACCTGACTGGTACTTATCTCATTAGTCGTTCGATCAAATAAAACCAAAGGGATTCCCCGTTCGATTAACTCTTGATAATGACCAAATTGCTTTGTATTTTTGCCTATGGATACCAATATTCCATCAACTCTCGCATTAATTAAAGCATTGAGGGTTGCTATTTCGTTATCGACATCTTCATTAGACTGGCTAACCACTACGCGATAATCTAGCTTATTGGCTAACTCTTCTATTCCGCGAATAACAGAAGAGAAAAATGCTCTATTAATAGTTGGGACAATTACGCCGATGAGTTGACTTTTTCCTTTTCTTAAAGCAGCCGCCAAATTATTTGGCTGATAGTTAAGGCTTCTAGCCATATCTAGCACTGTTTTCTTTGTAGCTTCACTTATCCTGGGGTTATTATTTAGGGCTCTCGAAACTGTCGAAGCGGTGATGTTCAGCTTTTCAGCAATATCATGTATGGTAGTTTTCTTAGAGTTCATTAGGCGTAAAATACAAAAATCAAGTAGAAACCGTATAATTAAATGTACTAGTTATAATTTTTAATCAAAAATACAAATATCGTAAAATTATGTAATCGATTGCATAAAATCGATTTTTTTCTGAAAAATCAAACATTAATTCTATATAGTAATTATGTTTTACTAAAAATTTTTAGCAAAAAATAGTGTTTTTAACAAAATAATTGGTAAATATTTGCGTTTTTTAAGAATTATTTATAATATGCAATCGATTGCATTAAAATAAAGAGAAATTAAATTTTGATAATAATTTGAATTACTAAAGATTAATAGATGAAGCGTATGAAAACTATTACTTTAATTAACAGATATGTACTAGGTCTGTTAATGACAATTGGAATACTTAGTACATCCTTGGCTAATAATGAATTGGATAGCGCAAAAATCAAAACTTCGCAGCAAGAATATGCTATTGTCAACGGGCGGGTTTTGGGAAATGCTAATGAAGTCTTACCCGGAGCTTCAGTTTTTATCCGAAGCCTTAACATAGGATCTTCAACAGATTGGGATGGAGTTTTTACATTAGACAGAGTACCAGTAGGTACTCATGTCATCGAAGTCTCTTATTTAGGATTTGAAATATATACTAATGAGATTGAGGTAAAAAGTGGTCAAAGCACAATAGGTTTGGGCGATATTGTTCTCGAACCAGAAACAAATCAATTAGGCGAAGTTGTTGTTTCGGCAAGTGTCGAGGGTCAGCAGCGTGCATACAACTTGCAAAGAACTGCAGATAATATAAAGACAGTGGTTTCAGCAGATTTGGTAAGTCGTTTTCCTGATATTAATGTGGGAGAAGCGATGCAAAGAGTATCTGGTGTTACTATTCAAAGAGATAATGGTGAAGGAAGTATAGTTAAAATCAGAGGAACACCTCAAAACTTTACAACAATTTCTATAAATGGTGAGCAAATACCCTCTACCGACGAAGAGGGAGGTCGATCAGAATCCCTAGATTTGATTTCGGCCGACCAGTTGGCGTCAATGGAAGTTAGCAAAGCGATCATTCCAGAAATGGATGGAGATGCGATAGGAGGAGCTATTAACTTGATTACCCCCACAGCAAGAACTGAAAAAGCGCGGATTCGCGGAACATTAGGAGGTGGATATAATGATCTTTTCGAGGAGGGAAGTTTGCTGTTCAAACTAAAATACGATCAGAGGTTCGCCGATAATAAATTCGGAGTACTGTTGGGTGGAAGTTATTATAGGACTGTGAATGGAGAAGAGCGCTTTGAAGCTACCTATCGTAATCGAAGAATAGGAGATTCAGATGACCCTAATTCATTTAGGGCAGATGTGATCGATGACTTCAGATTAAGACCATTAGAAAACCAGCGGACTAGAATTGGAGTTAATGCAACATTTGATTATAAATTCAACGATAATTCTAAAATTGTTCTTAAAACAATCTACAACAATCTCGAAGATGAATCATTGCGAAGACGAATTCGTTTTAGACCAAGAAATAATTACCAAGATCCTGAAAATCCTAACCTTGCCGGAAGCATTGATAATGGAGATGTAAGAATAAGAAGAGATGTAAATGATCGCGTCATTGATCGAGAAAATATTACGCTTTCATTTGAAGGAAATCATTTATTGGGTGATCTTGCTAAGATAGACTATGGTTTTAATTATACCAGATCAGAACGAATTCTGAGAAGCAATAGATTTGTTTTTAGAGAAAGAGGACTAGTTTTAGATATTAATAGAGATAACGGCGATTTTCCTCTTTTCTCCTCTCCTGATTTTGATTTTGAAAATTATGAAGAATATTCGTTTTTCGGTTTTCAACAAGATAAACCCATCTTAAATAAAGGAGATAATTTGGTAACGCGTTTAAACTTGACATTTCCATTTAGGATAGGCAATAACTCTGGAGAAATTAAGACGGGAGGTAAGTATAGAGAACTTGATAATTTAAGAAGAAGAAATACTGTTGAATACTCAGGGTTTAACGGACCTTACAATTTGGCCCAGGTTCTTGACGGTAATCAAGGTACCATATTAGAGGGGAATTATGAAATGGGACAATTCCCTGATCCTGATAGGGCACTACAACATTTTGTCCAAAATCAAGATGCATACGTTCTTGATCAAGACGCTAGTAAAATAAATAGTGATAGTTTTTTCTATAATGCTAGTGAAGATGTTGCCGCCGCATATATCCAAGGAAAATATGAGATCAATAAATTCAAAATTCTTGCTGGGGTACGTTATGAAAGAACAGATGTAGAATATGATGCCCTGGAGATAGATGAACCGGCAAATGGGCCAATTACTTCTAGACCAATTTCGGGAAGTAATGATTATGATTTTTTGCTACCTATGGTGCATTTAAGATATGCAGTGTCAGATAGAAGCAATATCAGATTTGCATTTACAAAGTCTTATGCACGTCCTGATCTTCAGGATGTGGTCCCTACTCAAAATATTAATAGAGCCGATCAACGGCTACAGGTTGGAAATCCAAATTTGCAACCTGCAGATGCTACTAATTTTGATCTTTTATACGAGAATTATTTACGTGGAGCTGGAATAATCTCAGGAGGTATTTTCTATAAAAGAGTAGAGAATTTCATATTTGATCAGCTGTCCAATGTTGAAGGTGGAGAGTTCGATGGCTTCTTAAGAGATACTCCAGTAAATGGAGATGAGGCCGAAATCCTGGGCGCTGAAGTTAATTTTTCAAGAAAACTCGATTTTTTACCTGGAATATTCTCAGGAATTGGAGTGTACTTAAATTATACGTACACTGATTCTGAAAGTAGCTTCGAATTTCTCAACGAAGATACCGGTGAAGCAGAAGTCAGAAATGATGTTCCATTTATTGGTCAGGCCAATCATGTTTGGAATGCCGCTTTGTCATATGATAAAGGAGGTTTTAGTGGTAGAGTTGCTTTAAATTATAATGACTCTTCTTTGTTAAGTTTTAATAGTGACCCAACTCAGGATTTTTTCCTTGACGAAAGATACCAGCTAGATGTGAATGCTTCGCAAAAAATCAATAAAAATTTAACCCTTTTTGCAGAGTTTGTGAATCTCTTAAACGATCCAAATGTTGAATTTCAGTTTTTACGAAATCAAGTAACAAATTATGAAATTTACGGATGGTCTGCTCGATTTGGTCTTAATTATAAATTATAGAAGTCATGAATAATTTTAAAAAATTTTTACCTCTTATTCTTACACTGTGTTTTTTCAGTTCATTATTAATTTCCTGTAATGAAGATGATGATTCATCAGAAGAACCATTGTATTTTGGACCTCAGATCAATCTGTCTTCAGAAAGTGGAGAATTTGGTGTAGGACAAACTATTACCGTTGATGCAGAACTAGAAGCATCGGCACTTCTCGAAAGTGTAAGTGTTTCTGTGGGGAATACCAATTTGGCCACACAAAGTTATGAAGCTACCGGAAATGAAAATTTTAGATTTTCTACTCAGGTACCGGCAACTTGGCTAGGAACCACTCAATCAATAGTATTCATGTTAAATGACAAACAGGGTCAATCTATATCTGTAACCTATTTGGCTACAATTTCTCAAATTGAACCAAAGTATACTATCGATAATGTAAATATTAATGGTATAAACTTCAAACAAGTAACGGGCACGATAAATTTTGACGAAACTTTTGATAGTTCATCAAACTGGTTACTTAATGGAAGCGTAGATGTCGATCAGCAAACTGCCCTAACTATTGAAGAAGGCACTACTATATATGGTTTTACTAATGAGAGTAAACTAGATGTAAATATTGGAGGAGAGATCATTGCAGATGGTACTCTGGATAACCCTATCGTATTTACTAGTTTCAAAAATGCTCCTGGTCAATCAGGAAATCCAGAAGCTGGAGATTGGATAGGAGTTACAATAAGAGGAGATGATTCTGAAGATGATAATTCAGGCATACTTAACTATGTAAGAATAGAGTATGGTGGAAACGGTGATGATGCTTTGCAGCTAAGACAAGTGGGTCGTGGTACTACGCTAGACTATGTCCAAGTTCATGATGCAAACGCCACTGGGATAAGAATACGCGGTGGCTCTGTAAATCTGAAACATATCGTTGTTACCAAACCTGATAGTCGTTGTATTAGATACAGTGGAGGATGGAATGGTAATGGTCAGTTTTGGGCTTTGGCAACTAATTCTGGAAGTCGTGCTATTAATGGAACTGATGAAAACATAATTCCACAATCTAATCCAATTATTTCTAATGCGATCATAATAGGAGCGGGAATAACAACAGGATATTTGAATGTTGGAGAAGGGGTAAGAATGCAAGATGGAGCCAATGGTCAATATTATAATACAGCAATTTCAGGGTTTGGCACATCCTTTAGAGTTAGAGATGGAGGTGAAATTACTATGAGAAATTGTACCGTGTTTAATAATGATGAATTTGGTGATGGTGGAGGCTTACACAGTAGTGTTAGAGACCAATACAGAGAAGCTGGGAATACTAATTCTGAAGAAGCTTTTGATATCACAAATACTTTTGTAGGAGTGTCAACTCAAAACTCTTCTGATGCATCTTCTTTGGGTGACTTTTTTGATAGCGTAAACTATGTAGGTGCTATTCCTACAGATGATGACTGGACATTGGGTTGGACGAGAAATTTTGATGGTAGTATCAAAGAATAAGTATGAATCTAATTTAGGAACGCAATAATGGCAACTTAAGTATAGAAAGTAATGTTTCATAACAGTTTGTTTGTTTGTTATTACAATCGCTTTTACAATTTAATAGCGATTTGTAATATAAAAAGGGCACTACCAAGGGTATCAATCTTGGTAGTGTCCATCATTCTTGCAGCTTGTAGTGAAAACAACTCTAATAAATTTAATATACAGGATTTTGGTGCAATACCAGATGGTAGTACTGTCAATACAGAAGCTATTCAAATGGCAATTCATAAAGCCGCAGAAAACAAAGGAACAGTTATTATTCCTAAGGGGAAATTTTATACTGGCAGCTTTACTTTAGGGCCAAATATGACCCTAGTTTTGGACGAGGGAGCAGAGTTAATTGCGTCTTCCAGAATGAACGATTACACTAACAAGAGTTTTATTTTTGCTCCAGAAGCAGATAATCTTACCATAAAAGGGAAAGGAGTTATCAATGGAAACGGAGAGTCTTTTTTTGATGAAAACTGGAATTACACTCAAAGACCACAACCTTGGATTATAATTCAGGACTCAAAAAATGTATCGATTTCCGGTATTACTTTGGTCAATAGTCCAGCTCATTGTCTGGTATTTGATTTTTGCGAAAATGTGAAAATCGACAGTCTTACTATAAAGAATCATCCAAGGAGCCCAAATACAGATGGTATTGATATTACAAACTCCAAAAATGTTTTGATAACCAATTGTAATATCTCTTCCGGAGACGATGCCATTTGTATTAAAAACAAGAGCGGTTCAAAATATTTCGAAAATCCATGGCAAAATAGAAGTAAGTATACCGAAGATATTCTAGTAAAGAACTGTATCTTAGAAAGTGATGATGCAGCCATAAAATTAGGAACAGGGTCTGCATATCATACCAGAAACTGTAGATTTCAGGATATCACAATAAAAAACTCTCGTTATGGTATTGCTCTCTTCATGATGGATGGAGGTATATATTCTGATATTAATTTCAAAAATATGACTATTAAAACCGGAGGAAGACAAAAGGATGAATACGGTATTTTTGTAGATACCCACAAAAGAGATAGTCTTACAGAAATTGGAACTATAAAGAATATAAATTTCAAAGATATTGATATCACTACCAATGGTTTACTTTACTTTTCTGGTTATCCTGAAAAGGAAATTTCTGAAATAACTTTAGAAAATGTAAAGGTTACTGTACCCGATGCAGATAATACGATTACTGCAGGATGGAAAAAGCCAAAAGGCAATAAGAAAATCAAATACTGGAATAATACAGTAAGTTATATACAATCACCTGGTTCTATGATTGTAGCTCATGCCAAAGATTTTAAAATCAAAAATCTAATGATACATCATCAGCAAGGAAAAATGGACCGTCATGGGATGTTTCTAATTGATGTAAAAGGATTGGATACTGCGAATGTTAAAGGAAATACTCTATATAAAGAAAGCTTTGTATTTACAAAAAAGTAAACCGATGAAAATTAGAATTGCAGTTATACTTTCGATGAGTTTTATGATTCAGGCATGCGCTCAAAAGTCTACATTACTTTTGGATCCAGAATACAAAGAAAAAATAGTCAAATCATTAAATCAAGCTATACAACATACCAGTGAAGCCATGATTGACGAACAAGGAATGGCCAGGGGTAATTACCATATGATTACAGGAGAATGGAAGGAATATGAAGCTGCCTGGCATACCGGACAAGCTATTTATGGGTTGTTAGAAGCTTATAAAGTAACTAGTAATCAAAAGGCCCTTGATGAAGCTATTCGTGCTGGAAATTGGTGGGTGGGATTGCAATTTCCTAAAGGCCATATACTAGAAGGTTATCTCAATGCCAAACATGGAAATAAGCTTGGAGAATTAATCAATACCACAACGATTGCCGATGGTACTCCAGGTTTGTTCAACCTTACCGATATGACAAACGATAAAACATATGCAGATGTGGCTACCAGTGCTGGTGCATGGATTTTAGATCATCTATATATACCAGAAGAGAGACTTAGTTATAACATTGTAGACGGCAAAACAGGAGAAGTTTGGAAAGATCGCAGCCCTCATGCACAACACCAAAGGCTACCCTTTACTATTAAGTATGTGGCTAGACCCAATGCCGAAGGATATCTCTGGAAAGACATGTATACCCATACTGGGGAGGAACGCTATAAAAAAGCATTTCTGGAAATATGCAATAAACTAGTTGATGACCAATCCGAAAACGGTTGGTGGATGGATTTCGAGCCTAATGATCCAGAAACGGGTAAAATTCATGGTCGATTTAATACCTGGAATGCCGAGGCATTGATTGAGGCCTATATACTTACCAAAGAACAAAAATACTTGGATGCCGCAATAAAGACGGCACACGCACTGGCCAAAGTACAAGATAAAACAGGCGTTATTTGGTATAGTAGTTATTTAGATGGAAACCACGACAAACGTAGTCCTTGTGGGAGCGCAGCAAGTTTTGCCGGGATTTTGTGGTTGCAGTTATACGAATTGGGAATTACTGATTTTGAAGAAAATATTAAACGTGCATTGGATTTTACCTTAAAAAATCAATTTAGCGAAAATCACAAAGATCCTAATTTGGCAGGAGCTTATTACGAAATTCGTCAACGAGCCAAAAAAGACGGAACATTCCAGCTGTATTATCGGGATATAGCCACCAGTTTCGGAATGCGATTTTTAAGCGATGTGTACCAAAGTGCATACCAGTAAGAAGATCGTCTTCTTATTGAGGTAAGTAAAAAACATATTTAATGAAAAAAATACTTCTCATACTTATTCTAATAATAACCACCTCTTGCAAAAAGAATCAGAATGCACAGTGTAGTTTTGATGAGAACTATGCCCAGGCCAAAATAGACACGGCTTGGAATCTTACAATGCCCAATATTTTGAAGCAAATTATTCCACCCACATTCAAGGATACCACCTATTCAATTTCTGATACCCTTAATTTTAGAGAAACTATTAATAAAGTAATTGAGCAGGTATCTGTAAATGGCGGAGGAACTATAAGCGTGGCACCAGGGGATTACTTTGTAAAAGGTTCCATTTTTATGAAATCTAATGTGAATTTACACCTTTCGGAAGATGTGGTTTTAAATTTTTCTCCAAACCATGAAGATTATCTACCGGTAGTAAAAATGAGATGGGAGGGCACTTTTATTATGAATTACTCTCCGTTGATTTATGCCATTGAACAAGAAAATATAGCGATTACGGGTAAAGGGATAATCGATGGTCATTGTGAAGAAATCTGGGCATCCTGGAAACAAAAGCAAAAACCTGATAAAATGCTCGCCAGGCAGATGGGAAATGATAAAATACCATTAGAAGAGCGTGTATTTGGAGAAGGACATTTTCTACGCCCAACAGGGATTCAATTTATCGAATGCAAGAATATTCTTTTTGAAGATTTTACTATAAAAAGCACTCCGTTTTGGACCATCAATCCGATTCTTTCAGAAAATATTACCGTAAGAAGACTGAATATTCAACGCGGTATAACCAATGACGATGGTATTGATCCTGAAAGTTGCAAAAATGTATTGATCGAGCATTGTGTAATCAATACGCATGATGATTGTATTGCGATCAAAGCGGGTCGTGATCAGGATGGATGGTCGTATCCTCCTTCAGAAAATATCATTATCCGGAATAACGATTTTACCAATATTGTAGGGAGCGGATTTTGTATTGGTTCAGAAATGTCAGCAGGTGTACGCAATGTATTTGCCGAAAATAATATCCTTCGAGGTAGTGATAAGCATGCCTTTCAATTTAAAAGTAATCCAGATCGAGGAGGTTTTATTGAAGAGGTATATATGAGAAATATACAGGTGATGAACCCAGTAAAGTATGGATTCGAATTTACAACAGATTATAAAGGATGGCGGGGCAATCAATATTTTGTGAAGTATAATAATTTTTATTTTCAGAATATAACTTTAGAAGAAGCTTCAGAGATTTCAATCAAAATTAACGGACGAGAAGAAGAAAATATTTATAAGATCTATATGGAAGATATTTCCGTGAAAAGATCCCCGACTCCTGTAATTGCCAATCATACCAAAGACTTATTGCTGAAGAATATTTCCGTAAACGGAAAAATAATTTCAGAAAAAGATATCAATACAACTCAAGAAAAGAAATAGATATGTTGGATAGACGTAAATTCCTTAGAAAAACTGCAACCTTAGGAGCAGCTGCCGCAACGCTACCCATTTTGGCTTGCACAGATACTTCCAGTAAAAATAAGGATACCAAGTTAGAGGTCAAAACTTCGAATCTATATATTCCCAAAAACATAGAAGAACAAATTACCGCTAGGGTCAAAAAAGAATTGACTTCTGCAGTAATTATAGATAAGATCGAGGTAGTGGTAACACGTAAACGGTACTTTACCAGGGTAACCGATAAAGATGGCAATCAAGGTGTGGCTGCCATGAATCCTAATCGTTTTAAAAGTACCGAAACCATCTTTAAGAAACTAGCAGCAGTCAACTTTATTGGTAAAGATGCCAGAGAAATTGCTCATCTTCCTGGTGAGATCCTAAAGTTAGAACGCAACTATAAGTTCGTAGGTTTGCCCTATTGGAACGCTGTAGGTACAATTGAAATTGCCATTTGGGATTTACTTGGAAAATTGGTAAATATACCTGTTCATCATTTTTTAGGAAAGCAAGTGCGAAAAGAGTATCCCGTTTATATCTCCAGTCTTGAAAGAGAAAAACCTTTTGAAGAAGAAACAGAACGTATTCAAAAAACGGTAGAGGTTACAGGTTCCACGGCAACCAAAATTAAAGTCGGAGGCCGTATGAAAAATATAGAACCTTACATTACAAGAACCAATCAGTTCGTACCTCATGTTCGCCAAACCTTTGGAGACGATTTTACAATTTATGTAGATGGAAACAGCTCTTATACGGCTGAAGAAGCTATCGAAGTATTAAAAATGTTAGAAAGTCATGATATTAAGTTCTTTGAAGAGCCCTGCTACTGGCAAGATATATGGTCTCATAAATTAGTAAAGGAATCGGCGACTACATGTGCGATTGCCGGGGGAGAACAGGACAGCAGTTTTGATCAGTTCAGATTAATGTGCGAAATCAAGGCGATGGATATTCTACAACCCGATGTGTATTACCATGGAGGAATTGTAAGAACACTCAAAATATCGCATATGGCTGCGCACTACGGAGTAGGGTTTACCCCACATTCTCCCAAGGCTGGCCCAATGGCTGCAGCACCTATGCAAATTTTTGCTATCTGCCCTGTTTTAACTGGTCATCAAGAATATCGTGCAGGAGGAGAAAATAAACAAAAGAGTTGGCATACTCCTGTACTTCCAAAAAATGGTAATATGTCCATTTTTACAGCTCCGGGATTAGGTGTTGAATATACCAGAGATATTTGGAAAGAAGAAAAAATATACTGGACTTCAAAAGATATATAAAAACATGAATCATATGAAAAGAATTATGTATTCTCCCCTCAAAAGGAGTTTAAGAGGGATGTTATTCAAATTAATATTTCTAAGTTTTGTAAATACCCTTGTCGCCCAAACCCCACTATTACAAAATGTATATAATCGTGAAACTACTTCGCTTAATGGTAACTGGAAATTTGTAATTGATCCCTATGAAACAGGATATCGCAATCATCGCAACTGGACGCCTTTTGATCAGGCTGAATCCACCAAGGAATCCGCAAAACCATATTATAGCGATAAGGTCATTAAGGAACGATGGGATCGTGTGGAGTATAACTTCAACACCTCTGCAGAGATTAAAGTTCCTGGAGATTGGAATTCTCAGGACCGTATGCTGTTATACTACGAGGGATCTGTTTGGTATCGAACTACGTTTGATTATTCTGTGGATGGAGAAAATAAGCTGTTTATCTATTTTGGAGCAGCGAATTATCAAACAGATGTGTATGTAAACGGACAAAAAGTTGGACAACATCTAGGCGGTTTTGACCCGTTTAATTTTGATATTACCGATGTGGTTAAGCCAAAAGGGAATTCTCTAATGGTTCGGGTCGATAATCGAAGAGAAAAACATCGTGTGCCCAATTATACCACAGATTGGTGGAATTATGGCGGAATTACAAGAGATGTAAAACTAGTAGAACTTCCTTCAACCTATATTCAAGATTATTTTATTCAATTGGATAAAGACAACTCGAAGAGTATTAAAGGATATGTGCAGTTGGCAGGAAAGTCCGCACAAAGTAATGTGTCAATTTCCATTCCTGAAGCCAAGGTTAATTTCTCTGGAACTCCAGATGAAACTGGCCGTGTAAACTTTGAGATTCCTGTAAAAAAGATCAAAAAGTGGTATCCAAAACGACCAAAATTATACGATGTAAATATTAAAGCAGGAAACGATAAGCTGGTAGATCAAATTGGTTTTAGAACTATAGAAACCAAAGGGGCTGATATCCTATTAAATGGGCACTCGATCTTTTTACGAGGTATAAGTCTGCATGAGGAAAATCCAATTAAGGTGGGACGCGCCAGATCTTTAGAAGATGCGCAGATGCAAATGGGTTGGGCCAAAGAGTTGAACTGTAACTTCATTCGCTTAGCACATTATCCGCATAATGAAAATATGCCCAGATTAGCTGATGAGCTGGGGTTGTTACTTTGGGAAGAAATTCCTGTGTATTGGGGGATCGATTATGAAAATCCAGAGGCATTTAATCAAGCCAAAAGTCAATTAGAAACTCTGGTGCACCGCGATAAGAATCGTGCTAGTGTAATTGTATGGTCGCTTGCTAATGAAACGCCTGATACAGAATCGAGATTAGGATTTCTTCGTGAGCTCAAGAAAATAGCCACCGACATTGACAATACGCGTTTTATTAGCGCCGCTTTAGAACGTAATGAAAAAGATGTACAAGATGTGGTGAAAATCCCAGATCCTTTTGCGGCAGATGTAGATATGCTGGCTTGTAACGAATACATTGGTTGGTACTCTGGATTACCCGAAAAATGTGATAAGGTGACTTGGCAGTTACCAGTAGACAAACCTTTTTTTGTAAGTGAGTTTGGAGGGGGTGCTTTGTATAATTACCATGGAGATAAATTAACTCGATGGACAGAGGAATATCAGGAATACTTGTACCAGGAGCAGATCAAAATGCTTAAGAAAATACCTAGTCTTCGAGGGATGACTCCATGGATTTTGGCAGATTTCAGGTCTCCCCGTAGAAACCTTCCCATTATTCAGGATGGTTGGAACAGAAAAGGACTGATCTCTGATGGAGGTTTTAAGAAGAAAGCTTTTTATGTGTTAAAAGCTTATTATGATGAAATGGAAAAGATGTACACTTATCAAATAAAAGACTAGGCAATATTCGATCTAAAGAGCATGTCTATTAGTATAACTATTGAGTTATGGTTTCTATAAAAAAGGAAATTATCACTAAAGGAAGAAGAATGTGAAGATTAAATGTCTTCAAAGATATCTCAGCAAGATAATTTTAGAAAATATCTAACAGTAAATGCAAGAGCAAATTTCTGTTTTTCAATTGAAATATTAGAATACCAGATCGAGGACAGTTTATGATATATTATCTGAGACTATTCAGAATCTGCAAAAGAAAGGCTATACCTAGTAT
The DNA here is from genome assembly GCA_947500845.1 of uncultured Aquimarina sp. Classification (GTDB taxonomy): domain Bacteria; phylum Bacteroidota; class Bacteroidia; order Flavobacteriales; family Flavobacteriaceae; genus Aquimarina; species Aquimarina celericrescens. Next base: position 44,039 of record CANMTP010000013.1, read on the forward strand.
TTTAATTTACTACCGGATTGTATAGAATGCAAAGGACTAGAATATAGATTAGTTCCAGATCAATTTGAAATAGAAGAGGTATATCGTTTTGAAGGTGATAAAGACCCATTTGATTGTTCAGTCTTTTATGCAATCCTTTCAGAAGGCTATCATATTAAAGGTATTCTTAGTTGATATATATGGCGCCATGCTAATTCGTTAAATGTTGATAAGATAAAAAAGCTTAAATATAAACCCTGATTATCAATGGTTTATATAATTTTCATCCTATCAACATAAATTTTAGTTCATTCCTGCTATAATTCCTAATTCTAGTCCACGTAACTCAGCCAATCCTTTTAAACGGCCTATTGCAGTATATCCTGGATTTGTTTTTTTGTGTAAGTCATCTAGTATTTGATGTCCATGATCGGGGCGCATTGGCAACGATTTTTTTCTTTTTTGTTGTAAGCGAATCAATTCTTTCATCACATCGTACATCGGGACATTGCCTTCTAAGTGGTTAGCTTCATAAAAGTTTCCTTCTGCGTCTCGGTTAATGCTTCTTAAATGTATAAAATGGATATGATCTCCAAATTCTCGAATCATTTGAGGTAAATTGTTATCATCTCTTACTCCAAAGGAACCTGTACAGAATGTGATTCCATTATAAGGGCTATATGTTTGGGAAAGAATACGTTTTACATTGGCCGAGGTACTTACAACTCTAGGTAATCCAAATATGGGGAAAGGAGGATCGTCTGGATGTATGGCCATAAAAACTCCTTGCTCTTCTGCTATTGGAATAATTTCATCCAAAAATAATTTGAGGTTTTCTGCTAATGTATATTCATTGATATTTTGATAAGTATCTAAAGCTTGCTGAAATTGTTTTAAACTATATCCTTCTTCCGCACCGGGTAAGCCGGCTATTATAGTTTTTGTTAAGGTATCTATCTCTTTTTTTGAAAGATTTTTATAATATATCTTCCCTTTTTCTAATTGTTCTTTGGTATAGTCTGTTTGCGCATTGGGTCTCTTTAGAATGAAACAATCAAAAGCGACTAATGCTTGTATCTCAAGCCTAAGTGCCTTGGCACCATTTGGAAGTTCAAATTCTAGATTTGTTCGAGTCCAGTCTAGTACCGGCATAAAATTGTAGCATATGGTATATATGCCTTGAGAAGCTAGATTTTTGATGCTTGTTTTATAGTTTTCAATATACGTTTTATAGTTTCCACTTCTTGTTTTTATATTTTCGTGTATGGGGATACTTTCTACAACTGACCAATGAAGTCCGCTATTTTCTATTATTTTTTTTCTAATATTAATTTCAGATGTGGTCCAGACTTGTCCATTGGGGATGTGATGTAAGGCGGTAACAATTCCAGTAGCACCTGCCTGCTGGATGTAGGATAAGCTTACGGGATCATCAGGTCCGTACCATCGCATAGTTTGTTCTAATCTCTTCATTTTGAATCCATCTTTTTACACTCCAGAATAGGCATTAAATCCTCCATCAATCGGAATAGTAGTTCCGGTTACAAATTTTGAGGCATCACTACAAAGCCATTGTATAACGCCAAATAGCTCTTTAGGTTCTCCAAAGCGCCCCATGGGAGTATGTTCTATTATTTTATGACCTCGCTTAGTAAGACTTCCATCTTCATTAGTCAATAGATTTTTGTTTTGCTCTGTGAGAAAAAAACCGGGAGCAACAGCATTTACACGAATACCTTCTCCATATTTTTGATTACATTCTACTGCGAGCCATTGCGTCAGATTGTCAATCGCTGCTTTTGAAGAAGAATATCCCATCACACGAGTTAAAGGTCTTATTGCAGCCATTGATGATAAATTGATGATACTACCTTTTTTTTCATTCAGGAAAAGCGATAATAATGTTTTGGTGGGTAAAAAGGTTCCTAGATAATTCAATTCTATAACCTTTTGGAGCTCAGTAATATCGCAATCAAGAATTGTTTGATTGGGCATTATTACTGCACCAGGCATATTTCCTCCTGCGGCATTTATTAAAATATCAATCTTTCCGAATTCTTGTTCAAGCTGTTTTTCTACAATCTTTAGTTGAGTTTCATTAGTGACATCAGCAATTGCCGAAAAAGCATTGCCTCCGTTTTTTTTAATCTCTTTAACAAGTTTTTCTACTTTTGAAACTGTTCTTCCCAAAATAACTATAATTGCTTCTTCCTGGGCCAAGTACTTGGATATGGCAGTGCCTAAAATACCGGTAGCACCACTAATCACAATAATCTTATCTTTTATTGAAAACAATTCTGACATTTAGTAATTTTTAAAGTGAAACTCCTCTTTTCCATGGTATAAAATCGTCCTGATTCAACTGTTGAGCTTTAGTTTTTTTCCTCCCGCTAGCTACTTCGATAATGAAATCGAGTAGATCTTCGCCCATTTGTTTAATTGTTTTTTGTCCGGTAATTACTTCTCCGGTATCTATATCAATGATATCTATCATCCGTTTAGCTAAAGATGTATTTGATGAAATCTTAATAACAGGGGTAATGGGATTACCTGTTGGAGTGCCCAGACCGGTAGTGAAAAGAATAATATTGGCCCCAGACCCTGCTAGTGCAGTTGTACTTTCTACATCATTACCCGGTGTACATAGGAGATTTAGACCATTTTTCTTTGCGTATTCTGCATAATCTAAGACATCTACCACGGGCGAAGTACCTCCTTTCTTGGCAGCCCCTGCACTTTTCATAGCATCTGTTATAAGACCATCTTTAATATTACCGGGACTGGGATTCATATCAAAGCCAGAATCTACAGCTTCTGCAGAAGCAGCATAAGATTGCATAAGATTGATAAATTTGTCGGAGATAGCATTGCTTTGACATCTGTTTATCAATTCTTGTTCAACTCCGCAAAGCTCGGGAAACTCGGCTAATATTGTTTTTCCTCCAAGGGCAACGATAAGATCTGATACTTGGCCAACTGCAGGATTTGCAGATATGCCCGAAAACCCATCTGATCCACCACATTCTAACCCGATAGTTAATTTACTTAAAGGGGCAGGTTTACGTTCTGTTTTATTTGCTTTAACAAGACCAGTGAATGTCTTTTGAATTGCTTTGGTAATCATGTTTTGCTCAGTACCTTCTTTTTGATGTTCTAAATAGTATACTGGTTTTCCGAAATCAGGATTAATATTTTGTAGTTTTTCTTCAAGAATAGAAATCTGGGCATTTTGACATCCTAGACTGAGTATGGTAGCTCCTGCAACATTGGGATTAGTGATATAACCAGCTAATAACGTACATAACATCTCAGAGTCTTGTCTTGTGCCTCCACAACCGCCAGTATGAGTCAAAAATTTAATTCCGTCTACGTGTGCAAAGAGTGAAGAATTTTCAAGTTCGGGATTAGCGATTTCAGCATATTCAATGTCTATCTCTTTGCCTTGTTGATATAGATTTACTATTTGACGTACATAATTTTTATACGGATTAGGTTTGGTAAAACCGAGTTCTTCAAGAAAGGCATATTTCATCACTTCGACATTTCTATTTTCACAAAAAACTAGAGGAATCACAAGCCAGTAGTTGGCCGTACCAACTTGTCCGTCTTTTCTATGATACCCCATGAAAGTCTTACTTTTCCACTTATTAACATTAGGTGCGTCCCAATCAGAAATGATCTCTTTTTTTGAAAAGGATGTAGTTTGATGAGCTACATTAGCAATGGTAAGCCTCGAGCCTTTTGTAATAGTAGTATTCGCTTTTCCAACCAGAGTGCCATACATTATAATCCCATCGCCCGGCAGCAAATTGTTTTTAGAGAATTTATGTTTAGCAGGTATATTTTCCAGAATTAAAATTTCTTTATTTTCATGAACTAACCTTTCTCCTTTTTTGAGATTCTTAAGCGCAACAAAAACATTGTCTCTTGGATGTATTTTCAAAATTTTATAGTTCATTCTAATTTTAAATTATTATATTGCGCAATCGATTGCACAATTTACATAAAAAAGTATAATCAAGCGTAAAAAAGATTAAAAAAATTAAATTGCAGCAATATAAGAACCCTGTTTCCAATGAAAAAACGAATAATAACCATAGGCGAAGTTATGATGCGTTTGGTAACTAACGATCACCAACGTTTCTTACAAGCAAACCATTACAATGTTTATTTTGGAGGAGCAGAAGCTAATGTAGCGATATCACTATCTCATTTTGGCCAGGAGACTGTTCATATCACTGCCTATCCAGATAATGATTTGGGGAGGGCTGCTTATAATTATTTAAAAAAGAATGGTGTAGATACTTCATATATCTCTTTTCTAGAAAAAGGAAGAATGGGTGTGTATTTTCATGAAAAAGGCAGTATGCAGCGTTCTTCGCGAATTATTTATGATCGATTCGGGTCTTCTTTCTCTCTATTGAAAGATAGTGATTTTGATTGGGATGCTATTTTTGAAGATGCTAGCTGGTTGCATTGGACAGGAATCACACCTGCCATTTCTGAGTCTGCCTCCAATCTCTGCAAGATTGCCATTCAAAAAGCCAGAGAAAAAGGGATTACAATTAGTGGTGACATCAACTATAGAAGAAATCTTTGGCAATATGGGAAACGTCCTTTGGATATTATGCCAGAGCTTATAGCGAATACTGATATTATCATTGCAGGGCTTTCCGATTTTGAAAATTGTATAGGTATTAAAAAGGATAGTTTTGAAGAAGCTTGTGATGAAACTAGCAAAATGTTTTCAGAAGCCAAGACTTTTGCTACTACACGACGTATATCAATTTCTGCATCAGATAACAAATTATCGGCCATGCTCTATGAGAAAGGGGATATTTATTTATCAAAAGAATATGAGATGACGAGTATTGTTGACCGAATTGGTGGTGGAGATGCTTTTATGGCGGGACTTATTTATGGACTACTATTTAAAAGTAATCAGGAAGCTATAGAGTTTGCATTAGCGGCTTCAGTGCTCAAACATTCAATTCATGGAGATGCCAATTTAGTTAATGTCGATGAAGTAGATCAATTAGTTAAGGGAGAAAATTTAGGAAGATTATTGAGATAATGAATATACATAGTGCTCCACATATCATTCAGATTATGGAAAAAACAGGCATGATTCCAGTTTTTAATCATAGCGATATTGATGTCTCTAAACAGATTATAAATGCTTCATATGATGGAGGAGTGCGAGTATTTGAATTTACAAATCGAAGGGAGAATGCCATAGATGTTTTTACTGAGCTAGTAGAATACTCAAAAAAATATGAAGACTTAATCTTGGGAGTAGGTACCATTTTTGATTCAAAAACTGCTGAAATTTTTTTGGATGCAGGAGCTCAATTTATTGTTTCACCTGCACTGGTAAAAGAATTGGCAAATTTTGCTAATGAAAAAAATATATTATGGATCCCTGGTTGCAGTACCGTAACTGAAGTATATCGTGCTACCAAATTGGGAGCCGAGCTTATTAAAGCATTTCCAGGAAATATGTTAGGCCCTGCTTTTGTAAAGGCTATTAAATCTGTACTTCCTGGGATTAAAATTATGCCTACTGGTGGTGTTTCTCCCAACAAAGAAAATCTTAAGAATTGGTTTGAGACGGGGGTCAGTTGTGTTGGAATGGGTTCACAACTGTTCAAAAAAGAGTTTATAGAGACTAAAGACTACATTGAACTATCCAAAGTGATTAGTGAAACCCTCGAAATTATAAAAAGTTTTCGCAATTAATATGTGTCTAAAATTAGTGATTAGTGTTCTTGGAGTTTTATTATTGTTTTCTTGTAAGAAAGAGAACGATATTAAAACTTTACGATTAGCTCATGGTCTGGATACCAAGCACCCAGTTCATAAGGCTATGGTGCACTTGGGGGAAAGATTAGAGGATAAATCTCAAGGAAAGTTAAAAGTTGAAATTTATCCTAGTGGGCAGCTTGGTGGCGAACGAGAGTGTTTGGAGCTATTACAAATAGGAAGCTTGGACATCACAAAAGTTTCTGCTGCAGTACTAGAGAATTTTGTTTCAGAATATAAAATATTTAGTATCCCTTATATATTTAGAGATAAATCCCATAGTCATCTGGTATATGATAGTGAAGTAGGAGAAAAATTTCTATTGAAAGGAGAACCTTTTAGGCTTAGAGGATTATCTTTTTATGATGCTGGCAGTAGGAGTTTCTACACGAAGAAAAAGATGATTAATTCTCCAGAAGATCTAAAAGGATTAAAAATAAGAGTTCAAAAAAGCAATATGGCGGTATCAATGGTACAGCAATTAGGTGGATCACCAACTCCAATCTCCTGGGGAGAGTTATATACCGCTTTGCAACAAGGTGTTGTAGATGGTGCAGAGAACAATTTACCAAGTTTTTATTCTTCAAAGCATTATGAGGTATGTAAATTCTACAGTTTTGATGAGCATACTGCAGTACCTGATATTTTATTAATTGGCACTGAAAGTTGGGGTAGATTGTCCGAGCAAGAACAAAAATGGTTACAAGAGGCTGCAAATGAGTCGGCTGTTTTTCAGAGAAGAGTATGGGAAGAATCTGAAAAAATATCCTTAAATGCCATCAAAGAAGCAGGGGTTGAGGTTAGTTATCCTGACAAGAAGCCTTTTATCATCAAAACAAAAAAAATAAAAGCTATGTTTAGTAATAACGAAGAAATTATGCGTCTTATAAAAGAGATAAAGACAATACAATGATGCGAGCAACTATCAATAAAATACTCGAAATGTTACTGATAACAATTTTCTCTATTATGCTTATTGCAGTAATCTGGCAGGTGATTTCAAGATATTTACTGGGTGCTCCAAGTACTTTGACAGACGAAATTGCAAGTTTCTCGTTGATATGGTTAGGACTTTTTGGAGCAGCATATGCTACCGGAAAAGAATTACATTTAGCCATAGATCTTATCCCTACAAGAGTAATTAAGAGATCTCCAAATTTTTTTTTGGGAATTGTAACATTTTCCACAGGGATCTTTGCCTTTTTGGTAATGGTTATAGGCGGATTAAGACTTTGTTGGTTAACCTATACACTTGATCAACATTCTGCTGCTTTAGAAATCCCGTTAGCGTTGATTTATTTGGTAGTACCTGTGAGTGGGCTATTGATAGTATATTACAATATTGATATTTTTATTAAAAAGAGTAAAGCACTCAAATTAGAAGATTTATGAACTATATCGAGGTAATAATTTTAATCACTAGTTTTTTGATTTTTTTATCATTGCGTGTTCCTATTGCTTATAGTATTGGGCTCTCAGCATTATTCACTTTGATTATATCTATGCCATTTTTACCTTCGGTAACCACCTTGGCACAGCGTATGGCTACCTCTTTAGATAGTTTTGCTTTGTTGGCTATTCCTTTTTTTATTCTTGCAGGACAAATAATGAATCGAGGAGGTATTGCTCATCGATTAATAGAATTTGCCAAAGCTATAGTGGGACCTTTACCAGGAGGATTGGCTTTTGTAAACATTATTGCTTGTATGTTATTTGGAGCAATCTCGGGATCTGCAGTGGCTGCAGCTTCGGCAATTGGAGGTTTTATGAATCCTATGATGGAAAAGGAAGGATATGATAAATCTTTTAGTGCTGCAGTTAACATCACTAGTGCCACAACAGGATTAATCATTCCGCCTAGTAATATTTTAATTATTTATTCCTTGGCAAGTGGAGGAGTATCTATCGCAGCTCTATTTCTTGCAGGTTATATTCCGGGCATTCTAATAGGTATTGCTTTGATGATGGTAGCAGGATTGTATTCTTCCATAAAAAAATATCCAACAGAAAAAACGGTCGGATTCAAAATTTTTATAAAGCGTTTTTTGGATGCATTTCCCAGCTTACTACTCCTGGTAATAGTTATCGGTGGTATTGTAGCAGGAATATTTACGGCTACCGAGGCTTCGGCAGTTGCGGTGATTTATACATTTGTTTTAGCTTTTGTTTATAAAGAGATAACACCTAAAGATATTTCAACTATTCTATTGGAAACCACAAAGACTACTGCAATTGTGATGTTGCTCATTGCAACATCTGTGGCCATGTCCTGGGTGATGTCTTATGAAAATATTCCTCAAGAAATCAGTAGTGCCTTACTAGCGATAAGCGATAATCCAATTGTGATTATGATCATCATCAATCTAATTTTACTTTTTGTAGGTGTTTTTATGGATATGACCCCTGCAGTTTTAATTTTTACTCCCATTTTTTTACCTATCGTGTCAAATATAGGAATAGATCCTGTTCATTTTGGTATTATCATGATTATGAATTTGTGTATTGGTTTATGTACACCACCAGTTGGATCTGTACTTTTTGTAGGTTGTGGTGTAGCAAATCTAAGTATTCAAAAAGTGATACGGCCGTTATTACCTTTGTTTATTGTGATGATAGTGGTTTTGGTGCTTGTAACGTATGTTCCTGAATTAAGTTTATGGGTTCCAGGAATCTTTGGTTTTTAAATTATTGTTCATAAAATCTCAAATAATATAGTTGATATTTATCATAAGATTAGGAAGTAGATTCACTTACATTTGAGAATATATCATTTCAATATCAAATGCTATCCAAGTATCTTCCTGTTTTTGTTATACTTGCTATCCTTTCAGAAATATTGGGAACGGTGGGCGGTTTTGGATCTTCTGTATATTTTGTTCCTATTGCTAACTTTTTTCTTGATTTTCAGTCCGTTTTAGGGATCACTGCCCTTTTTCACTTATCTAGTAATGTTACCAAAATTGCATTTTTTAAAAAGGGATTGGATAAAAACCTCATTTTAACTTTGGGCATACCTGCTATCGTATTTGTATCTGTAGGAGCATATTTTAGTAAATTTCTCGATCCCAAACTGCTAACTTATTTTTTAGGTTTTTTCTTAATAGGTTTAAGTTTATTATTTCTGATATTTAAACAACTCAGGGTCAATTCAAACACGAAGAGTGCAATTATTGGGGGGTCATTATCAGGATTAAGCGCTGGAATTCTTGGTACCGGAGGTGCGATAAGAGGAATTACAATGGCAGCTTTTAAAATGAATAAGGATAAGTTTATTGCTACCTCTGCAGTTATCGACTTAGGGGTAGATTTTAGTCGAACGATTGTATACTTTTTGAACGGATATATACATCAACACGATTTATACTTAATTCCTATTTTAATTGTGGTCGGCATTTTTGGAACTTGGATAGGTAAAAAAATCCTAAATAGAATATCCCAAGATCAATTCAGAAAATTCGTATTGTTTCTAATTTTAGGGATTGGGATTGTAAGCGTGGTAATAAATGTATAATATCTGAATTTAAGCGTCTAGAACTTTATCTAGGAAACCCCAATATAATCGAGGACTTCATATACTAATATTGCAGGCCATACTATTGCTTTAAGAACGCCTAATACTCCCATCCAAAAGCTGGTAGCATGACTTATAAAATAAATTACAGCACCAATAAATCCAAGTCCATACACTTTACTTGAAGAAGCTTCTTTTTTTGCTGTTTCTTTCATTACAAAACTGTTTTATAGTCCAAATATATATCTATTTATTTATTCTTCCTATAGCACAGCTTACATATGATTTTGCTTTTCTTCCCAAGGTATTTTTATCACTTTCAATTGGGTAACCAAGTCTTGAAAGCTCTTTTTGTACGGTCTCAATACCGTCTTCAGTCTCATAGCTGAATGAAACAGTACAGTTTTCGGTATTTACAGATATATTCTTGATTCCTTCAAGTGTATAAAGTTTTTTTGCAATCGTACTTTCACAACCGCTACACTTTAAGTTTTGTATTGTGACAGATGTTCTCATTATTTTAATTTTAAGAGCTAAACATATCAAAATATCTTCTGTTATAAAATGATAAATATCAGTATTTGTGGTTTATATACCTGATTTATGTCATTTTTATTAGAAAAAGCTACTTCTATATTTGAATACGTAAGAAGCAGATGAATTATGACACAATCCCTTCGCATAGTAGAAAGAACAAAAGCTTTTTTTACAGAGATTGGCGATTTGTCATTTTTTGCCGGACGCTTCTTTAAAGAAGTTCTCACAAGACCTTTTGAGTTTCAGGAATTACTTCGGCAATGCTACCATATAGGTAATCGTTCTTTACTGTTAGTAGGAGTAACAGGCTTTATATTAGGATTAGTGTTTACGTTGCAATCCAGACCTACTCTTATGGAGTTTGGTGCAGAGTCATGGATGCCTTCTATGGTAGGAATTTCTATTGTAAGAGAAATAGGACCTGTAATTACAGCACTAATTTGCGCGGGGCGTATTGGTTCTGGGATTGGAGCAGAATTGGGCTCGATGCGAGTTACAGAACAAATTGATGCCATGGAGGTCTCGGGAACGAACCCTTTTAAATACTTGGTGGTTATCAGAATTACAGCAACTACATTTATGCTACCCATCTTGATTGTGTTTGGTGATGCAATTGCATTATTTGGTTCTGCTATTGTCGAAAACTTAAAGGGAGCAGTATCCTTTCAATTATATTTTAATCAGGTTTTTGATGCTATCGAATATAGTGATATTATCCCTGCTACTATAAAATCATTCTTTTTTGGCTTTGCTATCGGGTTGGTAGGTTGCTACAAAGGGTATTTTTGCAAGAAAGGAACGGCAGGGGTTGGAGAAGCGTCAAATTCTGCTGTGGTGTATACTTCGATGTTGTTATTTATTATTGATTTTATCGCAGTATTTCTGGCTGATATATTTTTTGAAATTTGAAAAATGGAAACTCAAAAAACAATAGTACCTGTTTTGGAAATCAAAAATTTACAAAAAAGCTTTGGTGATAATCACGTACTTAATGGTTTCAGCCTACAACTATTTGAAGGAGAAAACCTGGTAGTAATGGGTAAATCAGGTTCTGGGAAATCAGTGATGATCAAATGTCTGGTGGGTCTAATGCAAGCCGATAGTGGTAGCATTAGAATAAAGGATCAGGATATTACTGTTTTGGGCCAAACAGAATTGGATCTGTTGCGAACAGAAATTGGTTTTTTGTTTCAGGGAAGCGCTTTATATGATTCAATGACTGTGAGAGAAAACCTGGAGTTTCCGTTAAGAAGGCATAAAGAAAAATTGAACATGACAGAACATACAGAAGCACTGGTAATTGAGGCTTTAGAAAATGTAGGTTTGGCAGATGCAATAGATCTAATGCCTGCAGAACTATCTGGAGGGATGCAACGGCGAGTAGCCCTCGCAAGGGCACTTATTCTGAAACCTAAAATTATCCTTTATGATGAACCAACAACAGGACTGGATCCAATCACAGCCAAAGAAATTATTCAGTTAATGCGTAGCATTCAGAAAAAATATGGTACTTCATCATTGATTATTACTCATGATGTAGATTGTGCCAGAGTGATTTCTAACCGGATCATTTTATTAGTAGACGGAATCAATTATGTAGAGGGTACTTACCAAGAACTATCTATATCTGATGATCCTAAGGTACAGGCATTTTTTAAACATTAGAACAGCATAATATCATGAGTATGAAAAAGACGGCTTCACAAAAATTAAAATTAGGTGTTTTTGTTGTAGTGGGGACATTGTTACTTATTGCAGCGTTATATTCTATAGGAAATCGACAGAACCTTTTTGGAAGTAATATCATAATATTTACCCAATTTAAGAATGTAAATGGTCTTGAATTAGGTAATAATGTACGATACTCTGGGATCAATGTAGGAACAGTAAGTAAAATACGAATGATAAGTGATAACCAAATCCTTGTTGAAATGCTTATCCAGGAAAAAATTGGAAAGCATATCAAAAAAGAGGCGGTTGCCACTATAGGTTCTGATGGATTAGTAGGCAATATGATTGTAAACATTATCCCTCGGGAAAGCAAAAAACCACCTGTGATTTCTGGAGATACTATTCAGTCGTATAGTAAGATAGGAACAGATGATATGTTGACCACCTTAAATGTGACTAATGAAAATGCAGCCTTATTAACAGCAGATTTATTAAAGATAACCACCGAGATTATTGAGGGTAAAGGTACTATTGGATTATTGATCAACGATTCGATCATGGCGAATGATCTCAAAAGAACTATGTATGAATTACGTAAAGCAAGTACAGGAGCATCACTAGCAATTACAGAACTTAAAGAGATCATTTCTTCAATCAATCAAAGTGAGAGTGTAGCTGGGGTTTTACTAAGTGATAGTGTTTCTGGACAGAAGATGAAAACCATACTGGGTAATCTCGAACAATCCAGCATGGATATTAGTGAAGTGAGTAAAAACTTAAATGTAGTATTTAAAGATATTAAGGAAGGAGAAGGTGCTCTAAACTATTTAGCTAAAGACCCTGCTTTGGTCAAAAACATAGATTCAACCATGAATAATATTAAAGAAGGAACCCAGAGGTTTAATCAGAATATGAAAGCGTTAAGACATAATTTCCTTTTTAGAGGATATTTTAAGAAGCTAGAAAAGGAAAAGAACAAAGAAAGTAATAATTAAATCCGACGGTCATGAAAAACCTGCGTTTTTTAGTAATCGATTTATTCTTGAAAAGAAAAGAAGAACAGTTTTAAAATTTTAAATCATGAAAATAGAACATCTTGAAGAGCGGATAACCGATTACAGAAATTCTATAAAGACAGTTGTTGATAAGCGAATACTTTGGAAGAATACAACGAAAAATATACTTCTAAAGACCTTACAAGGAATTGTAAAACAATTCGATATCGGTTGGAAAGTACAAGAATTAAGCTGGATACGTAATAATGAAGCAGTCAATATTACATTTGATTCTTTTCCGCCAGAAATGATAGATTGTACCAATCTCATCCCTGCATATCAGTTTCTACCCGGTGGGGCACTCATTTTTTCTCAGTCTTATAATGGAGACATTTATGTTTTTATGTTGTTTCCCGAGATTGATAATACGCCCCAAGAAAATAACCTCGTAGAATTAGGTCAATACACACCAGAAATGATCACCGAGAAACTAATTGTTGAAAAAGTAGATGAGTTTCTTAAAGAGATGATTCGATGGGAGGTACCTTCTTTAAAAAATAAGGTTGGATATTAATAACCAGGGCTAAAGTTAAAAGCTTATGCTATCACGATTACTAAATTAGTACTTTCTTAAACATTTAAAAATTTTAAGTTATACTATCCCCCAAAAAACGTTGAGTTTACCTTTCTAAAAACAACTCCTTTAGTTACTTTTTTTAAGTTAAATATTTCACGAAATAAATGAATAATATCATCAGGTTATAGAGGGTTTGATGATAATTATCATAGTCAAAATTAACTACTGGATTTACATTTGTATCATGCTAATATTAATCAATTCGACATCATGAAAAACTTAAAAACATCAAGTATTGCATTTTTAATAGTATTGATAAGCCAAACACTTTTGGCACAGGAAAAATGGTCTGTAGAAATTAGACCCGGACTAAAATTGGCAACCAAAGATATTGATAATGCCGATCTCAAAGTAGGTTTTGGATTTGAAGCGACCATCGGTTATAATTTTATGGAACATACCGCAGCATATGTTGGCTGGGGATATAATAGATTCAGAGCGGTCAATTCTTTTGCAGGTGAAGATGCAGATTTTGAAGAAACGGGATATACGTTTGGACTGCGATTTATTCACCCATTAGGTGATTCTTCTCTTTCTCTTCTTGCACGTGCGGGGGGAATTTATAACCATATAGAAATTGAAAATGATTCGGGTGATATTATTGATGATTCAGGACATGGATTAGGATGGGAAATAGGTGCTGGTCTGGATATTGATATGGGCAAAAACTGGAGTTTACGACCACAGATAGGATATCGTTCGTTGTCAAGAGACATTGAGGTAGCAGCTACCACTATAGATGCCAAGTTGAATTACATTTCATTCGATATGGGGGTTTCTAAACGCTTTTAATTCTATTAAAACATAGGATCGTATTAATAAAATTATACGATCCTAATTTTGATTTCTTTTAGAGACATTATTAATACCAATTTGAGTGTGAAAGTTATTTTGTTATGAATTTGTCTTTTGTATGATTCTGCTCCCATAACCACCATTTTCTTCTAAAAAAGACCTTTTTCAAGCCATGTTTCTTTACTGAGTACGTTTCCAGATAATCAACTACTTCTTCAACTGAATCGGTAATGAATAGAGAACTTAACTCACTTTCAGAAATCATTTCATTAGTTTTCATTAGTTCAATATGTTCTACAAGTTCTTTGTGATATTCTTTTCCAAATAAAATAACCGGAAACTCTTCGATCATTTTGGTCTGAACCAGTAGTAAGGATTCGAAAAATTCATCCATCGTGCCAAAACCACCCGGCATAACAATAAAAGCATAAGAGTATTTTACCAATAAAACCTTACGAATAAAAAAATAAGGAATATTGATCCATTTGTGCAAATATGGGTTAGGTTCCTGCTCCTTTGGGAGTATAATTTTGCATCCTACAGAATATCCGCCAGCCATATAAGCACCTTTATTGGCAGCTTCCATAATTCCTGGTCCGCCACCTGTCATTACCGTAAATCCCATTTTTGCTATTGCCGTACCAATTTGTTCAGCTTTTTGATAAAAGGGATCAGAAGATTCTGTTCTTGCCGATCCAAAAACCGTTACACAAGGACCTATAAAATGCATGGTTCTAAATCCACGAACAAAATTCCAAAATACTTTTAGTGTAAAATATAATTCTCTTAATCTGGAACGGGGACCTGCAAGAAATGAATATTCTTCGGTCAATTTTGGTAAATCTCTTTTATTAGATCTGTTCATGAACATATATTAGAAACTGGTTACAGTGAATTAAAAATAAATACTAGAAATAGTATCAACAATGATATTTGTCACGAGGGTTTTTCTGTCGTTTATGTTGAATAAAACACTTACATTAAATATTTTACTTGTTTAGAAGTACATACACTTAAGCTAAATACTTTAAACAATCTTTGTCTATACCGTACAGGAAATGGAAGAATAAAAATTTTTGATGTTGAGGTATCTGCAGTATCATAACTCTAAAAAGCCATTTAATTGATCCATTTTAAAGTAGCTTGGATTTTTTGCTTTATATTTTGATAATATCTGTAGGGGTTTCAACAAGTATAGTGATATTACCTCTAAGAGCTATAGGCTGTTTCATGATCTCTGGATGATGTTGTATCATTTTTATCCAGTCATTAGAAGAAAAATCATGAGGTTCGAAATGTGATTTGTATGCGGGATGATCTTGATTTACCAGGTCTTTGATTTCTATTTGTAGTCTATCTGCAAGTTCTGCTATCTGAGTTCCGGTCAACGGTGTTTTCAGGATATCAATCTCTTGTATGGGCCAACCCTCAGCCTTAGCATATGCCAACGTTTGTTTGGCTCATACAGATTTAGAGCTGTAGAACAAAGTAATTTGTCTATTGGATGTTGCTATCTCTCCCATATTATTATATTATTGATAAATCAATTCTTATGATGCGTATCCAAATGATGTCGTAACAATTCTTTCAAACTTTCTAAATAATCAAGTAGATTTTTTTCATCGGTCTTAGGGTGATTACTAGATGGAACAGTGATGGGTTGTTCATCAATGAATTTATACAATTCAGGATAATTGGTTTCTATTTGAGTAGTCAGTTCGGTAATCTGAGTAATTAAGGTTTTTGATGCATCCATAACGAAGATATTTAAATGTTTGAATCCCTCAAAGAGGATTTAATTCCCCTAGGCTTGCCTTGAAAACAAAATGTTTTTTCTGAAGCATACCTCATAAGCTTGCTTCGAGGTTTTTGATGTTGAATCACGCAAACTCATTGATGCTACTGAAGATACGAAAAAATGATCTTAATTCTAGTTAAAATAACATCAACCTTTTACAAAAAATCAAGGGATATTTTCAGTGAGTTCATAACTCAATATATCAGCTTTAAAATACTCAAATTTTTCTCCTTTCAGGTTCCAGATTGCCGTCATTTTATTGGGGATTAATAATCCGTCATAATTTTTATATTCGCCAGCCTCAGCAATAAAATCTTCAAGCGTGGTATCTCTATATCTTTGGGTACTAAAAGATTCGATCATCCCGGTCTCGTCGAAATAAAAATAACCGGTTAAGGACAGATCACCTTTTGTAATCGTTCCTTTTACTTTTGTCGTGTCTATTTGCTTCCAGATAATATCAGGATCCAAGAAGCCTATCGGAAACCAAATCAGCTCACCAAAATATCTTCCCAAAGAGCTTTGATCTACCTCTGGACCCAACGACGCCACATCTTTCAAACCTAACAGACTTATCTTTACCTCTCCTTTTTGATCCATATATTTATCCCTAATCAGCATAGGTAGCGCTCTTGCTTTCCAAATAAAGCCAGGATTTTTTGAAGACATATATTGTACTGCCGTAAATGAGATCCATCCTTTTTTTGAATCAGTTTTGATAGTTCCTTTTTGCGAGAAAGTAACATTGCAATATTTAGATTTTCCAATGATTTGAGCTTTGATAAGATAATTCTTCATCAATTCCGGAAGGTGTTCGAGATCGGCTTCAGAGATCTTTTCAATGGGTATTGATTTCGAATCAAATAAAAGAGATTTTTCTTTTTTAATAGTATTGTTAAAGTAAGATACGTTGACAAGTATAATAACCAAGAATAGTAATATTAAAATTCCAATTGCTGTAAGTGTCATTTTAATAGGTATTTTCATTTCATCTTCTTTATCTAAGTATTCTTCCATCTCCCATTTCGATAATGCGATCTGTTTTTTCTGCAAAATCGATATCGTGAGTTACCACAAGAAGTGACAATCCTTGTTCGTCACTAAGTTGTTTAAAGATATTAAAGACGTTATCAGAATTATAACTATCCAGATTTCCCGTAGGTTCATCTCCCATAATAATAGAAGGATTGTTTATCAAAGCCCGAGCGATAGCCACTCGCTGTTTTTCGCCACCTGATATTCTGGAAGCTCTTTTTTTGGCCAGATGATCGATTTCTAAAACCCTAAGTTTTTCGATAGCGTTATGTTCAATTTCTGCTAAAGATTTTTCTGCCAGTTTTTTAGCAGGAAGCATTACGTTTTCCAGTACGGAAAATTCCGATAATAAATAGTGAAATTGAAATACAAACCCTATGTGTTTATTTCTAATGTAAGACAGTTTCTCTCTCTCTTGGCCTGTTACAAGTTCATTATTCAAATATAATTCGCCTTCATAATCGGTATCCATCGTAGATAAGATATATAACAAGGTAGATTTACCACAACCTGATTTTCCCATGATAGAAGAGAACTCCCCACGCTTTATTTTAAAACTGATGTCCTTTAGGACATGAAATAATACGGGTTTTTTGAAGTACTTATTGATATTTTTTGCTTCCAGAACTGTTTCCATGGTTTATTGTCCTCTAATGATTTTAACGGGATCAATCTTTTTTGCTTTTCTAGAGGGCAAAAAGCCGGCTAGAAATGTGGATACCATAGCAAATACAATTCCAATCATATAAAAATTGGGATTGTGATTGATAGGGTATGTAGTGATGGTTGGGAGTGCCTCAGTTTCAAAGGGTAGATTATCAATGAAATGAGAAAGGCCAAAACCAATGAGTAGCCCTAAAACTCCACCTACTGCCCCAATAATCATTGCCTGACTCATAAAGATAAGTTGGACATCTTTTCCAGAAAAACCTGTCGCTTTCAAAATAGCAATATCATTCATCTTTTCATAGATCAGCATATTTAGAATGTTATAGATTCCAAAACCGGCTACAATGAGTAAAGTGATCGAAACAGAATAGGTAATTAAGTTTCTGATAGTAGTTCCTGTTTCAAATTGAGCGTTGGCAGTTTTGATATCAGTAGCTTTGAGATTGAATTGTTGTTCGATTTTTTGTGCTAGAGGAATTGCGTATTCAATATTGTGTAATTTTACATTAATATCAGTAATATAATTTTCGGCCTCACCCAAAATACGCTGTACTGTTTTTACATTAGAAAAACTCTGAATATTGTCGATGTCCGCAATTCCACTCTGATAAATTCCAACAATTTTTAATGGAAAGATATCTCCTTTAATAGTACTTATTTGTACCCGATCCCCTACCTTTAAAGACATTTTTTCGGCTACGCCTGCACCCAAAAGAATTCCATTCTCATTATTATGTAAAGCTTGCGGAGTTCCTTCTACAATATAATCGCTAAAATTAAAGAGGGCAACCTCTTTTAAAACATTGATACCAGTTAAATTACCCCCCAATTCGATCGAGCCCGCTACATAAAATATCTGTTCCTGTATTTGAGGAATAGCCCCTCTTACTTTTGGATCTTTATTTAAATAATTCATAATTGGCAATGCGTTATGAATTCTTTTCTGACTCTGCTTTGGTTTTACAGAGTGAACCACGTTAAAAGTATTTTGAAGTTCGCTGTACAGGTCTACTGGTTGCTTTTTTGAAGGCTCTATCTCATTAAAAATATGTACATGCGGGGTTACATTTAGAATAAGATCATCCAACATGGCATTAAGACCTGTCATAAAACAAACCAATGTAATGTAGGCACCAATACCAAAGGTTACTCCTAAAGCAGCTGTAGCGGTTTGCTTTATTTTGGTAAGCAAATGTGTCTTGGCGATATTTAGTATGACTTTCCAGTTGATCATTATTCGGGTTTATAGATCCATGTTTCTTCAGTGATTCCAGAGATAACTTCTACTGTATCCATACTTTGCAAACCAACAATAATATCAATCACTCCCTGTTCAGTCTTTACTTTAGAATTATCAATTAGAAACTGTTTAGGGATAGTTAGCACCTGTTTTTTATGATCAATGATAATATTTGCTTCTCCAGATAACCCAGGATACAAAACTTCGGGCTCTTCATTAAATAGGGCCTCAACCATAAAAGTTTGATTGCGTTCATCTTTTTTTGGATAGATCTTGCTTACTTGAGCAGTAAAAACTTTTCCATTATACGCATCCAGTGTAATAATTGCTTTTTGACCTTCTTTAATTTTTACAATATCAACTTCATCAACCAACATTTCGATCACAAATACAGTAGAACTTCCTAACGAAGCTAATGGCTCTAAAGTATTTACAAGTTCACCAGGATTTTTATATAATGCGTACACTTTTCCGTTGATTTTACTGTTTACCGTGAAGTCTTCAGTAGTGATTAATGAGGTCTTATAGTTGTTTTCGGCTTGTTTGAGCTGTGTTTGAAGCTCTTCTTTGGTACGCTGGTATTTATTTTTAAGAAGATTTAGAGTGTTTGTCGAGAGGTCATAGGCCAGTTTTTTGGTGTCATATTCTACTTTAGAACCAATCTTTTGATCCCAAAGATTTTTCTGTCGACAGTAGTTTATAGAATCATTAGTCAATGTCAATGTTGCTCCTTTAATTTCATCTTCAATACTACTTAGTATAGCCGCACTGCCATTATAATTTTTTTGAGCAAGTTCTAGAGATAGTTTAGCATTTTCAGTATTCAATTTGGGATTGCTATTAATAATTTGAAGTATCGGAGCTTCTTTCTTGACTACATCACCTTCTTCTACAAGATTTTTGTCCAAGATGCCATTAACTGCAGCGTATACCTGGTATAAGCTATCGGGTTGAATGGTAATCGAAGAATATACAGACTCTGTAATATCTGTAACCGCAGGAAGTATCTTTTCTTCATTAGTATTGCATGACACAAAAAAGACAAAAATAAGTATCCAGAATACCAGCCTAATCATATGTTTTGTTTTTATCCAAATGTCTATCATAGCTACGATTTTCGGAATGACATTTATCATATTTAATACCAGATAGAGCTCTTATTTTTGAATAGGTTATAAAACAATCGGTATATGGATATTTCTATTTTTTTAGCAAAGTTTTGGGGCTGGTACCTTATTATTTTCTTCTTCATATTAAGTTTTAATCCAACCAGGATTCGCCAAATTTTTGAAGATCTTAAGGATCAGAAATTTGTAATCATTACCTCTTTTGTGGCCATTATTGTTGGGTTACTTAACATCCTTGTTCATAATGTGTGGGAACCCAACTGGAAATTTATAGTTACTGCTATTGGCTGGGTTGCGTTGGGGATTGGCTTAAATTTTTTCATTTTTCCTGCGGGAACCGCAAAGTGGTTAGAGTTTATCAATATAAAGTTGGTTCAGGTATTGTATATATTATTGTTCTTAACAGGAATTTTTTTGTTGAATGCAGCATATGAACTTGTACCCTATTAATTAGTAAAACATAAAGCGATGAATACATTCATCAAAAAATTTGAAGAAATAACCATAAACGATATACCATGGGTTGGCGGTAAGAATGCATCTCTAGGTGAAATGTATAATCAGTTATCCTCCAAAGGAGTTCGGATTCCAAATGGGTTTGCAACTACAGCAAATGCTTTTTGGCTATTTCTGAAAGAAAATTGTTTAAAAGAGCCACTGGAGAACCTCTTAATAGGTTTGGATAGAAAAGATTTTTCAAACCTTGAAGAAATTGGTGCTATTGCAAGACGACTCATTCTTGGCGGAACTTTTTCTGATGCTTTTTCAGAAGCCATTATTAATTCATATCAAGATTTAAGTGCCGGGCAAGATATTGCAGTGGCGGTTAGAAGTAGTGCCACTGCAGAAGATTTACCTCAAGCTAGTTTTGCTGGTCAGCACGATACTTTTTTGAATATAAAAGGGAATAAGGCACTACTAAGTGCTGTAAAAGAATGTTTTGCTTCGCTATATACAAACCGTGCTATCAAATATCGAGAAGATAAAGGTTTTTTACATCACGAAATAGCATTGTCTGTGGGGGTACAAAAAATGGTACGCTCTGATAAAGGATGCTCGGGAGTAGGGTTTACTATAGAACCTGAATCTGGTTTCAAAAATATTATTCATATATCTGGTGTATGGGGATTAGGAGAAAATATAGTGCAAGGGACTATTAATCCAGACGAATTTTATGTATTCAAACCCACATTGATACAAGAAAAAAATGCTATTGTACAAAAGAAATTAGGGGACAAAGAAAAAACAATGATCTATTCAGAGATTGATGGGCAATCATCAACTGTAAATATAGATACAGAAGCCTCAAAGCAGAAACAGTTTGTATTATCAGATGAAGAAATTACTGTGTTGGCCAAGTGGGCATTAGAAATTGAGAAGCATTACCAAAAACCAATGGATATCGAATGGGCTAAGGATGGAATTACCGAAGATCTTTTTATTACCCAGGCGAGACCCGAGACGGTTCACCATACCAAAGATAAAAATGTACACATTGAGTATACATTAAAAGAACGAAGCAAGGTATTAGCTGTAGGGAATGCCATTGGTTCTAAAATTACAAAAGGAACAGCAAAAATACTTGAATCTCCCAAGGACTCTTATAAACTGCAAGAAGGAGATATCATTATTACAGATGTCACCAGTCCGGATTGGGATCCATTGCTTAAAAAAGCAGGAGCGATTATTACAAATCGTGGCGGAAGAACGAGTCATGCAGCCATTGTAGCAAGAGAACTAGGGGTTCCTGCCATTGTGGGGACCAAAAGTGCAACAAGAGGAATCAAAGATGGACAAACCATTACGGTTTCATGTGCAGAAGGTAAAACCGGTTATGTATATGATGGCGCGCTAGCGTTTACAGAAAAAGAAATAGATTTTAGCCGTGTCCAAATGCCTCGCACCGAAGTTAAACTTATTCTTTCCGATCCAGAAAAAGCATTTCATTTCTCTTCCTATCCCAATGATGGCATCGGATTATTAAGAATGGAATTTATCATCACACATACCATTAAAATACATCCCATGGCCTTGGTAAAATTTGAAGAAATAGAAAACCCTGAGGTTAAAAAGGAAATCGAGGCATTAACTATGGGGTACACTAATAAAGAAGATTATTTTATCGATAAGCTTGCAGAGGGAATTGCAACCATGGCCGCCGCTTTTTATCCAAAAGAGGTCATCGTACGAATGAGTGATTTTAAAACTAATGAATATGCAAATCTCATAGGAGAAGCACAATTTGAACCCAAAGAAGAAAATCCGATGTTGGGCTTTAGAGGAGCAGCCAGATACTATAGCGATGCATATAAGGATGGTTTTAGACTTGAATGTGCAGCCATCAAAAAGGTACGGGACATTATGGGATTGACCAACGTAAAAGTAATGATCCCATTTTGCAGAACGGTAGAAGAAGGGAGAAAAGTAATTGATATCATGGCTCAAAATAGCCTGAGACAAGGAGAGAATGGATTAGAGGTTTATGTAATGTCTGAAATCCCTAGCAATGTATTAATGGCAGAAGAATTTGCCAAGATTTTTGACGGTTTTTCTATAGGTTCTAATGACCTTACACAGCTTACTTTGGGCATAGATAGGGACTCAGAAATTATGTCTTCGGTTTTTGATGAAAATGATCCTGCGACCAAAAAAATGATTGCGCTTGCAATAGAAAAGGCAAATTATGCAGATAAAAAGATCGGATTATGCGGGCAGGCACCTAGTGATTTTGAAGACTATGCTGCCTTTTTGGTCAAAGCTGGAATAGATAGTATTTCATTTAATCCAGATGCCTTATTAAAAGGAATAGAAAATATTAATAAAGTAGAAGCATATATGGCCGCAATAGCAAATTAGAGTACATTGTGTATTTCTATGCCAAATTTTATAGGTGACTGATGGAAAGAACAAAGAGAATGATGGTGACCTTACTAATAATTTTAGTCTTGACCGCAATTATATGGATAGTACTTTCTGTTGTGGTGTCAAAAACAGGATCCGAAAAAATAGCATTTATTGGTGAAGATGGTGATTATAAAGCACTTATCGTATATGATCCTGATCCTATTTATAACCTTGATGAATTAATAAGCATCGCCTTTGCCGAAGGTCTTGCCGAGAGTAGATGGGAATCTAAAATAGCAACCGTAGCAGCTGCAACAAAAATTAAACAGCCATTTGATTTGTATGTCTTGTGTGCTAATACCTACAATTGGGCGCCAGATAAAGCCATACGTAATTATATCAACGGTAATAAACACCTTAAAGGAAGCAAAGTAGTTGCTATCACTTTGGGGAGTGGTGCTACCATAAGATCGCAACGCTTGCTTGAGGAGTTGATTATAGAAAAGCAAGCGATACTAATCGAATCGAAATCCTTTTGGCTAATAAAACCCAATAACGAATCTAAGACAAAAAGATCAAACCGAAAGATTGCTATTGAGATGGCAAATGATTTTGGAAAAGAAATAGCAAAAAAACTTGAGAACTAAAATGAATATTAAAATTTAAAAAAGTAATACTATGAAAACTAACATTCAATTTGTACAAATGCCAACGAGTGAAACGATGGAGAGCTATGTACACGAAAAACTAGATAAGTTCTATAAAAAATACGACTGGGTAATCAAATCTGATGTGTTCTTTAAAAAAGAAAATGATCCAAAAGGAAAAGGAAAGATTTGCGATATAGAGTTAAGTGTACCGGGGCCAAAAATATATGCGACCTCGAATGAGAAAAACTATGAGATGGCGTTTAAAGAAACTCTTAGTGACCTGGAACGACAACTCAAAAAAAGAAAACAAGATATGAAGCCTTACATGTAAAAGAGGTCTGGATTAGTTTTTAAATTTTAACATATAAAAAGCTGTAAACTGACATTTATCATATTTTTTACTTCATCGATTGATTACTTTAGAGGTGTAGTTAAAAGATGATTCTTTGTATTAATTAAAAAAACTGGTTTTTGTGATAGCAATGTGGCAAAAACCTTGGAAGGTGTTAAAGGTATTTTTAGACCTTGTATACTCTAACCACTTTAGCAATAAAGTGTTCTTTAGAAATGCTGTAAGCGTTTGATCGTATTATTAATATCTTCTAGGAAACAGGGATGTCTATCCGACATCTCTGTTTCTATCTTTGATACTTAAAAAAATAGGTTTTTGTGATAGCAATGTTACAAAAACTGAAACGAAGAAGTCAACTATATTTTTTAGTGGATTTATCTGATGTTGGATATCCAGCGATTGAATATTGAGGGTAATGAAGCTATAGGTAAAATTAATTTCTTCGGAAGGAAACAGGTAGGTGAAGGTCTACCTGTTTCTGTGTTTATTAAGTTTGTTTCTCTTTTGGGCTAAGTTAAACAGGGACTATATAATAAATAATGTTTCATAAAATGATAAAGACTGTATTAAAAGACAAAGGATTTAATATTTTATCAAAGAAATATAGTGTGTTAGAAAAAGTTTATCTATTCTCTAGTTCAATAATTTTATTTTCAGCATTTTTATTTTTAGGGTTTAATTCTAAAGATTTTTTGTAATTGATAAGTGCCTGATCATATTGTTTATTCAAAAGCAACGCTTCACCATAGCTGTCATAGGCATTAGACTCATTAGGAAACTCTGCAATCATAAGCTCAAATATTTTGATAGCATCTTTAATTTCATTTCTTTGAATTAGTTTGTATCCAAGATGATTCAGCTCATTGGGATCCGAGAAGTTATAATGCTCAGAGAAATCTTTCTTTAGCCGTAAATAATAACGAATACCATCGTCAATATCATTGTAACTTTTTTCTCGAATGGTTAAATAAACAGATTTTTGTGGGATTTTATATGTGTCATTATTTAAGATATTTTCAATAGCTTCTGTAATCTCACCAAGTTTAAAATTTTTGTTATTTGTAGTAAGTGTAATCGATAAATCAGTTTCTTTATTATGATATATAAAAGCTTCAAAATTATAAGAAGAACCATGATGCGAATGAGTTAATAAAGTGTCACCCTTAAATGTACTGTGACCAAGAGAAGATTGGCTGTTTTCTATCGCATTTTTAAATAATGTGTTTAACGATGTATTCGAAATAATCTTTTCAGCATGTAGTTTATTTAGGTATCTGTGTAAGTCTTCATTAGAAAGATGTAGCCAACCAGAGGTAATGCCTGAAGATAATGAATCATTGACCTTATTATTATTAAAAGCTTTTACAAAATTAGGATGTGTAGGTTTAGGATCAAATACTGCATCTTTAAGTTGAAGTGGGCCTATAATATTTTGGATTACAAATTCTTCAAATGTTTGACCTGTTACTTTCTCGATAATTCTCTTTTGAAGGAAAACACTATTATTATTATAATGATGCTTTGTTCCAGGTATAAAGTCAAGTTCTTCTAGATTTCTTAAATCTTTGAACACATCTGAGTTGTTTTTAACATTATCATAGTTAATTTGAGGTAAACCACTACTATATTGAAGCAAATGTTTAATTTTCACTTCTTTTGACCAGTTTGGTAAGTTGAAATCAAAAGTATCAAGGGTTTGTTCAATATCTAAACGCCCTGTTTCTACAAGCATCATTATAGAAATAGCATTAAATTCTTTTGCAATGGATCCAATATTGAATATAGAATTATGGGCTAATTTTTTTCTAAACGTTCCGTCATTATAACCAAATGATTTTTTGTAGATAATCGAATCATTATTAGATATTATTATGTTGCCATTAAAGATACCTCTATTATGACAGGAATAAATTAGTGTATCTATTTTTGAAGAATGAAGGTTTTTTAATTGAGTCTTAATTTCTTCAGTTTTGCAGCCATACAATGTAAGAATTAAAATGCAGAGCAAGCTCATTTTTTGTAGAGTCATGATTATTGATTTTGATTGATGATACTACATTAGACAACTTTCTTTAAGAACTGTTACAGCTTTTCTTTAAGTAATTACACTTATAATTGCAGTATCTAGAGAATATGAGGTTCGATAGTGATTTAATACTTTTATCTCTTAGATCAATGAATAAAGCGTACATTAGACAAATAAATTCAATCAATTGAAAAACAATGAATTCATATAAATTACTCACTTGGGCGTGTCTATTCTCAGTATGTTTATTTTCGTGTAAGACGAAAACTGAAGATACTCTTACCATTACCTATGATGATCTAATACAAGAATTTAAAACTCTTGGAATTGCTACAGGTAATTTACTGGTGTATAAGAATGGGCAAATTGTACATCAAAGCTCGAATGGATTACGCAGTATTGATTCGGCAGAGAGTTTAGATTTACAATCCCAATTTCGTTTGGCTTCAGTAAGCAAACAGTTTACCGGCATGTCTATTATGAAATTAAAAGAAGCTGAAAAGCTGGACTACGATCAGAAAGTGAATAGCATTCTTCCCGATTTTCCGTATGATAATATTACGATTAGGCATTTGCTTAATCATGTTTCAGGTCTAGAGGATTATGAGCGTATGGTACACGAACATTGGCAATCTCGAGACAGCACTGAAACCGAGACCATTGGTAATAATAAGATTATGAAGCTGTTGTATCAACGTAATCCCAAACTGCGTTTTGAACCCGGTGACAAGTATGAATATAGTAATACTGGCTATCTGATATTAGCTTCAGTAGTAGAAAAGATATCGGGTCAGCATTTTAGAGAGTTTCTCAAAGAAAATATTTTTGATCCTGTGGGTATGAAAAATACTGTACTGTATTCGTATCAAATAGCACCAGATCGTAATATGCCCAATCGTGTTTTTGGATATAACACTGCCCTTAATCAGGTTGATTTGGTCCCAGATGATTATCATTTGGTAAATGATGTGCGCGGTGATGGCGGTATCTACTCTACATTAGAGGATCTTTATAAATGGAACCTGGCGCTGGCCAATCATACGATCATTGCGAAAGAGTATCTAGACGAAGCCTTTACCTCAGGGGTGTTGAATAATGGCGAAAAAACAGATTATGGTTTTGGTTGGCAATTAAGTAAAGACCCCGGCAAAGAGGAAGTATTTCACTCTGGGTCATGGGTAGGTTTTAGAACCTTTTTATTAAACGATCTAAAAACCAAAAGCGGTTTGGTACTGCTTACCAATAATAACAACGATAACTTCTTTGATATCCTAAACGGAACCGCTAATATTCTTAACAATAAACCTGTTGAGCTACCAAAACGTGCATTACACAAAGAAATGGCTCAAAAGATCATGGCCGAAAATATTGAAAGTGGTATAAACTACTATCACGCTAAGAAATTAGATACGGTCACTTACCAAATTTCTGAAAAGGCTATAAACGCTTTAGGCTATCAATTCCTTGGTAATGATCATTTCGCTGAGGCGTTGAAGATATTTAAACTGAATATAGAGGAATATCCAAATTCAGCGAATACTTATGATAGTTATGCCGATGCGTTGCTAATAAAAGGAGATTCGCTTAAGGCTTTAGATAATTTCAAAAAATGTTATCAAATGGATACTACCCTTACTTATGCTAAGGACAAAGCCAAAAAGCTAGAAGCGTTACTAAAGTAAGTGGTATACAATTTAATCTGAAGGATATTTAAATAGTACTTGCATGGATCACAGCTCCGCTATATCGGAAAATTTTTTCTTGATATTTGTATGTGATCTATTTACAGTCGCCTTTTAAAGATATATCGGGTTATAAATATTCCTTGTTCATCGGTTTCGCCAGCATCACTTTCTACAGCGCTTGTAACAAATATTAAATCCCAGCCATTGGCCAACATTGATGTTAGCTTTGATGATATCACCGCATCGTTGGCGGCAATATTTTGAAAGCGTATCCCTGCTACATTATAGAAATTAAGTAATTTGGTTTCTTCAAAGTCTTTGACACGAATATCTTTTCGCTTTGATTTATTTCGAGTATTATCTTCTTCAGTTTGATCTGATGAGAATTCTCTATAATCTCTTTCCACATTCGCTGAAATAAGTCGAGAACGACCTAAACCCATAGGAACTATAGACTCTACACTGGTTATTACTTTAACCTCAAATTTTGGCTTCGTATTTTGGGCTTCGCTTTGTGCTATTACACTAAAAATTGCGGCAAAGGCGAATATGCCAGCTAAAATTGATTTTTTCATTAGTCTTTGAGTATTCATGGATTACTTTTTTGGTGTATACTTGAAATGTTGGCCACCAATAGAAGCCTCAACCATTACCCCTCCTTTGGTTGATGTAAATACAGCCACGCCTTCCTGATAGGCAACATCGACTGAAGCTCCTTCTTTTAAGACCACAGCCGAGGCTTGAGCGTCGAACTTTAATTTTCCGTTGGTGAAACGTTCAAAAAACTCCTGATTTTCAAAAAAGATCACCTCACTGTATTGCTGTCCTCCAAATTGCAAACCAAATGATGCTTGTTTCAATTTTGCAGTCCCTACAACCTTCTTATTTTTATACACAACACCATTGCCAATTGCACCACCTATGGTTATTGCAGCTTTGGTTACTTTGGGAAATACGGCGTATCCATAGGATTGATCCCGATAAGACTTCAGTTTAGGTGTTTTTTTTATCATTGCTTGTAGTGCTTCTTTTGCCGCGTTTTCTAGTTCAGGATTCCATCCTCCTATTTGAGCATTTATTGTTGAAGGCAATACAAAACTTAATAGTACTATTGCGATTTTTAAATCTTTAAATTTTAATGTATTCATGACATCTGATTTTTAAGGTTGAAATTAACTCTCGCTATAATGTTTTTGAGCTAGAACTAAAATAGGCTACCCTAATTAGCAATACTATGATTATGGTCATGTTGTTAGCATAAGAACTGGCATAACTTGATTTCTTTAGCCAGAGAAAGTCATTCTTGACCTGATCAAAATCATTTTTTTTGTGGAGATGGTTAACTAATTTATGTTTTTAACACGCTACTCATAAAAACACAATAATAATGAAAACACTTATCGTCTATTTTTCGTTCACGGGGAATAATGAATTATTAGCCAATGCCATGGGCAGGGATCTGGAGGCAGATGTATTGCAGATTACAGAACCTAAAAAACGTGGGATGTTCAGGATCATGATGGATATGCTGTTTAATCGTTTTCCAAAGATTGATACTCTCAAGATCTCCTGGAAAAAGTATGATCATATTGTTTTGATGGCTCCGATCTGGAACTACCTGATTGCCCACCCTATGAAATCTTTCATCAAAAACAATAAGGAATCTCTAAAAAGCTATTCGTTCTTCACACTTTGTTCTGGGCGAGATACACAAAAGGAAAAGATTGCAAAGCAGCTAAAAAAGTTAGCGAGGTTTGAACCACAAGCAATTATAGAATTTGAGATCTTGAAACTGCCTACGTACAAAGAGCAAAAAGATTCAATGTATAGGGTTACTCAGGATGATTTAAACACTTTTAGGCAAGAGGAAGTATACCAAAAGCTTCTAAAATCTCATTCGGCCAAAGAAGAACTGTTACAATAATATAACTTATCGAACCATGGACTATTATTTTATTAACATATTAAAAGGAGTTGCATTTAATGAAGCTGTAGAAAGAGTAATTCATGAGCTTAAAAATGAAGGTTTTGGGGTGTTAACAGAGATAGATATGAAAGCTACATTAAAAAGAAAATTAGATGTAGATTTTTATAATTATAAGATTCTTGGAGCCTGTAATCCGTCATTTGCATATAAAGCTTTGCAAGCCGAAGACAAAATCGGAACGATGTTACCTTGTAATGTAATTATTCAGGAAAAAGAAAAAGGCAATGTTGAGATATCTGCTGTTGATCCTGCAGCCTCTATGATGGCTGTTGGTAACGAAGAATTAACTATCGTTGCGGAAGAAGTAAGAGATAAATTAAAGAAAGTCGTTGCGAGTTTAACCTCATGAATTCTATAATTTGAAAAACGAAATGATATGAAAACCGCACCTGAAATACTAAAGGAAGAATGTTGTCCTTTATTCAATGCAGAAAAATGGGATGAAAAAACATTGGTTTGGGATGAAAAACCATTTATTAAGGCATCAGTTCCTGCGATATTTCATATTCCTTTTCGCAAAATGTTGGGTAAAAAGATCACAAAACTTATGCAATTGGCAGAATACCAAAATAGTTTAGAAAAAGATAAAACCGATACTTTGTTGCTATTTAACGATCCGCATCCTTTTAGGTCAGATATGTATCTTTCTGTAAAGGGAAAAGTTCCAAAAGCCAATAATGTACATCTGTCTGGAGAGTTTATCACCAAAGTTTTTGATGGTCCATACCGTGCCATTCCCATATTTATAAAAGAAATGGATCACCAACTTCAAATTCAGCAGAAAAAGGCAAAAAAGTATTATGTGCATTATGCGTATTGCCCCAAATGTGCTGAAGAAAAAGGTTATAATTATATGATATTGTTTGCAGAGTTGAGTTAATCACTAATTAGAGAAGAAATTATGGGGTATTATATAGATTTAGAGCAAATCAGTATCGAGGATTATGGGAATATTTTAAAATCAACCCATCTGATCCCTAGCTGGAAGATTTTAAAAGAAAACATGGACATAAATCTTGAAACAATAAAAAAACATGGGATTCATAACCTCAGGCAGTTACAAGAAACGCTTAAACAAAAAGATCAGGTTCAGGAATTTTCAAAACAAAGTGGTCTGCCCGAACAGTACCTTACAGTATTGCGA
Organism: uncultured Aquimarina sp.; assembly: GCA_947500845.1. Taxonomy (GTDB): domain Bacteria; phylum Bacteroidota; class Bacteroidia; order Flavobacteriales; family Flavobacteriaceae; genus Aquimarina; species Aquimarina celericrescens. The sequence goes on from CANMTP010000013.1 coordinate 74,523, forward strand.
AGAATGATTAATGGCTATCAATCAAAATCCAATAGGATTAAGGATTTCCCTGAAACTTCAGAAGACATAATATTAACACTAGAAAAAATTGGAATTAAAAATACACGTCATTTGTATGATAAAATAATAACTCCAAATGACAGAGCGCTACTTTCCAAACAAACGGGAATTGGGGATAAAGAGATTTTAAGACTTACTAAATTGACAGATCTTTGTAGAATTCGATGGGTAAATCACACCTTTGCTTATGTTTTATATGAAGCGGGATATGATACTGCAGAGAAAGTGGCAAACGCTAATCCCGAACTTCTATACGACACGATAAAACAATTGAATGCAGAAAGAAACTTTTACTCGGCTCATATTGGATTAAATGATATGAAAATGCTTGTGGAGTCAGCAAGTATGATATCCCTTGATATAAAATATTAATGAGTTATTTTCCTGTTATTGCAAACTATCTCTACTTCGAGTAGTTCTACTTCTCGTACTCCTACTATTGTCTCTGCTTCCTTCGGTGGCCCTACTTCTCGTACTTCTACTTCTAGAAGTATTATTTCTATCGTATCTACTTCTGCTATCATATCTGCTGCGGCTATTATATCGATTGGTGCTATGATAACTGCGTATGTTATCCCCGCGATAATTACGAATACGAACATATCTGGACCTCCTTAAATTGATATCATTAAAACGAGGAGGTAAAACCATTACTGTAAGCCATACTCCATTGTCGAAATATGTATAATTTCTTAGATGGATATCATAATAAATCTGATACTCCGGAAAATAGATATATCGTACTACCTCGACTCTATTAGGATAAAACCATACCGGAGGAGGTGCATCGGGTCTAGAAGAAATCACTACGGGACCACAACTTCCTATGAGTAATATACCCATAGGAATAATTAATAGTTTAAGGATTATGAATCTTTTCATCAATTCAAATTTAACTCCTTTCTTGCCAGATAAAAATCTACTTTTTCACAAGAGGTATCCTGTATTCTATCTTCCATTTCTTCAAGGGTTTTTGGTGGTGGCACGATCACTTTATCTCCTTTTTTCCAGTTTAATGGCAAGGCAACTTTATGCTTGTCTGATACCTGAAGTCCTTCTAGCACTCTCAAAATCTCATTCATATTACGTCCAACGTTAAGAGGGTAGTACATAATAAGACGGATTTTGAGATAGGGATCGATAAAGAATACGGCTCTTACAGCTGCTGTTTCACTCTCGTTGGGTTGCAGCATACCATATAATTTGGCAACCTTCATATCCAGATCGGCGATGATCGGAAAGTCAAGGTAGACTCCTGTTTTTTCACGTACATTGTTTACCCAGGCTAAATGAGAATGAATACTATCAATACTTAATCCTATTAACTTCGTGTTAAGTGCTTCAAAATCTTGTTTTCTCTCTGCAAAACCACTAAGCTCTGTGGTGCACACCGGAGTAAAATCAGCAGGGTGAGAGAATAATACGATCCATTTCCCTTCAGCAAACTCAGAGAATTTCATTTTGCCTTGTGTAGTTAACGCTTCAAAATCTGGTGCATCATCACCAATTCTGGGCATTGTGTTTATTTCTATTTCTTTAGGTTCCATAATTTTTAGTTTTATTTTTTTAACATATTAAGCTATAATTATTCCTCCATCGATTACCTGTGTTGTTCCTGTGATATATTTACTTTCATCAGATGCTAGAAATAATACCAGTTCTGCAATTTCTTTTGGATCTGCATATCGCACAAAGGGAATTATAGTTTCAAATCCCTTTTGAGCTTCTTTTGGATTATCAGGAGAAATATCTTTTTCAATAGATCGCATCATACGAGTATGAACAGGTCCGGGATGTACAGAATTCACTCTAATACTACGGTCAGCAAACTCAAGAGCTGCAGTACGCATGATTCCTACTTCACCATGTTTGCTGGCTACATAAGGACCCAAACCTTTAAAGCCTTTGAGGCCTGCTACAGATGAGGTAATGATAACACTGCCCCCATCAGTCATTTTTGGAATTACATGTTGGAATCCCAGCCAAACTCCTTTCAAGTTTACTGCCATGATCCTGTCAAAAATATCTTCGGGATACTCCAAAATTGGAGTAACTGTACCCTCAATTCCTGCATTATTAAAGAAGATATCAATTTTACCAAAGGCAGACAAGGTTTGTGATACATAGTCTTTTGTGTCATGTGATTTAGAAACATCTGAGACACAATAGGATGCATCAGCAGTATTGAATTCTTGAATCGTAGCTTTTAATTCACTTTCTGCAATATCTACTAGCATTACTTTTGCTCCATGATCCAAAAATAATTTGGCAGTCGCTTTTCCTATCCCTTGACCACCACCAGTTATAACAGCAACCTTATCTTTTAACCTGTTCATTTTTTTAAATTTTTAAGATTAATTAGAAGAATTCAATGTATATAGTTGCCATCCACTATCTTTAGATTTAGACGCGACTAAGTTCGGAGATAAAAAATAAGATTGTATCATTGGTGGTTTTCTAAGTCTGTCTTTCTTATAAACCAAATGAACAGGACCTATTAAAAAGATTTTTTGAGCCCCCAAATGATCAATAACTATTTCGTCATAACTATAAGACACTACTTTTTTATCCAAAAGATCGTTTCTTCCTAATTCTTCTTTAGAAACTTTAAGAACGATAGCGTGCCCATTATCAAAATTGGTAGCGTTTAGATATTCTGGTTTAATTACAATTTCTCCAGTGATATCGATATAACCAAAGTAAACAATACCGTTAATTTTTTGTGTAATCAAACATCTGCCATCGCTGAAATAGGGATAGCTAGTAGTTTTGTTCTTTGTTTTGGATTTCACCAAATCTTCTCGGTAGTCGATTACAATATCCCCTTTAGTATTGATAAATGCCCATTTATCCCCTTTTCTGACTGCTGCCAATTCTTCATGAAAAGGAGTTACCTCATCTATGTTTTTTAAGATTTGTGATGCCCCTACAAAAGGAAAAATAATCAAACATATTAATAAAATGCGTATACTTTTCATTACAGTGTGTTTTAAGAATTATCGTCTTAAAAATACCATCTGTTACAGGAGAATACAATGAGAAATGTCATATAAATCAGAGTAACAAGTTTTTGGTATTAATGACGTAAGTCATAATTTTTCTAATGAAGTCTTGCTACCTTTAATACAATAACCAAAACACGAAAGTTTATGAATCTTATTCATCTGCATCAAGGGAGTATGCATTGGGATGGTTGGTATACTTTCCCGATCATCATGGGTTTTGTAATGATACTTTTCTTTTTTCTCTTTTAAGTCGAAGGAGTTTTGGAGGGTCATGGCGTCGCTTTGATGATGATCATTATAGAAGAAGAACTTCAGAAACAGCACTTGAAATACTTAAAAAGAGATATGCCAAAGGTGAAATTGACAAAGATGAGTATGAACAGATACAAAACGAATTACTAAAGTAAATGATCTTTCTTATGAATTCGATATTTAGATTAAGATGAATGATGAGGAAATCTTACAATGGTTACTTAAAGGTGATGTTTCAGTTAAGTATCAGGTTAATCGTGATTTACTCTTAAAAGAGCGAAAGGACCTTCAGGAAAAAATTGCAGTAGAAGGCTGGGGGGCAAAATTTTTATCAAAACGAAGAGGTGACGAACATTGGGGTAGGGCTTTCTATCAACCCAAATGGACGTCTACACACTATACGTTAATGGATTTGCGCAATCTATGTATCTCTCCAGGTAATTTACCCATAAAAGCATCTATTGATAAGATATTAAGAGAGTGTAAAGCTAACGATGGTGGAATATATCCGAATGCAAAAAAAAGTGATGCCTGTATCGATGGAATGTTTTTGAATTATGCAAGTTATTTTAAAGCTAGTGAAGAACAGTTAAGGTCAGTAATTGATAATTTATTGAATGGGTTGATGCTCGATGGTGGATTTAATTGCAGACTATATCGTTCTGGTGCCAAGCATAGTTCCCTACATACAACACTTTCGGTATTGGAAGGTATGACCGAATATGAGCGTAACGAATATACTTATAGATTACCAGAAGTTAAAAAAGCAATACAATCGTCGAAGGAGTTTATACTACTACATCAATTTTATATTTCTGATAGAACAGGAAAGATTATTAATAAGGACTTTCTTAAACTAAGTTATCCCAGAAGATGGCGGTATGATATTCTTAGTGCTTTGGATTATTTTCAATACTCAAATACAAAATGGGATCAAAGAATGCAACCTGCTATTGATGTATTACTGAAGAAAAGAAATGCAGATGGTACCTGGAATGTACAGGCCAAACATCCCGGAAAAACTCATTTTGATATGGAAAAAGCAGGTAAACCAAGTCGCTGGAATACCTTGAGAGCTTTACGGGTATTAAAACATTTTGGCATTGTAAAAGGTTTTTAAGAGCTATTCTCAATGCAAAATCTCAAATTCTTGGTATGCTTTGACCTGTGATTCTTCAAAAATCACGTCATCAACGTTTGCAAACTCTGGTCCAATGGCACACCATTTTATTAAAGATTGAAGTTGATTTTGACTTCCTTCAGCTTCGATATACACATCGCTGTTGGAAAGATTTTTTACAAATCCTGTAATACCCAATTCGCGGGCTTTATCTTGTGTACTTTTTCTGTACCAGACTCCTTGTACTTTTCCTTTAACGGTGATATTATAATGTTTTAGTATAACCATGTGACCTAAATACCAGATATTCAAAAGTATCTTTCTGATACACTACAAATCTAAAGCTTCAAAAAGTAATAAAAAAGCAAAACAAATGTATAATTATGTTGAAGCTTGACCATTGTCATATTTTAAACAGCTAGTTTACAATATATTAAAGCTTATTTATAATCCTTACATAATTAGACAATATCTGTTTTGAAGGTTATAGATCAAACATCCCCTTTAATGGATTGTTATCACTGACATTTCATTTGATACATAAGAATAAACTTGTAAATTAATTATTGATAATCATGATACAAACAGAAATATTTAACAAGAATGTTGAGGCATATGAAGCTTGGTATGAAACCTATCACGAAGTATATATGTCTGAAGTTGCAGCTATACGAGAGCAGCTTTTGAAATTACCAGAAAATATTAGAGGAATTGAAGTAGGTCTTGGTACAGGAAGATTTTCACAACCGCTGGGAATTAAGGAAGGTATAGAACCTTCTGCAGAAATGGCAAAAAAAGCAGCGAAGAGAGAAATAGAAATTATGCAAGGAGTGGCAGAAAACCTTCCTTATAGTGATATGCAATTTGATTTTGTTTTGTTTGTCACAGTTTGTCATTTGGATAATATCAAAAATGCATTTCAAGAGGCTTATCGAGTTTTAAAGTCAGGAGGGTCTATCATAGTTGGTTTTTTAGACAAAAATCAAAGCATTGCAAAACAATATGAACAAAAGCGGAAACAAAGCACTTTCTTTAGGAATGCAATTTTTTATTCAACAGAACGCATTCAGAAATTAATTCGGGAAATAGGATTCAGAGATTTAGAATTTAATCAGACTTTATTTGGGGATCTAGATGAAATTAAAAAGATTCAAGTGCCAAAAGAAGGGTTTGGAGAAGGTTCTTTTGTAGTTGTAAAAGCAATCAAAAAATAAAAACCAGAACAGATGAAACGAACATTAATAAATTTTAGATATTATTTCACAAAAGGAAATGTTTAAAATTTTTAATCAGAGAACGAAACAAAGTGGAGTGCTTACATTCGTTCTAAATTTTTTTATTCATTTATTTTCAATCAATTAAAAATATTCAAACGTATGAAAATTGAATATCTTCCACATACCGCAGACATTAGGATGAAAATAGAAGATTTATCTATGCAGGATTTGTTTTTGACTGGACTAAAAGGGATGAACAATATTTTGCAAAAAGGATTTTGTGACCAAATTCACAGGTTTTATTGTAGAACTCGAATTGAAACACATTCGTTAGATTACACAAATTTATTAGTTGATTTCCTCTCTGACATCTTATCACTTTCTTGTACAGAAAAAGTAATTTATTGCAGGATTCAATTTATAGAGTTTTCAGAAAGTACTATTGTTGCAGAAATATTTGGAGCACCTGTCAATTCTTTTGATCAAGAGATCAAAGCGGTCACCTATCACGAAGCAGACATCTATAAGAATCATAATGATAAATGGGAAACAAACATAGTTTTTGATATTTAAATGAAAAAGGTTCAAAAAAAGGTAGAAGACTATCTATGGGAGGTGCCAAAATTTTTTAGAGAAGTTATGTTGGTTCCATCAAGAATACTAGCTTTTGAGCATATGTTGGATGATATCCTAAAGGATAGCGTTATTACATTCTTCCAGTATTCGAATAGCTTCTTCATCGGTTACCGTGTTAAACTCATCGTAAAACTGACCAACAGCCCTAAAATTATTGGGCGTATGTAAACAAATTACTTCATCTACATAAGCAGAGCTTTTTAATTTTTCAACTGCTGTTGCTGGCGCCACAGGGACAGCAACTATAATTTTGGCAGGTTGATTTTGATATATCAGCTCAATGGTAGCAAGAATGGTGTTACCCGTTGCGATTCCATCATCTACAATAATGACCGTTTTATCCTTTAAATTTTGAGGTTTTAGATTTTTATAATACTGCTTTTGACGATGAATCAACACTTCTCGTATTCGTTTTGTTTCCTCCTCGATATATTCTTCAGAAGCTTCAAGGGCAGCACTCAATATTCTACTGTTAAGGCTTACAGCTCCTATTGCATATTCTTTGTTGTAAGGATGTCCAATTTTTTTGGTAAGTGCAACATCAAGAGGTGCTTCTAATACCCTTGCTACAGCTGCACCCAGAGGCAAGCCCCCACGGGGGATGGCTAAAACTACCACAGGCTTATCTTTGTAGGAGTGCAATTCTTTTGCTAACTGCAACCCTGCTTGTATTCTATCTCTAAAAGTATTAATCATCTTCTACTGATATTTTCTTAATAAACCAATGGGCAGATATATTTGCGACTTCTTCAAGTTTCCCTGGTTCTTCAAAAAGATGTGAGGCTCCCGAAATAATCTTTAGCTCACAATCACATTGTAATTTTTGATATGCTTTTTGATTTAATTGAATAACGATATCGTCTCGACCTCCTGCAATCAATAAAGTAGGAGCAGTTACTTTATTTAGTTCTTTCATAGCAAGATCTGGTCTGCCTCCTCTCGAGATAACAGCGCTAATATCATTGCCTAAAGAAGCAGCAGCTCTTAATGCAGAGGCAGCACCCGTACTTGCGCCAAAATACATCATTTTTAAACCTTTTGTATCGGTATAATTCTTAACCCAATTAGTTACGGCGATTAATCTTTCGGTTAATAAATCTATGTCAAATCGATTTTCATAAATGGTGTCTTCCTGTTCTGTTAACAGATCAAATAACAAGGTTGCCAATCCTTTTTCTTGCAATACTTTAGCAACATAATTATTTCTTGGGCTTAGTCTGCTACTTCCACTCCCATGTGAGAAAATTATAATTCCCAACGGGTTTTCAGGAATGGTGAGGTTACCTTGTAAAGCAACATCACCAATCTTAATTGAAATCGGTTTATGTTTATCTTGTAGGATCATTTTTTTTATTTTAAGTACTCAATTTTAATGAAGCTTTATACCGCAATAAGGTAATAACTAATGCACCATAACCTACTGCAAGAATAAGGAAAGAAATGATTCCACCAAGGAAGGGTATAAAGGTTACCAAGCGTATTATTATAGCAATGGCAAGTGCTAAGAAAATAATAGTCCAGAAATTCCAGGATTTCTCATTCTTGTTATTTAGGTAATGAGATATAAGCAATGCCGCTACCAAATGACCAAATAATAAACTGAATAGATAAAGGGTGGTTAGAAATAACCCAACCGGGATCCCGATAACAATTATAAAGGTAACCACAATCAATAGGGGTACTCCTATAAGATAGGCTACCCCATTTCCCAAACTTTTAAAAAGATCCTTATCTAAGTTGCCAACAGCTTTTGAAAACCAATTTTTAAATAATGCATTAAAGAGTAGAATAATTAAAAAGGCAGAAAGAATATAGAATATCCAAAAACCTAAGGCAGCGGCACCAAAAAATCCCCAGGAAAGTTTCTTTTCCTTTCTGGCAAGATCTTCATTGAAGTTAGCAGAAGCTTTGACAAGAGAGTTTTTAAAGTCTACATCACGATTTTCTGACCAATATTCTACATCGGCATAGAATTTTGCATTATCTCCAATTTTGATGGTTTCTGCAACTATTTTAGACGGTCCTCGCACTTCTCCATTTATAATGACCGTTCCTCCATAAAATGTTGCTTCCTTAGCTATTATGCCATTCAATGTGATTTCACCACCGCATACTTTGGCCAATCCTTTTATTTCACCATCGATGTCTAATTTACCAGAGCAAGCAATGAGATTACCCTGTACTGTAGTCTCTTCTGATATCATAATTTCACCTCCAGCTGCTACCAGATCATCACCCACATCACCATCGATAGTCAAGCTTCCACCAGCAGTACGAATATCGTCTCCCACATATCCCTGGATTACTATTTCGCCTCCTGCAGCTATTAAATCCTGACTTATAGAATCTTTTGAAGTAATACTTGCACCTGCAGTGACCAAATCTCCATTTACTTTAGCATTTATTTTTACATTTTCACCAGTAAGATATATATCGTCATCCTGCTCATTTGATACAATAACTTCTTCTTGAGCTTCAAACTGGGCAATTGAGAAAATAGGTAACAGTAAAGCAAATAATAGTATAATAGTTTTCATGTTTTGTAAGGTTTTGGTTGAGGTATTCAATGTATTAATAACATGAGTATTAAAATATGATATTGGTCATTTGACTTCGGTTTTTTAAGGGGGATAAGATGATAAAAATCAGTTTCTTAACTAATCGCCTTTTGTACCTTGATCACCTACAAAATCAAGGATATATACATGCAAAAGGATTTCATTACATTAAATACGTCTTATCCCATTTGGAGTCACTTTTTCACAGTAGCTCCTTTGATTGTTATTGGAACTAAAGAAGATAATGGATATGATATGGCCCCAAAACATTTAGCAATGCCTGTTGGTTTTGATAATTACTTTGGCTTTGTTTGTACGACAAGACATGGTACCTATCAAAATATTTTAAAGCATAGAGAATTTTCGGTAAGTTTTCCACTGCCTAGCCAGGTATTGCTGGCTTCACTCAGTGCTTCACCAAGAACCAAAGGTATTTCAAAATCAGATCAGATAGTTTCTGCATTACCTACTATAAAAGCGAGTGTAATAGACGCACTATTAGTTGTTGATTCTTACCTGCATCTGGAGTGTAAGTTGTTTAAAATTATTGATGGATTTGAGGAGAACAGCATCATAACTGGTAAAATTAGTGCAGCATCAGTGCACCCAAACTATTTAAAAGTTTCTGAAAAAGATGAGCAAGAACAACTAAATAAACATCCATTATTAGCTTATGTTGCCGAAGGACGTTTTGCCAGAATTTCTGAAACATTCAATTTTCCTTTTCCAAAAGATTTCTCGCGATGAAAAATAATAAAGACATAGTTGATATTATACGAGGTTATCTTACTACAAGTGAAGACGAAATGTTGATTTTCTTGAAAAAATTGGTAACAATTGAATCACCTTCCACTTCTATTAAATCACAACATCAAATCATTGATTTCCTTAAAAAAGAGTTTGAAGAGATTGCATATAATACGCTACATGTTCCAGGAAAAAAAACAGGTGGATATCTATATGCACGTCCCAAAAAGAGAGATAAACAATTTCCCTTACAGCTTTTAATTGGGCACTGTGATACGGTATGGCCTTTGGATACAATAAAAGAAATGCCCATAGTCAATAAGAATAATGAAATTAGAGGTCCTGGAGTCTATGACATGAAAATAGGTCTCACTCAAATAATTTTTGCATTGCGTGCAATTAAAGAGTTGGGGTTACCCTTGCCTGTGAATCCTGTTGTTTTAATTAATTCTGACGAAGAGATCGGGAGTAGAGAATCGACTAATGCTATCAAAAGACTAGCCAAGATCTCTATTAGGGCTTATGTTTTAGAACCACCTCTTGGTTTGGAAGGAAAGATAAAAACAGCCAGAAAGGGTATAGGTCGGTTTATAATTAAGGTTAAAGGAAAAGCGGCACACGCAGGCTTAGATCCCAAGAAGGGTATTAACGCCATTGTAGAACTATCACATCAGGTGCAAAAACTCTATGCAATGAACGATTTTGAAAGAGGAATCACTGTAAATGTTGGAATGATCGAAGGAGGTATTTCGCCTAATGTTGTAGCACCAGAAAGTAGAGCAATAGTTGATGTAAGAGTACTTAATGCAAATGATGGCGAATATATTACCAAGAAAATTAAATCTCTAAAGCCAAATCTTCCAGACGTAGAATTACAGGTTGAAGGAGCCATTAAAAGACCGCCTATGGAAAAAACCATACGTAATCAAGAGTTGTGGAAAGTAGTAAAAAGTAAGGGAGAACTTTTAGGCATAGATTTGCAGCAAGCCACTGCAGGAGGCGGTTCTGATGCTAATACGACAAGCCAGTTTACAGCTACATTAGATGGATTGGGAACCCCTGGTGATGGAGCCCATGCTACACATGAATATATTTTTCACCATAAAATTGTCGAAAGAACAATCTTACTTACACTTTTACTTCTTGAACAACCTTTAAAAACTAAAAAATGAAGCATCGATTTATATATACATCTCTCACCCGAATTTCTGATCTTCAGGAAAAAGGGTTTACATTAAAAGCGTTACCTAAAAAACAATGGAAAACGGGCGACTATGTAATTTGTAAGATTCTGGATGCAGGTAGTAATACTTTGAGTCTCGAGCTTCCTAACGGAAGAATGCGCGGTGTTATGGGAGGTGAATCTATCGTTGGAGCTTTAGGCGAAAGGTTTGCAACCTTAGAAGCCACGGGAACCTGGAAAAAGGTTGAAGATGATCTTGAAATGGATGTATTAACAGGTGCCGGCTTATTAGGAAAAATGACTTCAAAGTCGGTTTTTATTCCTAATATGATGAAAGTAGCTTATGTTGCTCATGTCTTCAGGGGAGCAGAAAGACTTACGATGGACACCTTTGTTGAGCCTTTAAATGAAATGCCATTTACTACTCCAACCGTTCTTTTTGTAGGTACATCGATGTCTGCAGGCAAGACCACTTCGGGCCGTATTGTAACCAATCTGTTTAAATTGGCAGGATTAAAAGTAGTTGGAGCTAAACTCACAGGAGCAGGGCGTTATAAGGATATTCTGGCATTTAAAGATGTGGGCGCTGATGCTGTGGTGGACTTTGTAGATGTTGGATTGCCATCCTCAATTTATCCAAGAGAAAAATATAAAAAAAAACTGAAACAGTTAATGAGTAGAATCGAATCCCATAAAGCAGATGTAGCAGTTATCGAAATAGGAGCATCACCTCTAGAACCATATAATGGAGATATAGCAATTAATACGATAAGAAAGCAAATAAAATGCATAATTCTAAGCGCTTCAGATCCTTACGCCGTTTATGGACTGATGAAAGCTTTTAATATTACACCAGATATTGTAACCGGGATTTCAACAAATACACTTGCAGGACGAAAAATGGTTGAAGAGTTATGTGCTGTGAAAGCACTGAATTTGATAGATCCAACCACGACTAATGAATTAAAAAGAATTATATCTTCAAAAACCGGTTTTTCGCTTTAAAAACCATGTCATTTCAAATACAACATATCCCTGAAGTATGATAAAGATCATATCATATGGTATGATATCCCAGTACATTGTCCGTTCAATACATAAAGATGAAAAAATTAATAAACATACTCTTTTTATGTGTAGTGTTTGTAAACGTACACGGACAAACGGCTCCACAGAAAAATAAAAAGAATACTGAAAAAACAAAAACTTTCTTGCCTAAAAAAATCGTCATCATTGGTTTGACAGATAATATCGAAGCGCGTAGGACTTTTGAAACAAAAATGAAAGAAAAGCTAACAGCTTATGACATTGATGCTTATGAAAGTATAGAGGTTTCAACAATGCTTTTTACTGAAATCAATAAAGCCGAACAAGAACTGAACGAACTCATAGGAATAATTGCGAAAATAGATTTCGATAGTTTTATGATTACTGCTGTAACCAGAGTTGATGAAAAGGAAGATACCACAGGAGGGCGGTTGGGAAACTATAAAATATATCACCTAGAAACTGATATTTACACCTTTGAAGAAGAAAAAATCTCATTATTATGGGGATTGTGCCTGGATATATATGATTATCAATTGGTACAGCTTAAAATAGAAGATTATGTGGATGCAATAGTACTTCAAATGCAAAATGAGCGAATTGTCCCAAAAAGTGATGAACCAAAACAACTTCAGGTCACAAATTAATAATCTGGTGATTATAAGATGATTTTTGTCATATTTTTCTTACTGAGAGTTCAATATTTTAGTGAGTGACCCTTAAAGCACACAAAAATGAAACGTCCAAAAAAAGTATTATGGATCATCCTATCGGTTATCGTACTATTTTTCCTGTTTTCGATATGGTACAAATACGAGTACTCGATGGAAGTAGTAGAGGCCTACGAGGTAAATACTCCTGATTTTGATCGTAAGCTTCTTATTGCGACACAAGGCAGTACTTTTAAAGATAGTATTACCAACAAACTTGTAAATCACTATAAATCAGATTCAATATTTATTAAAGTTATCGATGTTTCTTCTTTAGTTGATATAAAACCAGATGAATATACTGGGATTGTTATTATGCATACCTGGGAAAATTGGAAACCACCTTTTGTAGTAAGAGAATTTATAGAACAAACAATTGATCAAAGGGACAAAATAGTGGTGTTAACCACTTCTGGAGAAGGGACCTATAAGATGGCAGAAGTTGATGCAATAACCGGTGAATCTAATCTTGAAGAAATTTCAAACTATGCCAAAAAATTGATAACAAGAACCGAACTAATCCTAAAATCCAAAGACTGATTTTCAATAATCAATAATTAATAATTAATAAATAATGAAAAAAATAATTCTAGTTGTAATGATAATCCTAATCTCGGGATGCTCATCTGTAAGAGTGGTAGATAGCTGGAAAAATGAAACAGTTTTATTTTTTAAACCACAGAAACTTCTTGTTCTCGGAGTAACACAAAATCTTACTGCACGTAAAATTTTTGAAGAAAGCCTCAAGGAAGAGTTTGTAAGTCGTAATATCAATGCATACGAGAGCACTAAGATTTTTGATGAATCATTTACAGATTCTAAAAAGACTGAAGAAGAAGTCAACAAAATGATAAAAGATCTTTCTGAAAAAGGTTTTGACGCTGTCATTATAACTGCAGTTAAAGGGGTTGACGAACGAAGAAGTTATGATAGAGGATATTATACCGTGGGATATAGTTGGACTCGTTTTGGTGGTTATTATTACAGATTTCAAGATGTATACTACAACCCCGGATATTATGACGATTATAAAGTTTATCACGTAGAAACCTCTATTTATAATATTAACGAAGATGACAATAAATCGTTAGTATGGGTAGGGGCATTGGATATTGTAGACCCACAAGGTATTACAACTACTGTTAATGAGTATGTAAATGCAATCATAGCTACCTTAGAACGTGAGCGAGTAATTACGAGACTCTAACGGTTAATTACTTACTTTCTAAAAAAATGATTTATCAAAAATTATATTCTTTAAGTTTTTAGGCAATTCGTCTCTGATATCTTCCATTTCTCCTGGTGAAATATATTTTCGCAATACGAAGAATGTAGTCTGGATATAATGTTCTGCTACCTCATTTGATTCAAAATCATATATAGAAGTAACTCCATCATAAGATCTAACCAGATCAATAAATTGTTCCATATGCTTTATTTTATTCTTTCGTTGCTTTGCAGTCCATCCATTTACATAAACAGCTTTTAGAAACATAGGCAACTGTGATAGTAATTGTAATGACTCTTCAATAGATATAATTTCTCGTAATCCATGAAGCACAGAGGATAAAATTCGTGCTGCTTTATCTGGATTGTCCTCTAGGTTTAATTCTTCCGCATATTCCTTTAAAAAGGTATTCGCTTCTTTTGCATATTGATTAAAATTGAGTGCCATGATGAACAAGTTTTTGGTTTCTAAATTGCTTTAAGTGTTTGATAAATAAAGTTATATACTTTGATGAAAGATTGTTATGATAATTGTCATATTATTTAAAGATAACATCATCTAATTTTGAAAATATATTAACAGAAAACAATGAAATGAGCGTAATTTGAGTAATTCTTTATGAAGAGATATTATTAGTTATGCGAATTACATCTGACAATTTAAAAAACAATAAAGACTATACAGATGAAAAAAATTCTTGTACCCATAGATTTTTCTGAATATTCAGAATATGCATTGCAAGCTGCAGCAACTATTGCAAAAAAACAAAATGCTGAAATTATTGTATTGCATATGCTCGGGTTGTCTGAAGCTGTACTCACCAAAAATGAAGGCCAGGAAGTAGCAGAAGCAATGTACTATATGAAACTTGCAGAAAAACGATTCGCAACTTTTTTGGATAAAGACTACCTGAAAGGAATCAAAGTAACCGAAACAGTACAGAATTATAAGATCTTTAGTGAAATTAATGAAGTAGCACATGAAAATGATGTAGATCTTGTTGTGATGGGGTCTCACGGTGTAAGTGGTTTACGAGAAGAAGTTTTTATTGGATCTAATACAGAAAAAGTGGTTCGTACTTCTGATATTCCTGTTTTGGTCATTAAAAACCCGGGAGATAATTTTAAAATGGACGAAGTGGTATTTGCATGTGATTTTAAAATGGAAAATTTACGCCCGTATCATAATGCGATGAAGTTGTTTGAATCCCTTGGTGCTAACGTACATTTATTATACGTAAATCTACCTGGAGAGCGATTTAAAAGCACTAATCAAATGGAGGATAGAGTAAAAGAATTTTTGTTCAAAGCAGATGCCGGTAATCTGGAAGTGTATGATAAGGTCGTATATTATAGTGATTATACTGTTGAAAGCGGAGTTTTTAACTATAGTAATAAAATCGATGCAGATGTAATTGCAATCCCAACACATGGTCGAAGGGGATTAGCACATTTCTTTAGTGGAAGCATAGGAGAAGACATAGCTAATCATGCTAATAAGCCTGTATTAACATTTAAGATTTGAATATTTTAAATATTAAAAGATAACGTTTGAATCACTACTGTCATATTGAGCCCTTAGACGGGCTCAAGACAGGCTTGGTCGAAATATGTAAAAAATCATACAAACTCATTTCTCGACCCTGCTCAAAATGACAAAAAAGAGAATTCTCGATTTTTTTACAAAGTTCCTAATGCAATTTCTATCATTTTACTAAATGTAGTTTCTCTTTCTGCAGAGGATGTTTTTTCGCCAGTAACCAATGAGTCTGAAATGGTTAAGATAGTTAAGGCCTTTACATTAAACTTTGCTGCTATGGTATATAGTCCTGCAGCCTCCATTTCTACACAAAGTACTCCAAAATCTGCCCATTGTTTATAAGAATTAGGATCATCTTCATAAAATTCATCAGAGGATAATACATTTCCGGCTTTTATAGTAATATTATTTTCTCTGGCATATGTAGTTGCCTTCATGAACAATTCAAAATTGGCAGTCGGTGAATAATCAGAATTAATAAATCTTGAATTGTTAATACCAGAGGTAGAAGAAGCTGCCATTGCAATTACAATATCTCTAATTTTTACATCTTTTTGATACGATCCGGCAGAGCCTACTCTAATTAAGTTTTTTACTCCGTAATCTTTGATCAACTCATGACAGTAAATAAGAGCCGAGGGAATTCCCATTCCGGTTCCTTGTACCGAGACCTTTTTTCCTTTATAAGTTCCTGTATAGCCAAACATTCCGCGTACCTCGTTGTAACAAAATGGATTGTCAAAGAATGTTTCGGCAATCCATTTGGCCCGTAAAGGGTCTCCAGGGAGTAAAACGGTTTCTGCAATTTCTCCCTTTTTTGCTGCAATATGTATACTCATTTTTATTGATTTGAAGTTACAATGGCCACTCCAGAAGAGGTTCCTATTCGTAAGACCCCTAATTCGATGTATTTTTTAGCAGTATCTAGATCTCGTATACCACCCGAAGCTTTTATTTTTAAATAATCTCCTACCTCATTTTTCATAAGTCGTACATCTTCTATGGTAGCTCCACCTGTTCCAAAACCGGTTGAAGTTTTTATGAAATCTGCTCCGGCATTTAGAGAAAGTTTACAGGCGATTTTCTTTTCTTCGTCAGTGAGATAACAATTCTCAAAGATTACTTTCAATGTATGATCACCAATTACTTTTTTAATAGATCTGATTTCATCTTCTACGATGCTATGATAACCAGATTTCAGCAAACCAATGTTAATCACCATATCAATTTCATTGGCCCCTTGATCTATACATTGTTTAGCCTCAAATACTTTAACCCGAGTAGTCATAGATCCAAGTGGAAACCCAACTACACAAGCTACTTTAACATTAGTATGCATAAGTTCACTATCGGCCAGGGCAACAAAATAACTGCTTACGCAAACAGAGAAAAAATCATATTTTTTAGCTTCGGTACATAGATTTTTTATGTTTTCTACTGTTGCATCAGCTTTTAACAATGTATGATCTATGTATTGATTGAGTTGCATGCCTATTGATATGAATTAATCACTCCTACAATATCATTTTTTTGTAGTACTCCAGATTGTCTCCAGAGTTGTTTGCCATTTTTAAACAAGATCATAGTAGGTACTCCTCGAACTTGATATTTTGCAGATAGTGGTTGGTTTTTATCAACGTCAATCTTTACAATTTTTATACGATCTCCCAGCTCATCTTTGACCTCTTTAAGAATTGGGGTGAGCACTTTACATGGCCCACACCAGTCTGCAAAAAAATCTACTAATACCGGGGTTTCAGAATTTATAATAGTATTAAAATTACTTTTCATCTATTTAAAATTTTATTCATGCACATATAACAAATCAAAATTAGAATAATCAAATGAAAACTTAAGTATCTAAGCTAGCTTACTTTGGGGCGGAAATTGTATTTTTTTATCAAGTGCATTATTTTTTTAATCGGGATTTCTACAGAGTAAGTTCCTGTGTAAGATGGGCAAATAACACAATCATCAAAATAGTATTCGACGGTATCGTCATTTATTACAAAATTGTTTTTATAAGCCTTAAAATCCCCTTTTGATAATTCCCAACATTCATAATATAACTCTCCTGATTCTATACCTTCTTTTATTAGGGTGTTTATAGTGCTATATACTTCTTCTTCAGAGTCAGCTACAAAAAAATCATCATAATATACAAAAACATGCTCTTTCAGGTCGAAGTTGACACAATCAAAAAGGTAAGTAGAATATCGCATCCCCGAATAATAATTTTCTTTATACAATACGGTACTTAATAACTTATCATTTAGGCTATATATTTTGTAATCTATAATTCTTTTATCTCGAAATCTATTGATTTTTAAAGTGTCGCAAAGTAATTCTTTGTCTTCCAGGATTTGATTTTCGGTTTTTTCAATATTTAAATAGTTTTCTTTAATAAAATTATTAAAAACCGCATAACCAGGATCAATTTTCTCGTTCATATAGGGATATTTATAATCCAAAAGGTATAGATCCTCTTCTTTGAAGAAACTTTTTGAAACTACTAATTCTTGTAGACTAGGTTTATCATCTTCCGCCTTTATAAGACGCTCTCTTTTGATCGCTTTTGTTTTCTCTTTTTCGAGTTCAAGGCTTTCTTCAGAAAAAACTACTGTAGAATCTGGAATATCCTGATCTATTTTTTCCTCATTTTCTATTTGTTTAGAATCAGTTTTTTTTTGAGGTGTAGTCTCATTTTTACAAGCAATAAAACTTAGAAAGATAAGACCAATGATTAACGTTTTCATCTGTTTAAAATTTTTTAGTTTACTGAAAATGAAGAAACAAAAATTTCTGCACATTCAGGAATTCGCATAAAAAATTGAATCATATGGTTTAGTACACTTATGATGTAATTTGTTTATGGTCATTTCATATAATAGATCTTTTATTTGTACAACGAAATAGTTTTGGGGCTATTTCATCGATTTCTTAATTAATTTATAGGCCCAGTCATAATGACTAGAGGTAGCAGAAATTAGGTAGGCAGCTAATGAGGTTGTTCCAGTCCATTTGTATCTGCGTTTTTCGAATAATTCTTCTTCGGTGTGCTTGTGGATTATTTTTTGCAGATCTTCAAATGAGGTTTGTAGTTGCTTTTTTATATCATCTAAATCTGCAGTGTTATATTTTTTCCATATTTCCCGATTAAGATCTGGTGTAGTTTTCCAGGTATATCCTTTTGCTGGCATTTCAGGCTTATTTCCTTTCATTCCCACAGTATACCAATCCATCATCATAAGATGCCAATGATGAAGATGTGCCAATACATCTCTAACATTTCTATTTAAAAGTCCTTTAGGAAATTCAGAAGCCAATTTCTCCTCTGAAAAAGAATTAACATAGTCCAGTAATCTTTTATAATTTTTGGTACTCAATTCAACTAATTCATTCTTTGTTTTTGGTCTTGGCATTAGTATGTAATTATATGACAATAAATGTAGTTGAGTTTCTATTTTAAAAATATGATATCGATCAGTTAATTTGTAAGGTAAAAGTAAGTTGTCATTAAATTTCAGGTTGAATCTAATTCACAGATTCTCGTAAAGCCTTAATTTATTTTTTAGGATTGTCATTTCATTTTGAATTTGATGAACACGCTCCAGTAGTCGTATGATGACTTCAATTCCTTCTAGATTGATTTCTAGTTCTTTATTGAAAAGTAAAATTTGTTCTAGTTTAGGCAGCTCCTCTGGGTTTAAAAAGGCTGTTTGCCTAATAGTAATAATTTCAATTAATCCAAACTCATACAAAGAGTTTATGAACGAGAATTCTACCCTGTGGTTAGTGCAAAATTCTTCGGCCGGTATGAGATTTTCATTAGTCATTGTATTAAATTTTAGATAGTTCTCTAAATAACTCTTTTTGTTTTTCAGAAAGATTTTTTGGTACTTTGATGGTGTATGTAATATATAGATCCCCAAATTGTCCTTCTTTTTTATATACAGGAAACCCTTTTCCTTTTAATTTAACCTTAGTAGCATTCTGGGTCTCGGGTTTTACTTTTAATTTCACCTTTCCATCCAAAGTAGTAACAGTAATCTCACCACCCAAAACTGCTGTATATAGATCAATATCTTTATTGAGATAAAGGTCACTTTTATCGCGTTTAAAAGCGCTTTTGTTTTCTATAATAAAAGTAATATATAAATCGCCATTGGGACCACCACCAATACCGGGACCACCATGTCCTTTGATTTTTATCGTTTGTCCATTTTCAACTCCTGAAGGAATAGTAATTCTAATATTTTTATCGTTAACAGTGAGTGTTCTTTTATGGGTTTTATGGACATCCATTAAGTCGAGACGAAGCTCGGCGTTATAATCTTCTCCTCTAAATCTTGCCTGACTCTTACGATAACTTCGACCTGTGCCGCCAAACATTGATTCAAAAAAGTCTGAAAAATCACTCTCAGAGAAATCGCCGTAATACTGCTGTCTACCAGACCGATTATATTGTTGTTGCGACTGTCTTGCTTTTTCAAACTCTTCGGCATGTTTCCAATCTTTACCGTATTGGTCATACTTTTTACGGTTTTCGGGATTGCTTAATACCTCATTAGCCTCATTGATTTCTTTAAATTTTGTTTCTGCTTCTTTATCATTTGGATTTAAATCGGGATGATATTTTCTAGCTAATTTTCGGTATGCTTTTTTGATATCTCCCTCTGAAGCATTTTTATTAATGCCTAGTATTTTGTAATAATCAATAAACTCCATTTCTCGATTAAGGATAAGTATTAGTTATTATTTTTCAAAAAGTAACTTCAGCCTGCCCAACATCATTAATTCTGACTTGTTTTTACCAGAAAACGCACTAGCAATGGTATTAGCAGTATCCCAGATTAAATCTTTTATACGATCTGTGAAACGTGATTGATGTTCTTTATAAAAAGATTCGAACTCTTCAAAGCAAGATTGTGCATTGGGAGTTTCATAATCCATCCAATCAAAAACAATCTCAATCTGAAAAGCAGCATCAGCGCCAAACTCATCTTCAATATCATCCACATCTAACCATTCTGATTTTACAATTTTTCTTAAAGAATCATATTCTGACTCACGAACTACATTATCTGAAGCAGCTATAGCATAGAATAGCTTTCCTAAGTTTTGATAAAATGTAACTCCTATGTTTTGCGAAGTTTCCATGGGTATAGTCTTTAGTAATTTTTATTAAAGTAAAGTTAACTTGAGTTCTTCAGGATTTTTATGATATAAATCAGTTGTAATAATGAAAATAATAAAATTATCGAGTTATCAAATTACTTTGAATAAGCATAAACTCACTCAAATTGGACAGATCGATAGCACCAACTAATATATCATCATCGATGACTGCAAAAAAGTCTCTTTTTTCGGTATTGATTAGCTTAAAAATTTCTTTTAAATCGGAATCCATATGAATTGTTTTAAAGGATCTGGACATGATGTCTCGTATGGATAAGCTTTTGTTTTTTGAATTTTTAATAATATCCTTATGATAAAGAATCCCCACAATTTTTGAATTTTCAGTAACTACAAAGCTTTTTTCTGTTCCAGAAAGCAAAAGTTCGATCACGTCTTTAATAGTATCATCGGGTTTTAGAATAGAAATATTGGTAAGCATAGCCTCTTGTACTTTATGACCTTTTAACAAGGCGAGTTGGCGTACCATTTTATTTTCTCCATAAGCACCAAAAAAGATGAATAATGCAATAACGATCAAAAATGGATTATATAATATACCTACAAATACAAAAATTAAAGCTACAAATTGACCTATACCAGAAGCAATATTGGTGGCTGTTACCCGATCCATTTTCATCGCTAAGATTGCACGTAGTACACGACCCCCGTCCATTGGAAATGCAGGAATAAAATTGAATATTGCTAAAGCTATATTGGCAGAAAAAAGATAAATTAATAAGTTTTGCGGTGTAACGTGGCTTAATGTTTCTTCAATTTGTGTAGGGTTTTGATCTAAGAAAATTGAGATATTAATAAAGAGAGATAAGCCTAATGCAATAAGAATATTCACTGCAGGACCAGCCAACGAAATTAATAACTCTTCCTTGGGATTTTCGGGTATAGTTTCCATGGATGCGACTCCTCCGATAGGTAATAGTGTTATTTTTTTTGTAGTTACTCCAAATTTTCTGGCGGTGAGTATATGTCCAAATTCATGACACACCACGCATACAAACAATAATAGAATAAAAACAGTACTCATCAGAGCATTTTCAATAGTCCCTCCTGATTTTAGTTCTAAAAATATTACCCAAGCCAAGATAAATACAAAGGTCCAATGAATTTCATTATTTACATTGAACAGTTTCCTCAGATTTAACACGCCTTTCATGATTCATAAATTTTGGTTAAAGTATCCAAAGGGCTGTTAATAAGAAATGATAGATATCAGTTTTTATATTAGATTATGCTATTTTTGAAGTCTTAATGATTTAATGAATTTTTGTAAGAATTATCTGAAACATAACCACTATATTTATAAACCGATTTAAATCTAAATACGATCAATCAATTTAAAGATAACCAACCACCAGTTCGTTTTATGAAGGTTTTTAAGGAGAACGACAATATTTTTAGATTACTTTCTGAAGCTGTTTCCGAAGGTATTATTGTGGTGAACAAAGAACAGATTGTGGTAGCAACAAACAAATCTGCCAACGATATTTTTGGATATGATCCTGATGAGTTAATTGGCAAACATTTGAATATTTTAATTCCTCAGAAGTACCACCATAATCATAAAGCTCATTTCAAAGGCTTTGTAGAGCAAAGTGAAAAACGCAGTATGGGAAAAGGACGCGATCTTTTTGGGGTTCGCAAAGATGGTACAGAATTTCCCGTAGAAGCAGGTCTTAATCCATTCACTATTTATGATAACGATTATGTTATGGCTTTGGTAATTGATATTACTGAAAGAAAAGAGCAAGAGCTTAGAATTTATGAATTAAACAACCAGTTAGAGCAAAAAATAGAAAAACGCACAGAAGAGCTAAACGATACTATTCAAGAGCTTAAGGAAGAAGTAAAGCTTAGAAAAGAGGCAGAAGCCAGAATGAAAGAATCTCTGAAAAAAGAAAGAGACCTTAATGTTTTAAAAACCAAATTTTTATCATTGGTCTCTCATGAGTTCAAGACACCACTTGGTGGTATTCTTACCTCGGCGACATTGATTGGAAAGTATACCAAAGACGAACAGCAAGACAAGAGAGAAAAGCACCTTACTACCATAAAAAATAAGGTGAAGTATTTAGACAATATCTTAAACGACTTTCTATCTATTGAGCGCTTAGAAACCGGGAAAGTGAGCTATAAATTTAGCAAGTTTCCGCTTAGCAAAGTGATTAATGAAGTAGTATACAATGCCAATATGCTATTAAAGGATGGACAAAGAATAAATTATCCACAAGATATAGATGATTATAGCATCGAGTTTGATGAAAAGATTTTAGAACTTGTATTATCAAATCTTATTCATAATTCAGTGAAGTATTCAGGAGAAAATACCGTTATCGATTTACAAGTAAATTTTGAAGACGGAATGCTTAAATTTAAAATCATAGATCAGGGTATTGGTATCCCGAAAAAAGAGCAAAAATTTATCTTTAAAAGATATTTTAGAGCAGAAAATGCATTATTAGATCAAGGAACCGGAATCGGGTTAAATATTGTAAAGAGCCATTTGGAAAACCTGGGAGGGGGTATTACTTTTACAAGTAAAGAAAACCAAGGTTCAACATTTATCGTCAAAATACCTGTTGAGAAAAATCATAAAGTTGAAATGAACTAGAATGATTATTAATATTTTAATAATTATTGCAACCATCTGACCATTCAAAAAACAAAACAAACAGATGAAAACCATTTTATTAATCGAGGATGATACAGCGCTTAGAGAAAACACCGCTGAGCTTTTAGAACTTTCAGATTATAAAGTAATTACATCTCCTAACGGAAAAATAGGCATCGCCAAAGCCAAAGAAGAAAAACCAGACATCATTGTTTGTGATATCATGATGCCTGAAGTAGATGGTTATGGTGTCCTGGAAGCTTTGTCTTATGATGCGACGACCAATCAGATACCTTTTATATTTCTATCTGCGAAAACAGAACATAAAGAAATCAGAAAGGGGATGGATATGGGGGCAGACGATTATCTTACCAAACCTTTTGAAGAAGAAGAACTCATAAGTGCCATAGAAAGTCGTTTGGCCAAAGCCAAGATTATTGCCAACATACTGCAAGAGCAATCTTCAAAAACCATAGAAGATCAAAACGATGATGGATTGAGAAATCTTCATGAGTTAAAAAATTTCTTCAATGATCATGGTAAACTTTCAGAATATAAAAAAGGAGAAACAATCTTTAAAGAGGACGAGCATTCTAATAAAGTATATCTTATTTTGAAAGGGGTTGTAAAATCTCATAAAATGGACGAGAGTGGTAAAGAATTGATTACAGCTTTGTATAAAGCAGACGATTTTCTTGGATTTACTTCTTTTATAGACAATATTCCCTACCAAGAATCGGCCACAGCTGTAGAGGATTGCGAAGTTGCAGGAATATCGAAAAATAGCCTTAAAGAAATCCTGGAGAAGAGCAAAAATATTTCTCTTGAGTTAATGGAACTACTTACCGATAATCTCACTGAAATAAAGGAGCAATTACTACAAATGGCATATAGCTCGGTACGCAGGAAAACTGCACAAACTATATTACAATTTGCTCAGATACTCAACAAAAAACCTGAAGAAAGTATAAAGATATCTCGAAATGATCTTGCCAGTGTAGCCGGGATTGCTACAGAAAGTTTAATTCGCACATTATCAAGCTTCAAAAAAGATGGATTAATAGAAATTGAAGGACGAAACATAAAGATCCTTGACTTATCAGGCCTCCAATTGGTAGAATAAAAAAATCATTCTTCTTGTAAACTGATTTTTATCATTCTTTTCATAAATGCTACCCGATACATTTGTTGTATTAGAAAGTATTTAAAATGAAGAATGTTCTGATCCCGACAGATTTTTCAGAAAACTCCTGGAACGCCATTGAATATGCATTACTATTTTTTAAAAAAATAAAATGTAATTTTTATTTTCTGCATGTATCCTCTTACGAAGAAATGATAGGGGGTGAGTCCTTTTATGACACAAAAGATACTGTTATAGAGAAAATCACACGTAGTGATAAAGAGCATATGCAACGCTTACTAAAAAGAATCGAGAAATTACCGTTAAATACAAAGCATCGTTTTTTTACTAGTAATGAATATATCTTCTTTATAGATGCAATTAGAAAGCAAATTCAAGAAAAGAATATTGACTTTATTGTAATGGGTACCAAAGGTGCTTCTGGATTAAAAGAAATGACAGTTGGCAGCAACACTGGCGATGTTATTACCAAAGTGAAATGTCCAGTTTTGGTGATACCCGAACATGCCAAATATGTAAAACCCAAAGAAATTGCCTTTCCGACCGATTATAATTTATATTACAAAAGCAGAGTTCTAAATACCATCACAAGTGTTCTTCAAATGAATGATGCTGCCCTTAGGGTATTACATATTACCAAAAAAGAACAAGAATTGAGCGATTTACAGAAAAAGAATAAGGATTTTTTAAATGACTATCTAAAAGATGATTTAGAGCATAGTTTTCATTTTTTATCCAATCCCAATATCGAAGAAGCTATACAATGTTTTGTAGAAAGCAGAAATATAGATATGATTACCATGGTCGCCAAGAATCTCAATTTTTTTCAACGTATATTGTTTCATCCCACCATAGAAAAAATAAGCTATCATACCCATGTTCCTTTTTTGGTATTGCATGAATGATCTTCAATAAAGAAAAATTTGAAATTAGATAAAAATATGTGTTCTACTCTAATCGATAAATACAATATACCAGGTCCACGTTATACAAGTTATCCTACGGTACCCTATTGGGATAATACTACCTTTTCTTTAAAAGATTGGATAATTTCTGTTAAGAAATCTTTTGATGAAAGTAATGATAAAGAGGGGATTAGTCTTTATGTTCATTTGCCATTTTGTGAAAGTATGTGCACATTTTGTGGTTGCCATAAACGAATTACTAAACGACATGATGTAGAGGAACCTTATATCAATTCAATATTGAAGGAATGGCAACTGTATCTTAACCTATTAAGAAATAAACCAAAAATCAAAGAACTACATTTAGGGGGTGGTACACCAACTTTTTTTTCTCCTGAAAATTTAGAGTATTTGATCAATGGAATTTTCTTGCATGCAGAACGTGCCGAAGATTGTGAACTTAGTTTTGAAGGACATCCTAACAATACGACTCGAGAGCATTTACAAGCTTTATATGATGTGGGGTTTAGAAGGGTAAGTTTTGGTGTACAGGATTATAACGAAACGGTTCAAAAAGCAATTAATCGTATACAATCCTTTGAAAATGTAAAATATATTACGGAAACCGCAAGAGCGGTAGGATTTACTTCTGTTGGTCATGATATAATTTTTGGATTACCTTTTCAAACTGAAGAAGCCGTAATAAATACTATCCTTAAAACCAAAGAATTACTCCCAGACCGATTAGCTTTTTATAGCTACGCCCATGTACCATGGCAAAAAGGAAATGGACAACGAGGTTTCGATGAGTCTAATTTACCAACAGCCGGGCAAAAAAGGAATCAATATGAAACCGGTAAAAAGTTATTATCTGAGGTTGGGTATGTAGAAATTGGAATGGATCATTTTGCCCTACAAAACGATTCGTTATACAAATCTATGAAAGATGAAACCCTACATCGCAATTTTATGGGATATACAGCATCCAAAACACAAATGATGATTGGCTTGGGGGTTTCATCTATTAGTGATAGTTGGTATGGTTTTGCACAAAATGTGAAAGGTGTTGAAGAATATGAACATCTAATTAATGAAGGAATTATTCCTGTGTATCGGGGACACATATTAACACGGGAAGATGAGATTATCAGAAAACACATTCTAAACTTAATGTGTCATTTTGAAACTAGTTGGGATCTGGAAGCATATCATTTTAGTGAGTTGCCTGAAGTGCTGATTCGACTTAAAGAAATGGAAAAAGACGAATTATTAGAAATATCTAATTCTCAAATAAGAGTCACAGAAAAAGGTCGACCTTTTGTACGCAACATTTGCATGGCCTTTGATCTTCGTTTGCAACAAAGCAAACCAGAAACACAGTTATTTTCGATGACAATGTAGACTTAGACTACAAGCCTGTAAATTTTGAGCTCATACATACTTTTTATCAATTATTCGATACATCCTGTTCTGTAACTTTTGTTACTGTAATAAAGATAATCTTACTATATTTTTGCGGTGTAAAAAACTATGGTTAATAAGTTTTTATTTATTGGTTTGTTTGGTGGAAGTAGTTTGTTATAAGCTTACTACTTCCTTTTTATTGAAGAAAAGTTAAATGAAAAATGTTCTAAAAATTATGTTCTTATCAGGTTTCTTTTTTGGAGCACGGGCCCAGGAATCAAAAAAAATAGAAGTGTTAGATCGCACAACGTACAAAGAAGCAGTATCAAACAATAAAGTCCAACTCGTTGATGTACGTACCCCAAAAGAATTCAAAAACGGACATATCGAAGGTGCTATAAATATAGATTTTTTCTCAAAGGATTTGTTTGAAGAATCTTTTGAGAAACTAAATAAAGATCTTCCTGTATATATTTATTGTCGTTCTGGTGGAAGAAGCCAAGTAACAGCTAGAAAATTAGTAAAAATGGGATTCTCTAAGATCTACGATTTAAAAGGCGGATTTTTGATTTGGAAATAAAAGATGAGTAGTTATTTCTGCTTTCTAAAACCGTAAATGATTTGCCCAAAAAAGTTTTTAGGTATTTTTTTATCTCCCGGGAAACCAATTTCTATAGTGCCACTGTCTTCAGGAATATAATTAGTTTTAAAAATATAGTCCCAAATACTTAAGCTAATCCCAAAATTTACGCCATAAGAACCTTTTGGCAATATATAAGAATGATGATAAAGATGCATCACCGGATTATTTAAAATATATTTTAACGGTCCCCAGGTAATCTTAATATTTGCGTGATTAAGGTGTCCAATAGCAATAGCAATGAAATGTACAATATACGCTTGCTCGGGCTCGAAGCCGCCTAGAATCATTACTCCGATAGTTTTTAAGGGTTTATAAAAAATATTTTCCATCCAGTGGTAACGCAAGTGGGCTGCGAATCCCATTTCCTTTACAGAATGATGAATTTTATGAAACCTCCATAAGAATGGATATTTATGAAGTAATACATGTGTAAACCATTGTACAAAATCCAGGATAATAAAGAAAATCAATAATTGGGTCCACATTGGTAGGCTAGAAATGTTTATAATTGTTAAACTCTTTGTAGAAATTCCAATATCCTCAAAAAATACTCCTAACAATTTATAGAAACCACTTATTACAATTGCAAAAACGAAAAAATTAAAGAACATATAGAAACCATCCAACCAAAAGTCCTTTCTAAAAACAGATTGTTCTTTACGCCAGGGAAAAACAATTTCTAGACCCCAAACGAACAAGGAGATAGCTATTAACCCCCAAAAATAGTTGGTGTACCATGGTACTTCAAATAGCATGGATTTCCAAGTCCAGTTAACACTACTAATAAAAGCATCTGTAAATGCAGATATATACTTTTCCATAATTTATTTTTTTATTATTGTTATACTATCTTGTTTAAAAGGCAGATCATCAAAATAACTCCACTCTACCCAGGAACCATCATAGTTTTTTACATTTTTATAGCCTAGTAACTCGGTTAATACAAAAGTGGTATGTGCCGATCGAACTCCGCTATGACAATAGGTAATCACAAGATCATGTTTTGACGTATTCATTCTGCTATAGATCGTTTCTAATTGATGAAATGGTTTAAATTTTTGTGTACCTTGATAATCAATAGCTTCAGCCCAATCTATGAGTATGCTTTTGGGAATCCTTCCTGCCTTTTGGGCTCCATTTTTTTGTCTTTTTCCGCTAAACTCATCCATGTTTCGGGTATCTAGGATAATTTCTTGTCCTTCTGAAGAAACTATTTCTAGAATTTCTTCTTTACCAATCCATAACTTAAAAGAACTATTGGCGGGAAGCGTAAATTTTGAAGGCGTTAGAACAACAGTTTCATCATTAACTGGTCCTCCAACTTTTTTCCAGGCTTCTAATCCTCCGTTTAAAAGTTTTACCGATTCGAAATCATAATTTTTCAGGACCCACCATAAACGAGCCGCGTCACATGCCCCTTGATCATCATATAGTACAAGAGTGTCTTCATTTTTAATTCCTAAACTGCTAAATAAAGTTTCAATATGTTCTTTTGTAGCCATCATTCCTTTATAAGGATACGATATGTCTTCTATATCTGAGCGCCAAATATTGATCGCTCCTTTAATATGGGATTTCTCATAGGCCTCTGGTTTTCTGAAATCTACTATCTTAATACGTTCTTTCTCAAAAAGAGAATGTAATTCATCAACATCTAGCAGATGTTTGGTACTAAAGTATGTCTTTGTTTCAGATGCTATTATAGGAGTAACATCTTCTTTATTTTTCTCCTTAGTTTGTGTACATGAAAAAAAAAGCAACCCCAAAATAATACTCAAATTACTCCTGCAAATCATACCATTCAATATTGGTTAGTATTTCCCGCCTTCCTTTTTTGTATGAAGGATAGTTCTTTACCAAATAGTTTACTATAATTTCTTCATTATCTCCCAAATTCCATAAATTTTGGGTTTCCTGCATCCATCTTATGGTAGCTATCCAGCGCTCTTTATCCATCCTGTTTTGGGTCACCAGTTTTGATGAATGACAAGTAGTACAATTATTTACCACAGTCATTAACCCTTCTGCATCAATAAGTCCGGTTCGTACATGTATTCCGTTTTCTATTTTGTCTTCATCTTCATCTTCTTTTTGAACAATTGTATACTCCAAATCGGTTTCTACTTTTTTAAAAGCAGACAGTGTGGGATCAGTAATCATATATATTCCGACAACGGTAATCAATCCCACCATAGTGAATACTACTACCAGGAGTCTATAAATGGTTCTGACCTGTTTTCGAAATTGTTCTTGCCCATCCATAAGTTACTTTACTTTAATTGCAATGCGATGACAGGCATTATTTAGATATCCTTTTGGGTTCCAACCTGGTAAAATCATAGGTTGGCTCGTACCTTTTGAATCTGTTGCTTTGGCCCATACTTCATAGTAGCCTTTCTTTGGAAAATCTACGGAAGCGGAAAAATGTTGCCATGCTAATCGATTTACTGGCTTTTCTATAGGGCATTCCTTCCAAGTAGCACCAAAATCGATAGAGTATTCCATTTTAGTCACTTCCAGCTCACCAGCCCAGGCATGTCCTCTAATATCTAGTTTTTTACCCTGATCGATCATTGCACCGGATTTTGGATAAGTAATTAGGGACTTTACAGGCATCGATTCTATGATACACATATCTTCATCTTTTACTTTTTCGCCTGGGACAATAGACTCGCAAGGTATTCTATAAGCAGTACCGGTCATTTTGGTGCCATCATGTATTTTATTCCGGATACTGATTCTATTCACCCATTTACCGGATACAGATGCAGGCCATCCTCCGGCAACTAACCGCAAAGGATATCCATGTGCCAAAGG
Source organism: uncultured Aquimarina sp. (assembly GCA_947500845.1). GTDB lineage: Bacteria > Bacteroidota > Bacteroidia > Flavobacteriales > Flavobacteriaceae > Aquimarina > Aquimarina celericrescens. The sequence continues at coordinate 104,542 of CANMTP010000013.1, forward strand.
GATATCTTCTCCATTCATTTTATATGCTAATAATGTTTCATCCTGTAAGGCTTTGGACATGGGAACACCTCGCGAGATTGGTTCTTTTTTTTGATCTCCACTAAGGTGAGTATCTGCAGCATGATAACCAATATATACAGCATTATCTTTAATACCAGTGTCTTCAAGAATATCCCGTAGTCTAACACCAGTCCATTGAGCACATGATACAGCGCCAACCGTCCATTGATTTCCCTTTGCAGGAGGATCGAATTCACTACGGCCATTACCCCCACACTCCAGAGTAAGCTGATATGTGTACTCGGTAAATTTCGATTTTAGATCAGCAAGAGTATAGGTTTTTTGTTGTTTTACAGATTCTCCATCAATAGTTAATGTCCAGGTTTTGCTCTCTATATTTTCTGGAATTAACCCGTTATTACGAATGAACATAAATTTATTAGGGGTGATCTTATCATCGAGCAAATGTGCTTTTGCTTCAATATTCCAGGGCCTGTCATTCAGTACTTCCATCCCTTTATCCTTATTGAACATTTTATATGGATCTGGATCTTGCAGGATTATTGGTTGATATCCGTTGGGCATTGTAGTTCCAAAAACAATATCTACTCCAATTAAGGTGGCTATGGAGCTTAATACAGTTTTTTTAACAAAATTTCGTCGTTTCATTGGGTCAAGATATGTTGTTACCGATTTATAAATTTAGCACTTTTCAATATCTATTTATGTAACTAAAGTTACAATGGATATTTATGCAGTACCTTTTGAAGGGCTCTAAATTTTGTAAAGCTTCTTTGTAACATAAGTTACTGTAGGATTGTATTCAAGGTTTTACATTTGAAAGAATTACCTAAATCACAGCAAAAATGAAAACCCATTATCAAATACTAATCATAGGAGGAGGAACTGGCGGAATTATGACTGCCGCACAGTTTCTAAAAAAAGATAAAACCTTGAACATTGCCATTATCGAACCGTCAGAAGTGCATTACTATCAACCTGCATGGACTTTGGTGGGTGCTGGTACTTATGATTTTAAAAAAACAGCACGGCCTATGGCAAAGGTAATGCCAAAGGGTGTTGAATGGATCAAGGATTATGCAACGAGTTTTGATCCTAAAAATAACATGATATCAACAAAAGGGAGTAGAAATATTACTTATGATTATTTGGTAGTTGCTCCCGGACTTGTTATGGATCTATCGCTTATTGAAGGTTTGCCAGAGGCGCTCGATAAAGGCGTTGTATGTAGTAACTATACCAATCCTAATCATACTTGGGAAGTGATAAGAAATTTTAAAGGAGGAAATGCTGTATTCACACAACCTACCACCCCTATAAAATGTGGTGGAGCTCCTCAAAAGACTGCATACTTGGCCGCAGATTATTTTCGAAAACATGGTATAGCTAATAAAACCAATGTAATTTTTGCTACGCCTGGATCTGTAATTTTTGGGGTAAAGCCTATAAGAGAAACGTTAATGAAGGTCATTCATAGATACGGGATTCATTTTAAGCCATTTTATGCTCCTTATAAGATTGATGCAGAAAAGCAGATCATTTATTTCAGGAACACATCGCCGGACGAAAGCCAGTATATAATTACAGAAGATAACCCATTAGGAGAGAGCCTGAAAGGAGATGCTGTTATAGAAATGCCTTTTGATATGCTCCACCTGGCGCCACCACAAACTGCACCAAAATTTGTAAAAGAATCTGTTTTAGTTAATGAAAATGGGTGGTTAGATGTGGATCATTATTCTCTTCAACATAAAAAATATAAGAATATTTTTGGTTTGGGTGACGTAGCAGGTCTACCAACAGCAAAAACCGGAGCTGCCATAAGAAAACAGGCACCAGTGGTAGTTGATAATATTTTAAGATTAATTCAGCATCGAGAAGCGAATAATGCTTCCTACAACGGATATTCTTCATGTCCTTTGGTAACTGCTTATGGTAAAATGGTTTTGGGAGAATTTGATTATGAAAGTAATTTCACACCAGATCCAGAACTAAAAAAGATGTTGATTTTTGATAGCTCTAAAGAACATTGGCGTTTATGGATACTTAAGAAATATATGCTTCCTTATCTATATTGGAATAAAATGTTGAAAGGAAAAAAGGTTTAGGATTACTTTTGAAGATGACATATATCATCGTTTTTTATGCTTTTAGAGCGTACATTTATTAGTAATTTTAAACCATGAAATCATGAGAAAAATAGTATTGTTTTTTACAATGGTTTTTGCCACTGTAACCGTATTAGCACAAAATCTTGATCAGGTAAATTTAATGTACGTTGATGGTGATATGATAAAAATTAAAGACGGAGATCAGGAACAACTTCAAGAAAGCACTATGCTTGCCGATTGTACTACTCTTTATCCTGACGGAACTTTTAAGACTGCCGATGGGGAGCAATTTCGTCTAAAAGACGGCGAATGTCTCGATATGTATGGAATTCGTTATCGAAACGAGTATCAATATAGATATAAAGTGAAAAAGGAAAACAAAGGTCTTTCTCAAACTCAGCTACAAAATAAATATCAAAATAGATTTCACTATTTAAGAGTAGATGGAAATGTATTTAGAATACAGAATCTGGCACAGAACCGTGTTCGTAAACCGATTACCCTTGAAAATAAAATAATAGTAGATCCTTTTGGTACCTATCAAACACCTGACCAACAAGAAATACGCTTTAATGATGGTGAGCTTTTAAATATGAAGGGTGTAAAATACGATGGAATTTATGAGTATCGTAAAGTCATTGCCAAAATGAATAAGACACAGCAAAAGAATAAAAAATCTGACGCTTTGCGATAGATAAATAAAGAGATTTGATAATAAGAGCCTTTCGATGGTAATTAACGTGAGTTCGGGATAAGAAACTTTAATAATTTATTGTAGAAAAAGCAGAGAATTAGTATATTTAAGTATC